>NZ_JBIRHJ010000009.1:0-360463 GCF_044328435.1 Streptomyces sp. NPDC017940 | reverse complement strand
GGCCCCCCACTCGGGCTTTATCTTCCCGGGGGGACAAAATCCCCCACACCGGGCCCCGGGGGGGGCCCCACCCCCCGGGGCCCCCCCCCACCCCGGCGGCTTTTTCACGGCCTCTTCCCAGCCGCGGTGACAATTCCGGCCTCTTCCGAGCGCGGTGACAGACCGGTGCGGCAAAACCTGTGCGAAACCCTGTGCGAAACGTGTGGGGAAACCCTCGGCAAAACCTGGAGGGCCCGCCGCCGTTGGGCTGCGGGCCCTCCAGGAACCGGGAAAGCGGCGGGTGCCTACTCGCCTCGGCGAAGACTCGGCTTCAGGTCCTTGAACCTGCCGAGCAGGCCATTGATGAAGGCCGGCGACTCGTCCGTGGAGAATTCCTTGGCGAGCTGGACGGCCTCGTCCAGAACCACCGCGTCGGGCGTACCGTCGACCCAGACCAGCTCGTGGGCGCCGAGCCGCAGGATGTTGCGGTCGACGACCGGCATCCGGTCGAGCGTCCATCCGACGGCGTACTGCGAGATGAGCTCGTCGATACGGGAAGCGTGCTTCTCGTAGCCCTCGACGAGCTCCATCGTGTACTCGCTCACCGGCGGCTGCCTGGTGTCGGTCCGCGAGTGCCGCACCCAGTCCGCGAGGACGGTCAGGACGTCGACGCCGCGCTGGTCGGCCTCGAAAAGGATCTGGAAGGCGCGCTTGCGGGCCGTGTTACGGGCGGCCACGGTTAGCTGTTCACCCGGCCGAGGTAGCTGCTGTCGCGGGTGTCGACCTTGATCTTCTCGCCGGTGGTGATGAAGAGCGGCACGTTGATCTGGTGGCCGGTCTCCAGGATGGCGGGCTTGGTGCCACCGGTGGAGCGGTCGCCCTGGACGCCCGGCTCCGTCTCCTGGATGACGAGCTCGACGGCGGCGGGCAGCTCGACGAAGAGGACCTCGCCCTCGTGCTGGGCGACGGTGGCCTCGAAGCCCTCGATGAGGAAGTTCGCGGCGTCGCCGACGACCTTCTTGTCGATGTGCAGCTGGTCGTAGGTCTCCATGTCCATGAAGACGAAGTAGTCGCCGTCCATGTACGAGAACTGCATGTCGCGCTTGTCGACGGTGGCCGTTTCGACCTTGACGCCGGCGTTGAAGGTCTTGTCGACGACCTTGCCGGAGAGCACGTTCTTGAGCTTGGTGCGCACGAAGGCCGGGCCCTTGCCGGGCTTGACGTGCTGGAACTCGACGACGGACCAGAGCTGGCCGCCTTCGAGCTTGAGCACCAGGCCGTTCTTGAGGTCGTTCGTGGAAGCCACGGTTGCGGAATCTCCTGGACTGACGTGGACGACCCCGGGCACGTGCACGCGCTAGAGCGCGAGCAGCTCCTTGGTCGTGATGGTGAGTAGCTCGGGTCCGCCGTCCGCTTCGCAGCGGACGACGAGCGTGTCATCGATCCGGACCCCGCCCCGGCCCGGGAGGTGAACCCCCGGTTCGACGGTGACCGGCACGCAAGCGTCCAGTTTACCCATGGCTGCGGGCGCCAACTGCGGGTCCTCGTCGATTTCGAGTCCCACCCCGTGCCCGGTGCGCGGAGGAAGTCCGTCCGCATACCCGGCGGCGTCCAGCACATGCCGTGCCGCGCGGTCCACGTCACGGTACGCGGCGCCGGGTACGAGAGCCTCACGGCCTGCTCGCTGAGCGGCGAAGACGAGGTCGTACAGCTCGATCTGCCAGTCCGCGGGCGAGGTGCCGATGACGAAGGTGCGGCCGATCTCGCTGCGGTAGCCGCGGTAGCACGAGCCCAGGCACACCGAGAGGAAATCGCCCTCCTCGACCCTGCGGTCGGTGGGACGGTGGCCGCCGCGCCCCGAGTTCGGCCCGGTGGCGACCGAGGTCGGGAAGGCGGGGCCGTCGGCGCCGTGGTCCACCAGACGGCGCTCCAGCTCCAGGGCGAGGTGCCGTTCCGTGCGCCCGACCAGGATCGACTCGAGCAGCTCGCCGAGGGCCTGGTCGGCGATCTCGGCGGCGATCCGCAGACAGGAGATCTCCTCCTCGTCCTTGACCAGGCGCAGCTGCTCCACGCCGCAGGCCAGGTCGGCCAGGCGCAGGGCCGGCGCCACCGAGGTCAGCGCGTGGTGGCGGGCCACGGTCAGATGGTGCTCCTCCACGGCCAGCGACTCGGCGCCCTGGGCCGCGGCCTGCCCGGCCGCGGCGACGACCGGGTCCCCGCCGCGCGCCTCGAGGACGTGCGTGCGCAGGTCGGCGTCCGGCCGCTCCGCGTCGGGTTCCTCCCCCGGCGGGCGGGCGCACACCAGTACGTCCTCGGTCCTGCCGAGCAGCAGCGCCGCACCGCTCGGCGCCGCGCCCGCGAGATAGCGCACGTTCGCGGGCCGCGACACCACCGCCGCGGCGCTCCCACTGCCCGCACAGCGCTCCCTGAGCCGCTCCCTGCGCGCGGCGTACACCTCTGACATGGGGCGAGCCTATGAGCGCCCCGACGCACCGGCCGTCTCAGCGCGTCCGGACGGGCGGTGCCCCGTGCGGGGCGGGGCGGGGCCGCTGGCGCGTCCGCCCCGCCGCTACCACTTCGGGGGGCTCGTGATGGCGCGGGCCAGGACGTCGTCCAGGACGCGGGCCGTGGCGGGGACGTCGAGCTGGGAGTTGTCGATGATGGGCAGTCCCGAGCCGTACCACCCGGCCATGCGGCCGTGGATGCGGGCGACCTCCTCGTCGGTGAGGCGGCGGTTGCCGCTCCGCTGGGAGTTGCGCTCCAGGACGATCTCCAGGCCGGGGAGCAGGACCACCGGCAGCAGGCCCGGGCCCACGTGCCGCTTCCAGCCGCCGAGGCCGACGACCGGGCGGTCCGGGAAGACGGCGTCGTCGAGGACGCAGGAGATGCCGTTGGCGAGGAAGTTGCGCGCGGCGAAGCCGCAGGTGCGGCGGGCCAGGCGGTACTGCGCCTCGGAGTGGTCGTTCCAGCCCGACTGGGGGTCGGCGAAGCCCGAGCGGACCCATTCGCGTACGTCGTCGAGGCTGATGTGGGCCGTCGGCACACGCCGGTGCTCGGCCCAGAACTTCGCCACGCTGGTCTTGCCCGCGCCCGCGGGGCCGATCAGGAGCACGGCGAGCGTCGTGGAGCCCGTGTCGGCCGGGGTCGCGCCGGGCGGCGGGCTCGGCATGGCGACGGGGCCACCGGGCGGAAGCTGGATGTGGCCGGTGGTGTCACGGGCGGGCGGGACCGGCGGGGCGGGAGCGGACGCGGGCGCGGCGGGGGCGGGACCGGTCTGGGCGTGGGGCACCGCGGGACCGTGGTGCGGTCCTGCCGGGGCGGGCGGCGCCACCGGATGGCCGTGCGGGCCCGCCGTCGGGGCACCCGGGTGAGGTGCGGCCGGGGACCAGCCGGTGGCCGGTCCGTGCCCCGGCTGAGGGGGCGGCGGCAGCGGAGATCCCACTGCGTGCTGCATCCGGTGCCACTCCGTCTCGTACGACTGCTGATAGGGGCGGCGGCCGGGGCCACCCTTACCGAACGGTACCGTCCCCGGCCGACGTTGTGTGAACGGCCGGGGCGGTCACGGAGTGCCCGTGGCTTGTTCGTTCCGCCCGTGACTCCACCCGTAACGGGGCGGACCGGACGGTCAGTCGGCGACTTCCCCGTACGCGGCGAGCAGCACCGCCGGGTCCGGGCCCTCCAGGACGGTCGGCTTGGCGAGACCGTCGAGGACGATGAAGCGCAGCAGGTCACCGCGGGACTTCTTGTCGACCTTCATGGTCTCCAGGAGCTTCGGCCACTGGTCGTAGCGGTAGCTCAGCGGCAGTCCGACGGACTCAAGGACGGTGCGGTGCCTGTCGGCGGTCGCGTCGTCCAACCGGCCCGCCAGGCGGCCGAGTTCGGCCGCGAAGTGCATGCCGACGGCGACGGCCGCGCCGTGCCGCCACTTGTAGCGCTCGTTCTTCTCGATGGCGTGCGCCAGCGTGTGCCCGTAGTTGAGGATCTCCCGGAGGCCGGACTCCTTCAGATCGCCGGAGACGACCTCCGCCTTGACCTGAATAGAACGTTCGATCAACTCGGCGGTGTGGGGTCCCGCGGGCGTGCGGGCCGCTTCCGGGTCGGCCTCGATCAGGTCGAGGATGGCCGGATCGGCGATGAACCCCGCCTTGATGATCTCCGCGAGCCCGGAGACGTAGTCGTGCACCGGCAGCGAGTCGAGGGCGGCCAGGTCGCACAGCACGCCCGCGGGCGGGTGGAAGGCACCCACCAGGTTCTTGCCCTCGGCGGTGTTGATGCCGGTCTTGCCGCCGACCGCCGCGTCCACCATGCCGAGCACCGTCGTCGGTACGGCGATCCACCGCACGCCGCGCAGCCAGCTCGCGGCCACGAATCCGGCCACGTCGGTGGTGGCGCCGCCGCCGACGCCCACGATCACATCGGTGCGCGTGAAACCGGACTGGCCGAGCGCCTTCCAGCAGTACGCGGCGACCTCGGCGGTCTTGGCCTCCTCCGCGTTGGGCACCTGCACGGCCACGGCCTCGTACCCCTGGTCGGCGAGGTCCTGACGCAGCGCCTCACCGGTCTCGGCGAGCGCCTCGGGGTGGATGACGGCGACCCGCTTGGCGGCGTCGCCGATCAGTCCGCCGAGCTCGCCGAGCAGCTGCCGCCCGACGAGCACCTCGTACGGCTCGGTGCCCGCCGTGCCGCCGACGTGAATCCTTGTTACCTGGCTTGCCATCGGGTCCTCCGGCCGGGGGCCCGGGGGTCGTCCCCCGGGATTCGCGGTCTTCAACTCCAGTGCGTCGAGGACCGCTTCCGCGACCTCTTCGGGGGTGCGGTCGTCGGTGGCGACGACGGCACGGGCGACTTCTTCGTACAGATGACGGCGTGCCCCCATCAGCTCGCGCCACTGCTTGCGCGGGTTGACGGCGAGCAGCGGGCGGGCGGTGTTCAGGCCGACCCGGCGCACGGCCTCGTCGACGTCCATCGACAGATAGACGACGGGCAGGCCCCGAAGGAGCGCACGGGTGCCCTCGTCGAGGATCGCGCCGCCGCCGAGCGCGAGCACACCGGGGTGCGTGGCGACGGCGGCACGCACCGCCGCGCGTTCGCGCTCACGGAAGTACGGCTCGCCCTCGTCGACGAAGATGTCGGCGATCTCGCGGCCCTCCGCCGCCACGATGTCGGCGTCGGTGTCCCGGTAGACCACGCCGAGCCGCTCGGCGACGAGCGCGCCCACCGTGGACTTGCCCGAGCCCATCGGCCCGACGAGCACGATCTTGGGCCCGCTCCCGGCGCCGGCGCCCCGCGCCTGCTCGGCGGCGGACGCGACGACCGGCTCCACTGGGCCCCCGGTCACCGGATCTGCAAGTTGTCGAGGTACGACCGCACGTTGCGGCGGGTCTCCGGCACGCTGTCGCCGCCGAACTTCTCCGCCACCGCGTCCGCGAGCACCAGCGCCGCCATGGCCTCGGCCACGATCCCGGCCGCGGGGACGGCGCACACGTCGGAGCGCTGGTGGTGGGCCTTGGCCGCCTCGCCGGTGGCCACGTCGATGGTGGCGAGGGCGCGCGGCACGGTCGCGATGGGCTTCATGGCGGCCCGTACGCGCAGCAGTTCACCGGTGGTCAGGCCGCCCTCGGTGCCGCCGGAGCGGCCCGTGGCGCGCTTGACGCCGTCGGCCGTGGCGATGATCTCGTCGTGCGCCTGGGAGCCGGGCACCCGGGCGAGGTCGAAGCCGTCGCCGACCTCGACGCCCTTGATGGCCTGGATGCCCATGAGCGCGGCGGCGAGCCGTGCGTCGAGGCGGCGGTCCCAGTGCACGTGCGAGCCGAGGCCCACCGGCACGCCGTACGCGAGCACCTCGACCACGCCGCCGAGGGTGTCGCCGTCCTTGTGGGCCTGGTCGATCTCCGCGACCATCGCCTTCGACGCGTCGGCGTCCAGGCAGCGCACCGGGTCCGCGTCCAGCTTCTCGACGTCGGCGGGCGTCGGGTACACGCCGTAGGGGGCCTTGGCCGCGGCCAGCTCCACCACGTGCGAGACGATCTCGATCCCGGCCGTCTCTTTCAGGTAGGAGCGGGCCACCGCGCCGAGCGCGACCCGGGCCGCGGTCTCCCGCGCGGAGGCGCGCTCCAGGACGGGCCTGGCCTCGTCGAAGCCGTACTTCTGCATGCCGGCGAGGTCGGCGTGACCGGGCCGGGGGCGGGTCAGCGGCGCGTTGCGCGCCTGCGCGGCGAGTTCGGCGGGGTCGACCGGGTCGGCGGCCATGACCTGTTCCCACTTGGGCCACTCGGTGTTGCCCACCATGACCGCGACGGGCGAACCCATCGTGAGGCCGTGGCGCACGCCGCCGAGGAAGGTGACCTCGTCGCGCTCGAACTTCATCCGGGCGCCGCGCCCGTAGCCGAGCCGCCGGCGGGCAAGGTGGTCCGCCACCATGTCCGTGGTGATCGGGACGCCGGCCGGAAGGCCCTCCAGCGTCGCCACCAGTGCGGGTCCGTGCGACTCCCCCGCGGTCAGCCAACGCAACCTGCTCAACGGTGCTCCTCGATGCTCGCGCCTGGGACTGCTTTCGGCGCAACCGGAGGTGTGGCCCCGGCCGGCCGCCTCCTGATCCTCCCATGCCCGGGGGCCCGGTCAGGAGCCCGGTCCACCTGACGGACGGGCAAAAGCGCAGACGGCACGGGCTGCCGCGGGCCGGGCACGGCTCCCCGAGCGGCCCCCGGGAGCCGCCCCGGACATTCCGCCGAGCGGCCCGGCGCCGACCGTGCCGCCTGCTCAGCGCTCCGCGAGCGCCCGCTCCCCGGCCTTCCGCATCGCGTCGAGGGGGCCCGGCGCGCGGCCCGTCATCTGCTCGACCTGGAGCACCGCCTGGTGGACGAGCAGGTCGAGTCCGCTGACGACGGCACCGCCGTACGCCGACCACCGGGCCGCGAGTTCGGTGGGCCAGGGGTCGTAGAGGACGTCGAAGAGGGTGGCGGGGCGCTCCGGCACGACGTGGGACAGGGCGTCCGTGGCGCCGGCCGGGGTGGTGGCGACGACCAGCGGAGCGTGCAGTGCCCGCTCGGCGTCCGCCCAGTCGGCGACGCGCACCTCGACGTCGAGCCGCTCGCCCCACTGCCGCATCTCGGCGGCGCGGGCCTCGCTGCGTACGTAGGCGACCACCTCGCCGGTGCAGATCCGGGCGAGCGCGGCGAGCGCGGAGGACGCCGTGGCGCCGGCGCCGAGGATCGCCGCGGACTCGACCTGTTCGATCCCGCGTTCCCGCAGGGCGGCGACCATGCCGGGGATGTCGGTGTTGTCACCGACGCGCCGGCCGTCCGCCGCGCACACGACGGTGTTCACGGCCTCGACCGCGGCCGCGGTCCCGCTGACCTCGTCGAGGAGCGGGATCACCGCCCGCTTGAGCGGCATGGTCAGGGAGAGACCGGCCCACTCGGGGCCGAGCCGCCCGAAGAACGCGGGCAGCCCCGCCTCGTCGATCTCGAAACGGTCGTACGACCAGTCGTCCAGACCCAGGGCCCCGTACGCGGCGCGGTGCAGCACCGGTGAGAGCGAGTGGGCGATGGGAGAGCCGAGCACGGCCGCTCGGCGCTGCTGCGCGCTCATTGACCCTTCTGTTCCTCGAGGTTCTTCTCGTACTTCTCGCGGTTCCGGTTCTGCTCCTCGTTCGTCTCCGCGAAGAGCGTCTCGTCCTCGCTGACGGACACGAAGTAGTACCAGTCGCCCTTCTCCGGATTCAGCGCGGACTTGATCGCGACCGCACCCGGGTTGCCGATGGGTCCGGGCGGCAGACCCTTGATCTTGTACGTGTTGTACGGGTCCTTCAGCTGACGCAGCTGGTCGACGGAGCCGATGGCCAGCTTGGACTGGCCCTTCAGGTAGTTGACCGTCGAGTCGAAGTCCAGGAGGCCGTAGGTCTCGGTGTTGCCGGGCTTCAGGCGGTTGTAGACGACCGTCGCGACCTTCTCGAAGTCGTGCTTGTACTTGCCCTCGGCCTGCACGAGGCTGGCCACCGTGACGACCTGGAGCGGGTTCTCCAGGTTCAGCTGCTCGGCCTGCTCCTCAACGCCCATCGCGTCGTACCTGGTGGTGGCCTCGGCCACCATCTTGCGCAGGACCTCCTCGGGCTTCTGGCCCTTGGCGACGGGGTAGCTGGAGGGGTAGAGGAAGCCCTCGAGCGGGTCCTTGACCTCGCTGCCGATGTTGTCGGACGCCCACTTGGGCAGGCCCAGGTTCCGCCACTGCTTGCGGGCGATGTCCTTGGTGGCGCCCTTCTGGAGTTTCAGCCGCTCGTCGATCTGCTCGTACACCCAGATATTCCGTTTGCCTTCCGGAATAATGAGGTTGTTACGGCTCTTGGGGCTGAGCATCAATTCGAGCGCGGACGCCGCGGACATCTGCTTCTTCAGGGTGTAGACGCCCGCCTGGAGCTTCTGTCCGTCCGGGTTCTTGCCCTGTGCGGAGACAAAGGCGTCGACGCTCTTGACGACCCCTGCCTCCTTGAGTTTCTGGCCGATGACATAACCGCCGGAGCCCTTGTCGATGGCGACCGTGGCCGTGCCGCTGCCGTCACCCGAGAAGTCCGGCGCCGTGCCGAAGCGATCCTGGTAGAACTGGTAGCCGAAATAGCCGACGCCGCCGAGTCCACCGGCGAAGACCACCGCCACCACCAGGCAGGCGCAGCCGTTGCGCTGCTTCCGCTGCTTCTTGCCGCCGCGCCCGCGCCGGTCACCGCGGCCGCCACCGCGCCCGGGCTCGTCGGAGTCGTCGGCGTCGTCGTCATCGCCGCTGAAGAAGGCGTGTTCCCCCTGGTCAGGCCCGGGGTCCCAGCCCGTCTCAGGCTCCGGCTCGGGGGTGCGGCGACGGCGGCCCGGCGGCTCGGGCGGCGGGTAGGCGTCCTCCGTGGCGTAGTAGTCGGGGCGCTCTTCGGAGTAGGCCGCGGGCTGCCCGCCGTAGGGGTCCGCCGGATCACCGCCGTAGGGAACCTGTCCGTGCTGCCCGCTGTCCCAGCCGCCGTCCTGCGCCTGGCCGCTTCCGCCGTACTGGGCGGCCGGGGCGCCCTGCGCGCCCGGGGCCTGGGCGTGGCTCTGCTGACCGTATTGCTGCTGGTCGTGACCCGGCTGATGGCCGGTGGCCCAGTCGCCGTACGGAGCCTGCTGCTGTTGCTGCATGTGCTGCTGTGCTTGCTGCTGCTGGTGCTGCGCTTGCTGCTGGTGCTGGTCGTGGTGCGACTGCTGGGGGTGCGACTGCTGAGGCTGCTGAGAGTGCTGCGGGTCCTGAGGGTGGTGCTGCCCCTGGCCGCCGTAGGGGGACTGGCCGGCGGCCTGCTGTCCTCCCCATCCGCCGTCCCCGTACAACGGGTCCTCGGGATGCCACGGTTCGGAGCCTGGGCCCCGGCCATACTCAGTCATCGATCCCCTACGAGCCGCGAGGCGGGGGCCACCGGCTGGATGTCAGGGCAACCGTTCCGCCTCTTGATGCCGTGCGGCGGCTGTTCGAACGCCGCCGCATCGCGCGGCACGTTACCGTATCGCGATCAGATGACCACTTCGACGCCCTCGCCGGGAGCCCTGCCTGACGCCCGTTCGGACTCCAGTGCCTGCTGGAGAATCACCACGGCTGCCGCCTGATCGATGACAGACCTGCCCTTTTTGGACTTCACACCGGAGGCGCGCAGGCTCTGACTCGCCGTCACTGTGGTCATCCTCTCGTCCACGAGCCTCACCGGAACGGGCGCGATCCCGACGGCGAGCTCCTGTGCGAAGCCGCGGACCTTGACGGCGGCCGGGCCCTCGCCCCCCTTGAGGGAGCGCGGGAGCCCGACGACGACCTCGATCGGCTCGTACTCCTCGACGAGTTGCCGCAGCCGCCGGTGGGCGGCCGGGACATCGCGTCCCGGCACGGTCTCCACCGGCGTGGCGAGGATCCCGTCGGGGTCGCACGAGGCGACCCCGATCCGGGCGTCCCCGACGTCGATCGCGAGCCTGCGCCCGCGCCGGATGCTGTCGGACATCGGTGCGGGCCTCAGGCCGTCTCGGCGACGAGACGCTCGACGGCGGCGACCGCGTCACCGACGGCGGCCACGTTCTGACCGCCGCCCTGGGCGACGTCCGGCTTGCCGCCGCCACCGCCACCGAGGGTCTTGGCGGCGGTGCGGACCAGGTCACCGGCCTTCAGGCCGCGCTCGCGGGCGCTCTCGTTGGTGGCGATGACCGTCAGCGGACGGCCGTTGGCCGAGCTGAACAGGGCCACGACCACCGGGCGGTCGCTCGCCCCCGACGCCTGGTCGAGGCGGCCGCGCACATCGAGGACCAGCTTGCGCAGGTCGTCGGCGCCGGTGCCGTCCGGGACCTGGCCGGTGACCAGAGCGACGCCGCGCACGTCCTTGGCGCCCTGGGCGAGGCCCGCGGCGGCCTGGAGGACCTTCTCCGCGCGGAACTTCTCGATCTCCTTCTCGGCGTCCTTCAGCTTGGCGAGCATGCCGGAGATCTTCTCGGGCAGCTCCTCGGGGCGGCCCTTGACCAGCTCCTGGAGCTGGGCGACGACCGTGTGCTCCTTGGCGAGGAAGTTGTAGGCGTCGACGCCGACCAGGGCCTCGATGCGCCGCACGCCGGAGCCGATGGAGGACTCGCCGAGCAGCTTCACCAGGCCGAGTTGGGCGGTGTTGTGCACGTGCGTGCCGCCGCACAGCTCCTTGGAGAAGTCGCCGATGGTCACGACGCGCACGCGCTCGCCGTACTTCTCGCCGAACTCGGCGATGGCGCCCTGCTTCTTGGCCTCGTCGATCGACATGACCTCGGCCTGGACGTCGAGCTCCCGGGTGAGCACGTCGTTGATCTTCTGCTCGACGTCCGTCATGACGGTCGTGGGCACGGCCGACGGCGAACCGAAGTCGAACCGGAAGCGACCGGGCTGGTTCTCGGAACCGGCCTGCGCGGCCGTCGGGCCGAGCGCGTCGCGCAGCGCCTGGTGCGTGAGGTGCGTGGCGGAGTGGGCGCGGGCGATGGCACGGCGGCGGTGGGCGTCGATCGAGGCCCACACCGGGGCGCCGACGGTGATCTCGCCGACCTGGACGACGCCCTTGTGGACGTGCACGCCGGGCACCGGCTTCTGGACGTCGCGGATGTCGACGACGGCACCGCTGTCGAGGCGGATGCGGCCGGTGTCGCCGATCTGGCCGCCGCCCTCGGCGTAGAACGGGGTGCGGTCGAGGACGATCTCGACCTCGTCGCCCTCGGTGGCGGCGGGCGAGGACACGCCGTCGACGAGCAGGCCGACGATCACGGCCTCGTTCTCGGTGGCCGAGTAGCCCGTGAAGTCGGTGGCTCCGGCGTTGTCGGCGATCTCCCGGTAGGCGCCGAGGTCGGCGTGACCGGTCTTCTTGGCCCTGGCGTCGGCCTTGGCGCGGTCCCGCTGCTCCTTCATCAGGCGCCGGAAGCCGTCCTCGTCCACGGCGAGGCCCTGCTCGGCGGCCATCTCCAGGGTGAGGTCGATGGGGAAGCCCCAGGTGTCGTGCAGCAGGAACGCCTTGTCGCCGGAGAGGACCCGGCCGCCGGCGGCCTTGGTCTCGGTGACCGCGGTGTCGAGGATGTTCGTGCCGCCCTTGAGGGCCTTCAGGAAGGCGGCCTCCTCGGCGAGGGCGACCGTCTCGGTGCGCTTGCGGTCGGTGATGAGCTCCGGGTACTGCTGCCCCATCGTCTCCACGACGACGTCGATGAGGTCGGCGACGACGGGACCGGTGGCGCCCATGAGACGCATGTTGCGGATCGCGCGGCGCATGATGCGGCGCAGGACGTAGCCGCGGCCCTCGTTGCCGGGCGTGACGCCGTCGCCGATGAGCATGGTGGACGTGCGGATGTGGTCGGCGACCACGCGCAGGGAGACGTCCGAGCCGTGGGCGGCGCCGTAGCGCACGCCGGTCAGCTCGGTGGCCTTGTCCATGACGACGCGCAGGGTGTCGGTCTCGTACATGTTCTGCACGTCCTGCAAGATCATGGCGAGACGTTCGAGACCCAGGCCGGTGTCGATGTTCTTCGACGGCAGGTCGCCGAGGATCGGGAAGTCCTCCTTGCCGTCACCCGCACCGCGCTCGTACTGCATGAAGACCAGGTTCCAGATCTCCACGTAGCGCTCGTCGTTGACGGCGGGGCCGCCCTCCTCGCCGAACTCGGGACCGCGGTCGTAGTTGATCTCGGAGCAGGGACCGCAGGGCCCGGGGACGCCCATGGACCAGAAGTTGTCCTTCTTGCCCAGGCGCTGGATGCGCTCCTTGGGGACGCCGACCACCTCGTGCCAGATCCGCTCGGCCTCGTCGTCGTCGAGGTAGACGGTGATCCACAGGCGTTCCGGGTCGAGGCCGTAGCCACCGTCGGCCACGGAGCCGGTGAGCAGCTCCCAGGCCAGCTTGATGGCGCCTTCCTTGAAGTAGTCCCCGAAGGAGAAGTTGCCGCACATCTGGAAGAACGTGCCGTGCCGGGTGGTCTTGCCGACCTCTTCGATGTCCGGCGTACGCACGCACTTCTGCACGCTGGTGACGCGCGGGGCGGGCGGCTTGACCTCACCCAGGAAGTAGGGCTTGAAGGGGACCATGCCCGCGGGGACCAGGAGCAGAGTCGGGTCGTCCGCGATGAGCGACGCCGAAGGGACGACGGTGTGCCCGCGCTCCTCGAAGAAGCTCAGCCAGCGGCGGCGGATTTCAGCCGACTCCATCAGTGGTCCTCATTCCGGTTGTTCGAGTACGTCGGGTTCGCGGCGTCCCTCGGGTACGCGGCGCTCTCCAGGTACTTCGGTTTCTTCTCGGTGTGGTGCTCGACGACGGCGAAGCGCCTGCCGGGCAGTTCGGGCTCGACCGGGGCGTTCAGACCGAGGGCCTCGTCGAGCTCCGCCTCCCGCTGTGCCATGCCGTCGCGGACGTCGAGCGCGAAGTCCTTGAGCCGGTGACCGGCCTCGACCGCCTTGTCGCCGGCCCGCGCGGCGAGACTTTCGGGGGTCAGCTGCTTCAGCTTGCGGTTGACCTTGGTGGTGGCCCACACGCCGGCGGCCGCGCCCGCGGTGAACCAGAAAGTACGGCGGAACATCGCTGCGTCAGTCCTTCTTCCGCTTGCCCCGCCGTGCGGACGGGAGAGTGCGGCCCACGACCACCGTCCGACGGGACGGCTTGGCGGGCTCTTCCTTGCGACCGAGGGCCCGGCGCACGCCGTAGCCGAAGGCCGCGACCTTGACCAGGGGGCCGCCGAAGGTGGACGCCACGGTCGTGGACAGCGCCGACGCGTTCGACGTGACTTCCTGGACGTCCGTCGCGATGGCGTCCACGCGGTCGATCTGGGTCTGGGCGGAGCGCACCGCCGTGGAGGCGTCGGCCAGCAGGGGCACTGCCTGTTCGGTCACGTCCGCCACGAGCTTGGTGGTCGCCCTGAGCGTCTGTGCCAGCCTCGCCAGCGCCACGGCCAGGAAGGAGACCAGAATCGCCCAGAAGACGGCCACCAGGATCCCGGCCACCTCTCCACCGGACACTGCGCACCGCTCCCTGAGACATCGCCCTGGAATCCAGGGTCACCGGACGTCGAAAAGTCGTCCTCCGACCCTATCGCGCCGGGGCCCCGGCTCCGTACCCGCATTACCGCACGCGCACCGGTGGGCGCGAGGTGCCCGCCTCTGCGGGCCTCCGGAAACGCGCGAACCCGCCGTCTCCCCGGCCACACGGGGCGGGGGGACGACGGGCTGAGCCGGGTGAGGCTACGTCCGGGTCAGCGGGCGTAGTACTCGACGACGAGCTGCTCGTCGCAGATCACGGGGATCTCCTTGCGGTTCGGCTCGCGGTCCAGGCGGAAGGCCAGGGCCTTGAGGTTCACCTGGAGGTAGCGCGGGGTCTCGCCGTCGGCGGCGAAGCCACCCTCGCGGGCGACCTCGAACAGCGGCTTCTGACGGCTGCGCTCGCGGACCATGACGACGTCGTCCGGCTTGACGCGGAAGGACGGCTTGTCGACCTTCTGGCCGTTGACCTCGATGTGGCCGTGGACGACCATCTGGCGGGCCTGGTAGATGGTGCGGGCGATGCCCGAACGCAGGACCAGGGCGTCGAGACGACGCTCCAGCTCGATCACCAGGGCCTCACCGGTCTTGCCCTGGGTCTTGGCGGCACGCTCGTAGGCGCGGACGAGCTGACGCTCGGACACGTCGTACTGCGCGCGCAGACGCTGCTTCTCCAGCAGACGGACCTTGTAGTCCGAGTTCTGCTTGCGGCCGCGGCCGTGCTCGCCCGGCGGGTAGGGGCGGGCCTCGAAGTACTTGACGGCCTTCGGGGTCAGCGCGATGCCGAGCGCACGCGACTTCTTGACCTTGGGGCGGGACTGGTTCGGCATGAACCAAACACCTCTGCTCTTCTGTACGAAATCGGCTTCACCAGGGTTAGGGGAGGTCGCATCCGCAGCCTGGGAAACCCGACTCGTCCCTGCGGACGGGCCCGGCAGCCGCTCCCTGGTCTGGGCACTATGTGCAGCACGCGAGTGGCCCACCGGCCGATTCCCGGGAATCCGGGAGGGTGGTGGGCTGCCCGCGACACCTTCGACGGCGCGCGACGCTCCTGGAGCTCCCCGCCCGGGGGCCGGGGCTCCGGCTGGATGTCCCGTTCTGGTGGTGCCGGTACGGGACCGGACACGGGACGCAGCGCTCCGAGGGATTCTACAGGGCGCTCAGGACCGCTTGCGACCGAGGTGCTTCCTCGTCCACTCGACGGCGTCGGCGTACCGCGCCTCGGCGCCGTGCCGGGTGGGGGTGTAGTACTCGCGGTCCCGCAGGGCTTCGGGGGCGTACTCCTGGGCGGCGATGCCTTCGGGGAGGTCGTGCGGATACACATAGCCCTGGGCGTGGCCGAGCTTGGCCGCGCCCTTGTAGTGGCCGTCGCGCAGGTGGAGCGGGACGGGGCCCGCGTGGCCCTTGCGGACGTCCTCCAGGGCGGCGCCGATGGCCGTCGTCGCGGCGTTCGACTTCGGCGCCAGGGCGAGGGCGATCGTGGCGTGGCTGAGGGTCAGGGCGGCCTCGGGGAAGCCGATCATCGCGACGGCCTGGGCGGCGGCGACGGCGGTGGGCAGGGCCGTGGGGTCGGCGAGGCCGATGTCCTCGCTTGCGGAGATCATCAGGCGCCGGGCGATGAACCGCGGGTCCTCGCCCGCCTCGATCATGCGGGCCAGATAGTGCAGGGCGGCGTCGACGTCCGAGCCGCGGATGGACTTGATCAGGGCGCTCGCGACGTCGTAGTGCTGGTCGCCCGCGCGGTCGTACTTCACGGCAGCCCGGTCGACCGACTCCTCCAGGGTCTGGAGGGTGATCTCCTGCTCGCCCTTGGCGAGTGCCGAGCCCGCGCCCGCCTCCAGGGCGGTGAGCGCGCGCCGTGCGTCGCCGCCCGCGATCCGCAGGATGTGCTCCCGCGCCTCGTCGGGCAGCGTGACGGCGCCGCCGAGGCCGCGCTCCTCGGTGAGGGCACGCTCCAGGAGGCCGCGCAGGTCGTCGTCCGTGAGCGGTTCGAGCGTGAGCAGCAGGGAGCGGGACAGGAGGGGGGAGATCACCGAGAAGTACGGGTTCTCCGTGGTGGCCGCGATCAGGGTCACCCAGCGGTTCTCGACGGCGGGCAGCAGGGAGTCCTGCTGGGCCTTGCTGAAGCGGTGGATCTCGTCGAGGAAGAGGACGGTCTCCTTGCCGTGGCCGCCCATGGCGCGGCGGGCGCCGTCGATGACCGCGCGGACCTCCTTGACGCCCGCGGTGATCGCGGAGAGCTCCACGAAGCGCTTGTTCGTCGCCTTGGAGACCACGTACGCCAGGGTGGTCTTGCCGATGCCGGGCGGGCCCCACAGGAACACCGACGAGGGCCCGGCGGGGCCGCCGCCGCCCTCGCCGACGAGGCGGCGCAACGGTGAACCCGGCCGCAGCAGATGCTGCTGGCCGACTACTTCTTCGAGCGTGCGCGGACGCATGCGGACGGCCAGCGGACTCGCGGACGGGTCCTTCTCCTGGCGGTCCTCTGCTGCGGCGGTGAACAGGTCGGGCTCCACGTCGAAAACCCTATGCCACCCCACTGACAACCGGCTCCGGGCCTCGGAACGGGCCCGGCGCCTCAGATCCAGAGGTCGGAGCCCCAGCGCGTGAAGATCAGCATCGCGATGACGCCGACGTGCATGACCGGAAGCGCCCACGTGAAGTCCTCGAAGAAGGTCTTCAGCCAGCCCGGCGCGGGCAGGAAGCCGTGGCGGACGTTGAAGGACGTGACGTACCAGAACATCAGGATCGTGGCGACCCACGCGAGGCAGCACCACAGGCACAGGGCGTTGATGCGGTAGAGCGACTGGAATTGCAGCCAGGTGCAGAAGCCCACGCCGAAGAGCGTGCCCGCGTTGAGCGTCAGCCAGTACCAGCGCGGGAAGCGGGCCCGGCCGAGCAGGCTCACGCCGACGCAGATGACGACGGCGTACGCCGCGAGGCCCAGCATCGGGTTCGGGAAGCCGAACGCCTCCGCCTGGTCGCTCTTCATGATGCTGCCGCAGGCGACGACCGGGTTGATGCTGCATCCCGGCTGGAAGTTCGGGTCCTTCAGGAGCTCGAACTTGTCGAGCGTGATGATCCAGGAGGCGAGCAGTCCGGCCGCACCGGTGATCACCAGCAACAGCGCGAGCCCCCGGCTGCCGCCGACCGCCCCGGGGGCGTCCGTACGGTCGTCGCCGGCCTCGGCACCGTCCTGCACTGACATCGTTTTGCTCATCACGCCGTTCCGTCGCTCGTGGGTGGCCTGCGGGCAGGGACATTGTGCCGTACGTACCTGTGTGTCCACCGTTCGGTGGACACACAGGTACGAACGGTTCTCCCGCGGCGTCCGCCGGGACGGGACGCTGGATGCCATGACGAGGCGGGCACAAAGACCCCGCCCCCACCAGTCGAGGAAGTCGCCCCGCTAGGCGCGCTTCAGCCTGTCCTTGAGGACCGCGACGAACTCCTCCACCGCAAGCGCCTCCTGCTCCCCGGACTCCATGTCCTTGAGCTGGACGACGCCCTCGGCGAGGTCGCGCTCACCGGCGACGACGGCATAGCGCGCGCCGCTGCGGTTCGCGTTCTTCATGGCACCCTTGAGCCCCTTGCCGCCGTAGGAGAAGTCCGCGGCGATCCCGGCCCGGCGCAGCTCCGTCACCTTGGCGAAGAGCACCCGCCGCGCCTCGTCGCCGAGGGGCACCGCGAACACACTGGTGGCCGCGGGCAGGTCGAGCGCGACGCCCTCGGCCTCCAGGGCGAGCACCGTGCGGTCGACGCCGAGCGCCCATCCCACGGACGGCAGCGCGGGGCCGCCGATCATCTCGGAGAGGCCGTCGTAGCGCCCGCCGCCGCCGACCGCGGACTGCGAGCCCAGGCCGTCGTGGACGAACTCGAAGGTGGTACGCGTGTAGTAGTCGAGGCCGCGGACCAGCTTGGTGTCGTCCTCGTAGCGGACGCCCTGCGCGGTCAGTAGCTCACGCACCTGCTCGTGGTAGTCCTTGCAGGCGTCGCACAGGTAGTCGCGCAGCATGGGCGCGCCCACCAGCTGCTTCTGCACCTCGGCGCGCTTGTCGTCGAGGACGCGCAGCGGGTTGATGTCGATACGCCGACGTGTCTCCTCGTCCAGGTCGAGTCCGCGCAGGAAGTCCTGGAGGGCGGCGCGGTAGACGGGACGGCACTCCTTGTCGCCGAGGGAGTTCAGCAGGATGCGGAAGTCCTTCAGGCCGAGGGAGCGGTACGCCTGGTCGGCGAGGATGATCAGCTCGGCGTCGAGCGCCGGGTCCTCGGCGCCGATGGCCTCCGCGCCGACCTGCGAGAAGTGGCGGTAGCGACCCTTCTGCGGACGCTCGTAGCGGTAGTACGAGCCCGAGTACCAGAGCTTGACCGGGAGGTTGCCCGACTTGTGCAGGTTGCCTTCGAGGGCGGCGCGCAGCACGGAGGCGGTGCCTTCGGGGCGCAGGGCGAGCTGGTCGCCCCCGCGCGTGGTGAAGGCGTACATCTCCTTGTTGACGATGTCGGTGGACTCACCGACACCGCGCGCGAAGAGCTCGACGTTCTCGAAGCCGGGCGTCTCGACGTAGCCGTATCCGGAGTCGCGCAGCGGCGTCGCGATGGCGTCGCGTACCGCGAGATAGGTCGCGGAGTCCGGCGGCAGCAGGTCGTAGGTGCCCTTGGGGGCCTTGAAGGTGCTCACTGGGGGTTCTCTCGTCACATTCCTCGTCGTGGGGCGGACGTGCCGTCCGCGCCCGGGCCGGCGGCCACCTGCCGCAGATACGGGTTGGTGGCGCGCTCCTGGCCGATGGTCGTCTGGGGGCCGTGGCCCGACAGCACCACGGTCGAGTCGTCGAGCGGCAGGCACACGCGGCCGAGCGACTCGAGGATCTCGCGGTGCGATCCGCCGGGCAGATCGGTGCGTCCGATGGAGCCGGCGAACAACAGGTCCCCCGAGAAGAAGACCGACGGAATGTCGGCGGCCTCGGGCATCCTGAACGTCACCGACCCCTTCGTATGCCCCGGCGCGTGCGCGACGGAGAAGTCGAGTCCGGCCAGCTCCAAACGGGACCCGTCCCTCAGCTCCCGCACGTCGTCGGGCTCCCCGATCGTCAGCTCGCCCATGAGCGGCATCCCGATGGAGCGGCCGAGCGCCTTCTCGGGGTCGCTCATCATGTACCGGTCATCGGGGTGGATCCACGCGGGGACGTCGTGCGCGCCGCAGACCGGCACGACCGAGGCGACGTGGTCGATGTGGCCGTGCGTGAGGATGACGGCGACGGGCTTGAGCCGATGCTTCCTGAGCGCTTCCTCGACTCCCTCGGTGGCCTGATGCCCCGGGTCGATGATCACGCACTCCTCGCCCGCGGCGGGGGCTACCAGGTAGCAGTTGGTGCCCCAGGCCCCGGCGGGAAACCCGGCAATGAGCACGATCGTCCTTCGTTCGTCGTCCGGTGGAGGTGGCGGTGCCGTCCGGTGGAGCCGGCAGCGTGGACTGCGGCGGATCAGAGCCTACCGGCGCTGCCGTTTCCACAGCCAACCCGTATACCGTACGGGGCCAGCCCAGACGTACCGAGACGTACGACGAGACGCACGAGGAGTCCCCCGGTGGTCAGCCAGGAACAGCGGCGCAAGCAGCTCGCGCGGGAGAAGTTCTTGCGGCAGCAGGAGCGGCGGGAGGCCGCTCAGCGCCGCCGGCGGATGCGCAACGCGGTGATCGCGGGTGCGCTCGCGGTGGTCGTGGCGGGCGGAGCGGTCTCGTACGCCGCCGGCGCCTTCGACGACGGCGGCTCGACGAAGGACGACGCGGCGCCCGAGGCGACGCCGAGCAAGCCCGAGGACCCCTGCCGGAAGGCGGCACCGGGCAAGGTCAAGCCGATGAGCTTCAAGAAGGAGCCGGCGCTCACCGTCGACAAGTCGGCTTCGTACGCGATGAAGCTGAGCACCACGTGCGGCGACATCGGCATCGACCTGGACGCGGCCAAGGCCCCGCGCACCGTCAACTCGTTCGACTTCCTGGTCGGCAAGGGCTACCTGGACCACACCACGTGCCACCGGCTCACCGCGGGCAACGTCAACGTCTTGCAGTGCGGCGACCCCAAGGGCACCGGCGAGGGCGACCCCGGGTACTCCCTTCCGGACGAGAACCTCAAGGACGAGCGGCTGCGCGGCGGCGTCTACCCCGCGGGCACGGTCGCCATGGCCAACCGGTACAACGCGCAGAAGAAGCAGGGCCGTGACACCGGCGGCAGCCAGTTCTTCCTCGTCTACCAGGACAGCAAGCTGCCGCCCGACTACACGCCGTTCGGAACGGTCTCCGACGACGGCATGAAGGTGCTGAAGAAGATCGCCGCCGCGGGTGAGAGCAGTGGGCAGGGCGACGGCACCCCGAACGCGACGGTCGTCATCGACAAGGCCACCGTCCGCAGGTCCTGACCGCCCGCGGGTGAAGTTCGCCCGCGCTGGATGCGGACAGCATCCCCGCCGGTCGCCTATGTTGGCGGTGACGAAACTGTGGACGATGCCGGGGGCCCGTGGCCCTGCGCAGGCATCATGTGGAGGAGGCGCTGTGAGCAGCGACCCGTGGGGCCGCGTCGACGAGACGGGGACCGTGTACGTGCGTACGGCCGACGGCGAGCGAGTGGTCGGTTCGTGGCAGGCAGGATCTCCGGACGAGGCCCTGGCCTATTTCGAGCGCAAGTACGACGGTCTGGTCGTCGAGATCGGACTTCTCGAGCGCCGGGTGAAGACGACCGATCTGTCGGCGAAGGACGCGACGACCGCCATCGACCACCTGCGCCAGCAGGTCGACGAGGCGCACGCCGTCGGCGACCTCGACGCCCTCGGCAAGCGGCTGGACAAGCTGGTGGAGACCGTCGAGGCGCGCCGTGAGGAGCGCAAGGCCCAGAAGGCCAAGCAGTCGGACGAGGCACGGCACTCCAAGGAGGCCCTGGTCGCCGAGGCCGAGGAGCTGGCGCAGAGCGAGCAGTGGCGTGCGGCCGGCGAGCGGCTGCGGGCCCTGGTGGACACCTGGAAGGGCCTGCCGCGCCTGGACCGGAAGTCCGACGACGAGCTCTGGCACCGCTTCTCGCACGCCCGCTCGGCGTTCTCCAAGCGCCGCAAGGCCCACTTCGCCTCGCTCGACGCGCAGCGCGAGGACGCCCGCAAGGCCAAGGAGAAGCTGGTCGCCGAGGCCGAGGGGCTCTCGGGCTCGACGGACTGGGGCCCCACGGCCGCGCGGTACCGCGAGCTGATGTCCGACTGGAAGGCCGCGGGCCGTGCCCAGCGCGAGCACGAGGACGACCTGTGGAACCGCTTCCGCGGTGCCCAGGACGTCTTCTTCGCCGCCCGCAGCGCGGTGTTCGCGGAGCGCGACGCCGAGCAGTCGGAGAACCTGAAGCTGAAGGAGGAGCTGGCCGAGGAGGCCGAGAAGCTCGTCCCGGTGACGGATCTGAAGGCGGCCCGCGCGGCCTTCAGGACCCTCAACGAGCGCTGGGAGGCCATCGGTCACGTCCCGCGTGACGCCCGCCCGAAGGTCGAGGGCCGGATGCACGCGGTGGAGCGGGCGCTCCAGGAGTCCGAGGAGGCCGAGTGGCGCCGGACGAACCCGGAGGCACGGGCTCGCGCCGAGGGCCTCACGGGCCAGCTCCAGGCCGCCGTCGACAAGCTCCGGGGCCAGATCGAGGCGGCGCGCGCCGCGGGCAACAACTCCAAGGCGGACAAGCTCCAGAGGGAGCTCGACGGCCGTCAGGCGCTTCTGGACCAGGCTCTCAAGGGCCTGCACGAGTTCGGCGGCTAGCAGCCGACAGGGCCACCTGCTGAGGGGCTTGCGTACGGTGCGTACGCAAGCCCCTCAGTTCGTGCGGTGCGGGCCACGCCGGCTCCGGCTCCGCGGGTGGGTCAGGGCCGTCGCGCCGACGTCACCCGGTACACGTCGTACACGCCCTCCACTCCCCTGACCGCCTTGAGCACGTGCCCCAGGTGCTTGGGGTCGCCCATCTCGAAGGTGAAGCGGGAGGTGGCGACGCGGTCGCGGGAGGTCTGCACGGCCGCCGAGAGGATGTTCACGTGCTGGTCCGAGAGGATGCGCGTGACGTCCGACAGGAGCCGCGAGCGGTCGAGGGCCTCCACCTGTATGGCGACGAGGAACACCGAGGACTGCGTGGGCGCCCACTCCACCTCGAGGATGCGCTCGGGCTCACGGGACAGCGAGTCCACGTTCACACAGTCGCTGCGGTGCACCGACACACCGCTGCCGCGCGTGACGAAGCCGATGATGGGGTCGCCGGGCACCGGCGTACAGCAGCGTGCGAGCTTGACCCACACGTCCTCCACGCCCTTGACGACGACTCCGGGGTCGGCGCTCGAACGGCGCTTGGAGCGGCTGCGCGAGGGCGGTGTGCTCTCGGCGATGTCCTCGTTGGCGGCCTCCTCGCCGCCGAGCGCCTGGACGAGCTTCTGCACGACGGACTGCGCGGTGACGTGGCCCTCGCCGATCGCCGCGTACAGCGAGGAGATGTCGGGGTAGCGCATCTCGTGGGCGAGGGTGACGAGGGAGTCGCCGGTGAGGATGCGCTGGATCGGCAGGTTCTGCTTGCGCATGGCGCGCGCGATGGCGTCCTTGCCCTGCTCGATGGCCTCCTCGCGGCGCTCCTTGGAGAACCAGGCACGGATCTTGTTGCGCGCCCGCGGCGACTTGACGAAGCCGAGCCAGTCGCGGGAGGGACCCGCGCCCGCGGCCTTGGAGGTGAAGACCTCCACGAGATCGCCGTTGTCCAGGGTCGATTCGAGCGGTACGAGCCTGCCGTTGACCCGGGCCCCTATGGTGCGGTGGCCGACCTCGGTGTGCACCGCGTACGAGAAGTCGACCGGGGTCGCGCCCGCGGGCAGTGCGATGACGTCGCCCTTGGGGGTGAAGACGAAGACCTCGTTGCGCGACAGGTCGAAGCGCAGCGACTCCAGGAACTCGCTGGGGTCCTCGGTCTCCTTCTGCCAGTCGAGGAGCTGGCGCAGCCACGCCATGTCGTTGAGGTGGTCGTCCTTGCCACCGGACTTCCTCGGCACGTCGGTGCGCACCTTGGAGGCGCCGGCGACGGCCTCCTGCTTGTACTTCCAGTGCGCGGCGATGCCGTACTCGGCGCGGCGGTGCATGTCGAACGTGCGGATCTGCAATTCGACGGGCTTGCCGTTGGGGCCGATGACCGTCGTGTGGAGCGACTGGTACATGTTGAACTTCGGCATCGCGATGTAGTCCTTGAACCGGCCGGGGACCGGGTTCCAGCGCGCGTGGACGGTGCCGAGGGCCGCGTAGCAGTCGCGGACGGTGTCCACGAGGACGCGGATGCCCACCAGGTCGTAGATCTCCGCGAAGTCACGGCCGCGGACGATCATCTTCTGGTAGACGCTGTAGTAGTGCTTCGGCCGTCCCGTGACGGTGGCCTTGATGCGGGCGGCGCGCAGGTCGGCCTGGACCTCGTCGGTCACTATGGCCAGATACTCGTCGCGCTTGGGCGCGCGCTCGGCGACGAGCCGCACGATCTCGTCGTACATCTTGGGGTAGAGGATCGCGAAGGCGAGGTCCTCCAGCTCCCACTTGATGGTGTTCATGCCCAGGCGGTGCGCCAGCGGAGCGTAGATCTCCAGGGTCTCGCGGGCCTTCTTCTCCTGCTTCTCGCGCTTGAGGTAGCGCATCGTGCGCATGTTGTGCAGGCGGTCGGCGAGCTTGATGACCAGGACGCGGGGGTCCTTGGCCATGGCGACGACCATCTTGCGCACGGTCTCGGCCTGCGCGGCCTCGCCGAACTTGACCTTGTCCAGCTTGGTGACGCCGTCGACGAGCAGGGCCACCTGGTCACCGAAGTCGCGGCGCAGGGTGTCCAGGCCGTACTCGGTGTCCTCGACGGTGTCGTGGAGGAGGCCCGCCATCAGGGTCGCGGGGTCCATGCCGAGCTCGGCGAGGATCGTGGTCACGGCGAGCGGGTGCGTGATGTACGGGTCGCCGCTCTTGCGCTTCTGGCCGCGGTGCCAGCGCTCGGCGACCTGGTAGGCCCGCTCGATCTGGCGGAGGGTGGCGGTCTCGATCTTCGCGTCGTTGCTGCGCACTATGCGGAGCAGCGGCTCCAGGACCGGGTTGTACGGGTTGGAGCGCTGGACGCCGAGGCGGGCGAGGCGGGCCCGTACCCGGTTCGATGAGCCGGAGCGCTCCGGCTTGCCGGTGGCGGGTGGCTTCGCGGGAGTCGCGCGCACCGGAGGGGTCTGGCGGACCGGCGGCGCCGGGTGGGCCGGTGGCGTGGTCCTGGCGGGACCGGCGGGCGGTGCGGCCCGGGTCGCCTCCGCGGGGGGTGCGGCCGGGCCCTGCGCGGACGGCCGGGGCTCGGTTCCGGGCGCGGGGCGGGGCTCCTCGGTCGACCGCGCCGCCTGCTCGCCCTGCGCGGACGTCCCGCCGGGCGCGCCCGGCGCCTTCTCCGCGGGCGCGGGGGCGGGCGCCGCGGCCCGCTCGGCCTGCTGGGCGGACTTGGCGGTGGCAAGTGGCTGGGACTCGTCTGGCAAGAGCGCTCCCTGTGCGCGATCGGGTCCTCGGTCAGGCCCCGAAGTGTCCATGGTATCGATCCTGGGTCGATGGCTCGCCCTCGGCCGGTGGGACGCCTCCGTACTGGAGAAACACCGGAGGCGGGTGCCGGATTCCGCCGGACCCGCCTCCGCGTGCTGCCGGGGGGCGGGGCGCCGCCCGCGCGACGCCCCTCCCGTCCCACCGTCCCGTGTGCTTGTCAGACCGTGAGCAGCGCCTCCAGAGGGGCACCGTCCAGGGCGGGAACCAGCCGCTGTCTGCCGCCGAGGAAGCCGAGCTCCATCAGTACGGCGACACCGGCCACCTCGGCCCCGGCGCGGCGGATCAGCCGCAGCGAGGCCTCCGCGGTGCCGCCGGTGGCCAGGACGTCGTCGATGACCATGACACGGTCACCGGCGGCCAGGTCCTCGGCGTGCACCTCGATCTCGGCGCTGCCGTACTCCAGGTCGTAGGCCTGGCTGAGGGTCGCTCCGGGGAGCTTGCCCGCCTTGCGTACGGGGATGAAGCCGAGCCCGGCGCGCACGGCGACCGGGGCCGCCAGGATGAAGCCCCGCGCCTCCAGACCGACGACCTTCGTGGCCCCCGAGCGCACGCTGATCCCCGCGAGCGCCTCGGTCAGCGCCGTGAACGCCACCGGGTCCGCGAGCAGCGGCGTGATGTCCTTGAACATCACACCGGGCTCGGGGTAGTCCGGTACGTCACGGATGCGGCTGCGCAGGAGCGCGCTGGGGTCGGCGAGCTCGGTCATCGGCGCTTCCCCGACGGGCGGCCGCGGCCGCGGTTACGGGTGGGCTGGGAACGCGGACCCGAGCGGGGTCCGACCACGGCGGGCGCCGCGTCCCCGGACTCCTCGTCCAGGCCGTCGTCGCCCGCGAACTCCGGGGTCTCGGCGGACTCGCCCTTGGCGGCGGCCGCCCTGCGCTTGGCGAGCACCCGCTTCTTGAGCGCCTTCATCTGCGGCTCGGTCTCCTTGAAATCGGCGACCAGCGGGGTCGCGATGAAGATCGAGGAGTACGCGCCCGCGGCGAGGCCGACGAACAGCGAGAGCGAGATGTCGTTCAGCATGCCCGCGCCGAGGAAGCCGCCGCCGATGAACAGCAGCCCCGCGACCGGCAACAGCGCCACGACCGTGGTGTTGATGGACCGCACCAGGGTGCTGTTGATCGAGCGGTTGGCGACCTCGCTGTAGGTGAAGCGGGTCTGCTTGGCGAGGTCCTTCGACTGCTCCTTGAGGCTGTCGAAGACCACGACCGTGTCGTACAGCGAATAGCCGAGGATGGTCAGCAGACCGATCACCGTGCCCGGTGTGACCTCGAAGCCGACCAGGGCGTACACACCCACGGTGATGGTGATGTCGTGGATGAGGGCGATCAGGGCCGCGAGCGCCATCCGCCACTCGAAGGCGATCGCCAGATAGATCACCACCAGGACCATGAAGATCGCCAGGCCCTGCCAGGCCTTGTTGGCGATCTGCTCACCCCAGCTCGGACCCACCAGGTCGGCGTTGATGTCGTCGGCCTTTATGTCGAGCTCCTTGGCGAGCTCGGCCTTGATGCGGTCGGACTTGGCGGTGTCCACGCCGGCGATCTGGATGCGCAGGGTGTCGTTGCCGAGCTTCTGCACGATCGCGTCGTGCCCGGAGGCCTCCTCGGCGATCTCGTCGGCCTTGGAGACGGACACGCTGGTCTTCGGCGTGTTGAAGACGGCGCCGCCCTCGAACTCGATGCCCATGTTCAGGCCGCGCACCGCCAGGCCGACGATGGCCGTGATGGTGATCAGGATCGAGATGCCGTACCAGATCTTGCGCTTGCCGACGAAGTCGTAGCCGACCTCGCCGCGGTAGAGCTTGGCGCCGAGATCTCCCAGTTTCGACATCTCACGCCTCCTTCGGGGTGGTCGAGTCGACGGGGAGGGTCGGTCCGCTGGGGCGCGATCGGCGCAGCGGCGGCTTGGCGCCGAGACGCTTCGGGTCGAGGCCGGACCACTTGCCGCCGCCCGCGAAGAACTTCTTGCGAGCCATGATCGTCATCAGTGGCTTGGTGAAGAAGAACACCACCACGACGTCGAGGAGCGTCGTCAGACCGAGCGTGAACGCGAAGCCCTGGACCTTGCCGACCGTGACGATGAACAGCACCGCGGCGGCGAGGAACGACACGAAGTCGGAGACCAGGATGGTGCGCCGCGCCCGCGGCCAGGCGCGCTCGACGGCGGGCCGCAGCGTACGGCCCTCGCGGACCTCGTCCCTTATGCGCTCGAAGTAGACGATGAACGAGTCGGCGGTGATACCGATGGCGACGATGGCGCCACAGACCGCGGGCAGGTTCAGCGCGAACTTAATCGTCGGGCCGAGCAGCGTCATGATCGTGTACGTCAGCGCCGCGGAGACGAAGAGGGAGGCGATGGCGATGAGCGCGAGACCGCGGTAGTACGCCACCAGGTAGATGATGACGAGCGCGAGGCCGATGGCACCGGCGATCATGCCGGCCCGCAGCTGCTCGCCGCCCAGGGCCGCGCTGACCGTGGTGACGCTCTGCTCCTTGAAGGTCAGCGGGAGCGCGCCGTACGACAGGATGTTGGCCAGGTCCTTGGCCTCGTCCTGGGAGAAGCTGCCGGAGATCTCGGCGTCGCCGGTGGTCAGCGCCTGGCTGACGTACGGGGCGGAGACGACCTCGCCGTCCATGACGATGCCGAACTCGTTCTGCGGCGGCTGCTTGCTGGCGAGCTTGCCGGTGATGTCCGCGAACTGCTTCGTGCCCGTCTTGGAGAAGTTCATCGTGACCTTCCAGCCAGCGGCACCCTGGGTGTCGTAGACGGCCTTGGCGTCATCGACCTCCTTGCCGTTGACCTCGGAGGGTCCGAGGATGAACTTGTCCCAGCCGTTCTTGTTCTCACCGCAGGCCACGACCGGGTCGGAGGGCTTGACGCCCTCCTTGACCTTCGCGCGGGCCTTCTTGTCGGTGCAGTCGAGCTTGGCGAACTGCTCCTGGAGCTGCGCCGTGGGGTCGCCGGAGGGAGGGGGCGACGGGTCCTTCTTGCCGTCGTCCTTCTTGTCCTTGGCCGGGTCGTCCTTGGCGTCGGGCGTGGGGGTGGCGTCGGCCTTCAGGGCGTCGGTGACGGAGCGGCCCTGGGTCGTCGGCGTCCCACTCGGCGAGGTCGCCTCCTCCTTGGGCTCGTCGCCTGCCTTGGGCTTGTCGCCGTCCTTGGACTTGTCGCCGCCTGACTTGTCCTTGCCGGAGTCCGACGGCTTGGGCGCCGGCTTGTCGGCGGCGCCGGTGCTCGGCTGCTGGGCCAGGACGGGCCGGAAGTAGAGCTGTGCGGTCGTGCCGACCTGCTCACGCGCCTGTTTGGCGTTGGTGCCCTTGGGAATGTTGACGATGATGTTCCGGTCGCCCTGGGTCTGCACCTCGGCTTCGGAGACACCCAGACCGTTGACACGGTTGTTGATGATGTCAACGGCCGTGTTCAGGTTGGTCTGGTTGATCGCGTTCTTCTGGCCCGGCTCGTTCTTCGCCTCGAGCGTGATGCTCGTACCACCGGCGAGGTCGATGCCGAGACGGGGCGTCGTGTGCCCGGAGAGGAACATCCCTCCGGTGAGCGCCACCAGGGCGATCATGATCAGGACCAGGGTGCGGCCCGGTTTCCCCTGGGCGGCCTGCTTGCGGCCCTTCTTGGGTGCTGCCACCTTCTCGTTCTCCCTGTCCAACCGTCCGGCCTCAGGGGTGCCTCCCCATCACCTGCGCTGAGCGGAGGCCTGTGTGGAGGGGACCCGGGCGGGCGGCCATGAAGTTGTGTCGAGACGCGGCGCGAAATCACCTGGGCGGGGGTGGTGGTGCGCGAGCGGGCGCACGCCGGTCCCCCGGCCGTGACTACTTCGCGCCGGACTCGCCGTCGGTCTTCTTCGGCTCTGCGTCGGCGGCCTCGGGGGCCTCGACGGCCGCGTCCTTCTTGCCGAGGTCCTTGCCGAGGTCGATGCGCGAGTCGTCCGAAGAGTCCGGGGCGTCGGCGCGGTGACCGGTCTCGGTGAGGGAGGAGGCGTCGTCCGGGACCACCGGGGCGTCGTCGGGGGCCGACTCGTCCTCCGCACCGTGCACGATGCGGTTGTACTCGTCGTCGTCGAGGACGGCGCCGATGGAGTTCTTCGCGTACACCGCGTGGACGCCGGGGGCCACCTCGAGGAGGACCGCGTCGTCGTGGACCTCCTTGACGGTGGCGTACATGCCTCCGATCGTGCGGATGCCGGTGCCAGGCGTCATGTCACTGCGCATCTGGGCAGCCGCCTGCTGCTTCTTCTTGGCGGACCGGGTCATCAGGAACATGGCCCCGATGAGCACGATGAAGGGGAGGAGGGTCACGATATTCACGGGACGGAGTTTCCTTCGCACGACCGCGTAAGGGGGCGGCCTGATGGATGGGGGTGGGCGGCGCCGCCCACAAGGGCGGCATCGGCGGAGTCTAAGCGAGTCCGCGCCTTACGAACAACGCTCAGCATGGCACCGCAGTTCCTGACGGGGCGACTCCCCGCGCCGCCGCGCGCCACGTCACGACCCGAACAAGTCCTGTTGTCCAGTTCCCGCTCCCTGCCGGGGCGGTGCGAGACCCAGATGGGCCCACGCCGCGGGCGTCGCGACCCGCCCCCTGGGGGTGCGGGCGAGCAGCCCCTCCCTGACGAGGAAGGGCTCGGCGACCTCCTCGACCGTCTCACGCTCCTCCCCCACCGCGACAGCGAGGGTCGAAAGGCCGACGGGCCCGCCGCCGAACAGCTTCAGGAGGGCTTCGAGCACGGCACGGTCCAGGCGGTCGAGCCCCCTGCCGTCGACCTCGTAGACCCTCAGGGCCGCGCCCGCGATCTCGCGGTTGATCACGCCGTCCGCCTTGACCTGCGCGTAGTCGCGCACGCGGCGCAGCAGGCGGTTGGCGATACGGGGCGTGCCGCGGGACCGGCCCGCGATCTCGGCGGCGCCCTCGGCGTCGATGCCCACGTCGAGCAGGAGCGCGGAGCGGTGCACCACGCGTTCCAGCTCGGCCGGTTCGTAGAACTCCATGTGCGCCGTGAAGCCGAAGCGGTCGCGCAGCGGCGGCGGCAGCAGACCCGCGCGCGTGGTGGCGCCGACGAGGGTGAACGGGGGCAGTTCGAGCGGGATGGCGGTGGCGCCGGGGCCCTTGCCGACGATGACGTCGACCCTGAAGTCCTCCATGGCCATGTACAGCATCTCCTCGGCGGGCCGCGACATGCGGTGGATCTCGTCGAGGAAGAGGACCTCGCCCTCCTGGAGGGAGGACAGGATCGCGGCGAGATCACCCGCGTGCTGGATGGCGGGACCGCTGGTGATGCGGATGGGGGCGCCCATCTCGGCGGCGATGATCATCGAGAGGGTGGTCTTGCCGAGGCCGGGGGCGCCGGAGAGCAGCACGTGGTCGGCGGTGGCGCCGCGCGCGCGGGCGGCGCGCAGGACCAGGTCGAGCTGCTCCCTGACCTTCTCCTGGCCGATGAACTCCCCCAGGTCCTTGGGGCGCAGGGCGGCCTCGACCGCTTGGTCCTCGCCGTCGGCGGCGGCGCCCACGAGCCGCTCCGCCTCCTGCCCGCCGGGCCGGTCCGCTCCGGCCCCGCCGAGCCGCTCGGCCGCGTCGGCCGCGGCCTGTCCCGATGCGGCCTCGTCGGTCGTGTCGTCCCAGTTCATGCGGTGTGTGCCTCGCGTCCGTACGGGGGTCTGCGGTCTGTCGTCAGGGAACGCCCTGCCGTGCCGGGGTCGGCGGCGGGCGCTTGTGCCGTGGGGCTCAGCGCGTGCGGTTCAGGGTCTGGAGCGCGGCCTTCAGGAGCTGCCCCACCTGGGGGGTGCCCTCGGCGGCCTCGGCCTGCGGGGTCACTGCGGCGACGGCTTCGTCGGCCTCGCGCGTCGCGTACCCGAGGCCGATCAGGGCGGCGTGCAGCTGGTCGCGCCAGCCCGCGGTGACGGCCGTCCCGATGGCGGGGCCGCCGGTGCCGAGGGGCTCGCCGAGGCGGTCCTTGTACTCGAGGAGGAGCTTCTGGGCGCCCTTCTTGCCGATGCCGGGCACGGCGGTGAGCGCCTTCTCGTCGCCGGTGGCGACCGCGCGGCGCAGGGCGTCCGGGCTGTGCACGGCGAGCATGGCCTGGGCCAGGCGCGGGCCGACGCCGCTCGCGGTCTGGAGCAGCTCGAAGGTCTGGCGCTCGTCGTCGTCCGCGAAGCCGTACAGCGTCAGGCTGTCCTCCCGTACGACCAGGGAGGTGGCGAGCTTGGCCTGCTGGCCGACGCGGAGCGTGGAGAGGGTGTTCGGCGTGCACTGGACGGCCATGCCGACGCCGCCGACCTCGACCACCGCGGTGTCCGGCGCGAGTGCGGCGACGGGGCCGCTGACAAAGGCGATCATGCGGTACGGCCTTTCGATGCGTGCTGGGCCACGGCCTGCTCCAGGCGGTTCTTGGCCACCGCCTGCTGGAGTCGGCTCTGCGCGGGGGCCCGCCAGATGTGGGAGATGGCGAGGGCGAGGGCGTCGGCGGCGTCCGCCGGCTTGGGCGGTGCGTCCAGGCGGAGCAGGCGGGTGACCATCGCGCCGACCTGGGCCTTGTCCGCGCGGCCGCTGCCGGTGACGGCGGCCTTGACCTCGCTCGGGGTGTGCAGGGCGACGGGGATGCCGCGGCGGGACGCGCACAGCATGGCGACGGCGCTCGCCTGGGCGGTGCCCATCACCGTGCGCACGTTGTGCTGGCTGAACACGCGCTCCACCGCGAGGACCTCGGGCCTGTGCTCGTCGAGCCACTGCTCGATGCCCTGCTCGATGGCGACGAGGCGGTGGCCCAGCTCGGCGTCGGCCGGGGTGCGCACGACCCCTACGCCGCGCATGGTCAGGGGGCGTCCCGCGACGCCGTCGACGACCCCCACACCGCACCGGGTCAGCCCCGGGTCGACCCCCAGCACGCGCACGTGACCCCTCCCATCGCCTGTCCGTGCAGGTTATCGGGTCCCTCTGACAACGCGATGGGCCGACGGGGTGTGTCCCGTCGGCCCATGCGCGTCCCCCAGGGGCGCGGGGAGCTGCCCGAGCGACCGCGGGTGGCCCGCGGCGGCGTCGCGGAGGCCCCGCGGAGCGCCTACGCGTCGACCTTGGCCATGACGTCGTCGGACACGTCGAAGTTGGCGAAGACGTTCTGCACGTCGTCGCTGTCCTCCAGGGCGTCGATGAGCTTGAAGATCTTCCGGGCGCCCTCCTCGTCCAGCTCGACCTGCATGGTCGGGACGAAGTTGGCGTCGGCCGAGTCGTAGTCGATGCCGGCCTCCTGGAGCGCGGTGCGCACCGCGACCAGGTCGGTGGCCTCGCTCAGCACCTCGAAGGACTCACCGAGGTCGTTGACCTCTTCGGCACCGGCGTCCAGGACGGCGCCGAGGACGTCGTCCTCACCCAGCTCGCCCTTGGGGACGATCACGACGCCCTTGCGGTGGAAGAGGTAGGACACGGAGCCGGGGTCGGCCATGGAGCCGCCGTTGCGGGTCATCGCGACGCGCACGTCGGAGGCCGCGCGGTTGCGGTTGTCGGTCAGACACTCGATGAGCACCGCGACGCCGTTCGGGCCGTAGCCCTCGTACATGATCGTCTCGTAGTCGGCGCCACCGGCTTCGAGGCCGGCGCCGCGCTTGACCGCGGAGTCGATGTTCTTGTTCGGGACCGAGCTCTTCTTGGCCTTCTGGATGGCGTCGAAGAGCGTCGGGTTGCCCTCGACGTCCGCTCCGCCGGTCCGCGCCGCGACCTCGATGTTCTTGATCAGCTTCGCGAAGAGCTTGCCGCGCTTGGCGTCGATCACGGCCTTCTTGTGCTTCGTCGTAGCCCATTTAGAGTGGCCGGACATCTGCCTGTCTCCTTCGCGTAACCCACCTCAGTACGAACGCCAGAGATCCTACAAGGATCGCGCCGCCTGCTTCGCCCGGACCATGTCCACGAACAGTGCGTGCACCCTGTGGTCCCCCGTCAGCTCGGGGTGGAAGGACGTGGCGAGCACATCGCCCTGGCGTACGGCGACGATGTGCCCCTCGTGCTCGGCGAGCACGTCGACGGCGGCGCCGACCGACTCCACCCAGGGGGCGCGGATGAAGACGCCCTCCACGGGGTCGCCCTCGATGCCCTGGACGTCCACCGTCGACTCGAAGGACTCGTTCTGCCGCCCGAAGGCGTTGCGGCGCACGATCATGTCGATGCCGCCGATCGTCTCCTGCCCCGAGCGGGGGTCGAGGATCTTGTCGGCGAGCAGGATCATGCCCGCGCAGGTGCCGTACACCGGCAGTCCCGCGCGCACGCGCGCGCGAAGCGGTTCGAGCAGGCCGAAGAGCACCGCGAGCTTGGAGATGGTGGTCGACTCGCCGCCCGGTACGACGAGGCCGTCGATCTCGGCGAGCTCCTCGGGGCGCCGCACCGGCCTGGCCACGGCGTCCGCCGCGGCCAGGGCGACGAGGTGCTCCCGCACGTCGCCCTGGAGTGCAAGGACGCCGACCACGGGGGTGTCGTTCACGGGTTACCAGCCGCGGTTCGCGTAGCGCTCGGCCTCGGGCAGGGTGTCGCAGTTGATGCCGACCATGGCCTCGCCCAGGTTGCGGGAGGCGTCCGCGACGATCTTGGGGTCGTCGTAGAAGGTGGTGGCCTTCACGATGGCGGCGGCGCGCTTGGCCGGGTCGCCGGACTTGAAGATGCCGGAGCCCACGAACACGCCCTCGGCGCCGAGCTGGCGCATCAGGGCGGCGTCGGCGGGGGTGGCGACGCCACCGGCGGAGAACAGGACCACGGGCAGCCTGCCGAGCTCGGAGACCTCCTTGACGAGCTCGTAGGGGGCGCGCAGGTCCTTGGCCGCGGCGTACAGCTCGTTGTTGTCGAAGCCGCGCAGCCTGGCGATCTCGTTCTTGATCTGGCGCAGGTGGCGGACGGCCTCGACGACGTTGCCGGTGCCGGCCTCGCCCTTGGAGCGGATCATCGCGGCGCCCTCGGCGATGCGGCGCAGGGCCTCGCCCAGGTTGGTGGCGCCGCAGACGAACGGCGTGGTGAAGGCGAACTTGTCGGAGTGGTTGACCTCGTCGGCCGGGGTCAGGACCTCCGACTCGTCGATGTAGTCGACGCCGAGGGACTGAAGGACCTGGGCCTCCACGAAGTGGCCGATCCGCGACTTGGCCATCACGGGGATGGAGACGGCCTCGATGATGCCCTCGATCATGTCCGGGTCGGACATCCGGGCCACACCGCCGTCCTTGCGGATGTCGGCGGGAACCCGCTCCAGGGCCATGACGGCGACGGCTCCGGCGTCCTCGGCGATCTTCGCCTGCTCCGGCGTCACGACGTCCATGATCACGCCGCCCTTGAGCTGTTCGGCCATGCCGCGCTTCACGCGGGCGGTGCCGACGGCGGTGTCCTCGGCGGTCTTGGGGGTGCTGGGGGGCGTGCTGGACACGGGGTGACCTCACTCGGTGACGAAGGCTGGGGCCGCGGGAACCGGGACCGGGACGAACGGGAGGACATCCCGCGTTCGGCTGCCGTGGTGTTTCCGCAGTACTGAGGAAACGTTCCGGGACCAGGCCACAGCAAGGGCCAATGGTGAGGCTGTGGATCGTTTTGCCGCCGCCCGCTACGTTCCGGGGCGGTCCGCGAGGGCCGCGGGGGCCACGTCGTCCATCTCGAAGGCCATCGGGAACGGCGCGTGTCCTGCGAGCCGGAACCAGCGGACCTTGCGGTGGCGGCGCAGGGCGCGGGCCGCGCGCACGGCGTCGTTGTGGAAGCGGCGGGCCATCGGGACCCGGCGCACCGCCTGGCCCAGTTCGTCGGCGGCCTCTTCGCCGCCCGGGGCCTCCCTGACCGCCTCGACCTGTGCCGTCTCCTCGAAGACGGCACGCAGCGCCTGGCTCAGCTCGCTCTCGGCGACCTCGCGGTGCTCCTCCTCCGCCTGCCGGGCCGCGTGCGCCGCCTCGTACAGGACGATGGACGCGGCCGGGTCGAGCATGCCGGAGGTGGCCAGTTCCTGGGTGACGGAGGCGCGGCGCAGCAGTTGCGCGTCGAGGGCGGCGCGGGCCGCGTCGATGCGGGCGTGCAGGCGGTCCAGGCGGCCCGCGGTCCAGCTCAGGTAGAGGCCGATCGCGAGGAGTGCGGTGGCTGTCCAGATCAACGTGGGGGTCACCCCCGCACCGTATCTGGCGGGGGCGCCTTGGGCGGTTCGGGTCTGTTGGCCCCTGGCCCTGCTGCCCCTCTGGCCCTCGGCCCCTGCCCCCCCCGGGCCTGTGTGCCCCCCCGGGCCTGTGTGCCCCCCTCGACCCGTCGCCCCTCCGGCCCCCTCGGGTCCCGTTTGTCGGCCTTCGGCCTCGTCCTCAATCGCCGGACGGGCTTTTGTCGCCCTCCGGGCTCGTCCTCAAACGCCGGACGGGCTATTGGGTGGCCCTCCGGGCTCGTCGTCGAACGCCCGACAGGTTGTTGGGTGGCTCTCGGGCTCGTCGTCGAACGGTGGACGGGTTTTCGTCGGCCTTCGGCCTCGTCCTCAAACGCCGGACGGGCTGTTGGGTGGCCCTTCGGGCTCGTCGTCGAACGCCCGACAGATTGTTGGGTGGCCCCCCTGGCTCGTCGTCGAACGCCCGACAGATTGTTGGGTGGCTCTCGGGCTCGTCGTCGAACGGTGGACGCTACTGGCGGTCCCGGGCGGCGGGCTGTTGGGGGGCTCGAGCCCGGGTCGGGGGCTATGTCCCGTCGGGTTCCGTCTCAGGTTGTCGTCGGGCTACAGCCTGTCCTTGGCCAGGCCGAAGCGGGCGCGCAGGCCCGTGCGTTCGTCTGCGGCCACCGCTGCCGCGCCGTCGGTCACGGTCTCGTAGACGGAGAGGATGTCCGCGCCCACCGTCGCCCAGTCGAAGCGGCGTACGTGCTTGCTGCCGCGTTCTCGGAGTTCGGTGCGGCGGTCGGGGTCGCTCAGGAGTCGTACGGCCGCCCCGGCCAGGGAGTCCGCGTCCTCGTTGGCGAACAGGTCGCCCGCCGCGCCCTGGTCGAGGACCTGCGCGAAGGCGTCGAGGTCGCTGGCGAGCACGGGAGCGCCCGCGGACATCGCCTCGACCAGGATGATCCCGAAGCTCTCGCCACCGGTGTTCGGGGCGACGTAGACGTCGACGCTGCGCAGCAGCCGCGCCTTGTCCTCGTCGCTGACCATGCCGAGGAACTCCACCCGGGAGCGCAGCTCGGCGGGCAGGGAGGCGACGGCCTCCTCCTCGTCGCCGCGCCCCGCCACCAGGAGTCGGGCCCCGGGCCGCTCCTCGAAGATCCGCGGGAGGGCGCGCATCAGGACGGGCAGGCCCTTGCGGGGCTCGTCGATCCGCCCGATGAAGCCGATCGTCTCCCCCTGCCACTCGGCCTTGGGCTCGGCACGGGCGAAGAAGTCGACGTCGACGCCGTTCGGGATGACCACGGCGTCGCCGCCGAGGTGCTCCACGAGGGTGCGGCGCGCGTACTCGCTGACCGCGATCCGCGCGCTGATCTTCTCCAGGGCGGGCTGGAGGATCGGATACGCCGCGATCATGGCCCGTGAGCGCGGATTGGAGGTGTGGAACGTGGCGACGATCGGCCCCTGCGCCGCCCAGCACGTGAGCAGACCGAGCGACGGCGACGTCGGCTCGTGGATGTGGACCACGTCGAAGGTGCCGTCGTGCAGCCAGCGCCGGACGCGCGCGGCCGAGATGAATCCGAAGTTCAGCCGTGCCACCGAGCCGTTGTACGGAACGGGAACGGCCCGCCCCGCCGACACCACGTACGGCGGCAGGGGGGTCTCGTCGTCGGCCGGGGCGAGTACGGAGACCTCGTGCCCGAGGCGGATGAGGTGCTCCGCCAGATCACGGATGTGGAACTGGACGCCGCCCGGAACGTCCCACGAGTAGGGGCAGACGATGCCTACCTTCACGGTGTCCCCTCGGCCGTCGTCTCCGAGGACGACGATGCGGGCGGCGTCGCCTTCGGAGAGGCGGTCTCCGTAACGGGTGCCTTCGGAGGGGCGGTGTCCGTAACAGGTGCCTTCGGAGAGGCGGTCTCCGTAACAGGTGCCTTCGTAGGAGGCGCCTTCGCGACGGCCGCCCTCGTAGCGCGTGCCTTCGACGGGTCCAGGTCGGCCAGCCACAGGCGCTGGAGCATGTGCCAGTCCTCGGGGTGGTCGGCGATGCCCGTGGCGAAGGCGTCGGCGAGTGCCTGGGTCATGGCGGCCGTCTTCTCCGCGCGCGTTCCCGTCTCCGGCACCTCGACCGGCGGGTGCACGCGACCCCGCATGACCGGCGAATCGTCGTACCAGAGCGTCACGGGCAGCAGCAGCGCACCGGTCTGCTGGGCGAGCGCGGCGGGGCCGGCGGGCATGCTCGCGGTCTCGCCGAAGAACTTCACCTCGACGCCCGACGTCGAAAGATCACGGTCGGCGACCAGGCAGACGAGGCCACCGGCGCGCAGCCGGCGGGCCAGCGTCCCGAAGGCCGAGCCGCCGGTGTGCGGCAGGACCTCCATGCCGAGGCCGCTGCGGTAGGCGACGAAACGGTCGTACAGCGACTCGGGCTTCTGCCGCTCCTGCACGGTCGTGAACGGGATCTCCAGCTTCGTGGTCAGCCACGCCCCCGCCAGGTCCCAGTTGCCCAGGTGCGGGAGCGCGAGGACGACGCCCTTGCCCGCCGCCAGGCCGTCGGTCAGGTAGTGCAGGTCCTGGCCGGAGAAGCCGCCGCGGATGCGGTCCTTGCTCCAGGCCGGGAGCCGGAAGGACTCCATCCAGTACCGCATGTACGAGCGCATGCCCGCCCTGGAGAGCTCGGCCAGGCGCGCGGGGCTCGCGTCGGGCACCACGCGCGCGTAGTTCGCCTCCAGGCGCAGCACACCCTTGCCCCGGCGCTTCCACGCCAGGTCGGCGATGGTGCGGCCGAGGCGCACGGCGGCGGGTTCGGGCAGCTTCTTGAGCGTGCTCCAGGCGACGCCGTACAGCGCGTCCGTGAGCTTGTCCGTGGCGGCGCTCATGAAGCCGTCTCGCTCTGCTGGGGCGCCTCCCGCGCGTCCTCCTGGTCCGCTTCCGCGGACTCCCTGCGCACGGTCACCACCCGCTGGACGAGCGTGACGAGGCTGCCGACGGCGACGATCCACAGCGCGACGGGCAGCAGCACGTCGATGCCGGGCACGCCGAACTTGTGCAGCCCGGCGAAGCCCGCGGCGACCAGCGAGATCACCAGGCGCTCGGCACGCTCCACCAGACCGTTGACGGCCACGGGCAGGCCGATGGCCTCGCCGCGCGCCTTCGTGTACGACACGACCTGACCGCTGGCCAGGCAGAAGAGCGTCACCGCGCACAGCACGTTGTCGTCGCCGCGGCCCGCGTACCAGAGCGCGAAGCCGCCGAAGATCGCGCCGTCGGCCACCCGGTCCAGGGTCGAGTCGAGGAACGCGCCCCACCGGCTCGAGCGGCCGAGCTGGCGCGCCATGTTGCCGTCGACCAGGTCCGAGAACACGAACAGGGTGATGACGACCGTGCCCCAGAAGAACTCTCCCCGGGGATAGAAGACCAGCGCTCCCGCGACCACACCGGCCGTACCGATGAACGTGACCGTGTCGGGGCTGACCCCGCGGCGGATGAGAAACGCGGCGAACGGTGTGAGGACACGCGTGAAGAATGCACGCGCGTACTTGTTCAGCATGGCCTTCCCGAGGGTCGGTGCCCTGGCGGCCCCGTTGGCCACCGGCTGGCCCATCGTAGTCACGCTCGCGACGCCCCGGCTCGCCCCCTCACGATCGCGTACGACGTATGGACGCACCGTGACACGGGTGCAAAGCTCGAAAGCACCGCGGGCGTCGCCGGAGCCGCCCCCGCACGCTCGGGTCCCGTGCGTCCGCGCACAGCCAGCATCCCTGAGGGGGCTGCGCCTCCTCAGCCATGCGCACGACCGGGAGGCCAAGGCATGGGCGACAAGGCGAACGCACACCCCGGAGCCGCCGGCAGGGCAGCGACGGCCGACCACCCCGCGTCCGTACGGAATGTGGTGCTGGTCGGCCACAGCGGATCGGGCAAGACGACACTGGTGGAAGCCCTCGCGCTGACGGCGGGGGCGGTGAACCGGGCGGGCCGGGTGGAGGACGGCACCTCGGTCTCCGACTACGACGACATCGAGCACCGCCGACAACGTTCGGTACAGCTGTCCCTCGTGCCCGTCGAATGGGGTGGCTACAAGATCAATATCCTGGACACCCCGGGATACGCCGACTTCGTCGGTGAGCTGAGGGCCGGTCTGCGCGCCGCGGACGCGGCCCTTTTCGTGGTCTCGGCGGCCGAGGGCGCCGAGGGCATCGGCGGCGCGACCCGCATGGTGTGGGAGGAGTGCGCGGCGGTCGGCATGCCACGGGCCATCGTGATCACGCACCTGGAGACCGCGCGCTCCGACTTCGCGGCGATGACGCGCTCCTGCGCCGAGGCCTTCGGGGCCGACGACCCCGACGCCGTCCTGCCGCTGTACCTGCCGCTGTACGGCGAGCAGGGACCCGACGGGCACGCTCCGGTGACCGGCCTGATCGGGCTGCTCTCGCAGCGGGTCTTCGACTACGCGTCGGGCGAACGCAAGGAGTCCGAACCGGGCCCCGACCAGCTGCCCGTCATCCAGGAGGCGCGCAACCAGCTCATCGAGGGGATCATCGCCGAGAGCGAGGACGAGTCCTTGATGGACCGCTACCTCGACGGCGCGGACATCGACTACGAGACGCTCGTCCAGGATCTGGAGCGCGCCGTCGCGCGCGGCGTCTTCCACCCGGTGCTCGCGGCCGCGCCCGCCGTCGAGGGCGCCCGCCAGGGCATCGGCACCGTGGAGCTGCTCGACCTGATCACGGGCGGCTTCCCGACCCCGCTGGAACACCCCGCCCCGGCCGTCACCACCCCCGAGGGAAAACCCCGCCCCGCCCTCACCTGCGACCCCGACGGCCCCCTGGCCGCGGAGGTCGTGAAGACCGCGTCCGACCCGTACGTGGGCCGCATATCGCTGGTCCGCGTGTTCTCCGGGACCCTGCGCCCGGACGAGACGGTGCACGTCTCCGGGCACGGGCTCGCGGACCGCGGTCACGAGGACCGCGCCCTCCACGAAGCGGACGAGCGCGTGGGCGCCCTGTCCTCGCCCTTCGGCAAACAGCAGCGCACGCTCGGCCGGTGCATCGCCGGCGACCTGGCCTGTGTGGCCAAGCTCAGCCGCGCCGAGACCGGCGACACCCTGTCCGCCAAGGACGACCCGCTCCTGATGGAGCCCTGGGACATGCCCGACCCGCTGCTGCCGCTCGCGATCCAGGCACACAGCAAGGCCGACGAGGACAAGCTGTCGCAGGGGCTCTCCCGGCTGGTGGCCGAGGACCCCACCATGCGGCTCGAACAGAACCAGAGCACCCACCAGGTGGTCCTGTGGTGCCTCGGCGAGGCGCACGCGGACGTCGCCCTGGAGCGGTTGCGCAACCGCTACGGAGTGCAGGTCGACCTGGTGCCCCACAAGGTCTCCCTGCGGGAGACGTTCGCGAACAGGTCGGCGGGCCGCGGCCGCCATGTGAAGCAGTCCGGCGGCCACGGCCAGTTCGCCATCTGCGAGATCGAGGTGGAGCCGCTGCCGGGCGGCAGCGGCATCGAGTTCGTCGACAAGGTCGTGGGCGGCGCCGTGCCGCGGCAGTTCATCCCGTCCGTCGAGAAGGGCGTCCGCGCCCAGGCGGCCAGGGGCGTCGCCGCGGGCTATCCGCTGATCGACGTGCGCGTCACGCTGCTCGACGGCAAGGCGCACTCCGTGGACTCCTCCGACGCCGCGTTCCAGACGGCGGGCGCCCTCGCGCTGCGGGAGGCGGCCGGCGACACCACCATTCATCTGCTGGAACCGGTCGCCGAGGTGCAGGTCCTCGTCGCCGACGAACACGTCGGGCCGGTGATGAGCGACCTCTCGGGGCGGCGCGGCCGGGTCGTCGGCACCGAACAGGCCCCTGGCGGGCGCACGGTGGTGCGGGCCGAGGTCCCCGAGATCGAGATCGGGAGATACGCCGTCGACCTGCGGTCCCTCTCGCAGGGCACCGCCCGCTTCAGCCGGAACTACGCCCGGCACGAGCCGATGCCGCCGCAGCTGTCCCAGAGGATCCGTGAACAGGCGCAGGGCTCCGCGTAGTTGACGCACACGTGACCTGAACCGGCCGGATGCCGCCTGTTCCGCCCCCGTCGGACGGGTGGCATTCGGCGACCCTCTGCCGGATGTCAGTACGCACCTATACGCTGATGACCTGATCAGTGGCCGTGCCCGCCAGGTCGGCAGGTGTGGCGGTCCACGCGGTCGGGAATTTTGGGGACAACGCAGTCGGGAAGAGCCGTGGCGCCGAGCGCGGCGCGGCGATGGGGGCGGCAGGTGGCGGACGACGTATTCGACTTCAGGCCGGGGGCCCAGGTGCCTTTGGCGGGCGCCGCGGGACAGACCGCGGCGACGCAGGCCCTGGCGTCGGCGGCGTATCGCGACGGCGAGGTCGACGACATCCTCAAGGCCAACAGCGACTGGCACAAGTCGGTGGTGAAGCCCGGTCTGTGGTCGCTGTGCAAGCCCAACCTGGGCGAGGCCTTCTCGCGGACCGTGCAGGTGCGGATGCTCGGCGGCGCCCGTCCGGCGCTCATCCAGTCCTTCGGCACCGAACCGCAGGTGGTCGTCGAGCACTGCCTCGCGGCCAATCGGATCCGCAGGCAGCGCGACAGCTGGCTGACGGCGGTCATGGCCCTGTGCGGGCTGCTCTTCCCGCCCGGCCTCCTCGCCTGGCTCCTGGTGTTCACGGTCCGCAGATGGGTCACCAAGCAGAAGGACAAGCGCACCCACGCCATCGCCACGGCGCTGCTCGTGGCCCTCGGCGTGGTGGTGGCCGTCGTGCTCATCAAGCTGCCGTTCGACGGCTTCTGGGCCTGGTATCTGCGCCTGTGCGCCGTCGCGCCCGTGCTCGGCTGGTTCTGGGCCAAGCACGTGGCGGAGGGCACCGCGAGGGATCTGCGGGAGCGCTGGGACAGCCTGCTCGCGGGCGGCGGCATCGGCGCGAAGATCCCCGAGGCGGTCCCCGGCAGCCCGGGCGAGACGGCTGCCGAGCGGCTGCGCCAGGGCCTCGCCCGCCTGTCCGCGGAGCAGCAGTCCAACTCCGTCTTCTACGCCGGACCCAAGGGAATACTGGGCATGGGCACCCGCTGGGGCAGCTGGCAGCTCGCCGAGGAGCTCACCCCGCGGGACGACGACAAGGAGATCAACCCGTTCCGCAGCTGGGACGTGATACGCGCGGTGCACGACCAGCTCCGCATGCTGGAGCGCGGCCCCCTGCACACCGGCGGCTTCCCCAAGCCGTCGATAAAGCACTGGATCGTCACGCCCATCGGCGAGAACGCGGGCTCGGTGTCCCGCCCGTCGGGCACGGACGTCGAGGCCTTCCAGATCAAGGGCCACGAGATACAGCGCATCTGCAACGAGCAGCAGTTCGGCAGCGGCGACCGCCACTACCTGGGCGTGCAGTTCACGCTCTGGGACGGCCAGCTGGTGATCACCATGCTGATCACGGTGACGGTGCTGCACGAGACGCTGCGCATCGAGGTCACCGGTCACGCCCTCGGCCCGGTGCACTCCCTGTTCACCAGCAAGCCCTCGCCCAAGACGAAGACGGTCAGCAAGACCATCAGGTTCTGGGAGACCAAGACCCAGCAGCTGCCGCTCGTCGACGCCCAGGAAGTGGTGCGCCTCGCGGTCCGCGCCCCCTTCACCTGGTATCCGCCGATCCTCGACTATCTGGGCGGCAAGCTGGTCCTGCCCGAGCCGTTCGGTCTGCGGCACGCCTGGGCGGACAAGCCCTGGCGGCACCGCTTCATGGCCGACGACGCGCTGCGCGCGGCCACCCCGGTGCTGCGGGTGGTGCACTCGGCGGCGCTGAAGGTCCTGGAGGAGAACGGCGTCGACACCGACCGCTTCGGCGCCCGCGCCACGTTCCTGAGCGGCGCGGTGCAGGACCCGGCCCCGAAGCAGGCGGATGTGTACAACGCGTAGGAGTCACCGCCGGGCCGGGACGACGGGAGACGACGAGAAGGGCCCGGGCGACGCGGCGCACCGTGTGCGTGCCGCATCGCCCGGACCCTTCCGCCGTTCTCCCGGGCGCGCCCGGGGCGCTAGCCCTTCGGCCAGGCCTCCGCCAGCATCCCGCGGGTGTCCGCGAGCAGTTGCGGCAGCACCTTGGTGTGCCCGACGACCGGCATGAAGTTCGTGTCCCCGCCCCAGCGCGGCACGATGTGCTGGTGCAGATGCGCGGCGATGCCCGCGCCCGCGACGCTGCCCTGGTTCATGCCGATGTTGAAGCCGTGCGCCCCGGACGCGGTGCGCAGGGCCGTCATCGCCTGCTTGGTCAGCTCGCCGAGCTCGGCGGTCTCGGGCCCCGTCAGCTCCGTGTAGTCGGCTACGTGACGGTAGGGGACGACCATGAGGTGCCCGCCGTTGTACGGGTAGAGGTTCAGGACCGCGTACACGTGCTCTCCGCGCGCGATGACGAGCCCGTCCTCGTCCGACTTGGCCGGGATCGAGCAGAAGGGGCAGCCGTCGTCCGCACCCGGACCGCTGGGCTTGTTCTCCCCCTGGATGTACGCCATCCGGTGAGGCGTCCACAGGCGCTGGAACGCGTCCTGAGTGCCCACTCCGATCTGCTGCTCCGGCTCAGTCGTCATGCTGTGCAGCATATGACTTCGCTCGTCCGCAGCGTGCCGCCGGGGCGGGCCCCGGCGGCACTGGGCGCGCGCCCCCGTCAGACCTGGACGCGCTCCTCGACGGCCTTCACGATCTTCGCGATGGCCTCGTCGACGGGGATGCCGTTCTCCTGCGAGCCGTCGCGGTAGCGGAAGGACACGGCGCCGTTCTCCATGTCCTCGTCGCCCGCGATGACCATGAAGGGCACCTTCGCCTTCTGCTGGTTCCTGATCTTCTTCTGCATGCGGTCGGAGGAGGCGTCCACCTCGACCCGCAGCCCCTGAGCGCGCGCCTTCTCGGCGAACTCCCGCAGGTAGGGGATGTGGGCGTCACCGATCGGGATGCCGACCGCCTGCACCGGGGCCAGCCAGGCGGGGAAGGCGCCCGCGTAGTGCTCGAGGAGCACACCGAAGAAGCGCTCGATCGAGCCGAACAGGGCGCGGTGCAGCATCACGGGCTGCCGGCGCGAGCCGTCCGCGGCGGTGTACTCCAGGCCGAACCGCTTCGGCTGGTTGAAGTCGACCTGGAGGGTCGACATCTGCCAGGAGCGGCCGATCGCGTCCTTCGCCTGTACGGAGATCTTCGGGCCGTAGTACGCGGCGCCGCCCGGGTCGGGGACCAGCGGCAGGCCCTGCTTCTCGGCGGCCTCGCGCAGCGCATCGGTGGCCTCGGCCCAGTCCTCGTCGGAGCCGATGAACTTGTCCGACTCGGGGTCGCGGGTGGACAGCTCGAGCTCGAACTCGTTCAGGCCGTAGTCGCGCAGCAGGTCGAGGACGAAGGTGAGGAGCTTGTCCAGCTCGTCCGCCATCTGCTCCTTGGTGCAGTAGATGTGCGAGTCGTCCTGGGTGAAGCCGCGCGAGCGCGTCAGGCCGTGCACGACGCCCGACTTCTCGTACCGGTAGACGGTGCCGAACTCGAAGAGGCGCAGCGGCAGCTCGCGGTAGGAGCGCCCGCGCGACTTGAAGATCAGGTTGTGCATGGGGCAGTTCATGGCCTTGAGGCGGTAGTTCTGCCCGTCGAACTCGATGGGCGGGAACATGCCCTCCGCGTAGTGCGGCAGGTGCCCCGAGGTCTCGAAGAGGTGCTCCTTCGAGATGTGCGGGGTGTTCACGAACTCGTAGCCGGTCTCCTCGTGGCGGCGCCGCGAGTAGTCCTCCATCACCTTGCGGACGACGCCGCCCTTGGGGTGGAAGACGGCGAGGCCGGGGCCGAGCTCCTCGGGGAAGGAGAACAGGTCCAGCTCCGAGCCGAGCTTGCGGTGGTCGCGCTTCTCGGCCTCGGCGAGGAACTCCAGGTGCGCCTTCAGCTCGTCCTTGGACGGCCACGCGGTGCCGTAGACGCGCTGGAGCTGCGGGTTCTTCTCACTGCCCCGCCAGTAGGCGGCGGCGGAGCGCATCAGCTTGAACGCCGGGATGTTCCGGGTGGTGGGCAGGTGCGGGCCGCGGCAGAGGTCCTTCCAGCACAGCTCGCCGGTCTTGGCGTCGAGGTTGTCGTAGATGGTCAGCTCGCCGGCGCCCACCTCGGCGTCCGCGCCGTCGGCGGCGTTCGCGGCGTTGCCCTTGAGGCCGATGAGCTCCAGCTTGTACGGCTCGTCGGCGAGCTCGACGCGGGCGTCGTCGTCGTTGGTGACGCGGCGCGAGAAGCGCTGGCCCCGCTTCTGGATCTCCTGCATCTTCTTCTCGATGCGCTTGAGGTCCTCGGGCGTGAAGGGCTCGGCGACGTCGAAGTCGTAGTAGAAGCCGTCACGGATGGGCGGGCCGATGCCGAGCCTGGCGTCGGGGAACAGCTCCTGCACGGCCTGCGCGAGCACGTGCGCGGTGGAGTGGCGCAGGATGTCGAGACCGTCCGGGGAGGAGATCTCGACGGGCTCGACGACCTCGCCGTCGGCGGGCGCGTACGCCAGGTCCTTCAGCTCGTCGCCCACGCGGGCGGCCACGACGGTGCGCTCGCCGTCGAAGAGCTCGGCGGCCGTAGTGCCCGTCGTCACCACGCGCTCTTCCCGCTCGGAATCGCGTTGGATGATCACACGGACGTCTGACACCGGTCTCTCCTGCCTGAAGGGGGCTGCCCTGCTGGTACGGGGCCTGCGGCAGATCTGCTCCTGCGCGCGCAACGAATCGTACCGAGCCGGGGGCGCCCAGAGCGAAACGGTTGTCCAGGGCGGCGGGCTCAGTCCTCGCCGCACGCCTCCTCGAAGAAGTCCAGGTTCTCCTGGAGCGACTTCGTGAGACGGTCCCGTTCGGCGTCGTCCACCTGGACCGGCACCACGCCGGCGGCCCCCGTGAGCCTGCGGAAGCCGCCCCGGCTCTCGAGGCGGCCGTGCAGCCGGATCGGCAGGCCGACCAGGTGCGCGTGCCCGGCGATGCGGTAGTCCTCCTCGTCCAGGGACATCCGCACGTGCGGGATCTCCGCGCCGGCGAGCACCCGCACCCGCACCGTGCCCCGGCCCCGCGGTCCTGAGCGCCGCATGCGCACCACGGTCCCGGTGATCCGCACCGGCACCGCGGGTTCGGCGCGCAGATAGCGGGCGGCGGCCTCGCGCAGGACGGGCAGGTCGCCGGGCGAGAACTCGACCGGGTCGGCTGCCGCGGCGCACCCCTCGGGGACGCCCGCCGCGGGTGCCCACCGCACGCCGACCCCGGCGCCCTCGGTGCCGCGGACGAGGGCGATGACGGCTTCGACCAGTTCATGGCTGACGCCCGCGCCGACGGCGCCGTCGAAGGCGTCCATGCCGCCGGTGGCCCGCCGGTAGTCGACGGCTTCCCGGGCCGCGTACAGCGCCTGGTGCAGGCGCACGGCCAGCGGCCGTCCGGCGGGTACGGGCAGGTAGGCGGTCAGGCGGCGGCCGTCGGGCGCCGGGCCGACCAGGACGCCCTCCAGTGCGGCCGCGGCGGGGCGGCGGTGCCGCGCGCCGTAGTACCCGGCGCGGGCGTGGGTGGCGAGCGCCCCGGCGAGGAGCAGCCGGCGTGCGGCGCCGCGCAGCTGTTCCTCGGCGGTCCAGGGCGCGGTGCCCGCGGGGCCGCTCGGCACCTCGCGCCACCAGGAGATCTCGTCACTGGGCACGGCGAGGGCGACGAGCACGTCGCGGGCGGACGGCGACGAGCTGCGGGCGAGCGCGGTCAGGGCCTCACCGATCAGGTCCTCGCTGTCGGGGAAGGAGCGGCTCTCCGGCACGAGCAGGCTGGTGCCGCCCGCGCCGGGCCCCGGCGGGGTCCAGCGGGAGTAGTGCCCCGGGGTGCCGCCCCGGCGGTGCCAGCCGTGCCGGGCGAGCAGCGCGCCGAGCACGGCGGGGTCGACCGCCGCGGGGTCGGGCGGGTCCGGCGGGGCGGTCGGGGTGTGGCCGGGGCGGGGGCGCGGACCCGGCCCGGCCGGGCGGTCGGGGTGTGGCCGGGGCCGGGGCGCGGGCTCCTCGATCGGGCGGTGCATCAGGGTCTCCCTCCCGTCCCGACGCGCGTCATGATCTCGCAGAGCGCCCGGTCGTCGAAGATCCGCGTGGTCGGGACACGGATGGTGGTCCTTCGACGGCCCGTCACCGGGTGTCCGGCGAGGTTGGTCCAGTAGCAGCAGTGCCGCAGGTCGAGCCGGTCGTGCCCGGCCCGCAGCCAGTCGTCGCGCGAGCGGGGCACGATCATCACCACGAGGATCTTGTGCACCGACACCGGAGTGCGGGCGAGCTTCACCAGGTGCGCGTTGTCCAGGGTGAAGGAGAAGGCGGGCCCCGCCGGGCGGGGCGGGAGCTGGTAGGTGCACTTGAGCTGCACCTTGATGGTGACTTCGTCGTCGACCGTGTGCCCGGGGGCGCTGTGGCTGACGTGCCAGTCGATGCCGTTGTCCGGGAACGGCTGGGAGAGCGAGCACCCCGCCGCCGCGGCGACGGCGTGCAGATAGCCCACCTGAAGGGTCTCCATACAGGCGGTGGTGGCGAGATTGCCGCGCGGCGGTGCGATCCGCCCGGGCAGCAGCCCGCCCTGTTCGGGCTGCGCGAGCGCCATGTCCCTGAAGCCTTCCGAACCGGACGATCCCGTTCGGGCGGGTCGGCGACCGCGCCCGGTAACTGTGTTGTCTCCGGGCCGGGTTCGGCGCAAACGGCCCGGGTATCACCAGCGTGGGCGGTTACGCAGGCCAACTGCCGACGTGGATCGAGGAGTTGCGTCAGGATGACGTGCTGGTACGAGGGGCCATTGGCCGCATTCGACACGGAGACCACGGGTGTCGACGTCGAGACCGACCGGATCGTGTCGGCCGCCGTCGTCGTGCAGAACGGCGCGGGGGCCCGGCCCCGCGTCACCCGCTGGCTGGTCAATCCGGGCGTTCCCGTGCCCGCGGGCGCCACCGCGATCCACGGGCTCACGCAGGAGCATCTGGAACGGACCGGGCGCTGGCCCGCTCCGGTCATGGAGGAGATCGGCCGCGAGCTGGCCGAGCAGGGCGCGGCGGGACGGCCGCTCGTGGTGATGAACGCGCCGTTCGACCTGACGCTCCTCGACCGGGAGTTGCGCAGGCACCGGGCGTCGTCGCTCGCGCGCTATCTGGAGAGCCATCCGCTGTGCGTCCTCGACCCGCGCGTCCTGGACCGCCAACTCGACCGGTACCGCAAGGGGCGGCGGACCTTGACGGACCTGTGCGCGCACTACGGCGTGGAGTTGTCGGGCGCCCATGACGCGGCGGCCGACGCGCAGGCCGCGCTGGATGTCGTACGGGCGGTGGGGCGCCGTTTCTCCGGCCGTCTCGAGCGGTTGTCCGCGGCCGAGCTGCACACCCTCCAGGCCGTGTGGCACGCGTCCCAGGCGCGCGGTCTCGAGGCCTGGTTCACGCGCAGCGGTTCACCGGAGGCGGTCGACCCGGCGTGGCCGCTGCGCCCCGAACTGCCCGCGGCCGCCTGAGCGTTGCCGCACGGCTGCGGGGAGCGGCGGGCGGGCATGAAAAAACCGGTCCGTCGGAAGGACGGACCGGCATTCTCCGGGTGGGCGATACTGGGTTCGAACCAGTGACCTCTTCGGTGTGAACGAAGCGCTCTCCCACTGAGCTAATCGCCCGGGCGCACGGAGAACACTACAGGTCCCGGCGCCGTTCGTTCAAACCGCTGCGCAGGTACGCGGCGAGGCCGCGCCGGCCCGCCCGCATCATCAGGGCGTGATTGAGCAGGAACAGCGGCCTGCCGGGCACCGCGAGCCGCCGCATCAGGGGCTTGCGCACGTCGACCTCCTGGTCGTACGTCGCCCGGCTGCCGCCGTCGGCGGCGGCGACCGTCCAGCGCGCCCAGCCCTCGAGGTCGCCGGTCATGGAGATCTCCAGGACGCCCCGTCCGGGGTCGCGGTGGCGCTCCGTCGCGGTGATCACGAGGTCGTACGGGAGCAGCGAGCGCAGTCGCGCGGTGCCGTCGTGTCCGCCGAGCGTGGCCACCTCGCGCACCTGTGGCCACCACCGCGCGTAGTCCTCGGCCCGTTCGAGGACGCCGTACACCGCCGCGGGCCCGGCGGGCAGATTCCAGACGCTGCGGAAACGGTAATGACACCAGTCCATGACCCCTAGTGTGCGGCCGGTTCGATATCCGTGCGACAGAACGGACGGGTCGTCAACTCGAAGAAATAGGAACGAGTTATTCCGGAGGGGTTCGTACGGGGTGTGAATTTCCGTGAATGGGCGTCACATACGGCTCCGGGCATGACGGTGGCCCCGGGCCGACACGACTGTGGCCCGGAGACCGTTTCCAGTCTCCGGGCCACAATCCCGGGTGGGCGATACTGGGTTCGAACCAGTGACCTCTTCGGTGTGAACGAAGCGCTCTCCCACTGAGCTAATCGCCCGGGCGCACAGAGAACATTACCCCATGTCAGAGGGTGCCCCCGACCACCCCGACCAGGACGGTCGGCGCTTGGGCCGGAGCGGCGCCGACGGCGCCCGCTCCCCGCGCGCGGCACGTCACTGGTCGTTGATCTTCCACGGCATCTCGATGCCGAACTTCCACAGATAGATGCCGACGAGCGCGGCGACGATCACCAGGCCGATCACCGTGAGGATGATGTTGCGGCGGCGCACCCGTGGGTCGAGAGCGCGCTGTGCCGCCTCCGTGACCTTCCGCTTCGTCCAGCGCAGCACCAGCTGCGCCCAGACGAACTCGGTCGCCCAGATCGCCATGCCACCGAAGATCACGACCCAGCCCGGTCCCGGCAGGGGCAGCATGATGATGCCGGCGACGACCACCGCCAGACCCACGATGAACACGCCGACCTGCCAGCTCAGGTGCAGTGTGCGCCGGGTCTTGATGAACTCCGGCGCCCTGGACCCGAAGGGCTTCTCGGCTTTGACCTGCTCGGCCACGTCGTCGACGGCCGCCGCCACCTTCGACTCGTCACTCCCCGTATTCATGCAGCCAAACCCTACCGGACGGAAACCCGTCACCGGAATGGGCGTACGAAGCAATCGGACAGTCCGCCATACGAGGCCCCTAAAGCCACCCAAAACTCTCAGAGGGGTTTACAACGGCACCGTAGGTGGCATGTCGATTTCGCCGACGTGCGAATCCCCGAGCGCACACTGAGCGAAAGGCCCTGGCGCTTATGAACACCACGGTCAGCTGCGAGCTGCACCTGCGCCTCGTTGTGTCGAGCGAGTCCTCACTGCCTGTACCCGCAGGACTGCGGTATGACACGGCCGATCCCTATGCCGTGCACGCCACCTTCCACACCGGAGCCGAGGAGACCGTCGAGTGGGTATTCGCCCGCGATCTCCTCGCCGAGGGCCTGCACAGGCCCACCGGCACCGGCGACGTCCGCGTCTGGCCGTCCCGCAGCCACGGTCAGGGCGTCGTCTGCATCGCCCTGAGCTCCCCCGAGGGCGAGGCTCTGCTCGAGGCCCCGGCGCGGGCCCTGGAATCGTTCCTGAAGCGTACCGACGCGGCCGTGCCACCCGGCACGGAGCACCGCCACTTCGATCTCGACACGGAGCTCTCGCACATTTTGGCCGAAAGCTAGTCCGGCCACGTCCGGGAGCCGCAGGGCGCCGTCCGACTCGGGGCGACGGCGCGGGTACGCGCGCGAACGAGCAGGAAGCGACACACAACGCCACAACGGCAGGCAACAGGCACCGGCGCCGGTGCCGCGGATTCCCGCGGCACCGGCGCCGTGGCGCGCACGGCACGAGCCGCTAGCATCGGCCAGCATCGGCGGGCGCCCTCCCCCACGCTCTTGATGAGCGGAGGGGGGACCCACTACCCCCAGGCCAGGGAGCGAATCGTGCTGATCACCCACGACACCCGGTGTGCGCTCGACGCCGTGGTCGATCTGGTGAACTCCGCGCCAGACGAAGAGAACGGCGGCAGCGGCGACGGTCTCGCGGACCTGGCGGCGCTGCACGGCTTCGTGCAGCGGCACGCGATCAGCGACGTCGGCGTGCTCTCGGAGAAGGACCTGGCGGCGGTGCACGGCGTCCGCGACCGTTTCGCCGAGGTCTTCGCCGCCGGGGAGCCGCACCGGGCGGTCGCCCTGATCAACGATCTGGTCGCCGCGGCGGGCACCACGCCGCGCCTCACCGACCACGACGGCTACGACTGGCACGTGCACTACTTCGCGCCCGGCGCCTCCGTCGCCGACCACCTCGCCGCCGACTGCGGGATGGCGCTCGCCTTCTTCGTCGTCGCGGGCGAGCAGGAGCGGCTGCGCCGGTGCGAGGCGCCGGACTGCCGCAGGGCCTTCATCGACCTGTCCCGGAACCGCTCCCGCCGCTACTGCGACAGCCGCACCTGCGGGAACCGGCTGCACGTCGCCGCGTACCGGGCCCGCCGCAGGGAGGCGGCGGGCCTGGAAGGCGACGCGCCCGACGCACCCGGGGCGCACGACGCCCTTGAGGCACACGGAACGCACGGGTCCGGAGCCGGAGCCGGAGCCGTGTCAGGAGCCGGAGCCGAAGCCGGAACCGTAGCTAGGCCTAGAGGAGCAGCAGATCGTGCAGTGACGCCATGAGGAGCAGGCTGCCGATCACCGCCAGGAAGATCATCAGCGGTGGTTGCGAGAGCGCGAAGAGGCAGCCCCGCGGTTCGTCGGCGGTCCCGCGCCCGTCGGCGGTGCCTCGGCCGTCGTCGGCGGTGCCCCGGCCGTCGGGCTGGGCGGGATCGCTCTGTGTGGTGGTGTCCAGCATCTCGCGGAGATGATGGCGCAGCGCGGACCCCGCTCTTTACCAACACGCACGGCCCGACGGGCAGTTCGCCGCATTCCGTGACGTCAGCGGGCCCGGCGCGGCGCACCCCCGAGCGGAGTCCGTGGATACGCTCGAACGGGATCCCGGCATGTGGAACGCCGGGCCGTGCCGTCCGGGCGGGACCGGGGCCCGGCTCTGCTTCCGGGGCGGGGGCCGGGGCCGGGGCCCGTCAGATCCCGTGCTTCTTCAAGATGGCCTCGATGTCGCTGAAGTCCTCCGCCGGCGCGGCCTTCTGTCTGGCCGCGGGCGCGGCCTGCGGGCGGGCGCCCTGACCCAGGGACGGCGCGGACGCGGCGGGGGCGACGGCGTCGCGGCGGGCGGCCTTCGCGGCGGCCCTGCGCTCCTTGCGGGTGCCTCCGGAGCGGCGCTCCACCGCGCGCGTGGCGAGGAACAGCAGCCAGGCCGCGCCGAGCACCCCGAAACCCGCCCAGGCGACGGGGCTGAAGGCGGTCTCGGCCGCCCACTCCACCGCCCCCGTCATGACCAGGCCGACCGGAACGAGGGCGTACGCGGCGAGGCGGGCCGCGGCGAGGAAGCGCCTGCGATACGCCGTGACGGCCGCGATGCCGAGGCCGGCCGCGGCTACGGCGGAGCAGATGGTCTCGGCAATCATCCCGGTCCTCCAGGCGTACGGGCACGGTGCTGTGTCGCTTGTGTCCCTTCCATCCTGCACCGGGAGCGGTGCCGGAGGCCACGGCCGCAGCCGACATCAGGGAGATATCCGGGTAGCGGCTCCTCCCCAGGTCCCGGTCGGTGGCACCGCCCGGGGGGTGCCAGGTCCCTGTCGGGGGCACCGGCCGTGGGCCGCCAGGTCCCGGCTGGGGCGCGCCCCGGGGTCCTGGAAGACTGTGCGCCATGAACGACTCTCCCTCCGCCGCGTCCGCCGGCCCCGCCGCTCCCCTGGTCATCGACGTCTGGTGCGAGCTCCAGTGTCCGGACTGCCGCACCGCCCTGGACGACGTGCGCGCCCTGCGAGCCCGCTACGGCGACCGCGCCGAGCTGCGGCTGCGGCACTTCCCCCTGGAGAAGCACCAGCACGCCTTCGCCGCCGCGCAGGCCGCCGAGGAGGCCCTCGCGCAGGGCAAGGGCTGGGAGTACGTCGAGGCCGTCCTCGGCCGGGTGGAGGAGCTGGACCGTACGGGGGAACCCTTCCTGGTCGAGGTGGCCCGTGAACTCGGCCTCGACGCGGAGGAGTTCGACACCGCCCTGGTGGACGGCAGGCACATCCTGATCGTCGACGCCGATCAGGCCGAGGGCAAGGCGATCGGCGTCACGGGGACACCCACGTACGTCGTGGGCGACGAGCGCCTCGACGGCGGCAAGAGCCAGAAGGGCCTGCGCGGCCGCGTCGAGGAGATCGCCGACCGCCTGCTCGCCGACGGCCGGGACTAGGGCCTGTCTGCCCCTGTGCGCCTGCCGGGCAGGCCCTGGGGCCCTCCTCCGGGGCGGGTGCCCAGTCCCGCTCCGGGGCGGACACCCGTTCCTGTGCGCCGGGGCCGGGGCACGACGACGTCCGGGGCACGACGGCGTCCGGGTCACAGCAGCCGCTTGTACAGCGCGTACTCGGTCGCCTCGTAGCCCAGGGACTCGTACAGACGCAGCGCGGGTGTGTTCCCCGCGAAGACGTGCAGGCCGATGCGGTCCTTGCCCGCCTCGATGCTCTGCCGTTCGGCGAGGAGCATCAGGGAGCGGCCGTGACCGTGACCGCGGTGTCCGGTGCCGACCTCGACGTCGTACACGAAGATGTCGCCGTCGACCGTGGCGAGCCACAGCGTGCCGACGACCGCCCCGTCGTGGACCAGGACGCTGAGCCTGCTGCCGGGCGTGGCCGCACCCCCGGCGAGCAGCGATTCGTAGTCCGCCGTGGCCTTGGCGCGGGCCTGCGCCTCCGGGACGCCGCGCTCGGTCCAGTCCCGGGCGTAGCTCTGCCGGGAGTGCTCGGCCCAGGCCGTGAACTCCTCGGCCGTCATCGCCCGCGCCCGCACGCCCCGCGGCAGCTCGGGCGGTGCGGGCGGCAGCGCTTTCGTCATCCCGCGCCCGCGCTCCACGTAGCCGAGCGCCGCGGCGAGGGCGAGGCCGCCGGGGGCCGTGACCGGCACGACCGCCGCGATCTCGGCGCAGCCCCAGCCGCGGGCCACCTCCTCGGCGGCGAGTGCCGCCACGGTCGCGCGGCCCCGCCTGCGGTCCGGGGCGTCGATGCGCAGGTCCCGGATCTCCGCGAAGCGGGGGCCGAAGTCCGCGTGGGTGGCCAGTCGGATCCGGCCGACGGGGCGGCTGTTCACGCAGACGTCGTAGTCGCGCGACTTGGCGCCCTCGGTGCTCTCGTGGAGCGGCCCGGACGGCCGCAGGGTCGTCGTCATCACGGGAGTTCTACCCGTTGGGCGCCCCCGCGTCATCCGGTTTCGCGCCCCCGGCTCCCCTGGTCCCGTCCCTCACGGGTCGAGGTCGTTCCCCGCCCGCTCGTCGAAGATCTGCATCGCCTTGGCCGTCACCGGGCCCGGTGCGTCGGGGAGTCGGCGGTCGTCGATCCGGCGCACGGCCTGCACGTCGCGCAGCGTCGAGGTGAGGAAGACCTCGTCGGCGCGGTCGAGGACATCGAGGGGCAGGTCGGTCTCGTGCGCGCCGGTCCACTGGAGAGTGAGCTCGCGCGTGATGCCTGCCAGGCAGCCCGAGGCGAGCGGCGGGGTGTGGATCTCGCCGTCGAGGACGACGAAGACGTTCGTGCCCGTGCCCTCGCACAGCCGCCCCGCCGTGTTGGCGAACAGCGCCTCGGTGGCACCGCGCTCCTTGGCGCGCGCGAGGGCGACGACGTTCTCGGCGTACGAAGTGGTCTTCAGGCCGGTCAGCGCGCCGCGTTCGTTGCGGGTCCAGGGGACGGTGATCACGGCGGTCGAGTCGGGCCTGCGCACGGCCCCGTCGAGGGCGACGACGAGCGTGGGGCCCTGGTCGCCGCGGTCCGAACCGAGCGGCGCGAGGCCTCCGGTGTACGTGATGCGCAGCCGCCCGAGCGCCGTCGGACCGGCGTCGAGGACTGCGGCGCAGGCGTGGCGCACCTCGTCCGCGTCCGGCTCGGGCAGGCCGAGGCCGCGCGCGGAGCGGGCGAGGCGGTCCAGGTGGCGGGTGAGCGCGAACGGCCGTCCCGCGACCGCCTTCACGGTCTCGAAGACGCCGTCACCGACGGTCAGTCCGTGGTCGAACACGGAGACGTGCGCGGAATCGAGGTCCCGCAGCCCGCCGTCGAGCCATATCTTCACTGCGCCTCACCTTGCGACGTCGGTCCGTGTGCAGGTCATCGACCTGGTGCGTACGTGCCCGAGGCTACCGCCAGCAGCCTGGCCGCCTTCAGCTCCGTCTCGCGCCACTCCCCCTCGGGGTCCGAGCCCCAGGTGATCCCCGCCCCCGTACCGAACCGCAGCACGGCACCGCCCCCGGCGCTCCCGGCGGTCCGGTCGACCCAGAACGTGCGGATGCCGACGGCGAGCTCCCCGGTGCGCCGGTCCGCGTCGACCCAGCCGATGCCGCCGCAGTACGGGCCGCGCGGCGCGGTCTCCAGGGAGTCGATGATGCGCAGGGCACTGGACTTCGGGGCGCCGGTGACGGAGCCGGGCGGGAAGGTGGCGGTCAAGAGCTCCGGCCAGCCGACGGCGGCGCGCAGCTCGCCGCGGACGGTGGAGACGAGGTGCACGAGGCCGGGGTGCTTCTCCACCACGCACAGGTCGGGCACGGTCACGGTGCCCGACGCGCAGACGCGTCCCAGGTCGTTGCGGACGAGGTCCACGATCATGACGTTCTCGGCGTGGTCCTTCTCCAGGAGGTCCGCCTCCGTGCGTCCGGTGCCCTTGATGGGCCCGGACTCGACGACGTCGCCCGCCCGGCGCAGGAACAGCTCGGGCGAGGCCGTGGCTATCTCCACGCCGTTGCCGGGCAGTCTGACGGTGCCCGCGTAGGGGGCCGGGTTGCCGCGGGCCAGGAGCGCGGTGAGGGCGTCCACGTCGGCGGGGGTCCCGTCCTCGGCCAGTGGCGCGGAAAGGACCCGGCAGAGGTTCGCCTGGTACACGTCGCCGGCGGCGATGTGGGCCCGTATCCGACGCACGCCTTCCGTGTACGCGGCGCGGTCGAGCGACGACGTCCAGTCACCGGGAGCGGGGCCGCGCCAGGCGTCCGGCACCGGCGCGGGCACGGATTCCGTGCGCACCCGGCCGAAGCGGGCGCACACGAGCCGGCCCTCGAAGTCCGCGGACACCGCCCAGAAGCCGGTGGACTCCAGGGCGGAAGGGTCGCTGGTCACGTCCCGGAGATCGGTCGCGACGAGGCCGCCGAAGCGTGCCATGGGAGACAGGTCGTGCACGTCTGCGAGTCTATGACCGGCGCCCCGAGGGCGCCCCGGGCCTCCTGCGGCGATGCGACAACCCAGCACGCTGCGCAAACGCGTTTTTGTACTGGCCCGGGAATCCGCTAGAGTTCACCACGTCGCCGGGACGCGGAAGCGGGCCGGGAAAGACAAGCGGACGTAGCTCAGTTGGTAGAGCGCAACCTTGCCAAGGTTGAGGTCGCCAGTTCGAACCTGGTCGTCCGCTCGCAGGAACCGCGGGGGATCTTCCCGAACCCCCGTAACTCCTGGTGGAGTGGCCGAGAGGCGAGGCAACGGCCTGCAAAGCCGTCTACACGGGTTCAAATCCCGTCTCCACCTCCAAGGACGATTAGCTCAGCGGGAGAGCGCTTCCCTGACACGGAAGAGGTCACTGGTTCAATCCCAGTATCGTCCACTGGAACCTCTGATCGTTCAGAGGTTTCCCGCGCGATTAGCTCAGCGGGAGAGCGCTTCCCTGACACGGAAGAGGTCACTGGTTCAATCCCAGTATCGCGCACGCACAGGTCCCCAGCGGGGGCCGCGTCGCAGGTTGACCCGCGCGATTAGCTCAGCGGGAGAGCGCTTCCCTGACACGGAAGAGGTCACTGGTTCAATCCCAGTATCGCGCACCAGCTCCATGAAGCCCCCGGCCGTCTCCACGGCCGGGGGCTTCGTCGTGCCTCCCGCTCGGAGCGCGGCCGCTCAGGAGGAGAAGAGCATGTGCCCGAAGCTCTTGTGCCGCTTGTGGCCGTGGTGGCCGTGGTGCTCGTGGTGGCCGGTGTGCGGGGCGCCCCACGCGGGTGCGGGCGCCGCCGGATAGGCCGGAGCGGCCGGCGGTGCCGGTGGGGCCTGGGGCCCGTTCCACTGGCCCTCCAGGCGGGTCAGGGCCTCCAGCTCGCCGTAGTCGAGGAATATGCCGCGGCAGCCACTGCACTGCTCGATCTGGACGCCATTGCGGTTGTACGTGTGCATCGGTGCGTGACACTTGGGGCACTGCATGGTCGGCTCAACTCCTCGACACTCGTGACTGCTTCGCCGGATGTCTGCCCGGCTGGGGTGCAGTGCACCCTACTTCGTGCAGGTGGGCGCCAAGTCGGGCGGTACGGCGGCCATCCTGCGGCAGGCGTCCACGAACGTCTCCTCGACCTCGTCGAGGGCGCGCCCCGCGGCCACCGCCTTGGCTGTCGCGAGGGCCGCGGTCTGCACGGTCAGCGCGCGGGCCGGGACATCCAGGACCGGCCAGGGGTCCGCGCCGTCCGCGGGCACGGCCGGGCCGCCCGCCGCGCGGTAGGCGTTCAGGAACCGCGTCCACTCCTGCGGAAGCAGCAGCCCGCAGGCGTACCAGGCGGCGGGCCGCGCCAGGTCCCAGGCGGGGTCGCCGGTGCCGAGGTCGTCGACGTCGATGAGCCGCCAGCGGTCGGCGGGAGCGGAGCCGGGGCGGCCCGACCGCGGGTCCGGGTGCGCCGGGACGAGGTGGCCGAGGTGGCCGAGGCGCGGGTCGGGTGGTGTGCGGACGAGCTGGCCGAGGTGCAGGTCTCCGTGGCACAGGTACGACGGGCCGGGGCAGGGCGCCTCGTCGCGGGCCCAGGCGGGCAGCACCGCCCAGGCGCGCTCCACCGGGGACGCGGCGGGGTGCGGGGCGGCCGCCCGCAGCCGGGCCACGGCGCGGGCCGCCTTCTCCGGGCCCCGCATCGGCGGCAGCGGCCGCGGGAGCCGGGCGAGCGGGGTGCGGTGCAGCCGGGCCAGGAGGGTGGCTGCCGCCTCCCAGGGGGCCGCGTCCGGGTCGTCCCTGTCGACCGGGGCGCCGTACGGCCAGAACGTGACCAGGCGGTCGTGCAGGCGGGTCGGGCGCGCGGACAGCGGGGCGAGGAGGGTGTCCGCGAGGCCGGGGTGCGCGGCCGCCGCGAGGCGTGCCGTCAGGGCGGGCTCGGGTGTGCCGGGCGCGTGCGCCTTCGCCACCACCTGGGCGTGCCGGACGACCGTGGCGTCGGTGCGGTCGGCCAGGACGGCGTGCGGTTCGCTGCATGCGCAGCCCTCGCTGTGGCGTGCCCTGAGTCTGGCCTGTGCGGTCAGGGCGGGGATGAGGGTGGTCACGTGGATCGGTCCCGGAGTGCTCGGAGTGTGCGCTGAGCGTACGGGGTCGCGCGGGGCGTCCCGGCCCGCGGCGGGAAACCCGCACCGCCCGGGGCCGGGTGCGGGAAAAGAAACAGCCCGCGCAGCTCCCCAGCTGCGCGGGCTGTCGTGCCGTCCGCCGCACCCCCGTCCCCACGGGGTTTCATGGCCGGATGTCCCCGCCCGGACCGCTCTTCCGGGCCCGGGGCGCCGCTCAGCGCCCCAGCATCACGCCCACGGACGACGCTTGTGTGACCACTGCCTCCCAGCCGCCGAAGGCGACCGCGAGCAGGGCTGCCAGGGGGAGGACCATGAGCGTGGCCACCAGGGGGTGGCGCGTTCCGGACGGCCGGACGCCCAGGGTGGAGAGCTTTCGTCCCTGTGTGCGGATCATCGTCCGCGGCGCGGTGTCCGCCATGGTTCGCTCCCTTCCTGACCTTGTCGCGTACTGCGTCTGATCGGTGCGGTCATGCTGTGTGCACCGGGGTTCTCGTGTAGCGGCGGGTGCCTGACCTCGGGGGACGAGTGCTGCACCCGCCGCTTGACCTCAAACTTAGGCCGATCGCGGTGAAAGGTCGTCATGCCCTCGTACCGATTGGCTGGCCTCCCGGAGGATGACCGCTCGTCACACAACTACTCCCGTGGGTGGAGACGGGGGCCTAGGTCTCGGGGTCTTCCCGGAGGGGACGCCCCGGCCGCTCGGAGCTGTCCTCGCGGGGGACGGGCTGCTCCACCAGGGCCAGGACGCGGGTCGACATGAACCGTGCCGTGCGGACCACGGAGCCACTGCGGGTGACTTCGCTCACTTCCACCACTCCCCTGCGGACGGCCGTCTCGACCCGGCGGCCGGCCCTGCTCGCCACCACTTCGTACGTACGCGTCGTGTCCCCGGCGTCCACCACTATCTCCACGCGGTCACCCTTCACGCGATCAAACCCCCTTCAGCGACGGGCGGTTGACGGTCCTGAAGCCGCGAAGAGCCCCGTGTGCCACGGCTTCTGACCACTCTTCGAGTTTCTCACCAGGCACTGACAATCCGTCGGCCCGCGAGGGCGCGGCCTCTGCACGTGCCCGGCCGCGGAAACGTAAGCTGTGGCTCGTCAGACGGACCGGGCAGCGGGGATGAACATGGCGATGATGCGCCTGAGGCGCGAGGACCCGCGTGTCGTCGGCTCGTTCAGGCTGCACAGGCGGCTGGGCGCCGGCGGGATGGGCGTGGTCTATCTGGGCTCCGACCGCCGCGGTCAGCGCGTCGCCCTGAAGGTGATCAGGCCGGACCTCGCGGAGGACCAGGAGTTCCGCTCCCGCTTCGCCCGTGAGGTGTCGGCGGCCCGGCGCATCCGCGGCGGCTGCACGGCCCGGCTCGTCGCCGCCGACCTGGAGGCGGACCGGCCCTGGTTCGCCACCCAGTACGTGCCGGGGCCCTCGCTGCACGACAAGGTCGCAGCCGAGGGCCCGCTGTCGGCGGCCGAGGTCGCCGTCATCGGTGCCGCGCTCTCCGAGGGGCTCGTCGCGGTGCACGAGGCCGGTGTCGTCCACCGGGACCTCAAGCCGTCGAACATCCTGCTGTCCCCCAAGGGGCCGCGGATCATCGACTTCGGCATCGCCTGGGCCACCGGCGCCTCGACCCTGACCCATGTGGGCACGGCCGTCGGCTCCCCGGGCTTCCTCGCGCCCGAGCAGGTGCGCGGGGCCGCCGTCACCCCCGCCACCGACGTGTTCGCGCTCGGTGCCACGCTCGCGTACACCTCGATGGCCGACTCTCCCTTCGGACACGGCAGTTCCGAGGTGATGCTGTACCGCGTCGTGCACGAGGAGGCCCAGTTGCAGAGCGTGCCGGACGCCCTAGCCCCGCTCCTGCGCGCCTGTCTCGCCAAGGCCCCGGAGGAACGTCCCAGCACGCTGCAACTGTCACTGCGGCTCAAGGAGATCGCGGCCCGCGAGGCCCAGGGCCTCAGCGACGTGCGGCCGCCCGCGCCCCGCAAGGACCAGGACCGCCCCACGGGCCGCCTCGCGGAGGCGTACGACACGTACGAGGACCAGCGCACGCAACGACGCACGGCCCCCGGCACTCCCCTGCCGCGCACCGGGCCTTCCCGCACCGGCTCCTCGCGCACCGGGGACCCCCGTACGGGAGGCTCACGCACGGGAGGCTCACGCACGGGAGGCTCACGCACGGGGGGCTCGCGTACGGGTGACTCACGGACCGGGGGCTCGCGGACCGGGGGCTCGCGGACCGGGGGTTCGCGGACCGGCGGGTCCCGTGCCGGTGGCGGGCCCCGCACCGGTGGTTCGCAGGCGGGCGCACGGTCGGGCGCCGCGCGCGACGGCTCGCGTCCGGGCGGCAGGCCCGCGCCCCGCAGCGGCGCGGGACGCAAGGGCGGCCCGCGCACCACGGGCACGGGACGGCGGCCCGCCAACCCGCGGCTGCTGCGGCAGCGCCTCTTCGTGTTCGTCGTCGTGACGCTGCTCGTCGCTCTTGGGATCGCCGCAGCTCAGGGGTGCCAGGGGCCCGCGCGAGGGCTCGGGGCCGGGCAGGACGCCGTACGGGTCGTCGGCCAGGGCCTGGTGGGCGAGGGGCCGCAGCCCCCCGGAACCGGCGCGACGCTGGGCTGAGCCTCCGTACCGACGGAAGCCGCGCCGACCGCGCCCTTTCCCGTGCTCGCGTACGGGGTCCTGCGCTCAGGTTCCCGGACGGCCCGTCGCCACCGCGTAGAACGCGACGGCTGCCGCCGCGCCCACGTTGAGCGAGTCGACGCCGTGTGCCATCGGGATGCGGACCCATTCGTCGGCCGCGACGAGGGCCTGGGTGGACAGCCCCTCGCCCTCGGCGCCGAGCATGAGGGCGACGCGGTCCATGCGGTGGGGGGCCGTCTCGTCGAGGGTCTTGGCCTTCTCGTCGGGGGTGAGGGCCAGCAGGTCGAAGCCCGCCTCCCGGACGCCGTCGAGTCCTCGCGGCCAGGAGTCGAGGCGTGCGTAGGGCACGGAGAAGACCGCGCCCATGGAGACCTTCACCGAGCGGCGGTAGAGCGGGTCCGCGCAGTCGGGCGAGAGCAGCACCGCGTCCATGCCGAGGGCGGCGGCGGAGCGGAAGATCGCACCGATGTTGGTGTGGTCGTTGACCGCCTCCATGACCACGACGCGGCGGTGTCGCCCGAGGATCTCGTCGGCCGTGGGCAGCGGCTTGCGCCGCATCGAGGCGAGGGCGCCGCGGTGCACGTGGTAGCCGGTGACCCGCTCGGCGAGGGCGGGGCTGACGGCGTAGACCGGTGCCGGGACCTCGTCGATGACGTCCCGCATGACGTCGACCCACTTCGCGGAGAGCAGCATCGAGCGCATCTCGTAGCCCGCGAGCCTCGCGCGCCTGATCACCTTCTCGCCCTCGGCGATGAACAGGCCCTCGGCGGGCTCGCGCCTGCGGCGCAGCTCGACGTCGGTCAGGTCCGTGTAGTCGCTCAGGCGCGGATCGTCGGGGTCGTCGATGGTGAGGAGATCGGCCACAGGGTGATACTGCCTTGTCCTGGAGGTGGTGCCAACGGCTGGGAACCGGTTCCGTCACCGGTGGTCACGCGGGGTGATGTGCGGGCGGTGCGGTCAGGCGGGCGGTGCGGGGACCATCGCGGCCACCGGGCCGATCACGATGACCGCCGGGGGCTTCACCTCGTGGGTCCGCACCGCTTCCGCGACCGTCCCGAGGGTCGCGTCCACGCGGCGCTGGGCGGCCGTCGTGCCTTCCTGGACGAGGGCCAGCGGGGTGTCGGCGGGCTTGCCGTGGGCGATCAGGGTCTCGGCGATACGGCCGATCTTGTCCACGCCCATCAGGATCACCAGTGTGCCGCGCAGCCGGGCGAGCGCCGCCCAGTCGACCAGGGAGCGCTCGTCGTCGGGTGCGACGTGCCCGCTGACCACGGTGAACTCGTGCGCCACGCCCCGGTGCGTCACCGGGATGCCGGCGGCGCCCGGTACCGAGATCGAGCTGGAGATGCCGGGCACCACCGTGCACGCGATGCCCGCCTCCGCCAGGGCCTGCACCTCCTCCATGCCGCGGCCGTAGACGAAGGGGTCGCCGCCCTTGAGGCGGACCACCGCCTTGCCCTGCTCGGCGTGCTCGATCAGCGCGTTGTTGATGGCCTCCTGGGCCATGAAGCGGCCGTAGGGGATCTTCGCCGCGTCGATCACCTCGACGTGCGGCGGGAGTTCGTCGAGGAGGTCGCGCGGGCCGAGCCGGTCGGCGATGACCACGTCGGCCTCGGCGAGCAGCCTGCGTCCGCGGACCGTGATCAGGTCCGGGTCGCCGGGGCCGCCGCCGACCAGGGCGACGCCGGGGGTGCGGGTGCGGTGCTGCGGTGCCACCAGGCTGCCGTCGCGCAGCCCCTCCACCAGGGCGTCGCGGATGGCGGCGGTGCGGCGGGGGTCGCGGTCCTTGGCCTCGGCGGTGAGGACCGCCACGGTGACGCCCTCGCTGCGGCCGGTGGCGGGCGTCCAGGCCGTCGCCGCGTCGGCGTCGTCGGAGCGTACGCACCACACGCGGGACCGCTCGGCCTCCGCCGACGCCGCCTCGTTCGCGGCGTGGTCGCTGGTGGCGACCAGGGCGTACCAGGTGTCGGTGAGGTCGCCGTCGGCGTAGCGGCGCCGCTCCCAGGTGATCTCGCCCGCGTCGGCCATCGCCTCCACCGACGGGGTGGCGGACGGCGACACGAGGAGGATGTCGGCGCCCGCGGCGATGAGCGCGGGCAGGCGGCGCTGGGCGACCTGGCCGCCGCCGAGGACGACGACACGGCGGCCGGCGAGGCGGAGGCCTACGGGGTAGGCGGGGTGTTCGGCCATGACGGTACGGCTCCTCGTCGGCGCGGGGCGATGGGCGCTACGGCTCTGGAGCGGCCCTGACGTGCGGATTTTAGAGGTCGCTCCAGCGTAGGGCGGGAGTGGGGCCGGTGCTGAGGGCACCGGCCCCGCTCCCGCCGCGCCGAGGGACTACTTCTCGGTGACGCCCGCCGAGTCGAACGTGGCGACCTCGTGCATCGCGCGGGCCGCGCTCTGCACGACGGGCAGGGCGAGCAGCGCGCCGGTGCCCTCGCCGAGGCGCAGGTCCAGGTCGACCAGGGGACGCAGGCCCAGCTTGTTCAGGGCGGCGACGTGCCCGGGCTCGGCGCTGCGGTGACCGGCGATGCAGGCCGCGAGGACCTCGGGGGCGATGGCGCGGGCGACCAGGGCCGCGGCACCCGCGCTCACGCCGTCCAGGATGACGGGGGTGCGCAGTGAGGCGCCGCCGAGGAGCAGGCCCACCATCGCGGCGTGCTCCAGGCCGCCGATGGCCGCGAGCACGCCGACGGGGTCGGCCGGGTCGGGCTGGTGCAGGTCGAGGGCGCGGCGGACGACCTCGACCTTGCGGGCGTGCATCTCGTCGTTGATGCCCGTGCCGCGTCCGGTGACCTCGACGGGGTCGGTGTCGGTGTACACGGAGATGAGGGCCGCGGACGCCGTGGTGTTGGCGATGCCCATCTCGCCGGTGAGCAGCGCCTTGTTGCCCGCCGCCACCAGGTCGCGGGCGGTCTCGATGCCCACCTCGATGGCGGCCTGGACCTCCTCGCGGGTGAGCGCGGGGCCGGTCGTCATGTCGGCCGTGCCGGGCCGGATCTTGCGCGGCAGCAGGCCGGGCGTCGCGGGGAGTTCACCGGCCACGCCCACGTCGATGACGCAGACCTCGGCGCCGACCTGGTTCGCGAAGGCGTTGCAGACCGCGCCGCCACCGAGGAAGTTGGCGACCATCTGGCCGGTCACCTCCTGGGGCCAGGACGTGACGCCCTGGGCGTGCACGCCGTGGTCACCCGCGAAGATCGCGACAGCCGCGGGCTCCGGGATCGGGGGCGGGCACATCCGGGACAGGCCGGAGAGCTGCGCGGAGATGATCTCCAGCATGCCGAGCGCCCCGGCGGGCTTCGTCATGCGTTTCTGCCGCTCCCACGCCTCGCCGAGCGCCTTGGCGTCCAGCGGGCGGATGTTGCCCACGGTCTCGGCGAGCAGGTCGTGCGGTTCCTCGCCGGGCAGGGCGCGCCGGCCGTACGTCTCCTCGTGCACGACCCAGGACAGCGGGCGCCGCTTGGACCAGCCTGCCTGCATCAGCTCCGGCTCGTCGGGGAACTCGTCCACGTACCCGACACACAGGTACGCGACGACCTCCAGGTGCTCCGGCAGGCCGAGGGCGCGCACCATCTCGCGCTCGTCGAAGAAGCTGACCCAGCCGACGCCGAGTCCTTCGGCGCGGGCGGCGAGCCACAGGTTCTCGACGGCGAGCGCCGAGGAGTACGGGGCCATCTGCGGCTGGGTGTGCCTGCCGAGGGTGTGGCGGCCGCCGCGGGTGGGGTCGGCGGTGACGACGATGTTCACCGGGGTGTCGAGGATGGCCTCGATCTTCAGTTCCTTGAACTGCTTGGCGCGGCCCTTGGGCAGCGACTTGGCGTACGCCTCGCGCTGGCGCTGGGCCAGTTCGTGCATGGTGCGCCGGGTCTCCGCGGACCGGATGACCACGAAGTCCCACGGCTGGGAGTGCCCCACGGAGGGTGCCGTGTGGGCGGCCTCCAGGACGCGGAGCAGGACCTCGTGCGGGATCGGGTCGCCGCGGAAGCCGTGGCGGATGTCGCGGCGCTCGCGCATCACCCGCAGGACGGCCTCGCGCTCGGCGTCGGCGTAGCCCGGAGCGGGCGGTTCCACCGAGCCGTCGGCGCCGGGTTCCTCGGCCTCCTCGCGGAGGGCGGCTTCGTCTGTCGTGTCCGCCGCGGCTGCCGGGTCCGCCGCGTCGGTGGTGAGCAGCAGGGCCTGGGGGCCTTCGTCCGCGTCCGCCGGTGCGGCGGGCGCGGTCAGGTCGGTCAGGTCGCTCAGGTCTTCGGGCCCGTCCTCGATGAGGAGGGCCGGAACGGGCTGCTGCCCGGCCTGGTGTGCGGGGTCGGTCGGTCCGGCCGGGTGAGGTGCGTGCATCGGCTCGTCGGGGTCGGTCGTCGCCGGGGCGGACGGGAACGGGGAGCCGTCCTCCGCCGCGTCGACGGGTGCGGGTGCCGCTCCGGCGGGCACGGCCGTGGGCCGGTCTCCGTCGCGGGGTGCGGGCACGGTGGCTGCGGGCTGCTGCCCGGCGTCGGGGGTGGCGTCGGGAGCGGAGTCCGCGCCCTGCCAGGAGTCCGGCGCGGCCTCGGCCTGTCCCGGGAGCCCGTCCGCCGGTACGGCTGCGGGGTCCTGGTCGGCCTCGGCGGTCTGCGGTGCCGGGGCGCCGGGGCCGCCGGTCGCGGCCTCCGGCTCCGGTGTGAGGTACTCGGGCGGCACGGCCATCGGGCTCGACGGTGTCGGCGCGAGGTGCGGTGTGGTGGGCACCGAGCCGTCGACCGGCACGAACTGGCCGAGGGGCGCGGGCGCCTGGCCCGCGAGGGCCTGCCCGGCGGCGGCGTCCGGCAGCCCGGCTCCGGCGATGTGCGGCCCCTGCGCGGTGTGCGCCTCGGGCCACGGCTGCGCGGCGTCGGGGGCCTGCGGGGCCACGGCGTACTGCGGGGCCGGGTGGGCGGGCGTACCGGCCTGACCTTCGGCGTGCGGGCCCGGGGTTCCCGGGGCGGCCCCGGCGGCGTTGCCCGCGGCGGCCGGGGCCGCGGGTGCCTCGTGCGGGAGGGGGGCGGCGCCTTCCGGCGCGGGGGTGGGCGCGGCCGGGGTCACCGTCGCGGGCTCCGGGACGGAGGGGGGCGCCACGGTGCCCTGGTCTGCCGCGTCGGGGACGTCGGGGGTGCCGACTGGTGGGGTGGCGGGGGCTCCGGCGGGGGTGAGGCCGGGGTCTGTGCCGGTGGGGGCGCCGGTGGCGGGGCTTGCGCCGGTGCTGTTACCGGTGGCGGGGCTTGCGTCGGGGCCGTCACCGGTGCCGGGGCTTGCGACGGTGCCGTCACCGGTGCCGGTGACGGCGTCGGCGTCTGTGCCCGTGGCGGTGGCGGTGGCGGTGGCGGTGGCGGTGGCGGTAGCAATAGCGGTGGCGTCACCGGTACCAGGACCCGCGTCGGGTCCGGGGCCAGTGCCAGAGCCAGTTCCAGTGCCGGGGACGTTCATGGCTGCGGCGGGCTCCTGGGGGGCGTGCGCGGGCTGCTCCCCGTACGCCGGGGCGGGGCCCTGCGTCGCCGCGGGCGCCTGCGGGGCACCTTCGGCGGCCGGTGCTTCGGATGCCTCCGGTGCGCCGGGGGCGGGGGTTGCGGACGCGGGGTCCGCGCCGTTCACGGAAGCGGAGGTCGCGGGTGCGGGTGCGGATCCGTCGGTGGCGGAAGTCACGGGGCCGGATCCGTCGGCCGGGACGTTCGCAGGGCTGGATCCATCGGCCGGGGTGCCCCTGGAACCGGACCCTTCGGCCGAGGCGTCCCCGGAATCGGACCCGTCGGCCAGGACGCCCGGAGTGGCGCCGTCCGCCGGAAGCGAATCCTCGGCCACGACCGTGCCGCCGTCGACGGGAGCGGAGCCGTCCGCCGGAGCCGGGCCACCCGCCGGAGCCGGGCCACCCGCCGGAGCGGAGCCTCCGTACGGGGCTGAGCCACCGCCCGCAGCCGCAGCACCGGACGCGTCCGGGACCGGTGCGTCGCTCACCGACACGGGTGTGGCCTGTGTGGCGGGAGAGTCACCCGCGCCCACCGGGACGACCGTTTCTGCTGGTACGCGCTGCGTTTCCTGCGGTTGCGGCGACCACGGCACGGCCCCCTGCGGGGGGATCTCGCCGAGCTGGGGAGCGGGCGGGGTGGCCGCGTCGTCGCGCGGGACGTCCAGGTACTCCGGGCCGCTCGTCGGCGGACCCGCCTGCCGTACGGGCCTGCGGTGCGGCGTGCCGTTCGCGGGGCCACGGTCGGCCAGGGAGCGGACGGGGCTGGCGGCGCCGTCGGGCACGGCGGGCGCGGCCGGGCCGCGGTGCAGCGGGCGCCGGACGGGGCTCTGGTGCGTGGCACCGCTGTCGTGCGACGCGGGCATGGTGCCGTGGCCGCCGGGCAGGGTCACGCCGGTCAGGTCGACGGAGCCGCTGTCCCGGCCGGAGGTCTCGTGCGGTCCCGGCTGGTGCGCGAGCCGGGCCTGACCGACCGCCGACTGCCCGGGGGCGACCCCCGACTGCCCGGGGGCAACCGCCGACTGGCCGGGTGCAACCGCCGACTGCCCGGGGGCGACCGCCGACTGCCCGGGGGCAACCCCCGACTGCCCGGAGGCAACCCCCGACTGCCCGGGGGCAACCGCCGAGCCCTCAGAGCCGACCGCCGAACGCTCGGGCCCGGCCACCTGCTGCTCGGGCCCACCCGCCGGCCGCTCAGCACCGACCACGGACTGCTCGGCACCGGCCACGGACTGCTCAGCCCCAACCACGGACGGCTCGGCACCGCCCACGGACTGCCCAACACCACCCACGGACGGCTCAGCACCGCCCACGGACTGCTCAGCGCCGACCATCTGCTGCTGGACGCCACCCACGGGCTGCCCGGAACCGCTCACGACCTGCTCGGGACCGCTCACGTGCTGCCCACCACTCACCGACTGCTCGGAACCATCCACCGGCTGCTCGGGACTATTCACCCGCTGCTCAGCACCATCAACCGACTGCCCAGCACTACTCACCGACTGCCCAGCACCGCTCACCGACTGCCCGGGACCGCTCACCGGCTGCCCAGCACCGCTCACCGACTGCCCAGCACCGCTCACCGACTGCCCGGGACCGCTCACCGACTGCCCAGCACCGCTCACCGGCTGCCCAGCACCGCTCACCGACTGCCCAGCACCGCTCACCGGCTGCCCAGCACCGCTCACCGGCTGCCCGGGACCGCTCACCGACTGCCCAGCACCGCTCACCGGCGGCTGCCCAGCCCCACCCACCAGTTGCTCGGAACCATCCACCGACTGCTCGGCACCGTCCCCGACCTGGCCGGACCCCGGCTGCCCCGCGGCCTTGGCGTCGGCGGCGAGGGCCCGGCCGACGGCTGCCGCACCGGCGTTCGGGTGGGCGGCGCCCGGCTGCCGCCCGGCGTCGGCCGCCGCGGCGACGGCCTGGGCGGACGCACCCTGAGCCGGTCCCCGCTGCCCCTGCGCCTGCTGCGTCTGCTGGGCCCGCTGGGTCTGCTGCACCTGCTGCACCTGCACCTGCTGCGCCCGATGAACCTGCTGCGCCCGCTCAGCCCGCCGCACCCGCGGCCCCGCCGCCGTCGGCTGGCCGGCGCCCGGCTGCGCGGTCTGCGCCTCGCTCCACGCGCCCTGGGCACCCGGCATCAGCAGCAGGTCGTCGTCCTCGGCGGGGTGGTCGGAGGGGTCGAGGAAGGTGTACGCGGCCGGCGCGGGGACGCCCGGCTGCTCCACCCTGCCTGCGCTCTCCGGCAGTCCCTCGCCCGGGACCTGGCCGGTGTCGGTCATGCGTACCCCTCGCCCATCGGTTAGTCCTTCTTTGACCGCCCGTCATGAACAACGAGCGCACGTGCCGCGCGGCACGCACCGCGTACGGACCACAGGCATTGTCGCGGTAGCACCGCCGCCGTGGCAGCTTGATCGGCCACGGTCCGCTGTGGACTGCGCCACGTCGCGCGCCTCGCGGTCCGCCGTACCACACGCACTCCCCAAAGCGGGCGACCTTTCCGGACTTTGACTGACACAGACCAATGAATCGCCGGGCGCCCACATACGGCACAACGATCGGCCAGCCTACCGCGCACGGCGCGGCGGGGGGCTCGCGAGGGTCAGGGCGTGCGATCGAGAAGCAGTGCCGCGACCAGGAAGACGACGGTCCGCTTCCGCTCCGTCCAGGCGCGGGTGTCGAGCTCGACGGACTGCAAGAGGGCGCACTCGACGGCGTACCCGTGTTCGGACAGGTGCCGACCGAGGAGTTCGGCGTCGTCGCGGGTGGCGGCGTGCGTGACGATGCGCTCGGGGCGGCGGTCGGCGACGGCGGAGACCACGGCCACTCCCCCGCCGCCGACGCGGACGACGTCCGGCTCCGGCAGGTTCTCCAGGACGTGGGGCGCGGCGCCGTGCACAATCTGGGCGTGCACGCCGAAGCGGCGCACCGCGGCGGTCGTGCGGGCGCAGGCGTCGGGGTCGCGGTCGACGGCGATGACGGCGGCGCCGAAGCGGGCGGCCTCCGCGGTGAAGGCGCCGGTGCCGCAGCCGATGTCCCAGACGAGGTCGCCCACGCGCGGGCCGAGCCGCGCCAGTTGGGCGGAACGGATGCGGTCGGTCTCGCCCTCGCCGAGTTCCTGTTCACCGCCGTAGCTCGCCGCGGGCAGCGCCCAGCCGCGGGGCTCCACGGCGGGCTCGCGGCCCGCGATCCAGCCGTCGTGCGGGCCGGTGCCGCCGGGGCCGCCGCCGTTCCCGGAGCCGCCGGGGCCGCCGGGACCCCCCGGGCCGCCGGTGCCTCCGATGACGATGACGACGTTCGGGTCGCGCCAGGTGTGGTCGGCGGCCTTGTCGGAGGTGACGACGCTGACCTGCTCGCGCTCGGTGCCGAGTTCCTCGCAGATCACGAAGGTGCGGTGGACGCCTTCGAGGAGCAGGCCGAGTTCGGCGGGCCCGGCGCCGGGCGAGGTGAGCACGGCGACCTTGCTGTACGCGCGGCACACGTTCACGGCCCGGCGCAGGGTGCGGCGGTGGGCGACCACGACCTGGGTGTCGTCCCAGGGGATGCCGGCGCGGGCGAAGGCCTGGGCGACGGCGGAGACGGCGGGCACCACTTCGACCTCGAGGCCGAACTCGGGGGCGCGCAGGGTACGTACGACGCCGAAGAAGCCGGGGTCGCCGTCCGCGAGGACCACCGCGGTGCCCCGGTGGGCGGCGATACGGCGGGCGGCGAGGCCGACGCTGCCGAGCCGGACGCGCTCGGCGGTCGGGGGGACCTCGGGCAGGGCGAGGTGGTGGGCGGCGCCCGCCACCAGCGTCGCGGCGCCGAGGGCCGCGCGCGCCGCGGACGTGAGCGGCGAGCCGTCCCAGCCGATCACCGTGACCCGGTCGGCCATGGTCGTCTGTCTCCTGGAGTTGGGTCGTACGGTGCGGGCGGCCGCGTGCGGCCAGACGGAGCGTACCTGCTGCCGATTACGGGGCTTCGCCCCTCTCCCCCTTTGCCGGCTCTTCGAGCCCCGTCCTCGAACACGTCGGCCCTTCGAGCCCCGTCCTCGAACGCCGGACGGGCATGTTCCCCCGCGCTGTCAGTTCCAGTCGGAGAACGCCGTGTACCCACTCTGCGCCGACTGGTCGGTCACGCCTTCCAGGTCCTCGGGGAGCAGGCTCCAGACGATGAGGTCGGTGCGCAGGTCGAGCCAGCCGCCGAGCGGGTCGCCGCCGTTCCTGACACGTGCTATCCAGGCGCCGCGCAGGACGCCCTCGCTGATGCAGCCGATCTTCTGCGCCACCTGCTGGGCCGCGGTGTTGTCGGCGGCCGTACGCAGCTCGACGCGCTCGAACTTCTGGTCGTGGAAGAGCCACTGGGCGGTGGCGAGGGCGGCTTCGGAGGCGTAGCCCTCGCCGCGGGCCCAGGGGGCGGTCACATAGCTCAGCTCGCCGGAGCGCACCCGCCAGTCGGTGTGGGCGACGCGCACGGTGCCCACGAGGCGCTGGGTGAGGAACTCGGTCACGGCGAGGACGATGCCGCGGCCCTCGGTGCGTTCGGCGGGAGCGAGGCGGGTGATCCAGTCGCGGGCGTCGGCCTCGGTGTACGGCTGGGGCGCGGCGGTCCAGGCGGTGACGAGCTCGTCGTTCATCATCTCCGCGTACGCGGCGGTGTCGGCGTCCTCGAGCGGGCGCAGCACCAACCGCTCCGTACTGAGGGAGATGTCGGGGAACCCCGAGGCTGTGGTCATGCGCCGCTCCGTAACCTTCATGGGCCTGTCGTTCCGTGCGTCGTCGAGGGCCTCAAGGACCTCCAGGCCTGCTGAAGTGCATAGCATGCAGCATGGTGGCGCGTGGACGCACCACGGGGTCCGCTCCGGCGCGCGGAGCGGACCCCGTGGGCGGGGACGGTGCACCAGGGTGCGTCAGCCCGCCGTGACCGGCAGGACCGACCCCTTGTACTCGTCCTCGATGAACTTCCTGACCTCGGGCGATCGCAGCAGCTCGGCCAGCTTCCCGACCCTCGGGTCGTCCTCGTCGCCCTTCTTCACGGCGAGGACGTTGTTGTACGGGTTGTCCTGCACGGACTCGAGGAGAATTGCATCCTTCTTCGGGCTGAGGCCCGCGTCGAGCGCGTAGTTGTTGTTGATGACGGCCGCGTCGACGTCCGGGAGTGAGCGCGGCAGCTGCGCGGGCTCCAGGGGCTTGATGGTGAGCTTCTTGGGGTTGGCCGCGATGTCCTCGGGAGTGGCGTTCGCGCCCGTGCCCTTCTTCAGCTCGATCACCCCCTTGGAGGCGAGCAGTTCGAGGGCCCTGCCCTCGTTGGTGGTGTCGTTCGGTACGGCGACGGTCGCGCCGGAGCGCAGCTCCCTCACGTCCTTCAGCTTCTTGCCGTCGTCCGCGTACACACCCATCGGGGGCAGGTACACCTCGGTGACCGCCACCAGGTCCGTCTTCTTGGACTTGTTGAAGTCGTCCAGGTACGGGGCGTGCTGGTAGAGGTTGGCGTCGAGGGAGCCCTCCTGGAGCGCGGTGTTGGGTGTCACGTAGTCCGTGAACTCCCGCACCTGGAGGTCGAGGCCCTTCTTCTTCGCCAGGTTCTGCTGGATGTACGCGAGGACCTCACCGGCCGGTGTCGGGGTGGCTCCGACGACGAGGGTGTCGCCGTCGGAGCCGGAGCCCGAGCCGCAGGCGGTCAGGCCGAGCGACAGGGCCAGGGCCCCGGCCGCCGCGGTGATGCGGGCTCTGCGCATGTCAGAACGCCGCGACGACGGCACCGTCGTACTTGTCTTCGATGAACTTCTTGACCTCGGGCGAGGTGAGGAGCTTGGCCAGCTTCTTGACGCGCGGGTCGTTCTCGTCGCCCTTCTTCACGGCGAGGAAGTTGCCGTACGGGTTGCCCTCGGCCTTCTCGGCGGCGAGTGCCTGCTTGGCCGGGTTGAGGTCGGCCTCCAGCGCGTAGTTGCCGTTGATCACCGCGGCGTCGACGTCCTTGATGGTGCGCGGCAGGGCGGCGGCCTCCAGCTCCTTGAACTTCAGGCCGCGCGGGTTGTCGACGATGTCCTTCGGAGTGGCCGCGAAGCCGGCGCCCTCCTTGAGCTTCAGGAGGCCGTGGTCGGCGAGCAGCTTCAGGGCGCGGGCCTCGTTGGTCGTGTCGTTCGGGACGGCGACCGTGGCGCCCTTCTTCAGCTCGTCGAGCTTCTTGATCTTCTTCGAGTAGACGCCGAGCGGCTCCAGGTGCACCGTGGCGCCCGGGACGGGAACGATGTCCGTCTTGTTCTTCTTGTTGAAGTCGTCCAGGTAGGGCTTGTGCTGGAAGTAGTTCGCGAAGACCTCACCCTGCTGCGTCGCGGTGTTGGGCGTGACGTAGTCGGTGAACTCCTTCACCTCCAGGTCGAGGCCCGCCTTCTCGGCCAGGTTCTTCTTGACGTAGTCGAGGATCTGGCCCTGGGGCGTCGGGGTCGCGGCGACGACGAGCGGGCCGTCCTTGTCGGATCCCTTGTCGGCGCCGCAGGCGGTCAGTCCGAGGGTGAGGGCTCCGGTGGCCAGGACAACGGCGGTGATCTTGATGGTGTTACGCACGAAAAGTGCCTTTCTCCATGGGTGGTACACCCCCGCGGTGGTGGTGCGGGGTGGTGCCGGGGGACTCGGGACGCCCGAGGGCTCGGGACGCCCGGGAACTCAGGAAGCGGTCTTCACCGGGGCGGTGGTGTCGGTGGCGGGCTTGGCACGGAGCAGCTTGAGCCGGGGCGCGGCACCGGAGTGGCCGCCGCGCCGGTGCAGCCTCCGCGCGGCGTAGTCGCCGGCGAACTGGATGATCGAGATGACCACGGCGAGGATGCCGACGGTGATCCACATCAGCTCGGTCTCGAAGCGCTGGTAGCCGTAGCGGACCGCGAGGTCGCCGAGGCCGCCCGCACCGACGGTGCCGGTGATCGCCGAGTAGCCGATGAGGGCCACGATCGTGGTGGTGGTGCTGGAGATCAGCGACGGCAGGGACTCGGGCACGAGGACCTTGCGGACGATGGTCCAGGTGTTGCCGCCCATCGACTGCACGGCCTCGACCAGGCCGTGGTCGACCTCGCGCACGGCCGTCTCGACCAGGCGCGCGAAGAACGGGATGGCGCTGATCGCGAGGGGCACGATCGCGGCCTCGCGGCCGATGGTGGTGCCGACGATGGAGCGGGTGAAGCCCATCAGGGCGACCATGAGGATGATGAAGGGCATCGAGCGGCCGATGTTGACGACCTGCCCGATCACCTTGTTCACGAGCGTGTTCTGAAGCAGGCCCCCGCGGTCGGTGAGGACCAGGAGCAGGCCGAGCGGCAGGCCGACGGCGACGGCGATGAGCGCCGACCAGCCGACCATGTAGAGCGTGTCCCAGCAGGCCTGCTCCAGCAGGGGCCGCATCTCCGACCAGGTCACTTGGCACCTTCCTTCACCAGCGTGGCGGCGGTCCCTGCGGCGCTGCGGCCTTCTTGGGCCGGGACTCCGGCGGCCGCGGCGGCCGCGGCGGCCCCGACGACGTCGATCTGGAGTCCCTGTTCGCGCAGGAAGCCGATCGGGACGACGTTCTCCTCGAAGCGTCCGGGCAGCTCGATGCGCATCCGCCCGACCTGCCTGCCCGCGACGGTGTCCATCGCGGCGCCGAGGATCGAGATGTCGATGTTGTACGTGCGCGACAGCTGGGAGATGACCGGCTGGGTCGCGGCGTCGCCGTGGAAGGTCACGTCGACCACGGTGCGGTCGGTGCCGGTGGCGTCGCCGCTGACCGGGAAGAGCGCGGCGGCGAGCTGCGAGCCGGGGGTGGCGAGCAGCTCGGTGACGGTGCCGGACTCCACGATCCGGCCCCGCTCCATCAGCGCGGCCGAGTCGCAGACCGACTTGACGACCTCCATCTCGTGCGTGATCAGCAGCACGGTGAGGCCGAGCTCGCGGTTGAGGTCGCGCAGGAGCGACAGGATGGAGCGGGTGGTCTCGGGGTCGAGGGCGCTGGTCGCCTCGTCCGAGAGCAGCACCTTCGGCTCGCCCGCCAGGGCGCGGGCGATGCCGACACGCTGCTTCTGGCCGCCGGAGAGCTGCGCCGGGTAGGACTTGGCCTTGTCGGCGAGGCCGACGAGGTCGAGCAGTTCCAGAGCCTTGCGGGAGCGTTCCCTGCCGGACAGGCCGAGGATCTCGAGCGGCAGCTCGACGTTGGCCTGGACGGTGCGCGAGGACAGCAGGTTGAAGTGCTGGAAGACCATGCCGATGCGGTTGCGGGCGGCGCGCAGTTCCTTGCCGGCGCGCGGGCCGCGGCCCGCGAGTGCGGTGAGGTCCTGGCCCGCCACGGTCACGGTGCCGGAGGTGGGGCGCTCGAGGAGGTTCACGCAGCGGATCAGCGAGGACTTGCCGGCACCGGACTGGCCGATGACGCCGTACACCTCGCCCTCGCGCACATGGAGATCGACTCCGTCGATGGCGGTTACTTCACGACCGCGTGAGCGGTAGACCTTGGTGAGGCCGGAAGTGGTGATCACTGGGGTTTCCGTCACTGTCGAGTGCACGGCGGGGTGTCGCCGGGGCACGGGGCATTCGTTCGGAACGCGGCACGGTTCTCGCGATGTCGGGAGGAACCGGAGGACGTGTGCGCGGGGCAGGCTCGCTTCCTACGGTGCGTGCGTCACGCCTGTGGCGTACGTGGCGTAGGGGCGGGGCACAGCGGCTTCGCTTCGGGGCGCGAGGCTCTCGGTGGTGCGGGGGCCCTCAGAAGGCGCACATTCGACACATACAACGAGCACCGGGCGTCGTGATCGCCTCGGTCGCAAGGGTGCGGCTGCTCGTCGTGGTCATGCGGACCAGTAAAACACGCGCGCGGTCGCGTCCCACTACCGCTGTCCGAATAGCGGACAAACTCTGACCGTCAGAAGAGACGGCGCACTCGCTGCCGCGCGGATTCCGCGCACCGGTGGCCATTTCCGTGACACCCGCCGTGGCCTGCGCGGATACGGCGGGAAGACCTTGGACCACGACATCGGCCGACGGCTCGGAAACGGTACGCGCTGTGGTCAACACCACGGTGGGCGTCCCGGCCGCGCGACGGACCGTGCGACCCGCGGGCGCGGCGCCTCCGGGGCCTGGTGCAGCGGAGCCCGGGGCCGGGCACACCGGGGGCCGGGGGCGGGCACACCGGGGGCCGGGGGCGGGCACACCGGGGCCCGGGGTCGGGTACACCAGGGTCGGGGCCGGGCACGCCGGGCCTTTTGGCCCGTAATAGGGTCTCGGCATGCTCGTTGCCCTGACCGTCGCGACCTCCGTGGCCGCCCTCGCGCTCGCGGCCTGGTGCGGATTCGCCGCGTACCGCGACCAGCCGACGAAGGACTGGCACTTCATCGGCATGGGGGTGGTCACCCTGCTCGCCCTGGTCCAGCTGGTCGTCGGCGTCGTCCAGCTGGCGCGGGGCGAGGACCCCGCGCAGGGCACGACGATCTTCGTGGCGTATCTGATCGGCTCGTTCGCGTGCGTGCCCGCGGCCGGATTCATGTCGCTCGCCGAGCGCACCCGCTGGGGCTCGCTGACCGTCGCCGCGGGCGGCGTGGTCCTGGCCGTACTGGAAGTACGGCTCTACGACATCTGGGGAGGCTGAGGTGACGGTGACGGACGACGGACCCCGCACCCGGCAGAAGCTGATCAGCGGTCCCGGCATCCTCCTCGTGTGGCTGTACGGAGTGATGGTCGTCGGCGCCGTGTCGCGCTCGGCGGTGCAGATCTCGACGGACTTCCACAAGGCCCCGCTCGCGTACACGCTGTCCGCGGTCGCCGGTGTGGTCTACGGCTTCATCACGTACTCACTGGTGCGCGGCGGGGAGCGGGCGCGCAGGGCGGCGCTCGTGTGCTGTGCGGCCGAGCTGGTCGGAGTGCTCGCCGTCGGGGCCTGGACCCTCGCGGAGCCCTCCGCGTTCCCCGACGCCACGGTCTGGTCGGACTTCGGGATGGGCTATCTGTTCATCCCCGTGCTGCTGCCGGTGACCGCCGTGTTCTGGCTGCGCAGGCCGCGCAGCCAGCCACGGGCGGGCGCCTAGGCGCTCGTCGCGTACGCGCCCGCTGCGGCTTCCTTGGCGAGGGTGACCACCGTGAGCCGGTCGTCCACGCGCCGGGTGCTCACCGGCGCGTAGCCGTGCTTGCGGTAGAGCTGGAGATTGCTCTCGCTGCGGTGGCCCGAGAACAGCTCGAAGCGCTTGGCGGAGCCGCCCTCGCCGAGGCGCAGCTCGATGGCGTGCAACAGCCGGCCGCCGAGGCCGTGCCGCTGCATCCGCGGGTGCACGATGAGCTTGCCGATGCGGGCGGTGCCCGCCGCGTCGACCGTGCCGCGCACGGACGCCACCACCTCCTCGCCCAGGTGCGCCACCAGGACGCTGCCCGCTTCGAGCTCGGCCCTGATGGAGTCCAGGCTCTGCGTCAGCGGCTCGATGGAGTAGTCGCCGTACAGCTCGGCCTCGCTCTGGTAGCAGAGGTACTGCAATTTGAGGATCTGCTCGGCGGTCCTGCCGTCGGCCGCCGCCTCCGAGATGGTCACGCTCATGCCCATGTGTGCATGCCTCCCGCTCACCTGCTCCGCCGGTTGTCCCTCACTCCTTTCCCCATGGGTCAGGAGTCGCAACCTCTTGCGCGAGCATTCTGCGCAGGCATCCCAGGCAACGGGAACGTTCCGGTCCCAAGGATCCTTGTGACATTCCCAACTCCCCTGCGATTTCGCGGTAGGTGGGGTCCTTGGGCGACAGAAGCGCAAACATGAGACGCGGACAGCGGCCGGGCAGTCTGCGCACCGCGGCGTACAGCGAGCGGTGCCGGTCGGCCCGCAGCGCCCGCTGTTCGGGACCGCCGCGCGGGTCGACGGGCTCGGTGACGTAGGCCCGTTCCCTGCGGGCGGTGGAACGGGTGCGGCGCGCCTCGTCGCGGACGGCGGCGCGGAGCCAGGCCGGGGGGTCGGCGGGCGGCTCGCCGGTGTCGAGGTGCTCGAGCAGGCGCAGCCAGACCGCCTGCTCGATGTCGCCGGGGTCGGTGCCGCTGCCGTGTGCCTCGGCCGAGACCTCCGCCGCGAGCAGCGGACGCAGGGCGGTGACCAGATCGGAGGTGAGCGAAGGGGTCATGCCGACGTGGACGCGGTCGTTCCGGTACGGGTTTCCTTCCCGACCGCGCCTCACCCCAACCGGGGCCCCGCGCACCCTCGTTGACGGGAGGGTGCCGGAGCGGGCGGCGGGTCAGTCGTCGGAGAAGTCCGCGGCGGCGAGCAGGGCCGTGTCCGGGTTGTCGGAGAAGATCCCGTCGATGCCGGTGGCGAAGTACGCCTTGAGCGCGCCGAACACGTCGCCGTACGCGTTCGGGTCCGTGCCCTTCTTGAAGTCGGCGGGCAGGAAGGTGTTCTCGTTGCGCATCGTGTAGGGGTGCAGGAGCAGGCCCTTGGCGTGGGCGTCGCGGACGAGGGTGGTCGGCTCCTGGAGCCTGCCGTCGGGGCCCTTGGGGATGATCAGGTCGAGGGTGGGGCCGATGCCCTTGGCGTACGAGGCCAGCCAGCGCAGGCCCTCGGGCTTGACGAGGTCGGCGACGGTGCGCGGGTCGCCCGCCTGCACGAAGTCCCACGGGCGCGAGGAGGCCGAGGACAGCAGGACGACGCCGGGCGCGCCGACGAGCTTGTGCAGGCGCTGGATGCTGCTCGGCTCGAAGGACTGGAGGAAGTTCGGGGAGTGGCGGTGGTGCCGGTCGTAGCGGCGGAGCAGTTTCGCGAGCCGCTCCTCCAGGCCGAGGCCGAGCCCCCGGAAGTAGGTGGGGTGCTTGGTCTCGATGTGCAGCCACACGCGCCTGCCGCGGCGGCGCCCCTCCTTCTCCGCCCAGCGGAACACCTCTTCGAGCGTGGGCACCTGCCAGCGCCCGTCGTAGAGGGTGTTGTGCTGCCGGGTGCCGGGGATGCGCTCCTTGGCCCGCAGCGTCTTCAGCTCGGCGAGCGTGAAGTCCTCGGTGAACCAGCCGGTGAGCTTGACGCCGTCGACGGACTTGGTCGTCCTGCGCCCCGCGAACTCCGGGTGCGCGGCCACGTCCGTCGTACCCGTGATGTCGTTCTCGTGACGGCATACGAGGTGGCCGTCCTTGGTGGGCACCACGTCCTGCTCGATGACGTGCGCGCCCATGTCCAGGGCGAGTTGGTACGAGCCGAGCGTGTGCTCGGGCCGGTAGCCGCTCGCGCCGCGGTGCGCCACGACGGTCGGCACGGGCAGGTCACGGTACCCGCCGCCGTGCCCGTGGCCGTGCCGCTCACCGGCTCTCGCCACCCCCGGCGCCCCCACGGCCGCCGCGCCCGCCCCGAGCACCGCGGCCCCGAGCACCGCGCGCCGCCCCGGGCTCGTGCCCGTCTCCCGTCGCCCCGATTCCTGCGTCGCCATTGCGCGCTCCTCCCTGTGTACTGCCGCGTGCCGCCTTGCACCTGACAAAGCGGCACGATCGTAGGTGTGATCATGTGACGAAAGGGAGGCCGGGGACCGAACGCCTGGCTGACGCCGCGTGTCGAGCGCGCTCACAGTCGGGGCCGGGGGGCAGGTGTACGCCTGACGGCGCGGGGCACTCGTGCCGGTGCGGGTTCGCGGACGGCCCGGCAGTGCGGACGGCGCGTACGCCCCGGCTCGGGGGCGCCGGCGGACTTCCGGCCGTAAGCGGAACCCGGAGTGAGAAGCACCACTCGGACAAGCCACGCAGTTCGCACGGCGATAACGTCGTCACGGTGGGGTCCTCGCGGGGACAACAGCAGCCAGGAACAGGTCAACTGCGCGTATCGGTCGGATGAACCCGATGTGCAATCGACGGGGCCCGCGAGTATGGTCCTCACCTGCACAGACTCGCCGCCGACCCGTTGACACCGGAGGACCTGTTGTCCCGTCTAGCGCTCATTAAGGCAGTGCTTGGGCCGATCTTGCGCCTGATGTTCCGCCCGCGGGTGGAAGGCGCCGAGAACATCCCCGGTGAGGGACCCGTCATCCTGGCCGGAAACCATCTGACGTTCATCGACTCGATGATCATGCCGCTCGTGTGCGACCGGCCCGTCTACTTCATCGGCAAGGACGAGTACGTCACCGGCAAGGGCCTCAAGGGCCGCCTCATGGCCTGGTTCTTCACCGGCGTCGGCATGATTCCCGTGGACCGCGACGGGGGTCGCGGCGGGGTGGCCGCCCTGATGACCGGGCGCCGCATCCTCGACGACGGCAAGGTCTTCGGCATCTATCCGGAGGGGACCCGCTCCCCCGACGGGCGGCTGTACCGCGGGCGTACGGGGATCGCCCGGCTGACCCTGATGACCGGTGCGCCGGTGGTGCCGTTCGCGATGATCGGCACGGACAAGTTGCAGCCGGGGGGCAAGGGGCTGCCGCGGCCCGGCAAGGTGACCGTGCGGTTCGGTGAGGCCATGGAGTTCTCCCGGTACGACGGGATGGGCCGTGACCGCTATGTGCTGCGGGCGGTGACCGACTCGGTGATGACCGAGGTCATGCTGCTCTCCGGGCAGGAGTATGTGGACATGTACGCCACCAAGGCCAAGGCCGCGTAGGCTCCGCCCGGGTTTTTACGGTGTGCCCGCGCCGGTGCTGGGGGTTCTTCCCGGCGCCGGGGCGGGCGTTCTGTGTATCGGCACCCGGCGCCGGGGGCTGTGCCCACCCTTCCCCAAGCTCTCGGCTTCGCTCGAGCAGGGGAGAACCCACTCGCCGTGCGGAACGCCTGCCCACAGTGGGAGCGGGCGGGTGCCCACGGGGGTGGGGTCAGTGTTCTGGGCTGTCCTCCAGTTTTTGGTGCTTCAGGAGGAACCAGGCCGCTGCCGCCGTGGCCAGCAGGACCGCTGCGCCCACGCCCGCGGCCAGGCGGAGGCCGTCCACGAAGGCGTCCTGGGCCGCGGCCAGCAGGGGCTCGGCCGTGTGGGCCGGGAGGTCCGCGCCCGCCTCGACGGCGCCGCCCAGGGAGTCGTGGGCCGCCGACGCCGCGTCGGCCGGGGTGCCCGCGGGGGCCGTGAAGTCGCGGTACACACCGGTCACGATGGAGCCGAGCAGGGCGATGCCGAGCGCCGCGCCGAGTTCGTACGCCGTCTCCGAGACCGCGGACGCCGCGCCCGCCTGCTCCTTGGGCACGCTGGACAGGATCACGTCGGCGGTCACCGTGAAGGAGAAGCCCGCCCCGACGCCGACGACCAGGAGTGCGGCGCCGAGCAGCGGATACCCCGTCTGCTGGCTCAGCACGGTCAGGGAGGCGAGCGCGACACCCACCGCGGCGAGACCGCCCGCGACCACCGCGCGCACCGAGTACCTGCGCGCCACCGTACCCGCGATCAGGCCCGCCGTGACGGCGCCCACGGCCGCGGGCAGTTCGGCGAGACCGGCCTCGAACGGCTGCCTGCCCTGCACCAGTTGCAGGAACTGGGAGAGGAAGAAGACGAGCCCGGACAGGCCGAGGATGGTCAGCAGGTCGGCGAGGACCGCCGCCGAGAACCCGCGGTTGCGGAAGAGCCGCATGTCGAGGAGCGGCGCGGGCAGCGTGAGCTGCCGGCGTACGAACCAGGTCAGGGCGGCCGCGCCGATGACGCCGGAGACGAGGACGTCCCAGCGCGGGCCGTGCGCCGCCGCCTCCTTGATCGCGTACACGACGGCGATCATGCCGATGAGCGAGAGCACCACGCTGATCAGGTCCCAGGGACCGGGCGCCGGGTTCTTCGACTCGGGCAGCAGCTTGATGCCGACGAGCACGAGGACCGCCATCACGGGCAGGTTGATCAGGAAGACCGAGCCCCACCAGAAGTGTTCGAGCAGGAAGCCGCCGACGACCGGGCCGACCGCCGCGCCCGCCGACGCCATCGCGCCCCACACGCCGACGGCGATGCTGCGCTCGCGCGGGTCGTGGAAGATGTTCCGGATCAGCGCGAGGGTGGACGGCATCAGGGTCGCACCCGCCACACCGAGCAGCGCACGCGCGAGGATCATCAGCTCGGGCGTGGTGGCGTAGGAGTTGAGCACGGACACCGCGCCGAACGCGACGGCGCCGGTGAGCAGCAGCTTCTTGCGGCCGATGCGGTCGCCGAGGCTGCCCATGGAGACGAGCAGGCCCGCGATCACGAACGAGTAGACGTCGCCGATCCACAGGAGCTGGGTGCCGGACGGCTTCAGGTCCTCACTGATGTACGGGGTCGCGAGACCGAGGACGGTCGCGTCCACCGCGACGAGCAGCACGGCCAGCACGAGTACGGCCAGGGCGAGCCAGCGGCCGGGGTGCGGCGCCACCTCCGCGGGCCGTACGCGCTGTTCGGTGCCTTTCATGGTTCCACTCTCCGTCGTGCGCCGCCGATCAGCAGCTCGGCGATCATGTATGAGATGTCCTTGGCCGCCACGCGGCCGTCGAGCACGGCCCAGGCGCCGGAGCCGACGAGCCCGTACAGCGCCTCCGTGAGCCATGCGGCGCTCAGGTCGATGCGGAACTCTCCGCTCTGCTGTCCGCGCCGGAACAGGGCCGCGATCCGGACGTCGAGCCGGGACCAGCCCTCGTGCTGGGCGTCGCCCTCGAAGAGCTGGTTCTCCGTGACGAGGAACGCGAGCAGGCCCGCGGCGGGCTCGAATTCCTTGATCAGGCGCCGCAGCGCGGCCTCGGCGCTGTCCTCGTCGAGCCGGGCGGCGTCCATGGCCGCCTCGCACTCCTGGATGCCCAGCTCCTCGAGCGCGCGGATGAGCGCGTCGCGCCCCGCGAAGTGACGGTGCAGCGTGGCGCGGCTGAGGCCGGCGGCCCTGGCCACCTCGTCCATGGTCGAGGAGCCCTTGCGGGTGAGCTGCGCGGCGGCACTGCGCAGCACGTGGTCACGATCGACTGGCATGAGACAAGCATAGGCCATTTGAGACAACTTTGTCTCACGCGACTGAGTCGAGGGAGTCTCGCGGGTGCCGCGCGGCCGGATGACGTGGTGTGCGTGTCGATCAGTGCCAGGGCAGGCCCGACCGCGTGGCCCAGTACGCCGCGGGCTCCTCCGCGAGGGCCGACAGCCGGTCCAGGTGCTCCTCGTCCAGGTCGACCGCCGTGGCGTGCAGGTTCGACACCAGCTGTACGGAGGTGGCGGCCCCGGAGAGGACGACGCCCGCCCACGGCTCCCGCAGGACGAGGGCGAGCGCGACCGCGTCGCAGCCGTGCCCGGTGGCCTCGGCGGCGGCGCGCAGCGCGGCGGGCGCCCGCGGGCCCGCGAGGCGGCCGTTGGCCATGCCCTCCTTGACCAGGACGGTGAGTCCGGCGTCGTGCGCCTCCGCGAGGGCGGGCCCCGCCGAGGTCTCCAGGGCGTTGTAGGTGGCCTGGACGGTACGGAAGAGGCACTCGCCGCCGACGGTGACGTCGAGGGCGGCGCGGATCGCCGCGGCCTGCTCGGGGCCGCTCACGGAGAGCCCGACGGTGACACCGCTGTCCGCGAGATCCGCGAGGCGGGCGTGCAGTTCCTTGTCGGTGAGGGCCGGGCTCTGAGGAGTGACCGAGTGGATCTGGTAGAGGTCGAGCCGGTCGCCGAGCAGCTCCGCGCTCTCCGCGCGCTGGCGGTCGTACGCGGCGACGCTGTGGTCCTTGACCTCGTGCGCGTCGGCGTCGGTGCGCCAGTCGGCCGTGTACGTGTAGCCCCACTTGCTGCCCACGACGACGTCGCGGACGGCGGGCCGCGCCCGTAGCCAGTCGGCGAGGAACTCCTCCGAGCGGCCGTAGGAGCGGGCCACGTCGAGGTAGCGCACGCCGAGCGCGTACGCGGCGTCCAGGAGTTCCAGGGTGCGGTCTCGGAGGGCCTCGACGCTGCGGGAGGGGGGTAGGTCCTCCTCGCGGCCCAGGGTGATGTAGCCGGGCCTGGCCACCGCGGCGAGGCCCAGGCCCAGGTGGGCGGTGGGGGTGGTTGCTGCGTCCAGGCGGGCGAAGGGCATGCGCGGGCTCCACGTCGAGGGGGTGCGCGCGGGCTGCGTGCACTCCCTCAACGTAATCGGGGGTGGGGGGGCGGGCTCGGGCGGGCCGGTCCGGGCCTCGCGGGGCGCCCCAGGCCCGCCCCTTCCCGAACCAGGGGCGCTGCGCCCCCTGGGCCCCAGCCCTTTGCCGGCGCTCCGCGCCTCGTCCTCAGACGCCGGACGGGCTGGAGAAACGCGCTCCGCGCTCGTCCTCAAACGCCGGACGGGCTGATATCTCACCGGAGCGAGCTGATCAGCTGCTGCCGCGCTTCGCCCACGTGCGCTGCTCCGCCACATCCCGCTTGATCTCCGCGAGCTGCACCGCCACCGCCGAGGGTGCCGTCCCGCCCCTGCCGTCGCGGGCTGCCAGTGCGCCGTGGACGTTCAGGACCGAGCGGACCTCCGGGGTCAGATGGGGGCTGATCTTTGCGAACTGCTCGTCCGTGAGCTGGTCGAGTTCGATGCCCTGCGCCTCGCACTCCTTGACGCACTCCCCCGCCACCTCGTGCGCGACGCGGAACGGCACGCCCTGCTTGACCAGCCACTCGGCGATGTCCGTGGCGAGCGAGAAACCGGCCGGTGCCAGCTCCTCCATGCGCTCGCGGTGCACGGTGAGCGTGGCCATCATGCCGGTGAAGGCGGGCAGCAGGACCTCCAGTTGGTCGCAGGAGTCGAAGACCGGCTCCTTGTCCTCCTGGAGGTCGCGGTTGTACGCGAGCGGCAGCGCCTTGAGCGTCGCCAGCAGGCCGGTCAGGTTGCCGATGAGGCGGCCCGACTTGCCGCGGGCGAGCTCCGCGATGTCGGGGTTCTTCTTCTGCGGCATGATCGACGAGCCGGTCGAGAACGCGTCGTGCAGGGTGACGAAGGAGAACTCCTTCGTGTTCCAGATGATGACCTCCTCGGCGATCCGGGAGAGGTTCACACCGATCATCGCGGTGATGAAGGCGAACTCGGCGGCGAAGTCACGGGACGCCGTGCCGTCGATGGAGTTGGCGGCGGAGCCGTGCTCGAAGCCGAGGTCCGCGGCCACCGCCTGCGGGTCGAGCCCGAGCGAGGAGCCCGCGAGCGCCCCGGAGCCGTACGGCGAGACGGCGGTCCGCGCGTCCCACTGCCGCAGCCGCTCCGCGTCCCGCGACAGGGACTGGACGTGGGCGAGCACATGGTGGGCGAAGAGCACCGGCTGGGCGTGCTGGAGGTGGGTGCGGCCCGGCATGGCGACGTCGGGGTGCGCCTCGGCGAGGCCGACGAGCGCTTCCTGGAGCTCGGCGAGCAGGCCGCCGATGATCCGGGCGTGGTCGCGCAGGTACATCTTGAAGAGCGTGGCGACCTGGTCGTTGCGGGACCGGCCCGCGCGCAGCTTGCCGCCGAGGTCGGGGCCGAGCCGCTCCAAGAGGCCGCGCTCCAGGGCGGTGTGCACGTCCTCGTCGGCGACGGTTCCGACGAAGGACCCGTCGGCGACGTCTCCTTCGAGCCGGTCGAGACCGGCGAGCATGCGCTCCAGCTCGTCGGCGGTGAGCAGTCCGGCCGTGTGGAGCACGCGGGCGTGGGCTCGGGAGCCCGCGATGTCGTACGGCGCGAGCCGCCAGTCGAAGTGCACCGAGGCGGACAGTCGCGCCAGCGCCTCAGCCGGGCCGTCGGCGAAACGGCCGCCCCAGAGGCGGACGTCGCCGGTGTTGCTGCTCACTGCACGTACTCCTTGGAGAAGGGGGGATGTGCGTCCGCCTCCCCCGCGCCGAGCGCTTCGGGGAGGCGGACCTCAACGTACCGCTGGGGGCCTCAGGCCAGGTCCCGCTTCGCGGCGATCTTCGAGGACAGGCCGAAGATGTCGATGAAGCCCTGCGCCTTGGACTGGTCGAAGGTGTCGCTCGAGTCGTAGGTCGCGAGGTTGAAGTCGTACAGGGACTGGTCGGACCTGCGGCCGGTGACGACGGCGCGGCCGCCGTGCAGGGTCAACCGGATGTCGCCGCTGACGTGCCGGCTCGCCTCGTCGATGAAGCCGTCGAGGGCCTTCTTGAGCGGGGAGAACCACAGGCCGTCGTAGACCAGCTCGCCCCAGCGCTGCTCGACCTGCCGCTTGTACCGGGCCAGCTCCCGCTCGACCGTGACGTTCTCCAGCTCCTGGTGGGCGGTGATCAGGGCGATGGCGCCGGGAGCCTCGTACACCTCACGGGACTTGATGCCCACCAGCCGGTCCTCGACCATGTCGATCCGGCCGACGCCCTGGGCGCCCGCGCGCTCGTTGAGCTGCTGGATGGCCTGGAGGACCGTGACCGGCCTGCCGTCGATGGCGACCGGCGCGCCCTCCTTGAAGGTGATGACGACCTCGTCGGCCTCGCGCGGGATCGCGGGGTTGGAGGTGTACTCGTACACGTCCTCGATGGGCGCGTTCCAGATGTCCTCCAGGAAGCCCGTCTCGACGGCGCGCCCGAAGACGTTCTGGTCGATGGAGTACGGCGACTTCTTGGTGGTCGCGATCGGCAGGCCCTTGTCCTCGCAGAAGGCGATGGCCTTGTCCCTGGTCATCGCGTAGTCCCGGACGGGGGCGATGCACTTGAGGTCGGGGCCGAGGGCCTGGATGCCGGCCTCGAACCGCACCTGGTCGTTGCCCTTGCCGGTGCAGCCGTGGGCCACGACGCCGGCGCCGTGCTTGTTCGCGGCGGCTACCAGGTGCTTGACGATCGTGGGCCGGGACAGGGCCGAGACCAGCGGGTACCGGTCCATGTAGAGGGCGTTGGCCTTGATCGCCGGGAGGCAGTAGCCCTCGGCGAACTCGTCCTTGGCGTCGGCGACCTCCGCCTCCACGGCACCGCAGGCGAGCGCGCGCTTGCGGATGACGTCCAGGTCCTCGCCGCCCTGGCCGACGTCCACGGCGACGGCGATGACCTCGGCGCCCGTCTCCTCGGCGATCCAGCCGATGGCGACGGAGGTGTCCAGGCCGCCCGAGTAGGCGAGTACGACGCGCTCGGTCACGGGGTTTCTCCTCACAGTGCATTCGCTCGCTCAGTGCATTCATTCACTGACATGCATGAGTATGCACTCCTCTGCATGCTTCGTCAATCGGGCACGCGGTCTCCCGGTCACGCCCCGTCGGCGCCCGGAGCGGTGCATCATGTTCCTCCGGCCCGGGGAGAGGGCCCGGGGGAGGAACCATGACGGCACGGGAGCGCTGCGCGCTGCTGATCGGTATCGGGCACGTGCCCGCGGCGACCGAGCTCTTCGAACCGCTCGACGAGGCCGTCGACGCCGATCTCAGGCTGATGAACTCCGCCCTCGGGGCCGCGGGGTACGACGTCACGACTCTGCACAACGCCGGTCTGAACGAGATCAGGACCCGCATCCACGAGGCGGCGCGCGACGTCCCCGACGGCGGCACCCTCCTGCTCTACTTCACCGGGCACGGGATCCGCGCCGGCGGCATCGACTACCTGGTGCCCTTCGACGCCTTCCCGCCCGCCGACGGCGACTGGCAGGAGCCGTACATCGACTCGCTGCTCCCCGCGAGCATCAGCCCCTGGCTGAAGGCCTGCACCGCGGGCACGGTGGTGTGGGCCGTCGACGCCTGCCGCACCGAGCTGGCCGCCGGCGACGTGCGCTTCGGCAACAGCGTCGACAACGGCCCACCGGGAGGCGGCTTCGCCGTGCTCATGGGCTGCTCGGCGGGTGAGCGCGCGGGCAGCACGGGCGAGGGCAGCTTCTTCACCCGGGGCCTCGCCGAGGCCCTCAGCCCGCTGACGCCCGCCCGCGCCGTGGAGGACGTCTTCGACGCCGCCGCCGCGCGGACCAGGGCGGTGGCCCACCGGCACGGGCAGACGCAGAACGCCTACGTCCACTACGGCATGAACTTCGAGGCCCGCACCAAGAGCACGGACGTCTGCGAGGGCCGGCCGCTCCTCGAGGCCTGGCAGGGGGCCGTGCGGGACACCGCGCTGTGGCAGCTCGTCGACGACCGCGGCCAGGGCTGCGTCGTCCGGTTCAAGGACTCTCTGAGCGCTTTCGTGGAGCGGTGCGCGTTCACCCTGCACCGCGCGCAGGAGCGGCTGCCCCACGAGGACCCGTGGTCCGACGACACCTTCCCCGTGCGCCTGTTGTGCGACCGCCTTCCCTCGCTGCTGCCCGCCGGTGCCACACTCTCCGCGGTGGAGGTCGCCACGCTCGTCGCGGCGCCCTTCCTCCGGGAGGCCGCGTGGGCGGAGCGGCTGAGCCAGGCCGCCGAGATCGCGCCGGAGTCCCTCGAGCGCCGGCCCGGCGCCGACGCGTACCGCAGGCACTACGAGCAGATCGCCGAACAGCACGTGCGGGTGGCCCGCAAGGCGGCGGAGTGCCGGGCGCGCGAGCGCACCGAGGACGCGGTGGCCGTCACGATGTGGCTGGTGCACCGGTGGGTGGCGGACCGGTTCGAGACGGACGACGAGGCCGTGCCGCCGGCGGCCGCGGACCAGCTGGCCGCCGGGCTGCTCCAGAGCGCGGGCGCCGTGCCCGACCGGGTCAGGGAACTGTCGGGGCTGCTCCGGGCGGCGGCCGCGGGCATCGGCCTCGACGAGCCGCCGGACGACCTCGCGGGGCGGGCACCCGCCAAGGTGCTGCTGCCCGGCGGCCACCAGCCGCTGCGGCTGCGTCCGCTGGCGGCGCTCCTGCGGCTCGCGGGCGCGCTCGCGGTGGACGTGCGGACGTTCCCCGAGATGGTGGCCGAGCACCTGGCCGTCTCCGATCCGGTACTGCCGCAGGAGATCGTCGGCCTCGTGTCCCAGCCCGAGCTGCTGAGCTGGCAGTCCGAGGGCAGCACGCTCCACCTCGACGTCCCGTGCCCGCACCAGTCGGTGCACGCCGCGCTCATGGACGTCGCCCACCAGGCGGACCAGCTCGCCGAGCAGGTGGCGGGCCTCGCGGCGACGCTGCCCGCCCCGGAGGCCGCGCTCCTCGCCGCCGTGCCGACCCGGATCACCGACCGCGACCTGCGACCGAGCCGCTCCCACGGCCAGGCTTCGTACGAGGTCCCGCTGCTGCGCTTCCACCTCGCGCAGACCGAGGTGCGCGAACTCCTCATGGGTGAGCAGCTCTACGGCGGCGAACCGCAGCTCGCGCTGCGCGAGCTCTACCAGAACGCCATGGACGCGTGCCGCTACCGCGCGATGCGCTGGAGGTATCTGGACAGCGTGGGCGCCTCGCCCGCGCCCTGGACGGGCGGCCGCATCTCCGTCGTCCAGGGTGAGGACGACCGCGGCCGGTACGTGGAGTGCCGGGACAACGGCGTCGGCATGAGCGCGGACCAGCTGAAGTACACCTTCACGCGTGCGGGCAGCCGGTTCGAGCAGTCCAAGGCGTTCCGGCGCGAGCAGTCGCGCTGGCTGCGGCACGATCCGGGGCTGCGTCTCTACCCCAACAGCCGTTTCGGGATCGGCGTGTTCAGCTACTTCATGCTCGCCGACGAGATGTCGATCGTGACACGGCAGGTGAGCGCGGAGGGGAAACCGGCGGAGCAGGCGTTGCGGGTGGACATCCCGAGCAGCGGCAGCCTGTTCCGGATCAAGAGGCACGAGGCGCCGGGAGACAGCCTGCCGGAAGGGGGAACGCGGGTCCGGCTGTATCTGCGGCCGGGCCACACGGCGGACGCGCTCTCGTGCGTCGCCACGCTGCGGGATCTCGTACGCGTGAGCGAGTTCGACCTGGAGGTGCGGGACGCGGCCGGGGCCGAGCACGTCTGGGAACGAGGGGTGCTGCAACCGGGCGTCGGCGGCGGCTCGATGAAGCCACTGGAGGCGGTGCCGGGCGTCCTGTGGTGGGTCGGCGAGGACGGCGGTGTGCTCTGCGACGGCATCACCACCGACGTACGGCCTTTCGGGTACGTGCTGAACCTGACGGGTCCGCACGCGGGACAGCTCAACGTCAGCCGCAAGGAGCTCCAGGACTACGACCGCGACTGGGAGCGGCAGAACTGGCGGGCGGGCGCCCGGAGACTGGGCGAGTGGCCGCTGTTGCGGATGGAGTGGCTCTGGGAGCTCGAGCAGCGCAATCTGGCGGTGGCACGGTCGCTGTGGCGCGAGTGGCGGGGTACGGGCGTCACCGCCACGCGGGAGGACGGGCACCGGCACTCGCTCGACGTCCAGGGCTGGTTCTGGCTCGACCGGGCCATCACTTCCCAGCAAGGGCACCACTCCGGCATCGGCGGCGGGATCAACTCCTGGCGTGCCGCCGCGCTGCGCCTGCCCCACGCCGGCGGGCGGATGTCCAGCCCCAAGAGCCTCGTCGGCCATCCCGTACCGGAGCCGGGGGACGCGGCGGTGCAGGACACCGGTATGAGCTGGTGGAACGTCCTGCTGCGCGCCGCGCAGCAGGAGACCACGGTGACCGACATCCTCCGGCGCAAGCGGCGGCTGCGCATCGCCCACGCGCACGAGGCCCCGCCCGCCGTGTACGGGGAGGGTCTCGACGAGGAACCGGACCGGATCGACACCGGGCTCGCCCGGATCCTGTCCGGCTCCTTCACCACGGACCTGCCGACCGAGCTGCGGCACAACGGCGCGGTCACCGCCGAGACGGGCTGCCTCGTGCTGACGTCCCAGAAGCTGGCCGAGCCCCTGGGCCGGGTCGTCGCACGGTACGAGCGCTGGGCACCCCTGCACAACGCTCCCCCGCTGTCCGTTCCCGCCCATCACCGGGACCACGTGTGCACGGAGAGCGACATCGCCCACCTCTTCCTCGACGACAACACCAGGTACGAGAGGTCGCTCGTCCCGGTGTCCGGCGCGGAACAGGCGCGCGAGGTGTGCAGGCGCACCGGTACACCGGCATCCGATGTACTGCGTCTGCTCGACGAGTTCTCCTGGCTCGGCTGGAGGGCTCCCGCCGCCGGGACGGTCCAGGCGTGGATCGACCTGGACGCCGAGACCGACCTGGAGCTGACCCGGTTCACCGGCGGGGAGCAGGAGCCCCGCACTCTGCGCTGGGCCGCGACGATCTCGGTGGCCGCGACCCGGAGCTGCGACCTCGCGACCGCCGAGGAGGACCTCGCCAGGGTCGCCGCCGCGACGGGCCTGACATACGAGCGACGCTACGCGGGTGCGGGCCCCGGTGGTCCGTTCGTGCCTTCGCCGGTCGCCGGGACGCTCGTCGACGCGCTGAACAGCAACGACGTACTCCTGGAGCGGGGGGTGAACCTAGAGGAACTGGGCAGGGCGTCCCGCCGGCTGCCGGACCCGGCCGAGATCGCAGGCGTGGTCGAGGAGCTGAGGGCGGCCGGGGTGGCGGTGCCCGACGACGTGCGCGTCATCGCCGCCTGGCCGAGCCTGCCGCTGCGCAGCCGTTACGCGCTGTCCGGCAAGGAGGCCTCCAGTGAGGACGAGGACTACCCGGCCGACCGGCTCACAGCGGCCGGACTCCTGTACACGGCGGCGTGTCTGCACGAGTCCCTCGGCGAGGTGTGGAGTCTCGCCCGCCAGGAGGCCGACAGGTTCGGCCTCACCGTGCCGCCGCTCCCGGAGGAACTGACGGCGTGGCGGCCGGTCCCGCACATGACCACGGTGCTGATCGAACAGCCCCTCCACTTCGGCCAGTTCTACCCCGCCACCTGGGTGCCGCTGACCGCGTCGTCCTTCGCCCAGTACGCCAGTGACCATCAGATCGACATCGCCACGGCCTACGCGCAGCTGGCCGTGCTGAGGCCCATCGGTGCTCTGGTGCCCCCGCTCTCCGCGGAGGAGCGGGACGCGCTGCCCACGACGGTCCCCTCCGCGCGGGACGTGGTCGCGCTCTCCCGTGACCAATGGGTCTCACCCAAGGGGGAGTTCTGTGCCCTGGACCTGATCAGCATCGCGGGACGCCTCGGCGAACCCGCCACGGACACGCTCCGGCGTATCACTCCCTATCTGCCGTTGCTCCCCGCCTCCGTCCGGCTGCCCCCGCCGCCGGACACGATCCCCCTGTGGCAGGACCTCGCGATCCTCAGCGAGAACCTGGACGGGCGGCTCCCCGCCGTGACCGGCCGGGTGAGCGCCCGCCACATCGCCCGCGCCGCGGACGCCGTCGGCGAGCCCGCGTCCTGGGTCACCGCACGTCTGCGTGAGTACGCCACCTTGTTCTCCCTCGACCTCGACCTCGACCTGGACGACGCCTCATGACACAGCCCCCGCAGCGCCCCCACGCGTTCGACACCGCCTACGCGGAGGAGGACCTCGGTGAGGTGGGCGACCCGTTCACCGTGAGCCCCACCTCCGCGGGCCGCACCTCCGTACGGGGACACTGCCCCCGCTGTCACGGCAGGACGGCCACCGAGTACCGGTACGGCGTCCCCGGAAGCGGTGCCGGGGCCGGGACGAAGGGCCCGCTGGACGCGGACACGGCGCTCCTCGTCCAGGAACGGCACTTCTGCGAGTGCGGCCACCCGCATCCGCAGCTGCCGTCGAACGCCGTCTTCATCGGCTGCGGAGCGAGTTGGTACGTACGGTCCCTGGTGGCCGTCGGCCCGAGCGGCACCCCGTGACGGCCCAGTCCGACCGGCGCTGGGCGGAGTTGGCGCGGGAGCTGGAGTTCACGCAGCTCGACGAGTTGCGCCGCCGGGCTGAGGGGTGGCGTACGGGTCTGACCGGCCTGACGACCCTGCTGGCCGTCCTCGCCGTCCTCAAGGGCCGCGACGACCTGAACGGACTGCCGGACGCCGCCCGCCACACGGCCTCCGGCCTGATCGCCGCCGCTTTCCTGCTGCTCCTCGCCGGGTCGGTGCTTGCCGTGCGGGCGGCACACGGACGGCTGGGCGACCGCACCCTGCTCGCCGGGCAAGCACTGCGGTGCTGGACGGAGGACGAGGTCGTGCGCGTCACGAAGGCGCTGCGCCGCGCCTCGGTGTGCTGCGTGCTCGGCGTCGCGTGCGCCGCCGTCGCCGTGGGCCTGGCCTGGGCCACGACCGAATCGTCCGGGGACCGTCTGGTGCGGGTGGGCACGACGTCCGGGGAGCGGTGCGGCGAGTTCCTCGGGTCGGGCAGGGACGGGGTCTCGCTGCGCGCCGAGGACGCGGGGAAGACGGGCGACGGGAAGGCGCGGCGGGTCGTGCTGCCCGCACGTACGGTCATCTCCGTGACCCCGGTGGACGGTTGCGGCGCCGCCAAGTGAGGGCGCCGCAAGGTGAGCGGCACCGCCCAGGTCCCGTGCGGCGGGCGACGCCCGCCCCGGCGACACATGTAGCGACCACATATCGAGACGGGGTTGCACCGCCGGGGCGCCGCCGCGTTGCATCGCCGGGTGCAGACCGATCACCCCACGCCCGGCGCCCCCGCCCCGGGGTCTCCCGACCGTGCCGCGCGCCGCGCCGTCACCGTCTTCCCGCTGCTCGTCCTCGCCGCGGGCGGACTCGGGCTCGCCGCGCCGGGCGCCTTCGGGGGCTGGAAGGAGAGCGTGCCGTACCTGCTGGGCGTGGTCATGTTCTGCATGGGCCTCACGATGACGCCGCGGGACTTCGAGGGGGTCGCGCGGCGGCCCTGGGCCGTGGCGCTCGGCCTGGTGGCGCACTACGTCATCATGCCGGGCCTCGGCTGGCTCATCGCCCACGCGCTCGACCTGTCGCCGCAGTTGGCGGCGGGGGTGATCCTGGTCGGCTGCGCGCCGAGCGGCACCGCCTCGAACGTCGTCACCTATCTGGCGCGCGGTGACGTCGCCCTCTCCGTGTCCGTCGCCACCGCCTCCACGGCCCTCGCACCGCTCGTGACCCCGCCCCTGACCCTGCTCCTGGCGGGTGAGTACCTGCCGGTGGACGCCGGTTCGATGGTGGCGGACATCCTCAAGACGGTGCTGCTGCCCGTCGTCGCCGGGCTCGTGGTGCGGCTGTGCTTCGGGGCGTACGCCGACCGGGTGCTCGGTGCGCTGCCCTGGCTGTCGGCGGGGACCGTCGCCGTGATCGTGGCGGTGGTGGTGGCGGGCAGCGCGGAGGCCATCAAGTCGGCGGCGGGTCCGGTGTTCGTCGCGGTCGTCCTGCACAACGGCCTCGGGCTCGCGCTCGGCTACGGCGCGGGCAGAGCGGCCCGGCTCGGCGCGCCCGCGTCCCGTGCCATGGCCTTCGAGGTCGGCATGCAGAACTCCGGGCTCGCCGCGTCCCTCGCGACCGCCCACTTCAGCCCGCTCGCCGCGCTGCCCGCCGCCGTGTTCTCCGTGTGGCACAACGTGTCCGGAGCCGTGGTCGCCGCGTGGATGTCCCACCGGGCACGGCGGGCGGCGGCCTGAGGGGCCGGGCGCGAGGCCGCGGTCGGAGCCCCTGGAAGGCGTCCTCGAAGGGGGTCCGCGCATGGCTCGACCACGCCGGTGGACCCGCCGGTCGGCCCCTCCCGGAAGTGGGACGATGAGGCCTCGCACACGGGGGGACGGCATGGCATCACGTACAGCACTGCTCATCGGTGTCGGCGCGACGCCGGACGCCGCCCACCGGTTCGCCTCCCTCGAAGCACCGGTCGCCGCCGACCTGCGGGCCCTCGGGGCCTCGCTCAGGGCCGCGGGGTACGAGGTGCGCACGGTGCCGGGGGCCTCGCGTGCCGAGATCATCACGACCGTGGACGAGGTGTCGCGGGGTGTCCCCGAGGACGGCACCCTGCTGCTCCACTTCACCGGGCACGGCATCCGTGTGGGCGGCACCGACCACTTGGTCCCGGCCGACGCGCGCGCCCCGCACGGCGCGGACGGCGACGCCGAGTGGACCCAGCCGTACCTGGACACCCTGCTCCCCGCCGACATCAGTCCGTACCTCGCCCACTGCCGGGCGGGCACCGTGCTGTGGCTGATCGACGCCTGCCGGGGCGACCCCGCCGACGGGGTGTTCGGCAGCAGTGTCCTGAAGGGGCCGCCCTCGGGGCGGTTCGCACTGCTCACGGCGTGCGCGGCCGGGCAGCGGGCGGGGTACTCGGCGGGCGGCAGCTTCTTCACCCTCGGGCTCGCGGAGGCCTTCCGGCCGTTGACGCAGGCGCGGACGGTGCAGGAGGTCTTCGAGACGGCGCGGCAGCACACGCTGCGCGCCGCCCGTCTGCACGGTGCCGCGGACCAGGAGCCCCAGGTCCGGTACGGCACGGACCGCGAGGCGCAGGCGCGCGCCGCGGTCATCTGTGAGGGCCGTCGGCTCCTGGAGGCCTGGCGCGAAGCCGTCGCCGGCACCGCGCTGTGGGAGCGTGTCGCGCCGGGCGACGCCGCGGGCGTGCCCCGGCTGCGGGAGTGCCTCGGGGAGTTGGCCGACACATGTGCGCAGGTCGTCCACCTGGCGCAGGAGCGGATGCCCGACCCCTGGGCCGACGACGACTTCCTCGTCCGTGTCGTACGGGACCAGTTGCCCAGCCTCGTCCCCAGGACGCCGACGCTGTCCGCACTCGAAGCCGCCGCGCTCGTCGCCGCGCCGCTGCTGCACGAGGCCGCCTGGGCGCGGCGGCTCAGCCACGCCGGCGACATCTCGCCGTACACCACCAGGCACCTCAAGGACGCAGACGCGTGGCGGCGCCACTACGAGCAGGTCGCCGAGCACCACCCGCACATCAAGAAGAAGCTCAGGGACTGCTGGCTGGACGACCGACCCGACGAGGCGCGCGGAGTCGCCCTGTGGCTCGTGCACCGCTGGATCGCCGAGCGGTTCGTGACGGACGAGCAGCCGGTGCCCGAGGCCGAGTCGCTGTCGCTGGCGGAGGCACTGTGCCCCGGCCCGCGCGCCCGCGAGCTGTCCGCCGCGCTCGCCGCCCTGACCGCGGGAATCACGCTCGGCCCTCCGTCCCAGGACCGCGCACCGCGCCCCGCCCTCGTCCTCCCGCTGCCCGGCGGCGCCCGGCAGTCCCTGCGCGCCGACGAGTTGGCGGGCATCCTGCACCTTGCCCGCGTACTCGCCCTGGACGTCCGGGCCCTCCCCGACGTCCTCGCCGAGCATCTGGCCGTCCGCGACGCCCTGCTCCCCCAGGACGCCGTCAACGCGGTGCGCGCCGCGGACTGGCACGCCGCCGACGGCGACCTGCACCTGGACGCGACCTGCACGCACCCCGCGCTGCACGCCGCGTTCACTGACGTCGTCGATCAGGCCGACGAACTGGCCGAAGCCCTGCGGGACACCGCCCGCACGCTGCCCGCACCCCGGGCGGCGCTGCTCGCGGGCCTGCCCGCCCGCGTGACCGACCGCGGCCTGCGCCCGGCCGAGGACCGCGGCCGCAGGGCGTACGACGTGCCGCTGCTGCGCTTCCAGCTCGCCCAGACCGAGGTCCGCGACCTGCTCATGGGCGAGCGCATCTACGGCGGCGAGCCGGACCTGGCGCTGCGCGAGCTGTACCAGAACGCGATGGACGCCTGCCGCCACCGCGCGATGCGCCACCGCTACCTGCGGAGCAGGGGCGCGCACCCGGCGCCCTGGTCGGGCCGGATCGTCCTCACCGAGGGCGAGGACGAGCGGGGCCGCTACATCGAGTGCCGGGACAACGGCGTCGGCATGGGGCTCGACCGGCTCAAGAACACCTTCACCAAGGCGGGCCGCCGCTTCGAGCAGTCCCGCGCCTTCCGCCAGGAGCAGGCCACCTGGCACCGCCACGACCCGGCGTTGCGCCTCTACCCCAACAGCCGCTTCGGCATCGGGGTGTTCAGCTACTTCATGCTGGCCGAGGAGATGACGGTGCTGACCCGGCCCGTCGGCACGGACGGGATCCCGGCCCGGCGGGCCCTGCGCGTGGACATCCCCGGCAGCGCGAATCTGTTCCGTATCCAGGAGTACGACGACTCCTTCGCGGCGGAGGGCGACGGGCTCCTTGAGGGCGGTACCCGGGTGCGGTTGTACCTGCGGGACTCCGCCGCCGTGTCGGCCGTCTCGCCGGTCGCCACCCTGGAGCGCCTCGTGCTGGTGAGCGAGTTCGCGCTGCGGGCGCGGGACGCCTCGGGGCGGCGGCGGGACTGGGAGCCGGGTGTGCTGCGCCACGCACCGGCGGACGACGAGGCCGCCGGGTATGCCGAGGCGGTGCCCGGGGTGCTGTGGTGGGTGGAGAACCAGGGCGCGATCCTGTGCGACGGCATCGCGACCGACAAGAAGCCCTTCGGGTACGTCCTGAACCTGACCGGACCGCGGGCGGGCACGCTCAGCCTCGACCGCAAGACGCTCCAGTCGTACGACACGGCTTGGGAAGCCGAGCAGTGGGCGCGGGGCGCGGCGGCGCTCGCCGACTGGCCAGGCCTGGGCATGGCGTGGCTGTGGCGCCTGGAGCAGCACAACCTGGCCGCCGCGCGCACGGTGTGGCAGCGGTGGCGCGGACGGGGTGTGCGGGTGCGCGACCAGGACACGTGGGGCGGCGCGGCCCTCGACCTGGACTCCACGGGCTGGTTCTACTGGGACGGCCGCATCGACCGCAGGCGCGGCCACGGCAGCGCGGAGTGGGACTGGCCCGAGGCGGTGACGCCGTGGCGGGCCGCCGTGCTCGGCGGCGGGCGGCCCGCGCGGCAGGCACCACCGGTCTCGGCCGCGGGCCACCCGGTGCCCGAACCCGGCTGGGCCCGCGTCGCCCAGTGGGACCGGCCGGACTGGGACACACGGCTCAACCCCGAGCGGAAGCCGTTGGACTGGCGGGTCGCCGTGGCCCTGGCGGAGGGCGCGGGCATGACGGTCCGTGAGGTGCTGCGGGCCGCGCGCGGCCTGCGGATCGTCCATCCGCTCCTGAAGCCGCCCCCGGTGCTGCGCCGTGCCACCGCCGCCGCGGACGGGGACGGGGAGGGCCTGGACTGGAGGCCCGACCGGTACGACGCGCAGATCGTCGAGGGGCTCCTCGCGCGGGGCGTGCGCAACGCCTGGCAGCGGGCGCGCGAGCAGAAGAACGAGAACGACTACGAGCACGCCCCGGACGACCTCGGCGGCCTCGTCCGGGCCTCCCTGGCGACCCGGCAGCCGCTCGGGCGCCTCGCCGAGCGGTGCGCCAGGTTCGCGCCGTTCCTGTCCGCCCCGCCGCCGGTGGCGCCCGCCCACCACAGGGACCACGTGTGCGACGAGACGGACCTCGCGCTGCTGTACCGGGAGGGCCCCCGGGGGTGGCGTCCCGTCCGGTGGCCGTGGGAGGTCATCGGCGTCGCGGACACCTTGCGACTCTCGCCGCTGGAGGTGCGCGAACGGCTCGACCGGTTCGCGTGGCTCGGCTGGAGGGCCCCGGACGAGGACGCCGTACGGCGGTGGGCCGGTGTGCCGTGGGAGATCTCCATGGGGTTGCAGACCTACTGCGTGCCGGGCGGGGACGGCCGCCTCACCCTGCCGTGGGCGGCCACGTTCGCGCTCGCGGCGGGCTGGGAGGTGTCGCTGCGCAAGGCGGAGAAGGCGCTCGCGCGCTGGGCGGAGCACCTCGGTCTCCGCCACACCCGGCAGCACCGGGAGAAGTCGGCGGCGGGCCGGGTGGTGCCGGTTCCGGAGACGGCGAGCGTGCTGGAAGCCGCCCACACGGCGGGGCTCGCCCTGGAGGACGGGCTCTCGGCACGCGACCTCGCGTTCGTCCGGCCGCAGGGGGTGTCGTGGGACGACCTCGCCCTGGTCGTGGAGCAGCTCCGCGAAGCGGGCGCGGACGTGCCCGCCACGGCCGGCCTGCTCCGGGCGTGGGAGGACCTGCCGATGCCGAGCCGCTACGCGTTCTCGGGCAGCGACCCGTCGTTCGATGTCGCCGACTACCCGGTCCTGCCCACGGCCGACGTGCTCTTCTCGTCGAGCATCGACCTGCGGACGCCGCTGGCGACGATGTGGAGGACGGCGCGCCGCGAGGCGAAGCGCGTGCGCCTTCACGTGCCGGAGCTCCCGCCCGCCCTCGCGGGGTTCCGCCCCGGGTACGAGGAGCGCCGGGCCCTGCTCGACTGGAGCGACAACGACGATCCCGACAACTGGTTCGAGCCCCCGCGCTGGGCCACGCTCACGGCCGAACGCCTGGTCGGGTACGCCCGCAGCCACCACATCGGCGCCCGCACCGCGTACGAACGCCTCTCGCCCCTGCGGGAGCTGGGCGCGCGGATCCCCGAGTTGGACCCGGCCGACGTCGAGAGCCTGCCCGGAGGCGTCCCCGACGCCCGGGACGCCGTCGCCCTCGGCGCAGCCCACCGCGTCTCCGCGCCCGGCAGCCCACTGAACCCCCTCGACCTGCTGAGCCTCGCCGGGCGCCTCGGCGAACCCGTCGCCGCCACCTGGCGGCGCATCGTCCCGTACCTCCCCCTGGAGGCGTCGCCCCCGGCCCTCGACCCGGCCGCCGTACCGGAGGAGCTGCCCCGCTGGCAGGACCTGATCGTCCTGGCGGTGCACGCCGACGGCGCGCTCCCGGCGCTGAGCGGAAGCGTCACGCGGGAGCAGCTCCGGTTCGCCGCCGACGCCGTGGACGAGAGCGAGGAGTGGGTCGTGGACCGCATCGGGCGCTACGCGGAGCTGTTCGGCCTGGAGCTGCCCGCCGACGGGGCGGGGGCGGGGGCCTAGTGCTCGTTGGAGGCGAGGCGCAGCAGGTGGTCGGCGAGCGCCTGGCCGCCGCTCGGGTCCCTGCTGATCAGCATCACCGTGTCGTCGCCGGCGATCGTGCCGAGGATGTCGTGCAGTTCGGCCTGGTCGATGGCGGAGGCGAGGAACTGCGCGGCGCCCGGCGGGGTGCGCAGGACGACGAGGTTGGCCGAGGCCTCCGCGGAGATGAGGAGCTCCACGGAGAGGCGGCGCATCCGCTGCTCCTTGGCCGACTCGCCGAGCGGGGCGCGCGGGGTGCGGAAGCCGCCCTCGCTCGGCACGGCGTAGATCAGGTCGCCCTCGGTGTTGCGGATCTTGACGGCGTTGAGCTCGTCGAGGTCGCGGGAGAGCGTCGCCTGGGTGACGGTCAGACCGTCGTCGGCGAGCAGCTTCGCCAGCTGGCTCTGGGAGCGCACCGGCTGCCGGTTGAGGATGTCCACGATCCGGCGGTGGCGTGCGGTGCGGGTCTGGGGCACCGCGGGTCCCGCGTGCTCGGCCGGCCCGTTGTCCTGCGCGTGGCTCATCGTCGTCCCATTCCCCGGATCATCCTTCCCCGTCGGCCGCGTCGGCCTTGTCGGCCCCGGCAGCCTGGTCGAGGACGCCGGGCAGGGCCCGGAGGAAGGCGTCCACCTCGGTGTCGCGCACGTTCAGCGGCGGCATGAGCCGTACGACATCGGGGGCGGGCGCGTTGACCAGGAAGCCGGCGTCCTGAGCCGCCTGCTGCACCCGCGGTGCCAGCGGCTCGGTGAGCACGATACCCAGCAGGAGCCCCTCGCCCCTGACATGGTCGACCAACGCGTGCCCGGACGACTCGATGGCACCGCGCAGCTTCTCGCCGGCGCGCTTGGTGTTCTCGAGCAGCCCTTCGGCCACGATCGTGTCGATGACGGCGAGTCCGGCGGCGCAGGCCACCGGGTTGCCGCCGAAGGTGGTGCCGTGCTGGCCGGGGGTGAGGAGCTCGGCCGCCGCGCCGAAGGCCACGGTCGCGCCGAGGGGCAGGCCACCGCCGAGGCCCTTCGCGAGCGTGACGACGTCGGGGTGCACGCCTTCCTGCGCGAGGTGCGCGAACCAGTGGCCGGTGCGGCCGACCCCGGTCTGCACCTCGTCCAGGACGAGGAGGGTGCCGGTGGCGCGGGTGATCTCGCGGACCGCCCTCAGATAGCCGGCGGGCGGCACGACGACGCCGTTCTCGCCCTGGATCGGCTCGACGATCACGAAGGCGGTGTCCTCGGTGACCGTGGCGCGCAGGGCCTCCACATCGCCGTACGGGACGTGCGTGACGTCGCCGGGCAGTGGCAGGAACGGCTCCTGCTTGCCGGGCTGTCCCGTGAGGGCGAGCGCGCCCATGGTGCGGCCGTGGAAACCGCCCTCGGTGGCGACCATGCGGGTGCGGCCGGTACGGCGGCCGATCTTGAAGGCGCCCTCGTTGGCCTCCGCGCCCGAATTGCAGAAGTACACGCGGCCGTCACGGCCGAAGAGGTCCAGGACGCGCTCGGCGAGGGCGACGGGCGGTTCGGCGACGAACAGGTTGGAGACGTGGCCGAGCGCGCCGATCTGCCGGGTCACGGCCTCCACCACCGCCGGGTGGCCGTGGCCGAGGGCGTTCACCGCGATACCGCCGACGAAGTCGGTGTACTTCGTGCCGTCCGCGTCCCACAGGGTGCTGCCCGCGCCGCGCACCAGCGGGATGCGGGGCGTGCCGTAGTTGTCCATCAGCGCGCCCTGCCAGCGCCGGGTCAGGTCCTGGTTGGTCGTCATGCCGGTTCCCCCTGGTTCGGCTCGTCCGGCACGACCATCGTGCCGATTCCCTCGTCGGTGAAGATCTCGAGCAGGATCGAGTGCTGGACGCGCCCGTCGATGACGCGCGCGGTGTTGACCCCGTTGCGCACGGCGTGCAGACAGCCCCGCATCTTGGGCACCATGCCGCTGGAGAGGTCGGGGATGAGTTTCTCCAGCTCGGTCGCCGTGAGCCGGCTGATGACGTCGTCGTTGTCGGGCCAGTCCTCGTACAGGCCCTCGACGTCGGTGAGCACCATCAGCGTCTCGGCACCAAGCGCCGCAGCGAGAGCCGCAGCCGCCGTATCAGCATTGACATTGTAGACATGCCCCGTGTCACCTTCGTCCTGGGAGCGGGCGATCGAGGAGACCACCGGGATGCGGCCGTCCGCGAGCAGCGCCTCGATGGCGCCGGTGTCGATCTCGGTGACCTCGCCCACCTGGCCGATGTCGACCGGTTCGCCGCCGATCAGCGGCCGGTGCCGGGTCGCGGTGATGGTGTGCGCGTCCTCGCCCGTGAGGCCGACGGCGAGCGGCCCGTACTCGTTGAGCAGGCCCACGAGTTCGCGCTGCACCTGCCCGGCGAGGACCATGCGCACGACGTCCATGGCTTCGGGCGTCGTCACGCGGAGCCCCGCCTTGAACTCGCTGACCAGGCCCTGCTTGTCGAGCTGGGCGCTGATCTGCGGGCCGCCGCCGTGCACCACGACGGGCTTGAGGCCCGCGTGGTGCAGGAACACGACGTCCTGGGCGAAGGCGGCCTTCAGCTCGTGGTCCACCATCGCGTTGCCGCCGAATTTGATGACGACGGTCTTGCCGCGGTGACGGGTCAGCCAGGGCAGCGCCTCGATCAGGATCTGTGCCTTGGGCAGTGCGGTGTGCTTGCGGGTGCTCATGGGCTTTCCAGGTGGGGAAGGACGTACCGCTGCCTGCGGGACGGCTTACGACGAGTACGCGCTGTTCTCGTGTACGTAGTCGGCGGTGAGGTCGTTCGCCCAGATCACGGCCGACGCGGAACCGGCGGCGAGGTCGGCGGTGATCCGCACCTCGCGGTAGCGCATGTCGACCAGGTCGCGGTCCTCGCCGACACAGCCGTTCTTGCAGACCCAGACGTCGTTGATGGCGACGTTCAGCTGGTCGGGCTCGAAGACGGCGCTCGTGGTGCCGATGGCGGAGAGCACCCGGCCCCAGTTGGGGTCCTCGCCGTGGATGGCGCACTTGAGGAGGTTGTTGCGGGCGATGGAGCGGCCCACCTCGACGGCGTCGTCCTCGCTCGCGGCGCCGACGACCTCGATGCGGATGTCCTTGCTCGCGCCCTCCGCGTCGCCGATGAGCTGGCGGGCGAGGTCGTCGCAGACCGTGCGGACGGCCTCGGCGAACTCCGCGTACGCGGGACTCACCCCGGCCGCGCCGGAGGCGAGCAGGAGCACCGTGTCGTTGGTGGACATGCAGCCGTCGGAGTCGACCCGGTCGAAGGTGAGGCGGGTGGCCTCGCGCAGCGCCCGGTCCAGGTCGGCGGCGGGGACGTCGGCGTCGGTGGTGAGGACGACCAGCATCGTGGCGAGGCCGGGGGCGAGCATGCCCGCGCCCTTGGCCATGCCGCCGACGGTCCAGCCCGCGCCCTCGGCCACCGCCGTCTTGTGCACGCTGTCGGTGGTCTTGATGGCGATGGCGGCCTTCTCGCCGCCGTGCGCGGACAGGGCACCGGCCGCGGTGTCGACGCCGGGCAGCAGCTTGTCCATGGGGAGCGTGACGCCGATGAGCCCGGTCGAGGCGACGGCCACCTCGCCCGCGCCGACGCCGAGGGCCCCGGCGACGCGCTCGGCGGTGGCGTGGGTGTCCTGGAAGCCCCGCGGGCCCGTGCAGGCGTTGGCGCCACCGGAGTTCAGGACGACGGCCGCGACCTGTCCGCCCTTGAGCACCTGCTCCGACCACAGGACCGGCGCGGCCTTCACGCGGTTGGACGTGAAGACTCCCGCGGCGGCCGTGCGGGGCCCGTCGTTGACCACGAGGGCCAGGTCGGGGTTGCCGTTCTGCTTGATCCCTGCGGCGATGCCCGCCGCCCGGAACCCCTTGGCTGCCGTGACACTCACTGCGTCTCCTTGTTCGTCGCGGGCGTCGGGTGCGGCACCGGGTGCGTGCGCACGGCGCTCACGGCGCGACACCGATCGTGGAAAGCCCCAGCTCCTCCGGGAGCCCCAGGGCTGTGTTCATGCTCTGCACCGCGCCGCCCGCGGTGCCCTTGGTCAGGTTGTCGATGGCGCTGATCACGATGACGCGGCCGGACGCCGGGTCGTGGGCGGCCTGGACGTGCACGGCGTTGGAGCCGTACACGGAAGCCGTCGCCGGCCACTGGCCCTCCGGCAGGAGCCGCACGAACGGCTCGTCGGCGAAGGCCTTCTCGTACGCCGTACGCACGCTTTCCGCGGTCGCGTCGGGCCTGGCCCTGGCGCTGCACGTGGCGAGGATGCCGCGCGGCATCGGCGCGAGGGTCGGCGTGAAGGAGACCGTGACCCGCGTGCCGGCGACGGCGCTCAGGTTCTGGATCATCTCGGGGGTGTGCCGGTGCCCCCCGCCCACGCCGTACGGCGACATGGAGCCCATGACCTCGGAGCCGAGCAGGTGCGGCTTGGCGGCCTTGCCCGCGCCCGAGGTCCCGGACGCCGCGACGACCACCGCCTCGTCCTCGACGAGCCCGGCGGCGTACGCGGGGAAGAGGGCGAGCGAGACGGCCGTCGGATAGCAGCCGGGGACCGCGATGCGCTTGGTGCCCGCGAGGGCGGCGCGGGCGCCGGGCAGCTCCGGCAGGCCGTAGGGCCAGGTGCCCGCGTGCGCGCTGCCGTAGAACTTCTCCCAGTCCGCCGCGTCCCGCAGCCGGAAGTCGGCGCCCATGTCGACGACGAGCACGTCGGGGCCGAGCTGTTCGGCGACGGCCGCGGACTGGCCGTGCGGCAGGGCGAGGAAGACGACGTCGTGCCCCGCAAGGCTCTCGGCGGTGGTCGGCGCGAGGACGCGGTCGGCGAGCGGGGCCAGATGCGGCTGGAGGGCGCCAAGGCGCTCGCCCGCGTTCGAGTGGGCGGTGAGGGTGCCGATCTCCACCTCGGGATGCACGGCCAGGAGCCTGAGCAGCTCGCCGCCCGCGTACCCGCTCGCTCCTGCTACCGCTGCGCGTACCGTCATGGATTCCTCCTGCGTGAATGGCATGAATATACATTGCGCCGCACGTTTATGCAATGGAGGTCGGAGTCGCCCCGTACCGCAGCCGCTGGTGAGGCGTCGCGGGAGCCGGCGGGACCGGGCTCGCTCCCCTCCCCCGAGGTGATCGACGCTGCGCCCATCATGGCACCGGGGCCGCGCGGACCGGCAGCGGCGGCTGACAGTTCAGTAGCCTGAACGATCGACGCGCGGAGGCTTCCCTCCCACAGGGCCTCCCCGCCCACAGGGCCCTCCCGCCCGCGAGCACGACCGCCCCGGTCGGCGGCTGCCGACCGGGGCGGAGGGGTGTGCGGGCGCCGGGGCGCCGGTCACGGGGTGGGTCAGGCGAGCGAGGCGATCGCCTGGTTGAACGTGGCCGACGGGCGCATGACCGCCGCGGCCTTGGCCGGGTCCGGCTGGTAGTAGCCGCCGATGTCGGCGGGCTTGCCCTGAGCGGCGATCAGCTCGTCGACGATCGTCTGCTCCTGCTCGGTCAGCGTCTTGGCGAGCGGGGCGAACGCCTCGGCGAGCTTGGCGTCCTCGGTCTCCCTGGCCAGCTCCTGGGCCCAGTACAGGGACAGGTAGAAGTGGCTGCCGCGGTTGTCGATGCCGCCCAGCTTGCGGCTCGGCGACTTGTCCTCCTCCAGGAAGGTCGCCGTCGCGCGGTCCAGGGTGTCCGCGAGGACCTGGGCGCGGGCGTTGCCGGTGGTCTGCGCGAGGTGCTCGAAGGACACCGCGAGCGCGAGGAACTCGCCGAGGCTGTCCCAGCGCAGGTAGTCCTCCTTGACCAGCTGCTGCACGTGCTTGGGCGCGGAGCCGCCGGCGCCGGTCTCGAACAGGCCGCCGCCGTTCATCAGCGGGACCACCGAGAGCATCTTGGCGCTGGTGCCGAGCTCGAGGATCGGGAACAGGTCGGTCAGGTAGTCACGCAGGACGTTGCCGGTGACGGAGATGGTGTTCAGGCCCTCGCGGATGCGCTCCACGGACAGCTTGGTGGCCTCCACCGGGGACAGGACCCTGATGTCGAGGCCCTCGGTGTCGAACTCCGGCAGGTACGCCTCCACCTTGGCGATCAGGTTGGCGTCGTGGGCGCGGGTGGCGTCCAGCCAGAAGACGGCCGGGTCGCCGGTGGCGCGGGCGCGGCTGACGGCCAGCTTCACCCAGTCCTTGATCGGGGCGTCCTTGGTCTGGCAGGCGCGGAAGATGTCGCCCTCGGAGACCGCCTGCTCGATCAGGACGCCGCCGTCGGCGTCGACGAGGCGGACCGTGCCGGTGGTGGGGATCTCGAAGGTCTTGTCGTGCGAGCCGTACTCCTCGGCCTTCTGCGCCATCAGACCGACGTTCGGGACCGAGCCCATGGTGGACGGGTCGTAGGCGCCGTTGGCCCGGCAGTCGTCGATGACGACCTGGTAGACGCCCGCGTAGGACGAGTCGGGGATGACCGCGAGGGTGTCGGCCTCGCCGCCGTCCTTGTCCCACATGTGGCCGGAGGTGCGGATCATGGCCGGCATGGAGGCGTCGACGATGACGTCGGACGGCACGTGCAGGTTGGTGATGCCGCGGTCGGAGTCGACCATCGCCAGGTCCGGGCCCTCGCCCAGCTCGGCCTCGAAGGACGCCTTGATCTCGGCGCCGTTCGGGAGCGACTCCAGGCCCTTGTAGATGCCGCCGAGGCCGTCGTTGGGGGAGAGACCGGCCGCGGCGAGGTCGCCGCCGAAGGCCGCGAACGTCTTCGGGAAGAAGGCGCGTACGACATGGCCGAAGACGATCGGGTCGGAGACCTTCATCATCGTCGCCTTGAGGTGCACCGAGAACAGCACGCCCTCGGCCTTGGCCTTGGCGACCTGCGCGGTCAGGAACTCGCGCAGGGCCGCGACGCGCATCACGGAGGCGTCGACGACCTCACCGGCGAGGACCGGGACGGACTCGCGCAGGACGGTGGTGGAGCCGTTGTCGGCGACCAGCTCGATCGCGAACGCGCCGTCCTTCTCGATCACGACGGACTTCTCCGTCGAGCGGAAGTCGTTCTCGCCCATGGTGGCGACGTTCGTCCGGGAATCACCCGTCCAGGCGCCCATGCGGTGCGGGTGCGCCTTGGCGTAGTTCTTCACCGAGGCGGGGGCGCGGCGGTCGGAGTTGCCCTCGCGCAGGACCGGGTTGACGGCGGAGCCCTTGACCTTGTCGTAGCGGGCGCGGATGTCGCGCTCCTCGTCGGTCTTCGGGTCGTCCGGGTAGTCCGGCAGCGCGTAGCCCTGCTCCTGCAACTCGGCGACGGCGGCCTTGAGCTGCGGGATGGACGCCGAGATGTTCGGCAGCTTGATGATGTTCGCCTGCGGCGTCTTGGCGAGTTCGCCCAGCTCGGCGAGCGCGTCGTCGATGCGACGGTCCGCCTCCAGGCGCTCCGGGAAGCTCGCGATGATCCGGCCCGCCAGGGAGATGTCACGGGTCTCGACGCTCACACCGGCCGTCGAGGCGTACGCCTGGATCACGGGCAGGAACGAATGCGTCGCGAGGGCGGGGGCCTCGTCAGTGTGCGTGTAGATGATGGTCGAGTCAGTCACCGGGTGCTCCGCTCCACGTCTGCAACATTGCTCGACATCAAGATATCTCGTGCCGACGGCGGTCAGGACAGGGCCCTGGCGGACATCGCCCGTCCGGTCGGCGGGACGCGCCGCGGCCGCCCGGCGGCGCGAACCGGTCCGGCTCGCTCCCTTGTGGTGGAGCGCACTCCACCTCCTAGGGTCACGGACTGTCACGGACGACAGCACCGCACACCATCTGGAGGCAGGACCATGAACGGCACACCCACGCGCAGGCTCGGCGCCCTGACGGTCTCCGCCCAGGGGCTCGGCTGCATGGGGATGAGCGACGCCTACGGCTCGTCGGACGACGACCGTTCGATCGCCACCATCCACCGCGCGCTCGACCTCGGCGTCACCCTCCTGGACACCTCCGACTACTACGGCGGCGGGCACAACGAGGAGCTGCTCGGCCGGGCCCTCGCGGGGCACCGCCGCGCGCAGGCCGTCCTCGCCACGAAGTTCGGCTTCGCCAACCGGCTCGGCGAGCCGGTGCGGATCCGCGGCGACGCCGCCCATGTGCGCGAGGCGTGCGACGCCTCGCTGCGCCGGCTCGGCGTCGACCACATCGACCTGTACTACCTGCACCGCGTCGACCCGCGGGTGCCGATCGAGGAGACGGTCGGCGCGATGGCCGACCTGGTCGCCGCCGGGAAGGTGCGTCACATCGGCCTGTCGGAGGCGAGCGCCCGCACGATCCGGCGGGCCCACGCCGTGCACCCCGTCGCGGCGCTCCAGAGCGAGTGGTCGCTGTGGACGCGGGACCTGGAGGACGAGATCGCGCCGGTCTGCCGGGAGCTCGGCATCGGCATCGTGCCGTTCTCGCCGCTCGGCCGCGGCTTCCTGACCGGCCGCCTCACCTCCGTGGACAGCCTGGAGGCGGGCGACATGCGGCGCGGCCAGCCGCGGTTCGCCGACGGCAACCTGGAGCGCAACCTCGCCATCGTCGAGGCCCTCGACGGCCTGGCCGCGCGGCGGGGCGTCACGGCGGGCCAGCTCGCCCTCGCCTGGGTGCAGCACCGCGGCGACGACGTGGTGCCGATCCCGGGCACGCGCCGGCAGGCCTACCTGGAGGAGAACCTGGCGGCCGCCACGCTCGAACTGTCCCCCGCCGAGCTCGCCGCGATCGACGCGGTGGCGCCCCCGGGCGGTGTCGCGGGCACCCGTTACGACGAGCAGAGTCTGGCGGTGGTCGACAAGTAGGACGGGCCCGGCGCCGAGTAGCCTGCGGGCATGTCCCTTCCCGTGCCCTCTTCCGACGAGCGCGCCCGCGCCGCGACCGGGCCGGCGGGGCCCGAGCCTGCCGGACCCGTGCACGCGGTGCCGGACCTGCTGGCGTTCCTGCTCGGGGACTGGCGGGTGGAGCGGACGGTACGGGACTTCGCGGGTGCGGTGGCGGGGGGCGGCACGGCGGTGGGGGGCGCCGCGGCGGCAGGGGGCACCGCGGCGGCCAGGGACGGCACGACGGCGCGGGACGACGTGGCGGCGGGCCCTGCCGAGGGGCGCTTCAGCGGGACGACACGCTTCACCCCGCTCGACGGCTCGGGCCCGAGCCCGGCCGCGGCCCCCGCGGGCCTGCTGCACCACGAGTCCGGCACGTTCACCTGGCACGGCGTCGCCCGGCCCGCCGAGCGCACCCTCAGGTTCCTGCCGGGCGCGGTGCCGGGCACCGTCGCCGTGCACTTCGCCGACGGGCGCTTCTTCCACGACCTGGACCTGCGCTCGGGCCGGCACACCGCCGACCACCCGTGCGCGCGGGACCTGTACCGCGGCGCGTTCGCGGTGTACGACGCGGACCGCTGGCACACCCGGTGGCGGGTGACGGGCCCCGCCAAGGACCTGCTCCTGACGACGGACTACACGCGCCTGCCGTGACCGTGCCCGCGCTCGGGCCGGCGCCGGGTCACTGCTCCCCGAGCAGCATCCAGTGCTCGGGGTGGTCGAGGCCGACGAAGCCCACCTTCTCGTACACCCCGTGCGCGTCCTCCGTGGCGAGCAGCACCCTGCGCAGCCCGTACGGGGCGAGATGGTCCCGCACCCCGGCGGCGAGCGCGGTGCCGAGCCCCTTGCCGCGCACCGAACGGTCGATGTACACGTCGCAGAGGAAGGCGAACGTGGCGTGGTCGGTCACCGCGCGGGCGTAGCCGACCTGGGCGCCCGAAGCCTCCTCGTACACACCGAAGTTGAGCGAACCGGCCACGGACGCGTCCTGCTTGCCGCGCGTCCTGCCGATGGCCCAGTAGGCGTCCTGCGACAGCCACTGGTGGATGCGGCACAGGTCGAGGCGGGTGGGGTCGGTGGACAGCTCGTACCCGGCGGGGAAGGGGAACGCGCTCGTGTCAGGGGCTCCGTGCTCGTTGGTCATGACGGGAGACTCGCAGGACGGCCGCCCGGCGTCGAGTGTCCTGACGCCGTTCCCGCACGCCCCCCGCGTCACCCGAGCACCTCGTCGCACGCCGCGCGCAGCCTGCGGACGCCCTCGGTGATCTCCGCGGGCCCCGCCAGCGCCGCGAAGCTGATCCGGAGGTGGCCCGCGGGCGGTTCCGCCGCGAAGTAGGGGCGGCCCGGGGCCACCGCCACCCCGGCGCGCGACGCGGCCGCGGCCAGGGCGCTCTCGTCGGTGCCGTCGGGCAGCCGCAGCCACAGGTGGTAGCCGCCGACGGGGACGTGCGGCAGGACGAGCTCGGGCAGGCCAAGCCGCAGCGCCGCCGCCATCGCGTCCCTGCGGTCCCGCAACTCGACGGCCACCGTGCGCAGATGGCGCGGCCAGGCCGGGGAGCCGACGAGTTCGAGCGCGGCCTCCTGGAGCGGTCGCGGTACGAAGAAGTGGTCGACGACCTGGATGGCGCGCAGCCGCTCGAGGACGGGGCCGCGCGCGGCGAGGGCGCTCACGCGGAAGTTCGGCGATGTCGCCTTGGTCAGCGAGCAGACGTGCACGACGACACCGTCCCTGTCGTCGGCGGCGAGCGGCCGGGGCAGCGGCCCCGCGTCCTCGTGGACCAGGCGGCGCACGAAGTCGTCCTCGACCACGAACGCGCCCGCCTCGTCGGCGATCCGCAGGACCTCGGGGCGGCGCTCGGCGGACAGCACGGCGCCGGTGGGGTTCTGGAACAGGGGCTGGCACACGAACACCCGGGCCCCGGTGGCACGGAACGCGGCGGCGAGCAGGTCGGGGCGTACGCCCTCGGTGTCCACGGGCACCGGCACCGGGCGCAGCCCAGCGGCCCGCGCGATCGCGAGGAGGCCCGGGTAGGTGGGCGATTCGAGGAGTACGGGCGCGCCGGGCGGGGCGAGGGCGCGCAGGGTCGTGGTCAGGGCGCTCTGCCCGCCCGCGGTGATCAGGACATCGGCGGCGGTGAAGGCGCCGCCGATGCCGCGCGCGAACCACTCCCGCAGCTCCGGCAGGCCCTCGGCCGGTGGCCGGTCCCAGACGCCGGGGCGGCGGCCCGCGCGGGCGAGCGCCGCGGCCATGGCGCGCTCGGGCTGCAACGACGCGTGCAGATAGCCGCCGCTGAACTCGACGACGCCGGGCGGCGGCGCGGCGAGGGTGGCGAGGACGCCGGTGGCGTCGACGGACCGGGGCACGACCTCCGTGGCGGCGTCCGCGCTCAGGGAGACCTCCTGCCAGGAGGTGTCCCCCACGGCCGCGGCGGCGGCGCCCGCTCCCTGCGGCTGCGTCCGGAAGGCCCCGGCGCCCGGCCGCGTGACGACGAGTCCCTCCGCCGCGAGCTGCGCCAGCGCGCGCGACACGGTCACCGGGCTCACCCGGAACCGCTCGACCAGCGCCCGACTGGACGGCAGCTTCTCACCGGGCGAGTAGCGATCCAGCTCGCTCCGCAGTCTCTGCGCCAAATCGCCTACACTGCTACGCTCATGCATGAGAGCACAGAATAGCGCTACCGCCTCCCGGGGGATAACAGTCCCGGCCGCCGCGCCCACGGGAGCACCGGCCCCCGACCGCCGCCGTGCGGGCACCGTTCAGGCCGCGCTCGGCGTCGTCGCCTTCTCCCTCACGTTCCCGGCCACCGCCTGGGGCCTCGAAGGCATCGGGCCCTGGTCCCTGGTGGGTCTGCGCTGCGTGCTGAGCGCGGTGATCGCCGGTGGCTGTCTGCTCGCGCTGCGCGTTCCCGTGCCCGCGCGGGCCCACTGGGGCGGACTCGCGGTCGTCGCCGCCGGTGTCGTGATCGGGTTCCCGCTGCTCACGGCCCTCGCCCTCCAGACGTCGAGCACCGCGCACGCGGCCGTGGTCGTCGGCCTGCTGCCCCTGACGACCGCCGCGTTCTCGGCGCTGCGCACCGGTGTCCGCCCCTCCCGGACCTTCTGGACCGCGGCGGTCGCGGGCGCGGTGGCGGTACTCGGGTTCACGGTGCAGCAGAGCGGCGGCGCGCTCTCGACCGCCGACCTGTATCTGTTCGGCTCGCTCCTGGTGTGCGCCGCCGGTTACACCGAGGGCGGCCGGCTCGCCCGCGTGCTGCCGGGCTGGCAGGTCATCGGCTGGGCCCTGGTGCTCTGTCTGCCGCTGTCCGTCGCCTGGTCGGCGCTCGCCCTGGCGCACGAGCCCTTCGAGCTGACGGCGCACAGCGCGGCGGGCCTGCTCTACGCGGCGATCGGCTCCCAGTTCCTCGGCCTGCTCGTCTGGTACCGCGGCATGGCCGCCATCGGCATCCCGAAGGCCAGCCAGCTCCAGCTCGCGCAGCCCCTGCTCACCCTGTTCTGGTCGCTGTTCCTGCTCGGCGAGGAGCTGACGCCCGCGGCGCCGCTGACGGCGGTGGCGGTCCTCGTGTGCATCGCCGTCACCCAACGGGCCCGCGGCTGACGGCGGGCTGCGGCGGCCGCCCTCCGGTGCCCGTACGGGGAGTGCGCGGCAGGGGAGGCGCCAACGGCCGACACCGGTCGTACACTGACGGCCACGCACCGCTACCACTGTGATCCAGGAGGAGGGCACTCCCCATGCACGCATCCGTGGGCGACCGGCTGCTGATCCACGGCAGGATCGTCGGCCAGCAGGACCGGACGGCGGAGGTCGTCGAAGTCCTCGGCGCGAACGGCACCCCGCCCTACCGCGTACGGTTCGACGACGGGCACGAGACCCTCATGTCACCGGGCCCGGACACCGTCGTACGGCACTCCGGCACCGGCGAGTGAGCACCGGGGCCCGGGCCGCCCGACCCGGGCCCGGGCCCCGGCGCCGCGGCGCTCAGCCGGAGCTGACGCGGTAGTGGTCGTCGACGACGCGCTGCATCGCGCCGATCCGGTCGGCGACGACGTGCTTCGCCGAGTAGAAGACGTGGCCGCGCACGCGCGGGTAGTCCTTGGCGAAGGTGAGGTGCCGGGACAGCTCCGCGGGGTCCTGCCACGGCGCGGGCTGCGCCGGGTCCCCGGCCTTGTAGAGGGCCTCCCCCACGTAGAGCCGCACGCCCGTGCCCCGCGCCACCTCGTCCCACCAGGGCACCAGCTTGGCGTAGTCGGCCACGGTGAGGCCGATATGCCAGTACAACTGCGGACAGATGTAGTCGATCCACCCTTTTCGCACCCAGCCGCGCGTGTCCGCGTACAGATCGTCGTAGGTCTGCACACCCGCCCGGGTGTCCGAACCGGTCGGGTCCGTCGCGGCGTTGCGCCACACGCCGAACGGGCTGATCCCGAACTGCGTGCGACTGCGCGCCTTCCGCACCCGCAGGCCCATCTCCCGCACCATGCGGTCGATGTTGTCGCGGCGCCACGACGCCCGGTCGGGGAAGCCGCCACCGTAGCGGGCGAAGGCGTCGTCGTCGTCGAAGCTCTGGCCCGCGACGGGGTACGGGTAGAAGTAGTCGTCCCAGTGGACCGCGTCCAGGGGGTAGCGGCGCACCGCGTCGAGCATCGAGTCCTGCATGAACCGCCGCACCTCGGGCAGCCCGGGGTTGTAGTAGAGCTTCCCGCCGTACGGCACGACCCAGTCGGGGTGCAGCCGCGCCGGGTGGGACGGGACGAGGCGCCCGGGGTCGGTGTGCATGGCGATGCGGAACGGATTGAACCAGGCGTGCAGCTCCAGGCCTCTTCGGTGCGCCTCGCGCACGGTGGTGCCCAGCGGGTCCCAGCCGGGGTCCTTGCCCTGGGTGCCCGTGAGGTACTCCGACCAGGGCTCGAAACGCGACGGCCAGAAGGCGTCGGCGGTGGGGCGCACCTGGAGGACCACCGCGTTCAGCCGGCGGCGGACCGCCTCGTCCAGATACGCGATCAGCTCCGCTCGCTGCTCGGCGGCGGACAGGCCCGGCTTGGAGGGCCAGTCTATGTTGACGACGGTCGCCACCCACATGCCGCGCAGCTCGCGCCCCCGGTGCCGGGCCGCGGGCGCCGCCACCGCGTCCCCGGTCACCGTGAGCCCGGCGGCGAGCGTGGCCGCCGCCACGGTGAACGCCCGACGTGACATATGCCTCATGAAGTCGCCCCTCGAGTCAGGATTCCTCCGTCAACCGCAGGCCGTGCGGCAACAGCATGCCCGACCCGGCCCGGATCCCACCGCAGGTTGCGGAGTAACGTTCACCGGCGAGGCAGGCACCGGCACCGTGCGGGGGACCCTGCCGGACCTGTTGATCAGCGAAAGGCACGAGGTGACCGACTCCATGGCCGACATTGCGCGCGTGGGAGTAGTGGGCTGCGGCCAGATGGGCGCGGGGATCGCGGAGGTCTGCGCCCGTTCCGGCCTGGACGTGATGGTCGCGGAGACCACCGGTGAGGCCCTGGAGATCGGCCGCACCCGGCTGTGCAACTCCCTGGCCAAGGCGGCCGAGCGCGGCAAGATCTCCGAGGAGGAGCGGGACTCCGCGATGGAGCGCCTCAGCTTCACCACCGACCTCGGCGAGTTCGCCGACCGTGACCTCGTCATCGAGGCGGTCGTGGAGAACGAGCAGGTCAAGACCGAGATCTTCCAGGTGCTCGACCATGTGGTGACGCGCCAGGACGCCATCCTCGCCTCCAACACCTCCTCCATCCCGCTGGTGAAGCTGGCCGTGGCGACGTCCCGCCCGGACCAGGTCATCGGCATCCACTTCTTCAACCCGGCCCCCGTGCAGCAGCTCGTCGAGCTGATCCCCGCCCTGACCACGTCGGAGGGCACGATCAGCCGGGCCCAGGCCCTGGTGGAGAAGGTGCTCGGCAAGCACGCGATCCGCGCCCAGGACCGCTCGGGCTTCGTGGTGAACGCGCTGCTCATCCCGTACCTCCTTTCGGCCATCCGGATGTTCGAGTCGGGCATCGCCTCGCGCGAGGACATCGACAACGGCATGGAGATGGGCTGCGCCCACCCGATGGGCCCGCTGAAACTGTCCGACCTCATCGGCCTGGACACGGTGGCCTCGGTCGCGGACAGCATGTACGACGAGTACAAGGAGCCGCTGTACGCCGCTCCCCCGCTGCTCCAGCGCCTGGTCGACGCGGGCCGCCTCGGCCGCAAGACGGGTTCCGGTTTCTACACGTACTAGGTTCCGCTTACCGGACCGCGACCTCGGGGCGACCGCACGGTGACTACGCTCCGTATCTGAATTCAAGTCAATTTTCGGCCAGTCCACGGGCCCGGCACTCCACGAGTGCCGGGCCCGCGCCATTCACACACCGTGTGCGCGGCGGGCTCGCATATGCCCTTCGCACACGCTGTCGCCCCGGCCACCTGGCGAGTTGACTTTCCGTGCGCACAGGGGGGAAGTGACCGCTACCGAAAGGAGCTGACTCGTGACCACCGACCCCGAGCGTCCCGTGGTCCCGGAAGAACTCGCAGAGTTACGACGCAGCCTGGACGTGGGCCTCGCCCGCGTCGACGGACGGCTCGCGTTACTCACGCAGAGCGACTCCCAGCACACCAAGGACCAGGACGACCTGTCCCTCCGGATCACGGCCCTCGAGCACAACAGGTGGCCCCTGCCGGCCCTCGCCGCCCTTACGTCGATCGGGGCACTCGCGGTGGCGGTCTGGCAGGCCCTCGGGCGCTAGGGCCGAGCCGGGGCAGGAGCGCTAACGCGCGTCCTGGCCAAGACGCAGATGGTGCAGCAAGAGGAGTGCCGCCGCCATGTTGGCGGCCGGGACCTCGCCCCGCCCCACCATGTCGGGGACGAGCTTCAGTGGGACCCACTCGCGTCGGTCCGACTCGAAGTCGTCCTGGGGGTGACCGATGTAGGTCCCCTCGTCCGACCAGTAGATGTGGTGCCGGGCGTCGGTGAGACCGTTCGACGGCTCCACGCTCATCAGGTGCCGCAAGGGTCCCGGCCGCCAGCCGGTCTCCTCCTCCATCTCACGGGCCGCCGCGTCGGCGATGTCCTCGCCGTCCTCGACGACGCCCGCGGCCAGTTCCCAGCCCCAGCTGTCGGTGATGAAGCGGTGCCGCCACAGGAGCAGCACCTCGTTGGCCTCGTTGACGACCGTGGCGATCGCCACCGGACGCAGCCGGATCAGGAAGTGATCGAGGTGTCGCCCGTCGGGTAGCTCGACATCTGCGAGATTGACGGTGAACCATCGGTTTCCATACACAGTTTGTTCACTCTGTTTCGTCCACTGCACGGTTCTGCCACCTTCCGCTGAATAGATGGCAATATCGCAGCAGGAGAGGTGCAGAGCACTCCGCGCACGGCAGAGCGAAGGAGCACGCGTCAGGTGTCGGTCCGCCCCCGGACCGCGGGCGGCGTGGAGTTCGCGGGGGACCGCGCGGAGTCGCTAGAGCGGTACCCGCAGTGCCCCGTCGATGAGTTCGGCGGCCTCGGCCGTGCCCGCGCGGTCGCTGCGCACCAGGTGTTCGCGCACCGCCCGCAGCCGGTCGCGCAGCCGCTGGGACTCCATCCCCCGCGCCTGTTCCGCCATTTCCACCGCCGTCGCCACGGCCTCGTCGGTGTTCCCCTTGCGCAGTTCGATCTGGCTCAGCATGGCGAGCCGGTGCACACGGCCCCGGTCGTGCGCCGGGGTGTCCACGGCCGCCGCGGCGTGCTCGTGCGCGCCGGTGAGGTCTCCGAGGCTGAGCAGCGCCTCCGCCACCTGGACGTTGACCAGACCGGGCTGGACATAGCCCGTCTCGTCCGGCTCGCGCCCCCGCCGGATGCGGTCGGCCGCGGCCTCGGCACGCCGGATGCAGGACAGCGCGCCGCTCCCGTCGCCCAGGTGCGCGTACGACTTCGCCTGCATCGCGTACAGGTCGGACGCGAGCGCCGGGGTGATGTCACGTCCCGCGGCCCGCAGCGCGGCCTCCGCGAAGGCGACCGCCTGGCGGTACTCGCGCATGAAGAGCGACTGGTTGACGAGCAGGGCGATGACATAGGCGCCGAGCCCGCGGTCGCCGCTGGCCTTCGCCAGGCGCAGGGCCTGGTGGAAGTAGCGCTGCGCCAGGCCGTGCGCGTCCGAGTCGTAGGCGCAGATGCCGGCTATCGCCACCAGACCGCCCGTGGCGCGGTGCAACTGGCGCCCCATCGCGTCGGTGTAGCTGCCGCGCAGCAGCGGGGCCGCCTCGGCGTTCAGGAAGCCCACGATGCGGGTGCGCGTGGCCACCCCGCCGGTCTTGCGGTACATCTGCTCGTAGTGCGCCCGGGCCATCCGCATCATGTCCACGTCCGCCATGCTGACCGGGTGCCGACCGCCGCGGGAGACGTCGACGTCCTCCGGCGGGTTCTCCCACTCCCACACCGGCATCACCGCGGGCGTGCCGGTGACGGCGGGGGCGCCGAGCAGATGCGGGCGCTGCTGTTCGTCCGAGCGCCACAGCGCCGTGGCCCGCTCGACGAACCCGGAGAGCGTGGAGGCCATCGAGCTGTGCCGGCCGGCCGTGCTGCCCGGCACTCCGAGGCCGATGTCGTCGAGCGTGACCGTGCGCCTGAGCCGTCCTGCGAGCACCTCGCAGATCAGGTCCGGCACCTGGCCGCGCGGGCGCTGGCCCTTCAACCAGCGTGCCACGGCCGTGTGTTCGTATCGCAGCGAGAGGCCTCTCGCCCTGCCTGCCTGGTTCACATGGGCGGCGAGACCCGCGTGCGAGATGCCCGCCTCGTCGAGGATCGCGTCGAGCAGAGTGTTGGGCTGCATGAATGCCCTCCGTTGGCTCCGTGCGACCCAGCGTAGTCGCACCCCCTTCACACGGGGTGTGAACGGAGTGCCCGCGTCCACTCGGTGCGCGCTCTGCCGCGCCGGGCGCGGTCCCGGTTGACTGAGAGCCCTCACCAAGGAGGCGGCCGGGCCGCCGGCTCCCCCCCTCTGTACAGTGCGGCGGCCCCGTGTGGCGCCGTCCGTCGGCCGTCGTCTGCCCAGTAGTTCCCGCGACGGCCCGGACGGCGCAGGCCGTACCACGCCGGGCGGTGTTCAGCACATGGTGCGGGCGCACCGCCCGGCCTCCGCCCGCGGCGGACGCAGTGCGGGCCGCCCGCGGCGGAGCACGCGACGCAGGCGGCCGTCCTCGGCGGCACGCAAGGCGAGCGGCCGCCCGCGGCGGCACGCGATACGCCGAGGGGCGCATCCGCCTTCGCGGATGCGCCCCTCACTTGCGTCTCGCGTGCCCGCGGTGTCCCCGCGGGCACCGGGGACTAGGCCCCGCGCAGCACCGCGCCGGTCACCTCGGCGGCGCGCGCCACGGCCGCGTCGCGTGCCGCCGAGGCCTCCTCGACGGTCAGCGTGCGGTCGGCGGCGCGGAAGCGCAGCGCGTACGCGAGCGACTTCTTGCCCTCGCCGAGCTGCTCACCGGTGAAGACGTCGAACAGGCGGATGCCCTCCAGGAGTTCACCGGCGCCGTCGCGCAGAAACGCCTCGACGACGGCCGCGGGCACGTCCTGGTCCACGACCAGCGCGACGTCCTGCGTGGCCACCGGGAAGGTGGAGATGCGCGGCGCCCGCAGCGAGCCCTCGCCCGCCTCGGCGAGGAGGTCGAGGTCGAGCTCCATGGCGCAGGTGCGGGCGGGCAGCCCGAACGCCTTGATGACGCGGGGGTGCAGCTCGCCCGCGTACCCGACGGAGACGATGCCACCGCGGCCGCCGTCGGCACCTTCGGCGCCCTCGGCGTCCTCAGCACGGTCGGCGCCCTCGGCGCCGTCCAGGTAGACGCTCAGCTCGGCGCAGCGCCCCGGGTGCCACGGGCCGTACTGGCCCTGCTGCACGATGAGTTCGGCGCCGGCCTCGCGGGCCACCGTGCGCGCCGACTCGACGGCGTCCGCCCAGTCGGACGGGCGGCCCTTGCCCCACCAGCCGGACTGCTCACGGGCGCCGGTGAGGACGACCGCGACGTGCCGGGGCTGCTCGGGCAGGCTCGCGTCGAGCGCGGCCAGCTCCTCGTCCGTGGGACGGCGGTCCACGGGCGGGGTCGCGGCCTGCGCGGTCTCCTCCGAGTTCGGGTGGAAGACCAGACCGGTCTCGAACAGCGCCAGGTCGTGGCTGCCGCGCCCGTCGTTGCGGCGCAGCGTGGCGAGCAGGCCCGGCAGCAGCGTCGTACGGAGAGCGGGCTCCTCGCCGGACAGCGGGTTGACGAGCTCGACGACGCGGCGGTTCGGGTCGTCCGCGTCGAGGCCGAGCTGGTCGAAGACCTGCTCGGAGACGAACGGGTAGTTCGGCGCCTCGACGTAGCCGGCGCCCGCGAGCGCGCGGCCCACGCGCCGGTGCAGCCGCTGCCGCTCGGTCAGGCCGCGCCCGGCGGGGGGCCGCGGCAGCGTCGAGGGCAGGTTCTCGTACCCCTCGAGGCGGATGACCTCCTCGGCGAGGTCGTTGATCTCGGCGAGGTCGGGGCGCCAGGACGGCACCGTGACGGTCAGGGAGTCCTGCCCGTACACGTCGCAGCCGACCTCCTGAAGACGGCGTACGACGGTCTCGCGGCCGTAGGTGACACCGGCGACCCGGTCGGGGTGGTCGGCGGGCATCGAGATGGTGTGCGGCGCGGAGGGCACGATGACCTCCGTCACACCGGCCTCCGCGGTGCCGCCCGCGAGCAGCACCAGGAGGTCGACGGTGCGCTGCGCGGCGGCGGACGCGGCCTGCGGGTCGACGCCGCGCTCGAAGCGCTTGGCCGCCTCCGAGGACAGCTTGTGCCGGCGCGCGGTGCGGGCCACGGCGACGGGGGCGAAGTGCGCGGCCTCGATGACCACGTCCGTGGTGCCCTGGGACTCGTCCGGCTCCCCGAAGGAGTCGGACGCGGCGACGACGGTGTCGGCGATCTCGGTGTTGGCGCCGCCCATGACGCCCGCGAGGCCGATGGGGCCGCGGTCGTCGGTGATCACCAGGTCCTCGGCGTCGAGGACGCGCTGCGCGCCGTCGAGGGTCGTGAGCTTCTCCCCCTGCTCGGCGCGGCGCACGCCGATGGCGCCCTGGACGCGCGAGCGGTCGTAGGCGTGCAGGGGCTGGCCGAGCTCCAGCATCACGTAGTTGGTGATGTCGACGGCCAGCGAGATCGGGCGCATGCCCGCCTTCTGGAGGCGGCGCATGAGCCAGAGCGGCGAGCGGGCGTCGGGGCGCAGCCCGGTCACGGTGCGCGCGGTGAAGCGGTCGCACCCCGCCGGGTCGCTGATCTGCACCGGGTAGCCGAAGGAGTTCGGCGCCGGTACGTCGAGCAGCGCCGGGTCGCGCAGCGGCAGGCCGTAGGCGGTGGCGGTCTCGCGAGCGACGCCGCGCATCGAGAGGCAGTAGCCGCGGTCGGGCGTGACGGCGATGTCGAGGACCTCGTCGACCAGCTCCAGGAGCTCGATGGCGTCGGTGCCCGCCTCGTGCTCGGGCGGCAGGACGATAATGCCGTCGCCGCCCATCGCGGTGGAGTCGCCCATGCCCAGCTCGTCGCCGGAGCAGATCATGCCGTGCGAGGTCTTGCCGTACGTCTTGCGCGCGGCGATCGCGAAGTCGCCGGGCAGGACCGCGCCGGGCAGGACCACGACGACCTTGTCGCCGACGGCGAAGTTCCGGGCGCCGCAGACGATCTCCTGCGGCTCACCGGTGCCGTTGGCCGTGCCGACGTCGACGGTGCAGAAGCGGATGGGCTTCTTGAAGCCCTCCAGCTCCTCGATGGTGAGGACCTTGCCGACGACGAGGGGGCCCTTGAGGCCCGCGCCGAGCTGTTCGACGGTCTCCACCTCGAGACCTGCCGCGACGAGCTTGGCCTGCACATCGCGGCCGGTCTCGGTGGCGGGGAGGTCGACATACTCCCGCAGCCAGGAAAGCGGGACCCGCATCAGATCTCCATCCCGAACGGCCGGGTGAAGCGCACGTCACCCTCGACCATGTCTCGCATGTCTTCTACGTTGTGGCGGAACATCAGCATCCGCTCGATGCCGAACCCGAAGGCGAACCCGCTGTACTTCTCGGGGTCCACACCGCAGGCCGTCAGGACCTTGGGGTTGACCATGCCGCAGCCGCCGAGCTCGATCCAGCCCTCGGAGGAGCAGGTGCGGCAGGGGCGGTCGGGGTTGCCCACGGACTCGCCACGGCACACGTAGCAGACCATGTCCATCTCGGCGGAGGGCTCGGTGAAGGGGAAGAAGTTCGGCCGGAGCCGGGTCTTCATGCCCTCGCCGCCGAACAGCTCCTGCACCATGTGGTCCAGGGTGCCCTTGAGGTCGGCCATGGTGAGGCCCTCGTCCACGGCGAGCAGCTCGACCTGGTGGAAGACCGGGGTGTGGGTGGCGTCCAGCTCGTCGGTGCGGTACACGCGGCCGGGGCAGATCACGTACACCGGCGGCTCGCGGTCGATGAGCGAGCGGATCTGCACGGGCGAGGTGTGGGTGCGGAGCACGACACCGGAGTCCTCGCCGTCCGCGGCGGCGCCGCCACGGACGAAGAACGTGTCCTGCTCGCCGCGGGCCGGGTGGTCGGGGCCGATGTTCAGGGCGTCGAAGTTGAACCACTCGGACTCGACCTCGGGGCCCTCGGCGACCGCGTAGCCCATGGCCACGAAGATGTCCTCGATGCGCTCCGACAGCGTGGTCAGCGGGTGCCTGGCACCGGCCGGTACGCGGTCGTGGGGCAGCGAGACGTCCACGGCCTCCTCGACCAGGACGCGCGCGTCCCGCTCGGCCTCCAGTTCGCTCTGGCGGGCGGCGAGCGCCTTGTTCACGGCGCCGCGGGCCATGCCCACGCGCTTGCCCGCGTCGGCCTTGGCCTGCGGCGGCAGCGCGCCGATCTCGCGGTTGGCCAGGGCGAGCGGTGAGGTGCCGCCGGTGTGGGCGGTCTTGGCCTCCTGGAGCCGGTCGAGGTCGGCGGCGGCCGCGAAGGCGGCGAGCGCCTCGTCCCGCATGCGCTCGATCTCTTCAGGTTTCAGTGCCTCGACCTCGACAGGGTCGTACGACTTGTTCGGTGCCGACATCTCTTCCCGTGCTTCCGGTTGGCTGGCGGATGGTCCCCGTCAACGAGTCGGAGACGACTGGTCCTGAGAATGTCCCGAAATGGGGGACACAAAGGTGCCAACGACCGAGTCTAACGGGGTGGTGGTAACGGATGGGCCCGCGGGCTGCTCAAGCCTTGGCCGTCACCCGCCACCCTGCCCGACGCGTCGCGGCCCCTCCTTGTTTCATCACTGCAAATACGCCGGAGCCGCCACGGGCAGCGTGAATCGGAACTGGGCGCCGCCGCCCGCCGCGCGGCCCACGGTGATCGTGCCGCCGTGCGCTTCGACGATTCCCTTGACGATGTACAACCCCAGCCCCGTCCCGCCGCGTTTGCTGCCCCGCCAGAAGCGGGTGAAGACGCGGCCCATCGACTCCTCCGGAATGCCGGAACCCTCGTCGCTGACGGTGACCGCGGTGTCGGCCGCCCCCCGCACGCGCAGGGACGGCGAGGGCGCCACGTCGATGGTGACCGTTCCCTCGCCGTGGCGCACCGCGTTTTCCAGGAGGTTGCTCAGCACCTGGTCGATCTTGTCGGGGTCGGCCCAGAGGTCGGGCAGCGGCTGCTGCACCCGTACCAGGAAGCGGTCCGCCTCCTGTCCCGCGGCGACATGGGCCTGGATGTGCCGTCCGACGGCCGCGCCGATGTCGACGGGCTGGCGGCGCAGCTCCAGGCGCCCGGAGTCGATCCGGGAGATGTCGAGCAGTTCGGCGATCAGCCGGGTGACGCGGTTGGCGTCCGCGTCCACGGTCTCCAGCATCAGCCGCTTCTGGTCGTCGGTGAACCGCTCCCACTTGGCGAGCAGCGTCGCCGTGAACCCCTTCACCGACGTCAGCGGCGAGCGCAGCTCGTGGGCGACGGTGGCGATCAGCTCGGCGTGGCTGCGCTCGGTGCGGCGCCGGGCCTCGGTGTCGCGCAGGGAGACGACGAGGCGGCGCAGCGGCCCGGTGGGGCGGGCGCGGACGTAGCGCGCGGAGACGAGGACTTCGCGGCCGCCGGGCAGGAGCAGGTTCCGCTCGGGCTGGGCGACGCGGATGGCGAGTCCGTTGTAGGGGTCGGTGAGCTGCCACCACCGGCGCCCTTCGAGGTCCTCGAGGGGCAGCGCCCGCTCGATGGAGCGGCCGAGGGCGTCGGCGGCGCGGACGGCGGTGATGCGTGCCGCGGCCGCGTTGAAGCAGATGACGCGCCCGCTCTCGTCGGCGACGACGAGGCCGTCGGGCAGGTCGTCCGGGTCGATGCCGAGCTCGGCGGGGCCTGCGCCCGCCGGGCCTGCGGGGCCCGCGGGAGGGCACAGGATGTCCCGTACTCCCGGTGGTCTGCTCGTGCCGACGCTCATGTCCCCTTATCCCCGCCTCTCGGGCCTGGCGCAGTGGGCCTGTGAGCCCGACACACTACTAGCCGGGGGTGACGGAGCGGCACCCTCCGGCGGCGCGCTGTGCACGGGCGGAGGCATAGAGGCATACGGCTGCCGCGGTCGCCAGGTTCAGGCTCTCGGCGCTTCCGTGGATCGGAACGCGCACCACGGCGTCCGCGAGTGCGCGGGTCTCCTCCGGCAGGCCCCAGGCCTCGTTGCCGAAGATCCAGGCCGTCTCGGTGCCCATGGTGCCCTGGTCCAGCTCCGCGTCGAGGTCGTCGTCGCCCGCGCCGTCGGCGGCGAGCACCCGTACGCCCGCGCTCCTCAGCCCGCGTACGGCGTCCTCGACGGGCACGCCCACGGCGACGGGCAGGTGGAAGTGCGAGCCGACCGAGGCGCGTACGGCCTTGGGGTTGTACAGGTCCACGGAGGCGTCGGTGAGCACCACGGCGTCGGCGCCCGCGGCGTCGGCGCACCGCAGCACGGTCCCGGCGTTCCCGGGGTCGCGCACGTGCGCGAGCACGGCGACCAGCTTGGGCCGCCCGGCCAGGATCTCCTCGAACGGCACGTCGAGGAACCGGCAGACCCCGACGAGTCCCTGCGGGGTGACGGTGGTGGAGATGTCGGCGATGACGCTCTCGTCGGCGAGGTGCACACGGGCACCGGCGTCCCGCGCCGCGCCCACGATGTCGGCGTACCGCTCGGCGGCCTCGACGGTCGCGAACAGCTCCACCAGCGTGGGCTGCCCGTCCCCGCGGTGTCCGGCCCCCTCCCGCACGGCCTGCGGGCCCTCGGCGAGGAACAGCCGCTCCTTGCCGCGGAAGTTCCGCCTGCCGAGCCGCCGGGCCGCGCTGACGCGCGGCGAACGCGAGGAGATCAGTTCGGGACCGTGTGCCATCGAGTCGCTTTCAGAGTTCGGGGAGGGGTGCAACGTCGGCCGGCTCGCCGGGGAGGCAAACGTGAGTGGACCCGTAGGCCACCGGGCCTACGGGTCCACTCACATCGCTCGGCTCAGTGCGACGTCACGCGGCCTTCGGGGCGTTGACGTCGGACGGCAGCGCCTTCTGCGCGACCTCGACCAGGGCGGCGAACGCGTTGGCGTCGTTCACGGCCAGCTCGGCGAGGATCTTGCGGTCCACCTCGATGTTGGCGGCGTTCAGACCCTGGATGAAGCGGTTGTAGGTGATGCCGTTGGCGCGGGCAGCGGCGTTGATGCGCTGGATCCACAGCCGACGGAAGTCGCCCTTGCGCTTCTTGCGGTCGTTGTAGTTGTAGACCAGGGAGTGGGTGACCTGCTCCTTGGCCTTGCGGTACAGGCGCGACCGCTGGCCGCGGTAGCCGCTGGCCTGCTCGAGGATCGCCCGACGCTTCTTGTGGGCGTTGACTGCCCGCTTGACGCGTGCCACTTGTTAACTCCTTGTAGCGGGGCCGCGGTGTTCCTCACGCGGCCCGGAAACGTATGGGTCCCGGTCCTGACGTACGGCGCTCGCGCGCCGGCACGTCACTTGCCGAGAAGCTTCTTGATCTTCTTGGCGTCGCCCGGGGCCATCTCGGCGTTGCCGGTGAGGCGACGCGTCAGACGGGACGACTTGTGCTCGAGCAGGTGGCGCTTGCCGGCGCGCTCGCGGAGCACCTTGCCGGAGCCGGTGACCTTGAAGCGCTTGCTGGCACCGCTGTGCGTCTTGTTCTTCGGCATAGCGCCGTTCTCTCCTCGTCGGTGGCACTCCGATGCCCGGTCGTGGAACCGGGCATCCGGGAGCGTCATGGGTGTCGTGTGCGACCCCTGGACTCGCGTCCGGGGATCAGGCCTCGGCGGGAGCCTCGGCCGGGGCCTCGACGGGGGCTTCGGAAAGCTCTTCGCCCTCCGCGAGCTCGTCCTCGGCGGCGTTCTGCGACTTGCCCGGGTTGGCCTTCGCGTCGGCCTTGCGGGCCGCCTGGGCCTCACGGGCCTCGGCCATCGCCTCGGTCTTCTTCTTGTGCGGACCGAGAACCATGATCATGTTCCGGCCGTCCTGCTTCGGGTTCGACTCGATGAACCCGAGGTCCTGGACGTCCTCCGCGAGCCGCTGCAGCAGCCGGAAGCCGAGCTCCGGACGGGACTGCTCGCGACCACGAAACATGATCGTGATCTTGACCTTGTCGCCCTGCTTGAGGAACCGGACGACGTGACCCTTCTTGGTGTCGTAGTCGTGCGGGTCGATCTTCGGCCGGAGCTTCATCTCCTTGATGACCGTGTGCGCCTGGTTCTTGCGCGCCTCACGGGCCTTCATGGCCGACTCGTACTTGAACTTCCCGTAGTCCATGAGCTTGCACACGGGCGGACGGGCGTTCGCCGCGACCTCGACCAGGTCGAGGTCGTACTCCTGCGCAAGCTCCAGGGCCTTGGCAAGCGGAACAATCCCGACCTGCTCGCCGCTGGGGCCGACAAGTCGCACCTCGGGAACGCGAATCCGGTCGTTGATGCGGGGCTCGGCGCTGATGGATCCTCCTCGGTAGCACCACGCGACGGTCTGGCGGACAGCCGCGTTACGTCTGTTGTGACGACCAACGGCACCGGAACACAAAAAATGCCCCGACCGATCACTGAAGGGGCTCCATACACTTACCGGAGCACCTCCGCGGTGATCGCGGGGCGCGCATCCGACGGTCCGCCGCGCTGCGGCGACCGCCTGACCGGTGACCCGCCGCCCCTAGGAGCAGCCAGGTGGGAGATCGGAGCCTCCACTTGTGGGCCGGGCACTTGCGTTGGCACGCGGGTGTCCGGCCGGTCGTTACACAAGGTTAGCAGGTCCTGGGGGGTGGGGCTAACGCGGACGCGGCGGCTCTAGGGTGAGGGGCATGAGTGACACGAGCCCCGCCGCTTCCCCCGCACCCCAGAGCCCCGACTTCGACGCCATGACCCGCGACATCGCGGACGTCCCCGCGGTCGAGGTGATCACCACGGTCGCGGTGCACCTGATGAGCGCGGCGGCGGTGAACCTCGGCCTGGCCGAGGAGGGCGCCGCCCACAAGGACCTGGACGAGGCCCGCAAGCTGATCCACTCGCTCGCCGGCCTCCTGGACGCGAGCGCCACGGAGGTCAGCTCCTTCCACGCGGCTCCGCTGCGGGACGGCCTGAAGTCGTTGCAGCTGGCGTTCCGCGAGGCGTCGGTGGTGCCGGACGAGCCCGGGCAGGGACCCGGCGAGAAGTACACGGGCCCTGTCTTCGGCTGACGGCCCTCCACTCGACGACCTATCCGCGTACGTAAAGGGGCTCGCCCGGTGGCGTCGCCTCGGCCGGCAGGAGTGCCAGGTCGAGGCCGCGCACCAGGCGGGCCCTGAGTGTCTCGTCGGCGGCGAGGGTCTCGGCGACGCGCCGGGCTGCGGGCGCGGGGGCGGCGGCCGGGTCGAGGACCAGGGCGAGGGTGCCGTCGGCCGTGCCGGGGCCGAGGTGGGCGCGGAGCACGGCGGGCTCGGCGGCGACGACCGCGCGTACGGCGGCGACGACGGCCGGGTCCGTGAGCGCGTCGGCGCTGCGGCGGCCCTCGGCGAGGGCGATGAGCGCCGGGCGGTTCAGCTCGTAGGGGACGGGGCCCGCGAGGTCGAGGACGATGGTGTCGGCCTGCTCGTGGGCCGCGGCCTTCAGCGCCTGGTGCAGCGGTACGGCGACGGGGCGGGCCCCGGGGTCCCACAGGGCGAGGGCCGCGGTGGAGGTGAAGGCGGGAAGCGCGGTGCGGTGTCCTGCCTTGAGCGTCGGCACCGCCATGTCACTGGTCTTCTCGCGCCGCAGCCCGTTCTCGTCCTCCTCCACCTCCCCCAGCACGGCGACGACGGGCACGAGGAGGCGGGCGCCCGCGAGTGCTTCGAGGACCGGGCCGTGCGCGGTGCGGTCCTGCTGCCACGCGGCGAGCGCCGCGGCGAGGGCCGGGTCGGCCGATCCGTCGTCGTCGGAGAAGCCGGGGTCGGGAATGTTCTTGTTCGCCACGGCCTCGACCCTAGCGCCGGCGCCCGAACGCTCCTCGCCGCCCCCGCCACAGCACGGCGCCCGCCGCGAGCAGGCCGACGCCGAGCGCGCCCGCCGCGGGGCCCGCCCAGGCGGCGGGTCCGCCGTCGTCGCCGGGGTCGTCGGGTCCCGGCCCGAAGTACTTCTTCGCGTGCGCGGTGGTGCGCAGCGACGACCGCGGCTCGATCCCGCCCGCGCGGGCGAGGGCGGCGACCGGGTCGACGAGGCCGAAGCCCCGGGAGTCGTCGCGGCCGCCCGCGGGGGCGTCCCGCGCGGTGTCCTGGAGGAGCCGCTTGATCTGCGCGGGGTCGAGCCGGGGGTGCGCCGCGCGGACGAGGGCGACCGCGCCGGACACCATGGCGGAGGCGGCGCTGGTGCCCCAGCCCTCGTAGTACTTGCGGTCGGGGTCGGCGATCACCACGTCGTCGCCGGGGGCGCTGACGGTGGCGTACCAGCGGCGGGTGGAGAAGGACGCGCGGACGCCGTCGCTGTCGACGGCCGTGGCGGCGATGACTCCGGGGTACGCGGCCGGGTACGAGATGTGGTCGCCGCGCTCCCCGCCGTTGCCCGCGGAGGCGACGACGACGGCGCCCTTCCTCAGGGCGTACTGCACGGCGGCGTCCTCCGCCGGTTCCGGGTGGGCGGACTTGGAGTCGTCGCCGAGGGAGAGGTTGATGACGTCGGCGCCGTGGTCGGCGGCCCAGCGGATGCCTTCGGCCAGGGCGTTGCCGCGGGTGGAGCGGGCCTTCTTGCGGGCGGGGTCGCCGTCCTCGAGGATCACCCGGACCGGCAGGACGCGTGCTTCGGGCGCGATGCCGAGCACGCCGTCCGCGCGGTTCTCGCCGTGGCCGTGGCCCGCGACGATCCCGGCCATCGCGGTGCCGTGGCGGGCCCAGGACTCGGCGCCCCTGCGGGCGCCGAAGCCGACCATGTCCTTGCCTTCGAGGACGTTGCCCACCAGGTCGGGGTGGGAGGCGTCGACGCCGGTGTCGAGCACGGCGACGGTGACGCCCGCGCCCTTGGTGGTGCGCCAGGCCTGGTCGGTGCCGAGGGCGTCGAGGGCCCACTGCTGGGCGCGGATGCCGTCGTCGGCGCGGGCGGCGGGGGTGGTGGGCGGCAGCGCGAGTGACGTGGCGAGGGCGGTGACGGTGACCGCGGCGGCTCTGCGGATCCTCATGCGGGCTTCTCCGTGGCCGCGGTGACGGTTCTGCGCAGGCTCCGCTCGACGCGGTCGGCGATGCCCTTGGCGTCGTTGCCGAGCCCTGCCTGGGCGGGGGCGGAGGTGGCGCCCACCCGCATGGCCTCGGCCGCGGGCTCCGGTTCGGTGACGGCGCGGCCGTCGGCGAAGCCGGAGACCGCGTACGCGACGACGGGGGCGTCGGGCAGGACGGACAGGGTCCAGGTCGCGCGCTGGGCGTCGCCGAAGCCCGCGGCCGGGGTGCCCGGTGCCGCGTACGGGCGGGGCATCAGGTCCGGGCGGGTGTCGAGGCCCTCCTCGGTGAACCTGCCGCGCAGGGCGTTCATGGCCGCGGCGTCGGCCTTGGTGAACAGCAGGCCCACGGTGGTGACGTGGCTGCTGGTCGCGTCCGCGTACGTGGCGCGCAGCAGCCGCAGGCACCCGGCGGGGGCTAGGGCCTTGCGCAGGAGCGGGTCGAAGGCGTTGCCGCAGCCGCTGTCGGGGGCGACGGCGAGGCGGTTCCAGGTGCGGTCGGCGCCGCCGGGGCCCGCGCCCTCGCCCTTGATCGAGGGCGGGAACAGCTTGTCGACGGGCACGCTGTGCCAGAGCCCGCCCGCCGCCGCGTACGCGCTCCGCGAGCCGCCCGCCGCGTCCGACTCGCCCGTCAGCCAACTCCCGGTCGCCGCGCCGCCGATGAGTCCGAGCCCGAGGACGACACAGGCCGCGGCGGCTGCCACGCGGGGGCGCGCCCAGTCGCCGACGGGGCGCAGCCGGGTGGTGGTGTCGTCGTACAGCGTCGGCCGCGCGAGAAACACGAACGGGCGGCCCGTGCCGGGCCGCGCCGACAGATCGACCCCGCCGACGCCCCGCCGGGCGGCGACGGCCCGGCGCGCGAATGCCCGCACGGGTTCCTGGGGGGTGGCGGTGCGGGGGGTGAACTCGGGGGCGGTCTCGGGGGCGGGGGCGGCCTGGCGGCCGGGTTTGCGTACGGTTTCCGGAGTGGCGGCGGCTTGGCGCTCGGGCGTGCGTACGGCCTCCGGAGTGGCGGCGGCTTGGCGCTCGGGCGTGCGTACGGCCTCCGGAGTAGCGGCAGTCGGGCGCTCGGGCGTGCGCACGGCCTCTGGAGTAGCGGCAGCCGGGCGCTCGGGCGTGCGTACGGTCTCCGGAGTAGCGGCAGTCAGGTGCCCGGGCCCGCGTACGGCCTCCCCAGTAGCGGCAGCCGACCGCTCGGGCCCGCGTACGGTCTCCGGAGTGGCGGCAGTTCCTGGCGTCGGCCCGAGCGTGTGCTCCTGGGCGGAGGCTGCTGCGGCCCTCGGCTCCGGGCTCCTCGGCGCGGCGGCCGCGCGTGCCCTCGGCGCCGTGCCGGACGTCTCTGCGGGCGCCGCGTCAACCGGAGCGGGCGCGCCCGCCGGGCGGGGCGGTACGCCCGGCCGTGGCGGCGGCACCACCGGGGCCTTCGGTGCGGTACGACGCGAAGTCGACGTCAGCGGGCGGGCCTTCGGCGCACCGAGCGGTGGCGTGTCCGGCAGGCGCGCGGAGGCGGGCGGGGGCGGCGGGGAGTCGGGAAGCCGCGCCGAGGCGGGCGGCGGGGCCTCCGCCTCCCCTGCCGGGGCGGCGCGCCTGCCCACTGGCCGCGGCGTCCGCACCCGGTCGAAGGGCGCCAGGAGGTCCGCGACGAGGGAGGACTGCTTGGCGGGGGTATCGGCGGCGGGGCCGTCGGCTACGGGGCTTTCCGCGGCGGGGCTTTCGGCGACGGGGCTTTCGGCGACGGGGCTTTCCACGGCGGAGCTTTCCGCGGCGGAGCTTTCCGCGGCGGGGCTTCCGGCGGCGACGAAGTCGCCGGAGCCTTCCGGGCCACCGGGGTCGGCCACCCCGGCCGGTTCAGCCGCCCCGGCCACTCCGGCCGGTTCAGCCACTCCGGCCAGTTGGGCCGGTACAGCCAGTTGGCCCGGTACAGCCGGTCGAGCCGGTACAGCCGCGCCTATCGCGCCGCCCGGTTCAACACCCTCACCGGGAACACCCCGGTCCACCGCGCGCCCCGCCCCCGCCCCGTCCACGGCGCCCACACCGGCGGAAGCACCCGAAGCACCTCCACCGCCCGGCCCCGCCCCCACCCGCAGAGACCTATCGCCCGGCCCCGCCGAACCCCCGGCGGGCCGCCGCACCCCCTCACCAGAGGTCCACGTCCGGGCCTCGGGAAAGCGCGCGTTGCGGGGCGGAGCCAAGGATGCGGCCGGGGGTGCCAGGACGAAGCCGTCGGCCACCTCCGGGCCGGGTACGGGATCGTCGCCCGTGTCCGCTCCCGGTACGGGAACACCTGCGTCCGCTTCCGGTACGGGAACCCTTACGTCCAGTCCCGGAACGGGGTCACCCGTCCCCGGTCCCGGTGCGGAGTCGACGACGTCGGCGGGGTGACCCGTGGGCGGCGGAGGCGGTGTCCCGGTGCTGTCCAGGGAGGGGTTCGGCACCCGTGGAGGGGTGCCGGGACGTGGGGGGACGGGGGGCCGTCGCGCCTCCGTGCTCATGCACCCCCCGTTCCTCGCGTCGCGCGCTCCCTGCGTGCGCGTCACTCTACGGGCTGGCACGAGGGCCGAGGGAACCCAGCCCGAAGGCCGGGGCGATCTGCCCGGATCATCCCCCTACCCTCGAGTAGCCACGTCTGGCAGGCTGCCGCCATGAGAGGCCGAGCCGCAGACCGGGCCCGCTACGACCGGGCCACAGCGCATCTCGACGCGCCGCTCGCGATCGTCGACTTGGCCGCGTTCGACGCCAACGCGGACGACCTCGTGCGCCGGGCCGCGGGCAAGCCGATCCGGGTGGCGAGCAAGTCCGTGCGCTGCCGGGCGCTCCTGGAGCGGGTGCTGACGCGGGACGGCTTCGCGGGGGTCATGTCGTTTACGCTCGCCGAGTCCCTCTGGCTGGCCCGCTCCGGCTTCGGGGACGTCCTGCTCGCCTATCCGTCGGCCGACCGCGCCGGCTTCGCCGAGCTGGCCGCCGACCCCGAGCTTGCCGCCGCCGTCACCGTGATGGTCGACGACCCGGCGCAGCTGCGGCTGATCGACGACGCGCGGGCGGGCGGCCGCGAAGAGGTGCGGGTGTGCCTGGAGTTGGACACCTCGCTGCGGTTGCTCGGGGGCCGGGTCAGGATCGGGGCGCGGCGCTCGCCGCTGCACGACCCGGCGCAACTCGGCGCCCTGGCCCGGGCCATCGCCCGGCGGCCGGGTTTCTGCCTCGTGGGCGTGATGGCGTACGAAGGTCACGTGGCCGGGGTCGGGGACGCCGTCGAGGGGCGGCCCGGCAGGTCACGGGCGGTGCGGACGATGCAGGCCGCCGCCCGCGGGGAGCTGGCCGCCCGCCGCGCGGCCGCCGTGGCGGCGGTCCGTGCCGCCGCGCCCGGCCTGGAGTTCGTGAACGGCGGCGGGACGGGCAGCGTCCAGTACACCGCGGCGGAGGAGGCGGTGACGGAGATCGCCGCCGGTTCGGGTCTGTTCGTGCCGCGTCTGTTCGACAACTACACCTCGTTCAGCGGACGTCCGGCCGCCCTCTTCGCCCAGCCGGTCGTCCGCAGGCCGGGGCCCGGTGCGGTCACGGTGCTCGGCGGCGGCTATCCCGCGTCGGGTGTCGCGGGCGCCGACCGGTCCCCGGTGCCGTATCTGCCGGACGGGCTGCGGTACGACGCCCAGGAGGGCGCGGGCGAGGTGCAGACCCCGCTGCTCGGGGCGCCCGCGGACGACCTGCGCATCGGTGACAAGGTGTGGTTCCGGCACGCCAAGGCCGGTGAGCTGTGCGAGCGGTTCGAGGCGCTGCACCTGGTGCGCGACGATGTCGTACGGGACGTCGTGCCGACGTACCGGGGCGAGGGCCGCACGTTCCTGTGAGGGGACCGCGGAGCCGGGAGGCCCGTCCGGGCCTGGAGGCCGTCCGGGCCTGGAGGCCCGTCCCGCCGCTCACCGCCCCGGTTCGACGCTGCTCCCCACTCCCCCGCCGGTCACACCGTCCCCGACCGGCCTGATCCCGTCGACGACCTCGTCGATGTCGGAGAGGGGCGGGGCGCCCCGGCCCGCGTCGACGGTGAAGCGGACCCGCACCATCGCCTCGGAGCCGGTGCTCGACGGGAAGGCGAGGGACTGGACGTAGCCGCCCGCGCCCTCTTCGGTGTGCACCCGCCAGCGCACGAAGTAGCCGCTGCGGCCGCCGACCGCCACGGTGCCGGCCTCGACCTGCCGGTGCCGGGCGATGCCGCCGAACGGCTTGCGGCCGATCGAGTCCTCGTCGTACGCGGCGTCCGCGGCGTCGGCGATGTCGGCCTCGGCGAGCTTGCGCGGCGAGCGCTCGTCGCTGCCGGTGACGGTGGCCGACGTGATCGTTCCCCGGCGGCAGCGGCCGGGGTCGCCGGGGCAGTCGTAGGTGTCCGGGGTCCGCAGGGCGAGTTCGTTGCCGACGGTGTCCTCGGCCTTCTCCCAGCCCTTCGGTACGGGCAGCGTGATGCCGTTGAGCTGGTCGACGAGGGTGTCGGGGTCGTCCGTCGACGACGGTGCGGTGGAGGGCCCGGTGGGCTCCGGGGACGCCGTCGACGCCGCGGGGCCCGGCTCGTGCGGATCCGAGGGCACGGGCGCGGGCCCGGCCGTCGGGTCGCCGTCGTCGTCCTTCAGGACGAGGAGACCGGTGACGATGGACGCGATGAGCACGGCCCCCGCGGAGCCCAGGGCGACGGCCTTGGCCCGGCCTCCACCCGTCCGCGCGGGCAGCGGCGCGACCGCGGTGGCGGCGAACTCCGGCCGCGGCCGCGCCGGGTGGACCGTGGCCTCGGGGCCGTGCCGGTGCTCGGTCCACGCGGACCCGTCCCACCAGCGCTGGACGGCGGGGCGGGACGGGTCCGGGTACCAGCCGGGTGGCGGCGGCATGCTCATCCCGGCACTCTAAGGCCTGGGCCGGGGCGCGCGGCGGCCGGTTCGGTCCGCCGCCGGGACGCCCCGGCGGCCGGTTCGGGCCGCCCGGTCGGGCGGTCAGTGCACGGTGTCGCGCTGGTCGGGGACCACCGAGCCGTCCGGGCGCAGGACGGGGCCCTTGCGTCCACCGGGCTCGTTGTACGCGCCGGTCGAGCAGGGGTACGTACCGGACTTCTGCGGCAGTGGCTCGATGAACATGGGGTTCACGATCCAGCGCCCGTCGGCGTTGTCGTAGGCCCGGCACATGAACTCGCTCTTGTTGCGGTTGAGCACGAGGTGGGCGCCCGTCGCGTCGCCGACGAACGTGACGTCGGTGTCGGCGTCACCGCCGCCGACCGCTATCCGCTTGCCCCAGCTCTGCTTGTCCCAGGCCTTCTTGCCCTTGATCCGGTAGATCTCCTGGTTGATGAAGCAGCGCTTCCCGTCGATGTACGGGATGGTCTCGCCCTTGTTGGCCCCGATGCCGCCGCAGCCCTGGTTCCGGGTGGTGATGCGGCCCTCGCGGTCGAGGACGGACCGGATGGCGACGGTGTGCTCGCGGTCGACGCCGACGCCGCGCGCCCACACCTCGGCGACGGGCTCGGAGCCCGCGGAGACGATGTAGACGTCGAATCCGGCCTTCTTCAGGGTGCGGATCAGATCGCGCTGCTGGTCGTAGTAGCGGGCGTAGCCGGGCACGGTGTGGCTGCCGATGGTGCGGGTGGTGCCGACGGGCGCGGCGAGGGCCTCCTTGCGGGCCTTCTTCGCGTACGACTCCACTTCCTCGACAGTGTGTCCGGCGAACAGCTGCGGCACCCAGGCGTACTGGGGGACGGTGCGGCGGTGGTTCCACGTACCGGCGAAGGCGGCGGCGCCGCTCATCGTGGTGCCGTCCTCGCGGATCTGGAGGATCTCGTCCGCGCAGGCGTCGTCCGTGGACGTGGGCAGCGGCCGGCCGACGGGCACCGTGGTGCCGCAGGCCTCGGTGAGGGCGCGGTGGCCCGCGTCCGTCATCCACTTGCTCGACGACTTCCAGCTCTTCGGGCGCAGGATCTTGTCGTGCCGCAGCGCCCAGCTGATGGTGGCGTCGGTGACGTCGTTCTTGGTGATGGTGTTGTCCCAGTCGAAGGCGGCGACCGGGCGCTTCCCGACGTGTGCGAGACGCGGGTTCGAGCAGGTGCCGCGCTCGTCGACGACCTTCTGGAGGCGGGCCCGGTTGTCGCCGTACCAGGAGAGCTTCTTCGACAGCTGCGGGCAGTGGGCGCCGGTGTGCGGCGCGGGCGCGGCCGTGGCGGCGGCCGCGGGGAGCGTGACGGGTCCGGCCACCAGGGTGGCGGCGGAGGCCAACGTCAGCGCCAAAACGTTTCTGTTGCGCATGTGCGTGGACGCTACAGCAGTCCTACGGGGCACTTGAAGCCCCGTACACCGTCTACACGGTGCCTGTTACGCAGGTCAGCCGGGCGCCTCGCGACGCCCGGCTGAGGGGTGGGTGGCCTCCGGCTGCACACCGGCCCGCTGGTGGGCTGCCGCCCTCCTGGTGGGCTGCCGCGCCACCGGTGGACTACAGGGGCGTCACGTACGCCCCGGAGATGCCGCCGTCGACCAGGAAGTCGGTGGCGTTCACGAACGAGGAGTCGTCGCTCGCGAGGAACGCGACCGCGGCGGCCAGCTCGTCGGCCTCGGCGAAGCGGCCCACGGGGATGTGCACGAGGCGGCGCGCGGCGCGCTCGGGGTCCTTGGCGAACAGCTCCTGGAGGAGGGGGGTGTTGACAGGGCCCGGGCACAGCGCGTTCACGCGGATGCCCTCGCGCGCGAACTGCACCCCGAGCTCGCGGGACATGGCGAGCACGCCGCCCTTGGAGGCGGTGTACGAGATCTGCGAGGTCGCGGCGCCCATCCGGGCCACGAACGAGGCCGTGTTGATGATGGAGCCCTTGCCCTGGCGCCGCATGTAGGGGATCGCGGCCTTGCAGCAGAGGTAGACGGAGGTGAGGTTGACCTCCTGGACGCGCTTCCAGGCCTCCAGGCCGGTGTCCAGGATGGAGTCGTCGTCGGGCGGCGAGATGCCGGCGTTGTTGAAGGCGACGTCGACGGAGCCGTAGGTGTCGTACGCCGTCCTGAACAGCGCCTCGACCTGCTCGGCGTCGGTGACGTCGACCTTCACGAACGTCCCGCCGACCTCGTCGGCGGCCTTCTTGCCCGCGGTCTCGTCGATGTCGCCGCACACCACGTGGGCGCCCTCCGCGGCGAGGCGGCGTGCGGTGGCGAGGCCGATGCCGCTGCCGGCACCGGTGATGACGGCGGTGCGGCCGACGAGGCGGCGGCACATGATCTCTTCGGTCACAGTGACGGACCCTCCGTGCTGATGAAGACGTTCTTGGTCTCGGTGAAGGCGGCAAGGGCGTCCGGGCCGAGCTCGCGCCCGAGCCCGGACTGCTCGTAGCCGCCGAAAGGCGTCCAGTAGCGCACGCTGGAGTGGGAGTTGACGGACAGGTTCCCGGCCCGTACCGCCTGGGACACCCGCAGCGCCCGGCCCACGTCCCGGGTCCAGATCGATCCGGACAGGCCGTACTCGGTGGCGTTGGCGAGGCGGACGGCCTCCGCCTCGTCGTCGAAGGGCAGCACGACGGCGACGGGCCCGAAGACCTCCTCGACGGCCACCGGTGACGTCGGCGCCGCGTCCGTGAGCACGGTGGGCGGGAACCAGAAGCCGGGCCCGTCGGGCACGCTGCCGTGGATGCCCGCGCCGGACGGCACATAGGACCGCACCCGCTCCAGCTGGGCCCGGGAGATCAGGGGGCCCATCAGGGTCTTCTCGTCGGCGGGGTCACCGACGGCGTACGACTCGACCACGGGCGCGAGGTGTGCGAGGAAGCGGTCGTACACCGAGCGCTGCACCAGGATGCGGGTGCGGGCGCAGCAGTCCTGACCGGAGTTGTCGAGGAAGGCTCCGGGTGCGGCGAGGGCGGCGGCCTCCACGTCGGCGTCCGCGAAGACGATGTTCGGGCTCTTGCCGCCGAGTTCGAGGGTCAGGCGCTTCACGCGGTCCGCGCACTTGGCCATGATCTGCTTGCCGACGCGGGTGGAGCCGGTGAACACGATCTTGGCGACGCCCGGGTGCTCCACGAGCGCGTTCCCGGCGACGGCGCCCTCCCCGGGCAGGACCTGGAAGAGGCCCTCGGGCAGGCCTGCCTCCAGGGCGAGCTCGGCCAGGCGCAGGGCGGTCAGCGGGGTGGTCTCGGCGGGCTTGAGGAGCACCGCGTTGCCCGCCGCGAGTGCCGGGGCCGCGCCCCAGGCGGCGATGGGCATCGGGAAGTTCCAGGGCGCGATGACGCCGACGACGCCGAGGGGTTCGAGCATCGTGACGTTCAGGCCGCCGGGCACCGGGATCTGACGGCCGTTGAGCCGCTCGACGCCGCCCGCCGCGTAGTCGAAGAGGTCACGTGCGTTGCCCGCCTCCCAGCGTGCGTTGCCGATGACGTGCCCGGCCTCGCGCACCTCGATCCTGGCGAGCTCCTCGATGTGGTCGTCGATGACGGCGGCGAAGCGGCGGAGCAGCCGGGCCCGGTCGGCGGGGGCCGCGGCGGCCCACCTCGCCTGCGCCCTAGAGGCGTGCGCGACGGCCGCGTCGACGTCCCGTGCGGTGGCCGCGGGGACGGTGGCGACGACGGCCTCCGTCGCCGGGTTCAGTACCTGGAGTGAATCGAGCAAGGAAGTGCCTCACATACGGTCGAGGGAGCGGACGTGCCTCGCGCGTCCGGGCGGGCGGACGCGCCTCACAAGCGTTCGAAGGAGCGGCGCAGCTCCCAGTCGGTCACCGCGGAGTCGAAGGCCGCCAGCTCGACCCGCGCCATGTTGCGGTAGTGCGCGACGACCTCGTCACCGAACGCGGCCTTGGCGACGGGGCTGTTCTCCCAGAGCTCGGCGGCCTCGCGCAGCGTCGTCGGTACGTGTTCGTAGTCGGCGGCGTAGGCGTTGCCCGTGCAGGCGTCGGGCAGTTCGAGCTGCTGCTCCACGCCGTGCAGGCCCGCGGCGATCAGTCCGGCGACGGCCAGGTAGGGGTTGACGTCGCCGCCGGGCAGCCGGTTCTCGAAGCGCATCGAGCGGCCGTGGCCGACCACGCGCAGCGCGCAGGTGCGGTTGTCGTGGCCCCAGGCGGCGGCCGTGGGCGCGAAGGTGCCCGGCTGGAAGCGCTTGTAGGAGTTGATGTGGGGCGCGTACAGGAGCGAGAAGTCGCGCAGCGCGGCCAGCTGTCCGGCGAGGAAGTGCCGCATCAGCGGGGACATGCCCCCGGGGCCTTCACCTGCCATGGCGTTGGTGCCGTCGGCGTCCTGGAGCGAGAGGTGGATGTGGCAGGAGTTGCCCTCGCGCTCGTTGTACTTCGCCATGAAGGTGAGCGAGACGCCTTCCTGCGCGGCGATCTCCTTGGCGCCCGTCTTGTAGACCGAGTGCTGGTCGCAGGTGACGAGTGCCTCGTCGTAGCGGAACACGATCTCGTGCTGGCCCGGGTTGCACTCGCCCTTCGCGGACTCGACGGTCAGTCCCGCGGCCGCCATCTCGTTGCGGATGCGGCGCAGCAGCGGCTCGACGCGCCCGGTGCCGAGGACGGAGTAGTCGATGTTGTACTGGTTGGCGGGGGTGAGTCCTTGGTAGCCCGCGTCCCAGGCCTGTTCGTAGGTGTCCTTGAAGACGATGAACTCCAGCTCCGTACCGACGTGCGCGGTGTAGCCGAGCTCGGCGAGCCGGTCGAGCTGGCGGCGCAGTATCTGGCGCGGGGCGGCCACGACGGGCCCGCCGTCCTCCCAGGCGAGGTCGGCCATCAGCAGGGCCGTGCCCTCGTTCCAGGGGACGCGGCGCAGCGTGTCGACGTCGGGGCGCATGGCGAAGTCGCCGTAGCCGCGGTCCCAGGAGGACATCGCGTAGCCGTCGACCGTGTTCATCTCCGTGTCGACGGCGAGGAGGTAGTTGCAGCCCTCCGTGCCGTGCTCCAGGACCTCGTCCAGGAAGAACCGGGCGGCGAACCGCTTGCCCTGGAGCCGCCCCTGCATGTCGGGGAAGGCCAGGACGACAGTGTCGATCTCGCCGCTCGCCACCAGAGCACGCAGCTCCTCGACGCCGAGCGGGGGTGTGCGGTCTGCCACGGGAAAAGCCTCCTTGGGTCAGCCGAGTGGCCATAAGGTATTGCGGAGAACCTTTGCTTGGGAAGGGGGTACGGGCAGATGTCGCACGCGGAGGTCAACGCCGCGCACGCCTCGGCCGACGACCGGTTGACGCAGGTCCTGCGTCCGGTCCGGGCGGGCAACGGCTTCGAGGAGGCCCTGGAGCAGATCCTCCAGGTGGTCCGGCTCGGCCTGGTGCCGGGCGGCGAGCGCCTTCCGGCCGAGCGGGAGCTCGCCGACCGGCTCGGGATCAGCCGGGTCACGCTGCGCGAGGTCCTGAAGGTGCTCCAGGACCAGGGGCTCGTGGAGTCACGCCGGGGGCGCTACGGGGGTACGTTCGTGCGCCCGCGCCCGGTGGCCCCCGGCGAGGACGAACTGCGCAGGCGCATCGCGGACGTGGACGTGGAGGACGCGCTGCGCTTCCGCGAGGTCCTCGATGTGGGGGCGGCCGGCCTGTGTGCCGCGCACGGGCTCGGTGCCGAGCAGGCCGAGCGCCTGCGTGCCGCGCTCGCGCGCACCCACGACGCGCCGCTCGCCGAGTACCGCCGCCTCGACACCCTGCTGCACCTCACGCTGGCCGAGCTTTCCGGCTCGCCCTCGCTCACCGCGCAGTACGCGGCGGTCCGCGCCACCGTCAACGACCTCCTGGACTGCATCCCGCTCCTGGTGCGCAACCTGGAGCACTCGCAGCGCCAGCACACCGCCCTGGTGGAGGCGGTTCTGGACGGCGACGCGGACGGCGCGCGGGAGATGATGCGCGAGCACTGCGCGGGGACGGCGGCGCTGCTTCGGGGCTTCTTGACGTGAGCGCGCTCCCCGCCGGGGGCGCCCGGGCCGCTCCGGCACTCCGGCACTCCGGCACTCCGGCGTGAGCATCCCCCCCGGCCCGGGGCCGCCGCGATTTACCGCGGTGTAACGCCCAGGTCTTGCTTTCCCACCCCCACCACCGCAAAGGTATGGCCTCACTCCATTGAAGTCCCGTTGTACGCCGACGCAGGGAGCCGTGCCATGAGCCTGGAGTCCACCGAGCCGTCGAAGGGCCGCGCCGCCGAGGATCCGGGCGACGACTATCTGGAGCGGCGCGCGCTGCGCCGCGGCAACGCCGGCTGGGTGCTCCTCACCGGCCTCGGCGTCGCCTACGTCGTCTCCGGTGACTTCTCCGGGTGGAACTCCGGCCTGAAGGAGGGCGGCTTCGGCGGCCTCGGCATCGCGATGGTGCTCATGGGCGTGATGTACGCCTGCATGGTCTTCTCGCTCGCCGAGCTGTCGTCTGTCCTGCCGACGGCGGGCGGCGGCTACGGCTTCGCGCGGCGCGCGCTCGGCCCCTGGGGCGGCTTCCTCACCGGCACGGCGATCCTCATCGAGTACATCCTCGCGCCCGCCGCGATCTCCATCTTCATCGGCGACTACGTCGAGTCGCTCGACCTGTTCGGCCTGGAGTCCGGCTGGCCGGTGTACCTGGCCTGCTTCGTGATCTTCATCGGCATCCATCTGTGGGGCGTGGGCGAGGCGCTGCGCTTCAGCTTCGTCGTCACGGGGATCGCGGTGGCGGCGCTGCTCGTCTTCGCCGTGGGCGCGTTCATGGACTTCGACGCCTCCGGCCTGAACGACATCGCTGTCGACCACGACGCGTTCGGGGCCAACTCCTGGCTGCCGCTCGGTCTGCTCGGCATCTGGGCGGCGTTCCCGTTCGGCATGTGGTTCTTCCTCGGCGTGGAGGGCGTGCCGCTCGCCGCCGAGGAGACCAAGGACCCCGCGCGCACGCTGCCGCGCGCCATCCGCTGGTCCCTGTGCATCCTGGTCGCGCTCGCCCTGCTCACCTTCTTCGCCTCGGCGGGTGCGCGCGGCTCCGCGGCCATCCAGGAGACCGGCAATCCGCTCGTGGACGCGCTCAGGACGGACGGCGAGGCGACGGCCCTGAGCCGCGTCATCAACTACGCGGGCCTCGCGGGCCTGGTGGCGTCGTTCTTCTCCCTGATCTACGCGGGCTCCCGCCAGCTCTTCGCCCTGTCCCGCGCGGGTTACCTCCCCCGCTTCCTCTCCCTCACGAGCCGCCGCAAGGCCCCCTACCTGGGCCTTCTCGTCCCCGGCGCGATCGGTTTCGCCCTGGCCGCGGCGACCGGTGACGGCGCGCGCATGCTGAACGTGGCGGTGTTCGGCGCCACCATCTCGTACGCCCTGATGTCGCTCTCGCACATCGTCCTGCGCCGCCGCGAGCCGCACCTGCCGCGGCCGTACCGCACCCCGGGCGGCGTCCTGACGTCCTCCGTCGCCCTCGTCCTCGCGTGCGCGGCGCTGGTCGCGACGTTCCTCGTCGACGTGACGGCGGCGTTCATCGCGCTCGGCGTGTACGGGGTCGCCCTCGCGTACTTCGGCCTCTACAGCCGCAAGCACCTGGTGGCGCGGGCCCCGGAGGAGGAGTTCGCGGCCCTCGCGGCGGCGGAGGCGGAGCTGGAACGCGACTGACGCCCCAGCCTTGGCACGCCGTACGACACACGGCACGGCACGGCACACGGAGAACTCCCAGCACACGGAGAACAAGGTGAACAAACCCCTCATCGGCATCAGCACCTACTGGGAGGCGAAGGCGAGCTGGGGCGTGTGGGAACTCCCCGCGGCGCTCCTGCCGGCCGGCTATCCGCGGCTGGTCCAGACCGCGGGCGGCCTCGCGTCGATGCTGCCGCCCGACGACCCGGCGTACGCGGCCGACGTCGTCGCCCGACTCGACGGCGTGGTCGTCGCGGGCGGCCCCGACGTGGAGCCGTCGCACTACGGAGCGGTGCGTGCGGACCTCACCGGGCCGCCCGCGCACGAGCGGGACGCGTGGGAACTCGCCCTGATCCGCGCGGCCCTCGAATCCGGCACCCCGCTGCTCGGCATCTGCCGGGGCATGCAGCTCCTGAACGTCGCCCTCGGCGGCACGCTCGTACAGCACCTGGACGGCCATGTGGCGGCCCCCGGCGTCTTCACCACCCACCCGGTGCGCCCGGTCCCCGGCACGCGCTACGCCGAGATCGTCCCCGACCCCTCGGCGGACGTCCCGACGTACCACCACCAGTGCGTGGACCGCCTGGCCGCGGGCCTGCACGTCTCGGCCCACGCGGAGGACGGCACGATCGAGGCCGTGGAACTCCCCTCCCCCGCCTGGGCCCTGGGCGTCCAGTGGCATCCGGAGGCGGGGCGGGACACGCGGGTGATGGAGGCGCTGGTGCGGGCGGCGGGAAGCGGGAGGAAGGGCTAGGGCGTCGCGCGGGTGAGGCTCAGGAGGTCGCGTGCGGGGCCCGCCGGTACGTGCCCCACGGGCCACACGGCGCGCAGCTCCCGCCGCAACCGCGTCCCGTCCACGGGGACACGGACGAGCCGCCGGGCGGCCAGCTCCTCCCCCACGGCCAGCTCACTGAGGACCGCCGGCCCGGCCCCGCTCACCGCGGCGGACTTCACGGCGGTGGTCGAGGACAGTTCGAGCAGCGGGCGGGCCAGCTCGCCGAGCGCCGCCTCCAGGACCTGACGCGTGCCGGACCCCTCCTCGCGCAGGATCAGCGGCGCGGCGGCCAGTTCGGCTGCCTCCACCGGGGCCCGCCGCCGCGCCCAGGCGTGACCCGGCGCCACCACCACGACGAGCCGGTCCTGCGCGACGACCACGCCGTCGAGGCCCGCGGGCACCCCGACCCCCTCCACGAACCCGACGTCGGCCTCCCCCGTGAGCAGCCGGCCGGTGACCGCCGCGGAGTTGCCCGCGAGCAGGGACACCGCGGTGTCGGGCCGCCGCGCCCGCAGGGCTATGAGCCATCCGGGCAGCAGGTACTCGGCGATGGTCATGCTGGCGGCGACCCGCAGCCGCGAGTCCCGCCGGTCCCGCAGCGCCTGCGCCCCCGCGTCGAAGGCCTCGGCCGCCTCCACGATCCGGCGGGCCCAGTCCGTGACGAGCGCACCCGCCTCCGTGAGCCGCGACCCGCGCGGCGAGCGGTCCACCAGGGCCACGCCGAGCTGCCGCTCCATGGAGCGGATCCGGCCGCTGGCGGCGGGCTGGGAGATGCCCAGCTCGCGCGCCGCCCGGCCGAGACTGCCGAGCCGCGCCACGGCGAGCAGCAGCTCCAGGGCGGCGAGATCCGGCACCCGGTGCGCGAGGGGCGCCCCCGACGGCGTACCGGACCCGGCATGGCCGCCCACCGCACCGGGCCCGCGGGACCCACCGGGCCCATGGGACCCACCGGACCCAGCAAGCCCACTGGACCCAGCAAGCCCACTAAACCCACCGGACCCATCGGCCCCACCCGTGACAGAGGCACCAGAAGAACTCATAAGCCCAGGTTATGCCCTCATAGAGGAGAGGTCCCTGGTGGGCCGGGCCGCCCGCCCGCACCGTGGAGTCATGGTCACCGCCGTCCCCACCGCCGCCCCGGCCCGCCCGGCCGCAGGGCCCCGCTTCGCCGCCCTGCGCCACCTGGGCCCGAACTGGTACGCCGCCGTCATGGGCACCGCCGTCGTCGCCAACGCGGGCGCCGCCCTGCCCGTGGACGTGCCCGGGGCGCGCACGGGTGCGACGGCGGTGTGGGCGCTCTCGTTCGTGATGCTGGTCGCGCTGCTCACCGCCCGGGCCCTCCATCTCACGCACCACCGCGACCAGGCGCGCGCCCACCTCGCCGACCCGGCGGTGGCGCCGTTCTACGGCTGCCTGTCGATGGCGCTCCTCGCCGTCGGCGGTGGCACGGTGCTCGTGGGCGCGGACTGGCTCGGCACCACCGCGGCCGTCGCCGTCGACGCGGTCCTGTTCACCGCGGGCACGGCCGTCGGGCTCGCCGCGGCCGTCGCGGTGCCGTATCTGATGGTGGTGCGGCACCGCGTACCGCCGGGCTCCGCCTCGCCGGTGTGGCTCCTCCCGGTCGTGGCACCCATGGTGTCGGCGGCCCTCGGACCGCTGCTCGTCCCGCATCTCCCCCCGGGGCAGGCCCAGGAGGCCCTGCTCCTCGGGTGCTTCGCCCTGTTCGGCCTGAGCCTGCTCGCCACCCTGCTGATGCTGCCGCTGATCTTCGGGCGCCTGGTGCACGGCGACCCGCTGCCGCTGGTGCTGACCCCCGCCCTCTTCCTGGTCCTCGGCCCGCTCGGGCAGTCGACCACGGCCGCGGGAAAGTTCGCGGACGTCGCGCCGGGTGTGCTCCCGGCCCCGTACGACGAGGGCCTCGCCGTCTTCGCCGTGCTGTTCGGCGTGCCGGTGATGGGCTTCGCGCTGCTGTGGCTCGCGCTCGCCGCCGCCCTGGTGCTGCGGGCCTGGCGGCGCGGCATGGGCTTCGCGATGACCTGGTGGGCGTTCACCTTCCCCGTCGGTACGTGTGTGACGGGCGCCGAGAGCCTCGGCACGCACACCGGCCTCGCGGCGTACGACTGGCTGGCCGTGGCGCTGTACGCCCTGCTGGTGGCGGCCTGGCTGGCGGCGCTCGCCAGGACCGTGCGCGGGGTCGCCGACGGCCGTCTGCTCGCGCCGCCGCGCTGACGGCGCGCAGGCAGGTCAGCGCAGCGCCGCCCGCAGCGCCGCGCCCAGCACCTCGGGGGCTTCGGCGAGCGAAGGCCCGTACCAGGTCAGATGGCGTCCGCTGACCAGCGCGACGGGGAGCGTGGCGGGGAAGGCCTCGGGGCCGTCCTCGCGGGTGAAGCGGTACGGCTCGTCCGGCAGCACCACCAGGTCGAGGCCCGCGGAGCACAGCTCGTCGAGAGGGACACGCGGATAGCGCTCGGTGTGTGCCGCGTACGCGTTGTCCACCCCCAGGCGGGCCAGCACATCACCGGCGAACGTGTCCCGGCCGAGGACCATCCAGGGCCTGCGCCAGATCGGCACCGCGGCCCGCGTCCCGACCGCGGGCTCCCCCGCGGTGCGACCGCCGGCCCCGTCCCCGTCCAGCCACCGGGACTCGGCCACGTCCAGCCACCGGGGCCGCCCCGCGCCGCACGCGGCGAGCACCCTGGCCAGCTCGTCGAAGGCCTGGCCGAGGCCGCGCACCTCCGTGACGAGCACCTCGACGCCCGCCGCCCGCAGCGCGTGGAGGTCCGGCGGGCGGTTCTCCTCCTCGTTGGCGATCACCAGATCGGGGCGCAGGGCCACGATCGCCGGTACGTCGGGGTTCTTGGTGCCGCCGACGCGCACGACGTCGAGGTCCGCCGGGTGCGTGCACCAGTCGGTCGCGCCCACCAGGGCGCCCGGCAGAGTCGTGGCCACGGCTTCCGTCAGTGACGGCACCAGCGAGACCACCCGGATGTCGGACACTCGCACGGGCCCTCAGTGCCGCCCGTCGTCGACGGCCTCGATGTGGTCGCCGACGGCGACGACGAGGACGCGCGCGTCGGCCGCCGTGGCCCGCCAGCGGTGCCGCACCCCGCCCGTCAGGAACAGGGTGTCGCCGCGCCCGAGGCGATAGGCGCGCCCCTCGGCCTCGACCTCGACGGCACCGGCGATGACGTACATCAGCTCGTCGTTGCGGTGCTGGAACTCGCGGCCCTCGTCGTGGTCGCCGACGTACTCGAACGCGTGCAGCTGGTGGTGGCCGCGCACCAGGTCACGGACGTGCGTCTCGCAGGTGCCGCCGGCCAGGCTCACCTCGTCGTGGGCGCGTACCAGGTCCACCGTGCAGGCCGGGTCGGCGGCCGCGAGCAGCTCCACGGCGGTCGTGTTTAGGGCGTCGGCGACCCGCTCCAGAGAGCGGGTGCTCGGCCGGGCCCGCTCGTTCTCGACCTGGCTGAGAAAGGGCACCGAGAGACCGCTGCGCGCGGCGACCACGGCAAGGGTGAGCTCCAGCTGGCGGCGCCGCCGCCGCACGGCCGAGCCCACCCGGAGGGTTTCCTTGCGCTCGTCCATGGCCCCGGCTCCCTTCTTCCGCTCCGGTCCACTGTCGCGTACGCGCGTACGCCTGTCGTCCTGCCCGCGTCATCACCCTGAAGGGTTTCCTGCACCCTACGCATGTTCGCCAAACGGTTTTACCCGGTTGGGCACTCCGGGCGCCGGTTCCGGCCGCCGTGAGCCCCCGCGCACCCCGTACGCATCGTGCACGGCCGGTCACGGCCGGGCCGGGGCAGGGGCCGTCGTGGCCCCGCGGGAACGCCCCGAGGGGTGGGCCTCGCCACACGGCGGTGCCCACCCCTCGGGGTCGTCAGGGGTCCGGCCCGTTCGGCGGCCGGGCCCGGTGCGTCACTGCACGGCCGTCATCTTCTCCTCGAAGCCCGGGTTCTTCTTCAACCAGGTGTCGACGGCCTCGGGCTCGTTGTTCTTGCCCGCCTTGTTGATCTCGTTCTCCAGGTCGCCCAGCTGCTTCTCGCTCATCCTGAAGTTCTTGAGCCACTTCGTGAGCTGCGGGTACCGGCCGGGGAAGTCCTTGCTGGAGAGCATGCGGATCGTGTTGCCCTTGCCGAAGCCGCCCTTGGGGTCCTTCAGCTTGGTGAGGTCGTACTCGCTGTACGCCCAGTGCGGCGACCAGAGCACGACCGCGACCGGCTCCTTCTTGGCGTACGCGGCCTTCAGCTCGGAGAGCATCGCGGGGGTCGAGCCCGCGGCGATCTCGTACTCGCCCTCCAGGCCGTAGCCGGGCAGGACCTTGTCCTTGAGCGCCTGCATCACGCCGGTGCCGGGCTCGATGCCGATGATCCTGCCCTTGAACTTGTCGCCCTTGCTCTTGAGGTCCGCGAGCGACTTCACGTCCTTGACGTAGGACGGGACGGCGACCTCCAGGGACGTCGGGCTGTACCAGGAGCCGAGGTCCTTGAGGTTGTCCTTGTTCTTCTCCCAGTACGTCTTCTGGGCGGTGGGCAGCCAGGCGTCGAGGTTGAGGTCGATGTCGCCCTGCGCGAGGCCGGTGTAGGCCGGGCCGACGTCGGCCGGGGTCAGGTCCATCGTGTAGCCGCGCTTCTCCAGGACGCGCTTCCACAGGTTGGTGACGGCGATGTTCTCGTCCCAGGCGAAGTACGCGGCCTTCAGCGGACGCTTGTTCTCGTCGCCGACGGTGTTCTTCGGCAGGGGCGCCATCTTGTCGAGCAGGCCCGGGTTCTTCTTCAGCCAGCCGCGCACGGCGTCCTGCTGCTTGCCCTTGCCGGCCTTGTTGATCTCCGCTTCGAGATCCGTCAGCTGCTTCTCGGTCATCGTGAACTTCTTGAGCCACTTGCCGACTTCGGGGTTCTCCTCGGAGAAGCCCTTGCGCGCCAGCGTGTGGACGCCGTCGCCCTTGCCCCAGGCGCCCTTCGGGTCCTTGAGCTTCTTCAGGTCGAAGTCGCTGTACGCCCAGTGCGGCGACCACAGCGTGGTGACGATCGGCTCCTTCTTGGCGTACGCGGCCTTCAGCTCGGAGAGCATCGCGGGCGTCGAGCCGTCGACGACCTTGTACTCCTTGTCGAGGCCGTACGCACCGAGGACCTTGTCCTTGAGCAGCCGCATCATTCCGGCGCTCGACTCGATGCCGGTGATCCTGCCCTTGAACGTGCCGCCCTTGCCCTTGAGGTCCGCAAGGGAGTCGACGTCCTTCATGTACGCGGGGACGGTCAGCTCCAGGGAGGTGGGGCCGAACCAGGATCCCAGGTCCTCCAGGTCCTTGCCGTACTTCTTCCAGTACGAGGCGTGCGTCGTCGGCAGCCAGGAGTCGGTCTGGAAGTCGATGTCGCCCTGCGCCAGGGAGGTGTACAGCGGACCGGCCTCGAGCTGGCTTGTGGTCACCTTGAAGCCGCGCCGCTCGAGGACCTCCTTCCAGAGGAAGGTGGAGGCGACGCCCTCGTCCCAGGGGATGTAACCGATCTTGACTTCCTTGCCCCGGCCGACGTTCTTCGTGTCGGCCACGGTCTCGGAGTCGGTACCGCCGAAGATGCTCATGCCGCCCGCGACGAGCGCGAGGACGACGACGCCGACCATCGCGACGACGGGCCGGGGGCGGTAGTTCCAGACGCTGAGGCCCTGCGCGGCCCGCAGCTTGGCGAGGGCGCGGCGGCCGAGCGGGGAGACCTGACCGCCGAGGCCGCTGGTGACGCGGTCCAGGTAGATGGCGAGGATCACGATGGAGATGCCCGCCTCCGCGCCGAGACCGACGTCGAGCTGGCCGATGGCGGCGTTGACGTCGGCGCCGAGGCCGGGGGTGCCGACCATGCCGGTCAGGGCCGCCATGGACAGGCCGAGCATGATGACCTGGTTGACACCGGCCATGATCGTGGGCAGCGCGAGCGGCAGCTGGACCCGGAAGAGGGTGTTGCGGGGCGTGGTGCCGAACGCGTCGGCCGCCTCCACCAGCTCCTTGTCGACCTGGCGGATGCCGAGCTCCGTCATGCGCACACCGGGGGCGAGCGCGAAGACGATGGTGGCGACGATGCCCGCGGGGGCGCCCATCCGGAAGAACAGCAGCGCCGGGATGAGGTAGATCATCGCGGGCAGCGTCTGCATCAGGTCGAGCACCGGCCTGACGATGCCGCTGACCGTCCTGGAGCGGGCCGCCCATATGCCCACGGGCACGGCGACGACCAGCGCCACGAAGGTCGAGACGAGCACGAGGGACAGCGTCATCATCGCGTTGTCCCACAACTCCAGGGACACGATGAAGGCGAAGCCCGCGAAGGCGAGCACACCGCCGAGCAGCCCGCGCAGCCAGAACGCGACGACGGCGAGGATGCCCGCCATGAGCAGCGGCTCGGGCCCGGAGAGTACGTCGTAGACGCCGTCCCACATGTTCTGGAAGAGCGTCTTGATGAAGTCGAACAGCCAGTCCATGTGCGTTCTGGACCACTCGACCGCGTCGTTGACCCAGTCGCCGAAGGGAATCCTAGGCACCGCTGCTCACCTTGCCCACGCTCTTGCCGCCGTCGCCACCGGCGTCGCCGCCGGTGGCCTCGGTGTTCTTGGTCTGCTGCGCCGGGACGATGGTCTGCTGCGCCGGGACGACGGCGTCGAGCGGCGCGTCGGCGGGTGCCATGGGCTCGCCGAGCACGGCGAGCAGCCGCGAGCTCGGCACGACGCCGACGAGTTCGCCGTCCGCGCCCGTCACGGCGACGGGCACGGTGCTCGTGGAGCACGGCGTGAACAGGTCGATGATCGGGGTGGACTCGGCCACGGCCGCGGGGGCGGCGGCCAGGACGTCCTCGGCGGTGCGCAGTTCCTTGCCGTCGGGCGCCGTGGTGCCGAGGACGGTGTCGGGGTCGGCCATGATGGCGCCCGCCGTCAGCACGCGGGAGCGGTCGACGTCCTGGGTGAACGCGGCGACGTAGTCGTTGGCGGGGGTGACGAGGATGTCCTCGGCGGTGCCCGTCTGGACGATGCGGCCGTCGCGCATGACGGCGATCTGGTCGCCGAGGCGCATGGCCTCGTTCAGGTCGTGGGTGATGAAGACGATGGTCTTCTTCAGGCGCTTCTGGAGTTCGAGGAGCTGGTCCTGCATGTCGCGGCGGATCAGCGGGTCGAGCGCGCTGAACGACTCGTCCATGAGCAGCAGGTCGGCGTCCGTGGCGAGGGCGCGGGCCAGGCCCACGCGCTGCTGCATGCCGCCGGACAGCTCGTCAGGCCAGGACTTCTCCCAGCCCTTGAGCCCGGCGAGTTCGAGCGCCTCCATGGCGCGCTTCTCGCGCTCGGCACGCGGCAGCCCCTGCACCTCCAGGCCGTAGGCCGCGTTCTCCAGGACACTGCGGTGCGGGAACAGCGCGAAGTGCTGGAAGACCATGCTGATCTTCTTCGAGCGCACCTCCCGCAGTTCGCGGGCGCTCAGCCCGGTGAGGTCCTGGCCGTCGAAGAGCACCTGCCCGGCCGTGGGCTCCGACAGTCCGTTGAGCATGCGCAGCAGCGTGGACTTGCCGGACCCGGAGAGACCCATGACGACGAAGATCTGGCCCGGTTCGACGGTGAAGGAAGCATCGATCACCGCGGCGGTGGTTCCCGCCGCACGCAGTTCCTCACGGTCGGTTCCGTGGCGGAGTTTCTCCACCGCGTCATCGGGTCGTCTGCCGAACACCTTGTACAGATGCTCGGCTTGCAGCCTGGACACATACACCTCTCGGGTCGAACCAAGACGGCCCGCCTCCCCCGTCGGCGGGCCGTGGAGCCGCGCGGCATCTATCCGCTTCGCGTCAAGAAGTTGAAAACTCGACCGAGTGTGCTCCGCGTGCGTGCCTGCCCCCACTTGTCCATACCAAACCAAAGAGTGACTCAGCTCACTTCCATGGCATCGGGCGCCGCTCGGCTGTCAGTGCGGTGCGGCATGATGCGAAGGTGACTCAAGCAACGCGGCGGCTGATGCTGCTCGACACGGCGTCCCTGTACTTCCGGGCCTACTTCGGGGTCCCCGAATCCGTGCGGGCGCCGGACGGCACTCCGGTGAACGCGGTGCGCGGCCTGCTCGAGTTCATCACGCGCCTGGTCCAGGACCACCGCCCGGACGACCTCGTCGCCTGCATGGACGCGGACTGGCGCCCGCACTGGCGCGTCGAGCTCATCCCTTCGTACAAGGCGCACCGCGTGGCCGAGGAGGCCCCCGAGGGAGCCGTCACGCCGGACACCGAAGAGGTCCCGGACACCCTCTCCCCCCAGGTCCCCGTCATCGAGGAGGTCCTGGACGCCCTCGGCATCGCCCGCGTGGGCGTCTCCCCGTACGAGGCGGACGACGTCATCGGCACCTACACCGCGCGGGCCGCGGGCCCGGTCGACATCGTCACGGGCGACCGCGACCTCTATCAGCTGGTGGACGACGCCCGGGGCGTCCGCGTCCTCTATCCCCTGAAGGGCGTGGGCACCCTCCAGACGACCGACGAGGCCTGGCTGCGCGAGAAGTACGGCGTGGACGGCCCCGGCTATGTGGACCTGGCCCTGCTGCGCGGCGACCCGAGCGACGGGCTGCCCGGGGTGCCGGGCATCGGCGAGAAGACCGCGGCCAAGCTGCTCGACGCCTTCGGCGACCTGGCCGGGATCATGGCGGCGGTGGACGACCCGGCGTCCCGGCTCACCCCCTCGCAGCGCAAGCGCCTCGACGAGTCGCGCGCCTATGTCGCCGTGGCACCCAAGGTGGTCCGGGTCGCGAGCGATGTCCCGCTGCCGGACGTGGAGGTCGCCGTGCCGCGCGAGCCGCGCGATCCCGCCGCCCTCGACGAGCTGGCCGCCCGCTGGGGGCTCGGAGGCTCGCTTAACCGACTGTTGACCGTACTTCAGGCCTGAGATGTTAGGTTAGGTAAACCTAACTATTGTGCACGAGGGGAAGGCCGACCGCCATGGCAGAGCGACCCGCACGTAAAGCTCCCAAGCTCCACACCGCGCAGGTCGTGCGCACCGAGCGCCTGACGCCCCACATGCTGCGCGTGGTCGTCGGTGGCAAGGGGCTCGCGGAGTTCACCGCCGGCGAGTGCACGGACCACTACGTGAAGCTTCTGTTCCCGCCCGCGGGCGGCAGCTATCCCGCGGACTACGACATGGAGCGGGCCCGTGCGGAGCTGCCGCGCGACCAGCGGCCGGTGATGCGTACGTACACGGTGCGCTGGTGGGACCCCAAGGCCCGCGAGCTGGCCCTCGACTTCGTGATCCACGGCGACGAGGGCCTGGCGGGGCCGTGGGCGCGGGACGTGCAGCCGGGCGAGACGATCCACCTGGCGGGCCCCGGCGGCGGGTATGCCCCGGACCCGGCCGCCGACTGGCACCTGATCGCCGGTGACGAGAGCGCGCTGCCCGCCATCGCCGCCGCCCTGGAGGCCCTGCCCGAGGGCGCCGACGTGCGTGCCTTCATCGAGGTCGAAGGCCCCGAGGAGGAGCAGCCCATCGACACCCACGCGAAGATCGTCTGGCTGCACCGCGACGGCCGCCCCGTCGGCCGGGCCCTCGTCGAGGCCGTCCGCGCCCTCGACTTCCCCTCCGGCGACCTCCAGGCCTTCGTGCACGGCGAGGCGGGCTTCGTGAAGGAGATCCGCCGCATCCTGCGCATGGAACACCAGGTCCCGCGCGAGCGCCTCTCCGTCTCCGGGTACTGGCGCCTCGGCCACAACGAGGACGGCTGGCAGGCGTCGAAGCCGGAGTGGAACGCGCAGGTGGAGGCGGAGCAGGAGGCGGCGGCCTGACGGGTCCTCCGGGCACGTCTGCCGAAGGCGGCGGCTGGGCGAAGGCGCCGGGCACTTGGACGCAGCCGCAGCCTGACGAAGCCGCCGGGCACATGGACGGAGCCGCAGCCTGACGAAGTCGCCAAGTGTGCGGGTGGCACGCGGTGGCACAGCGGAGGCGGCCTGCACGGTGGTCCGGTGGACTGTCAGGGGGCGATTCGGGCGTGCAGGTGCATGTCGTGCCACCCGTCCTCATGCAGCACCGCGCTCCGCTTGGTCCCCTCCGGTACGAACCCGGTCTTCAGGGCCACGCGGCACGACGCCTCGTTCGCCGTGGCGTGGGTGAGTTCGAGCCGGTGCAGCCCCACGACGTCCAGGGCCCAGGCGGCCAGGGCGGCGACGGCACGGGGTGCGACCCCCCGGCCCCGGAAACGGGGCCGGGTCCAGTACGCCGCCTCCGCCTGCCCGTCGGCGAGGTCGATCTCGCGGAGGGCGACCCGCCCCACCACCTGACCGGACTCCGCCCCGGCGACCGCCCAGTGCGCGCTGCGCTCCTCGGCCCAGTCCGCACGCCAGCCCTCGATCCACTCCCGGGCCTCGTCCTCGGTGTCGGCCACGCGCGCATGCCACCGCTGCAACACCGGGTCCTGGAAGGCCTCGTACACCACACCCGCGTCGTCGGGCGACCAGGGCCGCAGGACAAGGCCGCCGGGTGCGGGCAGCGACGGCTGTTCCCGGCGCGCGAAGGTGCCGGGCTCCACCACGTTCGAGATCTTGTAGGGCATGCCGCCATCGTGCAGGCCCACGGGGCGAGGGGACACCGGTTTTCCGGGGCGGCCCGGCACCCGGGCCGCCCCGTACGCTTGCCCGCTGTGACCCGCAGACGCCGCATCCCGCCCGCCCCCCTGCCGCAGCGCGACGGCGTCGACCCGGTACGGCTGCGGCTGCCCGCCGACGGGGCGTGGACGACCGTACGGGACCACCTCGTGGAACGGCTCTCCGCCCCGCCCGGCGCCGTCGACGCGATGCTGGCCGAGGGCGGCGTCGTCGGCGCCGACGGAACGCCGGTGGCACCGGACGCCCCGTACGCGGCGGGCGCGTACGTGTGGTTCCAGCGGGACCTGCCGGACGAGCCCCCGGTGCCGTACGACATCGAGGTCGTGTACCGCGACGAGCACATCGTCGTCGCCGACAAGCCGCACTTCCTCGCCACCGTGCCGCGCGGCAGCCATGTCGCCCAGACCGCGCTCGCCCGGCTCCGTGACGGCCTCGGCATCCCGGCGCTCGGTGCAGCGCACCGCCTGGACCGGCTCACCGCCGGCCTGCTCCTGTTCACCGTGCGGCCCGAGGAGCGCGGCGCCTACCAGTCGCTGTTCCACGACCGCCGTGTGCACAAGGAGTACGAGGCCGTGGCCGCCCACGACCCCGGCCTCGCGCTCCCGCGCACCGTACGCAGCCACATCGTGAAGGAGCGCGGCGTACTCGCGGCCTACGAGGTCGCGGACGCCGAACCCAACAGCGAGAGCGACGTCGAACTCGTCGAGCACGACGGCGGCATCGGACGCTACCGGCTGCTGCCGCACACCGGCCGCACCCATCAGCTCCGCGTCCACATGAACGCCATCGGCGTGCCCATCCTCGGCGACCCGCTCTACCCCGAGGTGCGGGCGCCGACGGCGCCCGACGACTTCCGGCGCCCCCTGCAACTCCTCGCCCGCTCCCTGCGGTTCACCGACCCCGTCACCGGCACCGGCCACCACTTCGTGAGCGGCCGCACCCTCCAGGCCTGGTCCTCGTACGAGGAGTGGGCCCGCTGACCCGGAGGGCACCCGGCGCTCGGGCCCCGGGAGCCGCGCCACCCCGTCTCCGTGGCCGCGCCACCCGGCCTCAGTAGCCGCGCCACCACTCCAGGAAGCGCCGCCAGGCCCCCCTGCCCCGGGCGGGCGCGCCCGCGGGCTGCGGTTCCGGCGGCGCGTCGGGGAGCGCGGCCGGCGGTACGGGGGCGGGCGGCGGCTCGAACGCCCGCGGCAGCGGCGACGACACCTCCCAGTGCCTGCGCGGCGCCGGCGCGTGCGACCTCGGCATGGCCGTGATGTCCTGCGGCGGCCGCTTGCCGAAGTGGACCGGCAGCTCCACCAGGTGCCGCGACATGATCGACGAGCGCCAGCGCAGCTCCCGCTCGTCGACGGCGAGTTCCACATCGGGCAGCCGCATGAGCAGCGCGTCCACGCCGGTGTCGGCGATGGCGCGGCCGATGTCCTGGCCGGGGCACTCGTGCGGCCCGCCGCTGAAGGCGAGGTGGGAGCGGTTGCCCTGCATGTTGGCGGCGAGGTCGGGGCGCACGACGGGATCGACGTTGCCCGGTGCGATGCCGAGCAGGAGACCGTCGCCCGCCTGGATCTGCTGACCGCCGAGCTGGGTGTCCTGCTTGGCGAAGTAGCCGATCATCGCGCTGAACGGCGGCTCGTCCCACAGCGACTGCTCGACCGCCTCCGGCACGGTCATCTGGCCGCCGCTGAGCCGGGCGCGGAAGCGCGGGTCGGTGAGCACCACGCGCAGGACGTTCGCGATGAGGTTCGCGGTGGCCTCGTACGCCGCGATGAGCACCAGGCGCAGATGGGCGGCGACCTCGTCGTCGGTGAGCCGCGCGGGCTGGGCGATGAGGGCGCTGGTGAAGTCCTCCTCGGGCTGGGCGCGGCGCCGCACCACGAGCCGGGTGAGGGCCTCCATCACGAACTCGTTGCTGGCGATGGCCGTCTCGGTGCCCTTGATCATGTCGCGGGCGGCCTGCACCATCCGCTCGCTGTACTCCTCGGGCATGCCGAGGATGTGCAGCATCACCATCATCGGCAGGTGCTCGGCGAACTGGCCGACCAGGTCGGCGCGGCCGGTCTCACAGATGCCGTTGATGATCTTGTTGCTGTAGCGGTTGATGTGGCGGCGGATGCCGCGGTGGTCCAGGCCCGCCATGGCGGCGGTGACGGCCCCGCGAAGCCGCTGGTGCTCGGCGCCCTCCACGAAGCTGCACATCGGCTGCCAGGTGAAGACGGGCGCGAGGGGGTGGTCGGCGCCCGCGGTGCCGTCCCGTACGGCGTTCCACCGCCGGGAGTCGCGGGTGTACTGCGAGGGCGTGCGGACCATGTGCAGGTTCTCGCTGTGGCCTAGCACCACCCAGACGCGTACGTCGTTGTGGAGCAGTGCCGGTGCCACCGCGCCGTGCTCGGCGCGCAGCTTCTCGTACACGCCCGCGATGTCCAGTTCCGCCTCGGGGCCGTACAGGCGGCGCAGGCCGCCGGCGCCGAGGCCGGAGGATTGGTGGGCGGGGCAGCCGGGCGGCGGCGCGGCGTCCTGCCCGGTGCCGGGTGCGGCGGGGGAATGGCGGGAGGGGGTCGTCACGGGTGTCGCTCCGGAGAGTTCAGGCCCTGGCCAGGGCGAGGGCGTGCAGATAGCGCACGAGGGTCATCAGGGTGTCCTTGCTGGAGACCCGCTGACGCGCGTCGCACGACACGATCGGCACCCGCTCGTCCAGGTCGAGCGCCGTGCGCAGGGCGTTCACGGGGTGCCGCGGGGCGTCGGGGAAGTCGTTGACGGCGATGATGAACGGCACGCCGCGCTCCTCCAGACGCCCGATCACGTCGAAGCTGACTTGCAGGCGGCGGGTGTCGATGAGCACCACGGCGCCGAGCGCGCCTTCGAAGAGGCCGTTCCACAGGAACCAGAAGCGCTCCTGGCCCGGGGTGCCGAACAGATAGAGCACCAGCTCTTCGGAGATGCTGATCCGGCCGAAGTCCATCGCCACGGTGGTGGCGGTCTTGGTCTCGGAGCCGTAGTTGTCGTCGACGCCGATGCCCGCCTGCGTCATGGTCTCCTCGGTGGTCAGCGGGCGGATCTCGCTGACCGAACCCACCATCGTCGTCTTGCCGACTCCGAACCCGCCCACGATGACGATCTTCGCGGCGGCCGCGGCCGTGGCGGGCAGGACGTCCTGCTCGTGGGGACCGGTGACGGTGCCGGGGGTGAGCGTGTCAGAGCTTTTGAAGTCCATGCATCACCGCTTCGAGGAGGGAACGGTCGGGGAACGCGGAGCGCACGACGGGCGCACGCGCGTGCACCAGGTCCGCCGCGAGCAACTCCGTGAGGAGCACGGTCACCACGCTGAACGGCAGCGCCATGTAGGCCGAAAGCTCCGCGGCGGACAGCGGCGTCCGGCACAGCCGCAGCAGCGCGGACTGCTCGGGCTGTGCCATCGGGGACGGGGCGCCCTTGGCGACGATCAACGTGACCAGGTCGATGGGGGCCCGCTCGGTGTCCTCGCCGGTGAGGATGTACAGCCTCGCGGGACCGCCTCCCGGGCCCGCAGGGGTCCCGGCGCCCGCCGCGCCCCCGGAGTCCGCGGCCCCGGAGTCCGCCGGGGACCCGGTACCCGTCGGGGCCCCGGACGGCGCCGGCGCCAGCGGGCTGCGGCGTTCGCGCCGGACGGTGACCTCCGCCTGGAAGCGGGCGTCGGCGTTGTCGGGTGTCTCGTCCTGCAAGGGGTCCTGCGGAGGAGTCATACGGCCTGCCCGTCACGCCGCGGCGGGCTGGTGAGGTGGGCGCCGATCCGTACGACCAGGTCCCGCATGCGGTTGCTGATCATCCCGGCGTCGACCGTCTCCTCGGCGAGCACCGCCAGATACGCGCCGGTCCCCGCGGCCATCATGTAGAAGTAGCCGCCGTTGATCTCGATGATGACCATGCGCATGTTGCCGTCGCTCTCGGGGATCTCAGTGGCGACGGCGGTGGCGAGGCTCTGCAACCCCGCGCAGGCCGCGGCGAGGCGGTCGGCGCCGTCCGGGTCGCCGCCGTACCGCGCGATGCGCAGGCCGTCCGCGGAGAGCACCACGATCTGCCGAACCCCGTACACGCCGTCGGCGAGTTCCTTGAGCATCCAGTCGAAGTTGGCGCGCTGCTGGATCACTTCCAGCCCCCCTCGTCGGCGTTGTCGGTGCTGCCGTGGTCGTTCTGGTCGCGGGCCTGCTCGTCGGCCACCCGGTCGCCCGCGTTGTCGCGCGCGGGCGGGGCGTCGCCGTTCAGACCCGCCATGAAGGCCTCGACCCACAGGCCGGGCTCCTTCTCCTTCTTGGCCGGCACGAGCGGCGCGGGCGGCTGCGCGGCGATGGCCGCCTCGGTGCGGCGCTGGGCCTCGGCCTCCTGCGCGTAGCGCTCGCTGAGCGACATCGTCGCGCGGCTCCTGCGCTGCGGCAGGCCGTTGGCCGTCCACTCGGTGACCTCGGGGACCTCGTCCTCCATGGACAGGCCGATCGGCATGGAGGGGCGGGGCACCGTGGTGACCTTGCGGGGCTTCTTGCGGCGGATGTCGCGGGCCTCTTCGATGATCGTGCCGTCCTCGTTCACACGCGGCACGGCGGAGGCGCCGATGCCGTGCGCGACGCCGGACGCCTCCTCGGGCGTGATCATCTCGCGCGGCACGATGAGCACCGCGCGCACCCCGCCGTACGCGGACTGGCGCAGCGACACCTGGAGGTTGTACATCTGCGAGAGCCGGCCCACGACGGCCATGCCGAGGCGGGGCGTCTCGTGCAGGTCGGCCAGGCCCATGCCCTGCCGGGCCTCCTCCAGCATCTTCTCGGCCCGCTTGCGGCCCTCCTCGCTGAGGCTGACGCCGCCGTCCTCGATCTCCACGGCGATGCCCGTCTGCACCTCGATCGCGGTGACGTGCACCTTCGTCTGCGGGGGCGAGTAGCGCGTGGCGTTGTCGAGCAGTTCGGCGCAGGCGTGGATCAGCGGCTCCACCTTGGTGCCGTGGATGGCGACGTCGGCGATGGAGTGCAGCGCGATGCGCCGGTACTCCAGGATCCGGGACATGGCACCGCGCAACACGCTGAACAGCGGTACGGGCTTGGGCCACTGGCGGCCGGGGCGGGCGCCGCCGAGCACCGTGATCGAGTCGGCGAGACGGCCGATGAGGGCCGTGCCGTGGTCGATGCGGAGCAGGTCGTCGAAGACCTCGGGGTTGCGGCCGTGGAACTCCTCCATGTCGCGCAGTTCCGCGGACTGCTGGTGGACGATGGACTGCACGCGCCGCGCGATGTTGACGAAGGCGTGCTGCGCGTTCTCACGCATCGCCTCCTCGCGGTCCAGGGTCTCCAGGAAGGAGCGCAGCAGGATGCGCTGGGGCTGCGGCAGCCGGCGGTTGATCTCGTCGCCGTCGATCAGCTGCCGGACGACCTCCGCGGGGGGCTCGCCCTGCCGGACCCGGAAGAGGGCCTCGGGCAGCACCTCGCGGCCCAGGCGGGCGGTGTCCTCCTCGTGGGTCGCGATGCGGTGCTCCAGGTGGGCGGTCTGCGCCGCGTGGCTCCTGCGCAGGTCCCGCAGGGCGCGGCCGCGGCGTGCGGCCTCGGCGCCGACGACGGTGACCAGGAGCGTGGCCACGGCACCGCACAGGGCGACCGCGGTCCGCGCCGGCTCCGTCACCGCGGCCACGGCGGCTCCCGTCGCCGCCGCCATGACCACGGCAGGCAGCAACAGGACGCGTGCGTAAGGGACTTCTCGGCCACCGGGAGGCGATTGATGACTCACCATGTATGCCCTCTGAACACTCGTCTTGGGGGGAGAAAGGGGAAGGATGCGGGGTCCCCTGCACGAAAGAACGAACTATCGAATTTCAGGGAACAAGCGCACGAATCTGCTGTAACTTGTTCAACTCGTCGCGCTCCGGGCGAGCTTAGTCCGCTCGCATCACGCTGGAGTCATATTCGGCAACCCTCTGCGAGCACCCGCGAACAGGCATACACTCGGCCCCATTTGCACACGCGGCTACCACTCGACCGCAAGGAGTCACCCCGCCCCGCAGGGCAGGCGGCCGACGCTTGCACGAGGCGCGGCCGGGCGTAGCGGCCGAGCCCGAGACACAGCGGTGGCCCCCGCCGATCCACCTGGCGGGGGCCACTGCGATGCCGCGGACGTCAGCCGACGGAGCTGTACGCCACCACTCCGCGCAGCAGCTGCTCCACCGCCTTGCGCGCGTTCTTCCCGACCGTGCCCCCCTCGCGCGGCGCCGCCGCGGAGATCTGCCCCAGTACGTCGATGACCTGCTTGCACCAGCGCACGAAGTCCCCGGCCGGCATCTCCGCCTCGCGCAGCACCTCGTCGAGGCCCTTGCCGTTCGCCCACATGTACGCCGCCCAGGCGAAGCCGAGGTCGGGCTCGCGCTGTCCGACGCCCTCCGCCTGCCTGATCCGGAACTCCTCCTCCAGGGCGTCGAGACGGCCCCAGATGCGGACCATCTCGCCGAGCGCCGCCTTGGCGTTGCCGGAGGGCAGCTTCGGCGCGAGCGCGTCGTCGCCGACCCGCGCCTCGTACACCAGGGCGGAGACGCAGGCGGCCAGCTCGGCCGGGCCGAGGCCCTCCCAGACGCCCGCCCGCAGGCACTCGCTGGCCAGCAGGTCCAGCTCGCCGTACAGCCGGGCGAGGCGCTTGCCGTGCTCGGTGACCTCGTCGCCGCGCAGATAGTCGAGCTCGGTGAGCAGGGCCACGATGCGGTCGAAGGTGCGGGCGATGGTGTTGGTGCGCCCCTCGATGCGGCGCTCCAGCTGCGAGGTGTCACGCAGCAGGCGGTGATAGCGCTCGGCCCAGCGGGCGTGGTCCTCGCGCTCGTCGCAGCCGTGGCAGGGGTGCGCCCGCAGTTCGGTGCGCAGCCGGGCGATCTCGCGGTCGTCGGCGGCCGCCGAGCGGCCCTTGCGGTGCCGGTCGGGCACGATGTGCCCGGCCTTGGTGCGCAGCGCGGAGGCGAGGTCGCGGCGGGACTGCGGGGAGCGCGCGTTGAACGACTTCGGGATGCGCATCCGCTCCACGGCCTCCACCGGCACCGGGAAGTCCATCGACGCGAGCCGCTTGACCTGCCGCTCGGCGGTGAGCACCAGCGGGCGCGGGCCGTCCTGGTGCTCGAAGCCGCGATGTCCGTTGGCACGGCCCGCGGGCAGGCCGGGGTCGAGCACCAGGGCGAGGCCCGCGTACTTCCCCGTCGGCACATGGATCACGTCGCCCGGCCTGAGCTTCTCCAGGGCGGCCGCCGCGGCGGCGCGGCGCTGTACGGCGCCGTGCTTGGCGATCTCGTTCTCGCGGTCCTTGAGCTCGCGGCGCAGCCGCGCGTACTCCTCGAAGTCGCCGAGGTGGCAGGTCATCGCGGCCTTGTAGCCCTCGAGGCCCTCCTCGTTCTTCTGCACCTGCCGGGAGATGCCGACGACCGACTTGTCGGCCTGGAACTGGGCGAAGGACGTCTCCAGCAGCTCGCGCGAGCGGTGCCTGCCGAACTGCTCGACCAGGTTCACCGCCATGTTGTACGACGGCTTGAAGCTGGAGCGGAGCGGATAGGTGCGCGTGCCCGCGAGGCCCGCCAGGTGCTCGGGGCTCATGGCGCGCTGCCACAGGACGACCGCGTGGCCCTCGACGTCGATGCCCCGGCGCCCGGCGCGGCCGGTGAGCTGGGTGTACTCGCCCGGGGTGATGTCGGCGTGCTGCTCGCCGTTCCACTTCACGAGCTTTTCCAGGACCACGCTGCGGGCGGGCATGTTGATGCCGAGCGCCAGGGTCTCGGTGGCGAACACGGCCTTGACCAGGCCGCGCACGAACAGCTCCTCCACGACCTCCTTGAAGGTCGGCAGCATGCCCGCGTGGTGGGCGGCGATGCCGCGCTCCAGGCCTTCGAGCCATTCGTAGTACCCGAGGACGTGGAGGTCCTCGTCGGGGATCGAGGCCGTGCGCTCCTCGACCAGCTCGCGCACCCGCAGGCGGGCGTCGTCGTCGTTCAGGCGCAGGCCCGCGTACAGGCACTGCTGCACGGCGGCCTCGCAGGCCGCGCGGCTGAAGATGAACGTGATGGCGGGCAGCAGGCCCTCGGCGTCCAGGCGCTCGATGACCTCGGGGCGGCCCGGCGTCCAGATCCGCGACCGCGACCTGCGCTCCCGCTCGCGGTCGGCCTCGCGGACCATCTTGCCCTTGCGGCGGTCCCGCGGGTTGTACGACCGGCTGGCCTCCAGGCGGGCCATCCGGGTCAGGTCGGGGTTGACCGTCCTGCGCCTGCCCTCGCCCTCCTCGAAGAGGTCGTACATCCGCCGGCCCGCGAGCACGTGCTGGAACAGCGGGACCGGACGGTGCTCGGAAACGATCACTTCGGTGTCGCCGCGGACCGTGTCGAGCCAGTCGCCGAACTCCTCCGCGTTCGACACCGTGGCCGACAGGGACACCAGCGTGACCGACTCCGGCAGGTGGATGATCACTTCTTCCCAGACGGCGCCGCGGAAGCGGTCCGAGAGGTAGTGCACCTCGTCCATCACCACATGGCCGAGGCCGATCAGGGACTGCGAGCCCGCATACAGCATGTTCCGCAGGACCTCGGTGGTCATCACGACCACCGGCGCCTCGGAGTTGACGCTGTTGTCGCCCGTGAGCAGGCCGACCTTGTCCGCGCCGTACCGCTTGGCGAGGTCGGCGTACTTCTGGTTGGAGAGCGCCTTGATCGGCGTGGTGTAGAAACACTTCTTGCCCTGCTGGAGGGCGAGGTGCACGGCGAACTCGCCGACGATCGTCTTCCCTGAGCCCGTGGGGGCGGCCACGAGCACGCCCTTGCCGGCTTCGAGCGCCTGACACGCCTCGATCTGGAAGGGGTCGAGGCCGAATTCGTACATCTCGCGGAAGGACGCGAGTGCGGTGGCCTGCTCGACGGCACGCTTGCGCGCCGCCGCATACCGCTCGGCCGGTGAGAGGTCCTCTGTCATCGTGCTTTCGAGCCTACCGGCCGCCACTGACAACGGACGATCATTATCGGGCCCCGGAAAAACCGCAGGCGGCCGACGCCCGGGAGGAAACCGCAGGTGACGGCGGTACGGGGGCGGTGTCAGGGCCCGAGGATCCGCACCGCCCCCGGCACGCAGCGGGCGGTGAGCGGCAGCTCGCCGAGCCGTTCGCCGTCCGCGTACCCGGTGGTTCCGGCCGCGGCGAGCTCCACCTTGGCGGCCCGGTGCACGGTGACCACGGGGTGGTCCAGGTGCGTGCCCCGGTAGACCCGCGGGAACACCTTGAGCAGCGTGGTGCGGCTGCACTCCCCCACGACCGTGACGTCGAAGAGGCCGTCGGCCATGTCGGCGCCGGCGCAGATCCGCATGCCGCCGCCGTACGAGGAGCCGTTGCCGACGGCGACCAGGGTCGCGTCGACCTCGTGGACGTCGGTGTCGTCGAGCGTGATGCGGTAGCGGACGGGCTTGAGGGCGGCCAGTTCGGCGATCATCGCGAGGTCGTACTTGAACCGCCCGACGGGCAGGCGCGTGCGGTTGCCGCGGTCGTTGACCCGCGAGTCGAAGCCGGCGGCGAGCACCGTCCCGAACCAGGTCGCGCCCACCCGCCCCGCGTCGACGTCCCGTATCCGGGCCTCCTTGAGCGCGGTAGCGACGACGCCGCCCGCGAGGGCGGGTTCCCGCACGGGAAGGCCGAGGGCCCGCGCGAAGTCGTTGCCGGTGCCGACGGCGACGACGCCGAGCGGGGTGCGGGTCCCCGCCACGGCCTGGAGGGCGAGGCTCGCCATGCCGTCGCCGCCGACGGCTATCAGGGCGCCGGTGCCCGCCTCGACGGCCGCGCGGGCCCGGCGCAGCGCGTCCCCGGCGTCCTCGCCGATGACGGTGCGCACAAAGAACCCGGCCGCCCGCAGGGCCGCCGCGGCGGGCTGGGCGGCGTGCGCCCCGCGGCCGCGGCCCGCGGTGGGATTGACGAAGAGAGTGATCTCGCTGGTCACGGGCGGACCCTACAAGGCGGTGCGCCCCGGCAACCAGAAGGGGCCGGACGCGGTGGGCGTCCGGCCCCTGTGCTGTCGGTTGCCGTCCCGGTCAGGTGACGTCGTCGTAGCCGTTGTACTTGGCCGACCGTGAGCTGTCGCCGTTCACCTGCTCCGGCAGGGCCTTGGCGGCGGGGACGGCGTCGATGGCGTCCACCGGGTCGGGGGTGAGGTCGAGCTCGGAGGCCTCGTCGTCGTCGAGTTCCGCGTCCGGGTCGCGACGGCGGCGGCGCTTGTCGTTCAGGACGGAGAAGCCGACCGCGAAGAAGTAGAGGACGACGATGGGACCGGCGAGCGCGAGCATGCCGATCGGGTCCGTGGTCGGGGTCGCGACGGCTCCGAAGACGAACACGCCCATGACGACGCCCCGCCACCAGCCGAGCATGCGGCGCCCGGTGACCATGCCCGTCATGTTCAGCATCACGAGCAGCAGTGGCAGTTCGAACGAGGCGCCGAAGACCAGGACCATCCTGACGCTGAAGTCGAGGATCTTGTCCATGGGCAGGATATTCTCCGAGCCCTCGGGCGTGATGCCGAGGAGGACCCGGATGCTGATGGGCATGATCTCGTACGCGAGCCAGGCACCGCCGAAGAACAGCGGCACGGCCGCGGCCACGAAGGCGTAGGTGTACTTGCGCTCGTGCTTGTGGAGTCCGGGCGCGACGAAGGCCCAGAGCTGGTACAGCCAGACCGGGCTCGCGACGACGATGCCCACCATGAGGGACACCTTCACCGTGGTGGTGAAGGGCGAGAGCAGGTCCATGTACGCGACCTTGGCGCAGACGCCGCCCGTGGTCGCCTCGCCCTTCTCGCAGCGGGGCACGGGGTCGGCGAGGAACTTCATCAGGTCCTCGCTGTAGAACGCGGCGACGATCGACACGATCGCGATCGCCAGCATCCCCTTGGCGATCCGGTTGCGGAGCTCGCGCAGGTGGTCCGCAAGGGGCATCCGCCCCTCGGGGTCCCGCTCCTTGTTGCGGGCAGACTTAAGCAACCCACGTCCTCATCTCGTGCGGCAGGCCGGCTCGTCGGGGCCGGCCCTGGGTCAGCGCTTCGTCGTGTCGGTCGGCTCGGCGACGGGGCGCGAGCTGGTCACGTCGCCGGGGGCCGCCTGGATGGTGCGCTGCGGCGGAGCGGTCTGGTCGGCGGGCGCGGGCGGGGCGGCCGGGGCCTCCTCGTCCTTCTTGCCGTCCGACTTCATCGCCTTGGCCTCGCTCTTGAGGATCCGCGCCGACTTGCCGAGGGAACGGGCCATGTCCGGCAGCTTCTTCGCACCGAAGAGCAGGACCAGGATGACGAGGATCAGAATGATCTCGGTGGGGCCGAGCCTACCCATAGCTGTCTACCTTCTTCACCGAGGCGTCAGATGTCGGACCGGCTGTCGGACAGTCGTCCGACCACCGGGCTTGGCAGCGATCGTAACCCCCTGGAGTAAACGCGGGGCAATCCCCGTGCATACTCCCAGTTGCGGCCCGCGCCTCACATTTCGGACCACCTCAGCAGCGTACCCGGCCCCCGGGGGAGCCGACAGGCCGCCGTCGCGCGGCAGGCTCAGCCGAGGTCCCGGCCCGCCCTGGCCACCGCCGCCGCGGCCTTCTCCAGGTCCTCGGCGGCACTGTTGATCTTCTGCGTGGTCTCGGTCACCTGGCGGCCGAGCCGCTGGGCCTCCACGAAGACCTTGATCGCGAACACACTCAGGACGGCGAGGCCGCAAAACCCGAGGCCCACCGCCAGCATCGCCCAGAACATGGGGTCGAGCCTAGACGGTCGAGTGCAGCCGCAGCGTCCGCACCCCGCCGCCGGTCAGGAGCTCGACGATGCGCTCTCCGGCGGGCTTGCGCACGGCGTTGCCGCACTCCGGGCAGGTGAAGGAGTAGAAGGTCGTCCGCCGACTGGCACCGATGGCCAACCGCAGCGCCCCCGCCGACAGTTCGCAGCACGCCCGGCACTCGGGGCAGGCGGCCTTGAAGAGGACCGCGCCCACCGAAGGTGACGAAAGGGGCATCAGTGACATACCGCGCAACTCTCCTCGGCTTCCACGACCCCGCCCGGTCGCACTCCGGCCCCCGGCCCGCAGCCCCACGCGGGATCGCTCCCCTGCCGCGGGGCACGTCGCGGCGCGGTCACCGGCCGGGTCCGTCCGACGGGGCGGCGTCGGCCCCCGGCGCCTCCTCCTCGGACGCCGCCTCCCCCTCGTAGGCAGCCAGCGCCTCGCGCGCCGCGCGCCGGGCGTTGTCCGCCAGGTCCTGCGGGGAGACGATGTGACCCTCGCGGCCGAGGCGCAGGGCGAGGCGGCGCAGGGACGCCGGTTCGGGGGTGCGCAGGGTGATGCGCAGACCGCCGTCGGGCAGCTCCTCCGCGCTGTCGTGCGGGTAGTACTCGGCGACCCAGCGGCCCCCGGGGCCGACCTCGATCACGACCTCCGGGTCCTCGGCCGCGGGCTGCACGAGCCCGGCGGAGAGGTCCCGCAGCTCCACCTCCGGGGGCGCGGACGGCTCGTCGAGGATCTTGATCTCGGCGACCCGGTCGAGCCGGAAGGTGCGCCGCGCCTCGGAGCGCCGGCACCACGCCTCCACATAGGTGTGGCCCACGCTGACCAGGCGGATCGGGTCGATCTCCCGCTCGGTGAGCTGGTCGCGGGCCGGGGAGTAGTAGCGGATCCAGAGCCTGCGCCGCTCGGAGATGGCACGGTCGACGTCGGCGAAGACGCCGCCCTCGGACTCGAAGGTGACCGAGAGCCGCGAGCTGGCCCCGGCCGCCTCGCCCGCCGCCTCCTCCAGCTTCGCCGTCGCGCGCAGCAGCGCGAGCCGGTCGCTCTCGCGCAGGCCGGGCAGCGTGGACACCGCGCGGGCGGCCACGAGCAGCGCCGTGGCCTCGTCGGCGGCGAGCCGCAACGGCTCGGCGACGTCGTCCGGGTTGTGCCACCAGATGCGCTCGCCGTCGGTGTCGATGTCGAGCAGGTCACCGCCGCGGAAGCTGGTCCCGCACAGCGGCAGTACGTCCAGGTCGGAGATCAGCTCGTCCTGGCTGATGCCGAAGGCCCGGGCGACGTCGGCGACACGGGCGCCGGGGCGCTCGCGCAGATAGGTCACCAGGGACAGCATCCGCCTGGTCTGGTCGATGGCATTCGCGGCCATTGCTGGTTACGTTCCCCCTCAGCCCTTGGCCACGGCGCGCAGCCGGTCCACGACGTCGGCCCGGAGCTCGGCGGGCTCCAGGACCACCACATCGGGCCCGAACTCCACCAGCCAGGCGTCGAGCCCGTGCCCGTACGGAATCTCCAACTCGTCCCAGCCCTCGTCGAGTTCCCGCGCGCCCACGGCCTTGGCGCGCAGCGGGTAGCCCGCGCCCTTGCGCAGCCTGATGAGCGCGGTGCGGTCGGCCTTCTCGCCCGCCCAGCTCGCCACCGTCTCCCGCACGGTGACCACGTCGGGCACCTCGGCCCGGAACTTCCCCGCGCGCGAGCGGACCTTGCCGGTGATGCGGGAGAGCCGGAAGACGCGCTCGGCCTCGCGGTCGCGGTCCCAGCCCGCCAGGTACCAGTGGCCGCGCCAGCACTCCAGGGCCCAGGGTTCGACGTGCCGGGGAGCGGGGTGCGCGGCGGTGGCCTTGCGGTAGTCGAAGACGACGGGGCGGCGGTCGCGGCAGGCCAGCATCAGCGGCTCGAAGGCCGCCTCGTGCACGGGGATGCGGGGCTCCAGGGCGCCGTGCGCCTCGTAGGGGTCGACGTCCTCGGGCAGGCCCGCGGCGCGCAGCTTCTGGAGGGCGCCGCTCGCGGCACCGGCGAGCCTGGCCTGCTGCCACACCTTCGCGGCGAGGCCTAGGGCCGCGGCCTCCTCGGCGTCGAGCCTGACGGGCGGCAGCCGGTTGCTGTCGCGGCGGGCCAGATAGCCGACCTCGCCGTCCAGGTTCTCCACCGTCTCGATGACCAGGCCCAGTTCCCGCAGGTCGTCCTTGTCCCGCTCGAACATGCGGTTGAAGGAGTCCTCGGATCCGGCGGGCGGCCCGGAGAGCGCGCTGCGGCCGGGGCCGAAGGCGGCGCCGGGGCCCGGTCCGAAGGCCTCGACGTAGGCCTCGATGGACTCCCTCAGCTCGCGCTTGCTGAGCGGTCGCCTGGTCCCGAGCAGACACAGCGCCAGGTTCATGAGCCGCTCGGCCTTGGCAATGGCCATCGACGCCCTTTCTCTCTCCCGACCGATGACCGTACCGCCCGGGGGTGTCGCGGCAAAAGCCGAGGGTAGGGGTGCGGTCCTGAGGGGCTCCGGTAGCGGACACGCGAGGGCCCATGCCGGAGCAGGCATGGGCCCTCGTCGGACACGTCCGGGCGGACTCGGTCGCGTCCGGTGGGTGTGTCAGACCGAGACCAGGTCGCAGACGAAGATCAGGGTCTCGCCGGGGGCGATGCGGCCGCCACCGGCGCCGCGGTCGCCGTACGCGAGGTGCGCCGGGATGGTCAGCTTGCGGCGGCCGCCGACCTTCATGCCCTGCACGCCCTGGTCCCAGCCGGCGATGACCTGACCGGCGCCCAGCTGGAACTCCAGCGGGTTGCCGCGGTTCCAGGAGGCGTCGAACTCCTCACCGGAGGAGAAGGACACTCCCACGTAGTGGACCTTGACGAAGTCGCCCGCCTTGGCCACCGCGCCGTCGCCTTCCCAGATCTCGTCGATCTGGAGCTCCGTGGGCGCCTCCCCCTCGGGGAAGTCGATCTCGGGCTTGTCGATGTTCACGAATAACTCCTGCTCATGTGCGTGAGGGGCAACCGGGACAGTCTGCCATCCACCCCGGGGGTGATCACATCTTGGCGAGGATGTCCACGGAGAAGACCAGCGTGGAGTCCTTCTTGATGGTGCTGCCCTGCGGCGGCTTGTCCCCGTAGCCCTGCTTGGGCGGCACCACGACCAGGACGCGGCTGCCGACCTTCTTGCCGGTCAGGCCCTCCCGCCAGCCCGGAATGACCTGCGCGAGGGAGAACTGGGCGAGCTGGCCGCTCTTGTACGAGGAGTCGAAGTCCTTGCCGTCGGCCCAGAGCGCGCCCCGGTACTGGCAGAGCAGGGTGTCGCTGGCCTTGACCTCGTCGCCGTCGCCCTCGATGACGTAAGTCCCGACGACCTTCTTGGGGGCGTCCTTCTTGGGCACGTCGATCTTGGGGGCCTTGCCGTCGGTGTTCGTCCCGATCTTCGGCAGGTCCATGTTGTCCTGGGCGACTTCCTTGCCCTTGGCGGAGCTCTTGGTGCCGTACGTGTTCACGATGTCGACGACGAACACCAGGGTGTCCGTGCCCTTGATGCCCGCCTGCTTGTTGCCCTGCTTGCCGTACCCCAGCTCCGGGGGGATGGCGAGCTCGACGCGGCTGTCGACCTTCTTGCCGACCAGGCTCTGGTCCCAGCCGGGGATGACCTGGCCGACGCCGATCGGGAAGATCGTCGGCGCCTTGCGGTCGTAGGAGTTGTCGAAGACCTTGGCCGAGTCCCAGATCTGGCCGAGGTAGTGGGCCTGCAAATAGTCGCCCTTGGCCACCTCGACGCCCTTGCCCGCGATGAGGGTCTTGACCGCGAGGTCGGACGACGGCTTGCCGGAGCCCTTGGCGACGGTCGGCTTCTCGCCGAACTTGGTGCCCTTGGTCACGTCGGGCACCGGACCGTCGACGATCTTCGCCTTCGGCGGCGTGGAGTTCGACGGGGACGGGCTGTCCTTGTCCTTGACCTTCGACTTGTCGGACTTGTCGTCGTCGCCGCATCCGGCCAGGGTCAGCAGGCCGGCCGGAACGGCCAGGAGAAGTGAGCGTCGGCGCACGGTGGGGGCCTCGTATCGATCGATCTTGTGGTTGGCGTGCGCGCAACTCTACGCAGTGAGAAGGGCGCCGTACGAGGAACGTACGGCGCCCCGCGTTGCGTTCCCACAACGCCCTGGTGTCTCAGTGGCCACCGACCGGTGTCCCGGCGACGTCCCGCCGGTCCCCCTTCGGCGCGTCGCCGGTCACATTCCGGCGATGAGCTTCTCCACCCGGTCGTCGACGGAGCGGAACGGGTCCTTGCACAACACCGTGCGCTGTGCCTGGTCGTTGAGCTTCAGGTGCACCCAGTCCACCGTGAAGTCCCTGCGCTGCTCCTGGGCGCGGCGGATGAAGTCGCCGCGCAGCCGGGCCCGGGTGGTCTGCGGGGGCACCGACTTGCCCTCGAAGATCTTCAAGTCGTTGCAGATCCGGGCGGCTTGACCCTTCTTCTCCAGGAGGTAGTACAGGCCGCGGCGGCGGTGGATGTCGTGGTACGCGAGGTCTATCTGCGCGACCCTCGGGTGGGACATCGTCATATTGTTCTTGGCGCGGTACCGCTCGATGAGCTTGTACTTCATCACCCAGTCGATCTCGGTGGCGATGCGGTCCAGGTCCTCGGACTCGATGGCTTCGAGGGTGCGGCCCCAGAGCTCGAGGACCTGCTCGACGGTTCCGGTGCGGATGCCGCGGCGGTCGACGAAGTCCACGGCCTTCTCGTAGTACTCGCGCTGGACCTCCAGGGCGGAGGCCTCGCGGCCGCTGGCGAGGCGGACCTTGCGGCGTCCTGTGGTGTCGTGGCTGACCTCGCGGATGGCCCGGATGGGGTTCTCCAGCGTCAGGTCGCGCATCACCGTGCCCGCTTCGATCATCCGCAGGACGAGATCGGTCGCGCCCACCTTCAGGAGCATGGTCGTCTCGGACATGTTCGAGTCGCCGACGATCACATGAAGCCGGCGATAGCGCTCGGCGTCCGCGTGCGGCTCGTCACGCGTGTTGATGATCGGCCGCGAACGGGTCGTCGCGGACGAGACGCCCTCCCAGATGTGCTCGGCGCGCTGGCTGACGCAGTACACCGCGCCGCGCGGGGTCTGGAGCACCTTGCCCGCACCGCACAGCAACTGCCGGGTGACGAGGAACGGAATGAGGATGTCCGCCAGCCGCGAGAACTCCCCGTGCCGGGCCACGAGATAGTTCTCGTGGCAACCATAGGAGTTTCCCGCCGAGTCGGTGTTGTTCTTGAAGAGATAGACGTCGCCCGCGATTCCCTCCTCGTGCAGGCGGCGTTCGGCGTCGACGAGCAGGCCTTCCAGAATGCGCTCGCCGGCCTTGTCGTGGGTGACCAGCTCGGTCACGTTGTCACACTCGGGGGTCGCGTATTCCGGGTGTGAGCCCACGTCGAGATACAGGCGGGCGCCGTTCCGCAGAAAGACGTTGCTGCTGCGGCCCCATGACACAACACGGCGGAAGAGGTAGCGCGCCACTTCGTCAGGCGACAGACGGCGCTGTCCCCTGAACGTGCACGTGACGCCGTACTCGTTCTCCAGCCCGAAAATGCGGCGGTCCATGACTGAACATTACGCCCGATGCCCCGCACTGAAACCGGGTTCGGCAGCCCCGTTTCGATCATTTTCCGATGAAGCCGCAACGACCGCTTCCACCTGCGCCGACGCGAACACCCGCGCCGTGCACACCAACACCAGCAGCGCGGCCCCACCGGCGAGCCCCGGAACGGCGAACCCCCACGCCGTGCCGCCCCACTCGACCACGGGGCCGCCCGCCGCCGTGCCCACCGAGGTGACCACGGTGAACGTCGTGACCAGCCAGGAGAACGCCTCCGTCACCGTGCCGCGCGGAGCGTGCCGGTCGACCACGATGAACGCGCAGGCGAGCGCCGGGGCCAGGAACACCCCCGCCAGCGCCGTCAGGGCCACCATCCCCACCGTTCCCGGCGTCAGCACCAACGGCACGTAGCAGAGGGCGAGCAGCGCCACGAGCACCACGAGGCGGCGCTCCGGCACGCCGCTCCACTGCCGCGCCCCGTAGACCAACCCGCCAGCGAGCGCGCCGAGCCCCAGGCCCGCCATCATCCAGCCGTACACCGCGTCACCGCCGTGCCCGTCCGCGTACGAGACACCGGCCACCGTGATGGCGCCGAGCGCCGTCCCGACGAACAGGAACGCGCCGAGGAGCGCGAGCAGGCCCGGAGAGCGCAGTGCGCCGAGCCAGTGCGCCGCACGCGGCGCCGAACGCCACGCGCGCGACGGCCGCGACGCCACGACGGACAGCGCACCGAGCACACCGATGGCGTTCACCACGAGCAGCGCGGCGGAGGCCGACCACAGCGACATCAGGCCCGTCACGAGCAGCGGCCCGACGGTGAACATGACCTCCTGGGCCACGGCGTCCATCGCGTACGCCGTGTGGACCTGCTCCTCCTTGGGGAGCACGTCGGACCACAGCGCGCGCAGGCCGCCCTCCAGCGGCGGGGTGAACAGACCGGCCACCACCATCGCTCCGTAGGCGACGCCCAGGGTGTCGGGTCCGGTGCACGCGAACGCCGCCATGCCGAGCGCCGAGACGACCGCCGCCGGCAGCATCACCCGCGGCTGGCCGTGGAGGTCGACGAGGCGGCCGAGCAGTGGCTAGCCGATCGCGGTCGCCACCCCGTACACCGCCGCGAGCGCGCCGGCCAGGCTGTAGGAGCCGTCCTCCGCGCGGACGAACAGCACGATGCCGATCGCCGCCGTCGCGTTGGGGAGGCGGCCCACGAGCGTGCCCGCGAGGAGGCGGGTCGCGTACCGCGCCCGCAGGATCTCGCCGTATCCGGAAGCCATCAGTGAGCCTCTTCCCGCCCCGCCCGCGCGCCGCAGCGCCTCACGTTGTACGTATAACTTCGCGGGTCATACGTACCATGTGCGCTGTCCACCAGTCCACTAGTCCACCAATCCATCAGTCGACCGCTCGCCCACGTCCCGCGACGTGGCGTACGGCGCGGCTCGTGGCGTACAGCGCGACTCATGACGTACGCCACGGCGGCGTACAGCACAGCGGCGTACGACACCGCGCCGCACGGCACAATGCACCGTCCCGGCTCCCCCGGGGCCCACAGCGACCAGGAGGCGTCTCGTGGCCGGATCCCGGCACGACAGCGGGGCACCGCGCCCCACCAGCCGCGACGTCGGCCGCGCCGCGGGCGTGTCCCAGGCCACCGTGTCCCTCGTGCTCGGCGACAAGTGGCAGGGCCGGGTGGCCGAGCGGACCGCCGAGCGGGTGCGGGCCGCCGCGCGGGACCTCGGGTACCGCCCCAATCTGGCCGCCCGCAACCTGCGCCTCGGCCGCACCCGCACCGCCCTGCTCGTCGTGCCCGCGCTCACCAACGAATTCTTCGCCCGCGTGCACACCGGCGCGGCCCGGGTCGCCGCCCGGCACGGCTTCGGCGTCGTCCTCTACCCCGCGCCGGACGTCACCGCCCCGGCCCGCGACCCCTTCGAATCCGCGCGCGCCTCCCTCGACGGCGTCCTCGCCTCCTCCATGGCCTCCGAGGCCCTTGCCACCATCCGCGGCGACGAGCTCCCCCTCGTCATGCTCGACAGCGACCCCGCACACAGCCTCGGGGCCGCCACCGTCAACCTCGACATCGCCCAGGGCATGCGCCTGGCCGCCGAGCACCTCCTCGCACTCGGCCACCGCGACTTCCTGCATCTCGCCGCGGACATCAGCTCCTGGACGTTCGACGTACGCCGCGACGCCCTGCGGAGCGTGCTGCACGGCACCGGCGCCACCGTGACACCCGCCCGGTCCGCCCTCGCCGTCGACGCCGCCCGCACCGCCACGGAGGCCGCCCTGAGGGCCTCCGTGGCCCGGCCCACCGCCGTCATCTGTGACGACGACGTGCTCGCCGCGGGCGCCTGCAAGGCCGCGCGGCGCCTCGGTCTGCGCGTGCCCGACGACCTCAGCGTCACCGGCTTCGACGACCTCACCCTCGCCACCGCCGTCGAACCCGAGCTCACCACCGTGTCCCTGCCCGCCGAACGCTTTGGCGAGCAGGGCATGGACACGCTCATCGCCGTCCTCGACGGCCGCACCCCCGAGCCGCAGCCGCTGCCCGTGCGCCTGGTCGTCCGCGGCTCCACGGCGAAGGGCCCCGCCCCCCGACGCTGAACGCCGGGGCACGAGGCCCTTCCTCATCCGTACGTGGCCGTGGGGCTACGCGGCTACGACTCCTCGGAGGGATCCGTCGAACCCTTCGCGTCCGACGACTTGGCCGAACCCGTCGAACCCGAGGACTTGGCCGAGCCCGTCGAGCCGGCCGAGCCCTTGGCATCCGTCGCATCCGTCGAGTCCGTGCTCGACTCGGACTCGTCCTCGGAGTCCGGGGCCGCCGACGCGTCGCCGGACCCGTCCCCGCCGAGCAGCCGCTCGAGCTGGCGGCCCACGATCCGCTTGAACTTGCGCTGCTGCGGCCTCGTACGGTCGAGGACCGCCACCTCCAGGCGCTCGGCCGGGATCTCCCGCTCGCTGCCGTTGGTGTCCCGTGAGAGCGCCTGCACCGCGAGCTTCAGCGCCTCGGCCAGGGTCATGCCGTCCTGGTGGCGCTGGTCGAGATAGGTGCTGATCTGCTCAGCGTTGCCGCCCACCGCGACCGAGCCGTGCTCGTCCACGATCGAGCCGTCGTGCGGCAGCCGGTAGATCTGGTCGCCGTCGGGGGTCGCGCCGACCTCCGCCACGACCAGCTCGACCTCATAGGGCTTCTCGGCGTTGCTGGAAAAAATCGTGCCCAGCGTCTGCGCGTACACGTTCGCCAGGCCGCGGGCCGTCACATCGTCCCGGTCATAGGTGTACCCGCGCAGGTCGGCGTACCTGACGCCGCCGATGCGGAGGTTCTCGTACTCGTTGTACTTGCCGGCCGCGGCGAAGCCGATCCGGTCGTAGATCTCGCTGAACTTGTGCAGCGCTCGGGACGGGTTCTCACCGACGAACACAATGCCATCGGCGTACTGCAGCACGACCAGACTGCGACCGCGGGCAATGCCCTTGCGGGCGTACTCCGCCCGGTCGGCCATGGCCTGCTGGGGTGAGACATAGAACGGCGTCGACACCGGCTATCCGTCCCTTTCTGTCAAAAATTCACAACAACAACGGGGCACTCAGAGCAGCGCGGCCCTCGGGCCGTCCGGCTGCTCAAGACGGCGCGCCAGAATCGAGCGCGCGATCTCGGAGGTCTCCTCCTCCGCCAGCCTCCGGAATCCCTCCTCGGAGATCACCGTCACAATCGGATAGATGCGCCGGGCGACATCCGGGCCACCCGTCGCCGAGTCGTCGTCCGCCGCGTCGTACAGCGCCTGCACGACCAGCGTCGTCGCCTGCTCCTCCGTCAGGTCGGCGCGGAAGAGCTTCTTCATCGCCCCGCGCGCGAACACCGAGCCGGAGCCCGTGGCCGCGAAGCCATGCTCCTCGCTGCGGCCGCCCGTCACGTCGTACGAGAAGATGCGGCCCTTGGCGCGGTCCACGTCGTACCCCGCGAAGAGCGGCACGACCGCCAGGCCCTGCATCGCCATGCCCAGATTGGACCGGATCATGGTCGAGAGGCGGTTGGCCTTGCCCTCCAGGGAGAGCGTCGCCCCCTCGACCTTCTCGAAGTGCTCAAGCTCCAGCTGGAAGAGCTTGACCATCTCCACGGCCAGACCCGCCGTGCCCGCGATGCCCACCGCGGAGTACTCGTCGGCGGGGAAGACCTTCTCGATGTCACGCTGCGCGATGACATTGCCCATCGTGGCCCTGCGGTCACCGGCGAGCACCACGCCGCCGGGGAACGTCGCCGCGACGATGGTCGTGCCGTGCGGCGCCTCGACCACGCCCTGCGTCGGCGGCAACCGCCGCTTTCCGGGCAGCATTTCCGGCTGTTGCTCGGCGAGGAAGTCCATGAAGGACGACGAACCGGGCGTCAGGAAGGCAGCCGGCAGACGCCCGGTGCTACGAGTGTTGGCTTCCACGCGTTTCCTTCCAGGTAATGGATGGCCCGACTGACGGGTCGGGATGTGCTCCCAACGTGCCGGTGGCCGAATTGCAGTTGAAGCACAGTACGCCACAGGCCGAGTCGCCCGCCCCGCAGCCGCCGTGCGCGGCGTGCAGAGCGAGGCGAAACCCTATGCGGCCTTGGAATCGAAGGGTGGACCGGCCTACTGGCCGCCCTTTTGCACGAAGGAACGGACGAAGTCCTCTGCGTTCTCCTCAAGCACGTCGTCGATCTCGTCCAGCACCGAGTCCACGTCGTCGTTCAGCTTCTCCTGGCGTTCCTTGAGGTCCTCCGAGGACTGCGCGTCCTGCGTCTGCTCCTCGACCTCCTCGGTGGAACGCGTGGCCTTCTGCTGTCCGCCGCCGGTGTCCTTGGTCGCCATCTACCTCACCCCGCTCGGTTCGACGTTTCTTGATCAGACCCTACAATCAGGGTCCGACATCGGCCCCGCACTTTCTGCAACGTGCGGGGCCCACCTCTGTGATTCCCCGGACGTCGCGCTTTCAGCCGCTTCCCAGGCGCTTCTCAACCGCCGGAGAGCACCCTGACCAGATCCTCCGCCGTGCGACAGCGGTCGAGCAGTTCCTTGACGTGATTACGCGTTCCGCGAAGCGGCTCGAGGGTCGGCACGCGCTGCAACGAGTCCCGCCCCGGCAGATCGAAGATCACCGAGTCCCAGGAGGCCGCCGCCACGTCGTCGGCGTACTGCTCGAGGCAGCGGCCCCGGAAGTAGGCGCGGGTGTCCTCGGGAGGCTTGCTGCGGGCCCGCTCGACCTCGCTCTCGTCGAGCAGGCGCTTCATCTTGCCGCGGGCCGCGAGACGGTTGTAGAGGCCCTTGTCGGGGCGCACGTCCGCGTACTGCAAGTCGACCAGGTGCAGGCGCGCCGCGTCCCAGTCGAGGCTGTCACGGCGGCGGTAGCCCTCCATGAGCTCCCGCTTGGCCACCCAGTCCAGCTCTCCGGAGAGGCTCATCGGGTCGTTCTCGAGCCGGTTCAGGACGTCTTCCCAGCGCGTGAGGACGTCCTTGGTCTGGTCGTCCGCGTCCGCGCCGTACCGCTCCTCGACGTACTTGCGGGCCAGCTCGAAATACTCCATCTGTAGTTGTACGGCGGTGAGCGTGCGGCCGCTGCGCAGCGTGACCAGGTGCTGCAAGCTCGGGTCGTGCGAGATCTGGTGGAGGGTGCGTACGGGCTGGTCCACGGCCAGGTCCACCGCGATGAAGCCGTCCTCGATCATGGCGAGGACCAGGGAGGTGGTGCCGAGCTTGAGATAGGTGGAGATCTCCGAGAGGTTCGCGTCGCCGATGATCACATGCAGCCTGCGGTACTTCTCGGCGTCGGCGTGGGGCTCGTCGCGGGTGTTGATGATGGGCCGCTTGAGGGTGGTCTCCAGACCGACCTCGACCTCGAAGTAGTCGGCCCGCTGGCTGAGCTGGAAGCCGTGCTCGTGACCGTCCTGGCCGATGCCGACACGGCCCGCGCCGGTGAAGACCTGGCGGGAGACGAAGAAGGGCGTGAGGTGGCGCACGATGTCCGAGAAGGGGGTCTCCCGCTTCATCAGATAGTTCTCGTGCGTGCCGTAGGAGGCGCCCTTGTTGTCGGTGTTGTTCTTGTAGAGGTGGATGGGCTGGGCCCCGGGGAGCGCCGCGGCGCGTTCCGCCGCCTCCGCCATGATCCGCTCGCCCGCCTTGTCCCACAGGACGGCGTCACGGGGGTTGGTGACCTCCGGCGCGCTGTACTCGGGGTGCGCGTGGTCCACGTAGAGACGCGCCCCGTTGGTGAGGATCACGTTGGCGAGGCCGATGTCCTCATCCGTGAGCTGGCTGGCGTCGGCGGCCTCGCGGGCGAGGTCGAAGCCCCGCGCGTCCCGCAGCGGATTCTCCTCCTCGAAGTCCCAGCGGGCACGTCGCGCCCGGTGCATCGCCGCTGCGTAGGCGTTGACGATCTGGGACGAGGTGAGCATGGCATTGGCGTTGGGGTGGCCGGGGACGGAGATGCCGTACTCCGTCTCGATGCCCATTACTCGCCGTACGGTCATGCGGCCCTCCTTGCCCGGCGGCGCCCTCGGTCGGGGGCGCCGCTCAAGTACCGCTGGTTCTCCGGTGCGTGTGCGGTGCCCGTCCCCGCACTGCGCGACTCGGCGGTACGGAAGAGCCTAGAACGCCTCTGCGCTGGTGGGGAGATCATTTCCTGCTTTGCTCTCGCTGGGTCGGGGACGGCGGCTGCGAGGCGCCCGCGACCGGCGGAAAACAGACGGCTGCGGGTACCCGGAGTGGGCACCCGCAGCCGCCCGCTCGCCTACAGGTACTGACCGGTGTTGGCCACCGTGTCGATGGAGCGTCCGGTGTCGGCGCCCTGCTTTCCGGTGACGAGCGTGCGGATGTACACGATCCGTTCGCCCTTCTTTCCGGAGATGCGGGCCCAGTCGTCCGGGTTGGTGGTGTTGGGCAGGTCCTCGTTCTCCTTGAACTCGTCGATGCAAGCCTGGAGGAGGTGAGCGACCCTGAGGCCCTTCTGGTTCTGTTCGAGGAAGGCCTTGATGGCCATCTTCTTGGCGCGGCCGACGATGTTCTCGATCATGGCGCCGGAGTTGAAGTCCTTGAAGTACAGGACTTCCTTGTCGCCGTTGGCGTACGTCACCTCGAGGAAGCGGTTCTCCTCGGATTCGGCGTACATCTGCTCGACGACCGACTGGATCATGCCGTGCACCGTGGCGGCCTTGTCGCTGCCGTGCTCGGCGAGGTCGTCGGCGTGCAGCGGCAGGCGCTGCGTGAGGTACTTGGCGAAGATGTCCTTGGCCGCCTCGGCGTCCGGGCGCTCGATCTTGATCTTCACATCGAGGCGTCCCGGCCGCAGAATGGCCGGATCGATCATGTCCTCACGGTTGGAGGCGCCGATGACGATGACGTTCTCCAGGCCCTCCACACCGTCGATCTCGGCGAGCAGCTGCGGGACGATGGTGTTCTCCACGTCCGAGCTGACGCCGCTGCCGCGGGTGCGGAAGAGGGATTCCATCTCGTCGAAGAAGACGATGACGGGGGTGCCCTCACTCGCCTTCTCGCGTGCGCGCTGGAAGACCAGGCGGATGTGGCGCTCGGTCTCACCGACGTACTTGTTGAGGAGCTCGGGGCCCTTGATGTTGAGGAAGAAGCTCTTCCCCGCGGGCTGCCCGGTGACCTCGGCGACCTTCTTGGCGAGCGAGTTGGCCACGGCCTTGGCGATGAGCGTCTTGCCGCAGCCGGGCGGGCCGTAGAGCAGGACGCCCTTCGGCGGCCGCAGTTCGTGCTCCTTGAAGAGATCGGGGTGGAGATACGGGAGCTCGACCGCGTCACGGATCATCTCGATCTGGCCGCCGAGGCCGCCGATCTTCTCGTAACTGATGTCCGGGACCTCTTCGAGGACCAGTTCCTCCACTTCGCTCTTCGGTACGACCTCGTAGACGTAGCCGGAGCGGGGTTCGAGCAGGAGGGCGTCACCGGCGCGGATGGTGACGTCCAGGAGCGGCTCGGCGAGCCTCACCACCCGTTCCTCGTCGGTGTGCCCGAGCACCAGGGCTCGTTCGCCGTCCTCGAGGATCTCCTTGAGGGTGACGATGTCTCCGACCCGCTCGTACTCCATGGCCTCGACCACGTTGAGCGCTTCGTTGAGCATGACTTCCTGGCCGCGCCTGAGCTCGTCGAGTTCGACGCTCGGGCTGACGTTCACACGGAGCTTGCGGCCGCCGGTGAAGATGTCGGCGGTGCCGTCCTCGTTCGCCAAGAGGAAGACCCCGAAGCCGGCCGGCGGCTGCGCGAGCCGGTCGACTTCCTCCTTGAGGGCCACGATCTGGTCGCGGGCCTCGCGGAGCGTGTTCGCAAGTCGTTCGTTCTGTGCGGATACGCCTGCCAGGTTGGTCTGCAACTCGACGATCCGCTCTTCGAGAATCCTCGTGTGCCGCGGAGAGTCGGCGAGCTTGCGTCGCAGGACGGCGATTTCCTGCTCGAGATAGGCAACCTGACCGGCTGGGTCCTCAGACCCTCGCCCCGGCCGGATGCCGCGGTTGATGTCGTCGTCGTGGGCTGCCACGGTCCTCACCTCCTCCAAGGGGAGCTGGACGCTTCCTGACCCTACCTGGGTGGGTGCGGATTGAAACCCCTAGATCACAAAGACGATGGGGGTGTGTCCGATCTTCACCCTTGCGCTCTCCCTCACGCCAGGGGAATACCCACCCAACGACATCGGAAAGCTGCCGGTTGTAGGGTCGAACTGTTCAACACCCGTCAGGGCTGGCCGGACTTGCAGCGAAATCGGCCTGCTCGACGCAGTTTCGGCAGGAGAGATGACCGTGCAGCACGAGGCGCCGACCGCGGGCGAGAGCCATGATCTGCTCGAGGTCTGGATCGATCAGGACCTGTGTACGGGCGACGGCATCTGCGCCCAGTACGCGCCGGAGGTCTTTGAGCTGGACATCGACGGTCTGGCATATGTGAAGAGCGCGGACGACGAGCTGTTGCAGGCGCCCGGGGCGACAACGCCCGTGCCGCTGCCGCTTCTTCGCGACGTCACCGACTCCGCGAAGGAGTGCCCGGGTGACTGTATTCACGTACGGCGAGTTTCGGACAGGGTCGAGGTCTACGGCCCGGACGCAGAGTGACCTGATTGTTTCGCTCCGTGACCGAATGAGGGTCCGTGGTTACCGTCCGAAGGTATCCACGGGCCCTCTTCGGCGTCGGACGGATTCCGGCGGGGCCCACGCGTCCCGCGGTGCGGCGGCGCGTGGGGCGGCCGGGGCGCGCGGTGCGTCAGGCCCTGCCCGCCGCGGCGGGTGTCGAGCGGGTGAACGCGCCGTTCTTCCACTGCCACTTGGCCTCGTCGCGGCGGTCGGGGCAGCAGCGGGGCACATCCAGCGAGGAGTAGCCGAGCAGCGTCGCGGTCACGGCGCCGCCGCGCACCGCGAGGTCACTGACCGTGAGCTGGTCCTTGGTGTCCACGAGCGTGGCGACGACGCGCGGTTCGCCGGCGCGCGGGCGGGTGATGACGTACAGGGCGTCGGGCGGGGTGCCGGAGCCTGCCCGGCAGTGCGCGGACACCACGGTCTCCGGGCTGCCGTCGCCGTCGAGGTCGCCGCTCGCCTTCTTGGCGACGACCGGCTTGGTGGGGCAGACGAGCGGGAGGTCGGCGGCGGCCGGGTCGGGCGCGGGCGCCGGGGCGCTCCTGGACCGCGCCTCGGAGCCGGTCTGGGCGGCGGTGGCCGGGTCGGACCGCAGGAACCCGGAGGCCGCGACGACGGCGGCGAGCGCGGCGGCGGTCGCCAGCCAGTGGATCGGGCGCGAGGCCCACGGCCGGTCCACCCTGTGGGCCGGTTCCGGGACGGCGGGTTTCTGCACGAGGAGTGTCTCCTGTGAGGACTGTGCCGGTGGGGTTGGCGGCATGGTGCCACACCTCACACCGCCGGGGAACACCGGGGTCGTCGGCGCAGGTGCCCGTCCGGGCGGGGGCGGTGCGCGTCCTGGCGGGGCTGGTGCGCGTCCCGGTGAGGTCGGTGCGCGTCCCGGTGAGGTCGGTGCTCGTCCGGGCGGGACCGGTGCGCGTCCCGGCGGGGTCGGACCAACAGCACGGCGCCGCCGTGGAGTTCCCGCGGGGTGCGGGGAACTTCGCGGCGGCGCCGGTGCGTTGTGCGGGTACCGGGGACGGCGGGCCGTCTCCCGGTGCGGGCGATCAGCGGGGGTTGCCGCCGTCGGCGTTCGGTCCGCTGTAGTCCTCGCCGTAGGCGCCCTTGGCGGGGCGGCGGCGGCGCATGGGCGGCTCGACGCCGTCGGCGAGGCGGCGGGCGGTGAGGAGGAAGCCGGTGTGGCCGATCATGCGGTGGTCCGGGCGGACGGCCAGGCCCTCGATGTGCCAGTTGCGGATCATCGACTCCCAGGCGGTCGGCTCGTTGAAGCCGCCGATCTCCCGGATCGACTCGACGGTGCGGGCGAGCTGCGTCGTCGTGGCGACGTAGGCGCACAGGATGCCGCCGGGCACCAGGGCCTTGGAGACGGCCTCCAGGCACTCCCAGGGGGCCAGCATGTCGAGGATGACGCGGTCCACCTCGGTGTCGGACAGATTGTCCTGGAGGTCGCCGACGGTCAGCTGCCAGGCGGGGTGGGAGCCGCCGAAGTAGCGCTCCACGTTCTGCTGGGCGATCTCGGCGAAGTCCTCGCGGCGCTCGTAGGAGTGCAGCATTCCCTGGTCGCCGATGGCGCGCAGCAGGAAGGCGCTCAGCGAGCCGGAGCCCACACCCGCTTCCACGACGCGCGCGCCGGGGAAGATGTCGGCGAAGGCCAGGATCTGCCCCGCGTCCTTGGGGTAGACCACGGCGGCGCCGCGGGGCATGGACAGGACGTAGTCGGGGAGCAGGGGGCGCAGCGCGAGGTAGGCGACGTTCCCCGTGGTGCGGACAACACTGCCCTCGGGAGCACCGATCAGCTCGTCGTGCGGGAAGGAACCCTTGTGGGTGTGGAAATTCTTCCCGGCCTCGAGCGTGAACGTGTAGTGGCGTCCCTTGGGATCGGTGAGCTGGACCTGGTCCCCGACCTTGAAGGGCCCGCGTCGGCGGGCGGCACCGGTCGGTTCGGACATGTGACCAGCCTACCGGCCGCGGCAGGGCCCGCCGACCACCGAGGCCGGCCGGGTCCCGCCGCCGCGGGGTGTCAGCTGGGGCGCGCCATGGCCTTGACGAAGGCGCGCTCGACGTCGGCGGCGGACAGGACGCCGTAGATCTCACCGGACTCCTCAACGACCAGGTACTCGCTCGCGGGCGTGGTCCGCAGCCGGTCCAGGAGGTCCTCCCCCGCCACGTCCGCGGGGATCCGCATGCCCTCGGTGATGTCCTGGGCGAGGCCGCTGACCGTCACCCAGGGGCGGCGGTGCTCCGGCACGCCCACGATGGCCGCCTCCCGGACCACCGACACGGGGTCGCCGTCGGGGTCGACGACCACCAGGGCGCGGGCCCCGGCGGCGTTGGCGCGGCGCAGGGCCTCGGACAGCGGGGTGTCCGTCTCGACCGGGACGGCGCGCCGGGTCAGCGCGCGGGCACGCAGTTCGGGCAGGTGCTCGCGCAGCCGGGCCATGCGCAGGCTATTGCCGGCCCCGGTCCAGATGATGGCGGCCAGGATCGCGGCGAGCAGGGCGTCGGTGACGGTGTCCATGCCGCCGATGTCCTGGGTCTCGCCGCCGAGGGCGCCGGACTGGTTGAGGATCGGCAGGCCGACCAGTACGGAGATGGCGAGCGCGCGGCCGACCCAGGCGGCGGCGACGGTGCCGCTCATGGGCCTGCCGGTGATCTTCCAGACGACGGCGCGCAGCATGCGGCCGCCGTCCAGGGGCAGGCCGGGCAGCAGGTTGAAGGCGGCGACGATGAGGTTGGAGATCATGAGCCCGGCGAGCAGTACGCCGGGTACGGTGCCGGGTTCCACGGCCTGCATGCCCGCGTAGAAGACGCCCGCGAGGACGAGGGAGAGCAACGGGCCGACGAACGCGAGCACGAACTCGCGTCCCGGGGTCTCGCTCTCCTTCTCGATCTCGCTGACACCGCCGAAGAACTGGAGCTGGATGCGGCGCACCGGCAGCTTGAAGCGGAGGGCCGCGACGGTGTGGGCCAGCTCGTGGACGAGCACGGAGGCGTAGAAGGCGACCGCGAAGAACAGCGACACGAGATAGCGGGCGTTGCCCAGCTCGGGCAGTACGCGGTCGAGCTGTCCGCCGAACACCCAGGTGATCAGCGCGGCCACCAGGAACCAGCTGGGGGCCACGTACACGGGCACCCCGAAGGGGCGCCCCATGAGCAGACCCCCACCGGGGTTCTTCGGCCCCTCCTTGGGCGGCTCGCCCGGGGTGTGGTGCGCCTGCGCCCGCCGGGTGCGCGCCGTCCGGGAGGCCTCGCTCCGGTCGGCCCCTCCGTCGGCGGGGTGTTCCTTGCGGACGGACACGGGACCACCGGGGCGCGGCGGCGCCGGGTGCTCACCCCCGGCCCCCGGTCCGGAGCCGCCGTCGGCACGGCGCGCGCCTTCGCCCGCCGGGCCGGGCGTGTCGTCGGCGCCGGGGGCGCCTCCCGGGCGCGGCGCGTCCGGCGACGTGCCGTGTTCGTCGTGACGGGCCGGGGCGGGGTCGACCGAGGGCGCGCCCGGGTCCGTCGGCGCACCCGGCTCACCGGCCTGGCGGCGACCGACCGCCGGACGGGACGGGGGCTTTCCGGGGCCGGACTCCTCGCCGGGGGGCGCAGCCGCCGGTCGGGACGGGGGCTCCCCCGGGCCGGACTCCTCGCCGAGAGGCGAAGCCGCCGGACGGGTCGGGGGCTTTCCCGGGCCGGGCTCCTCATCGCGGGGCGCAGCCGCCGGTCGAGACGGAGGCTTCCCCGGGCCAGGCTCCTCGCCGAGAGGCGCAGCCGCCGGACGGGACGAGGGCTCCCCGGGGCCGGACTCCTCACCGGGAGGCGCAGCCGCGGGTCGGGACGGACCCGGTGCCGGGCCGGGCTCCCCCGCCGGGCCGTGGGGCGCCGCCGGGCGGGACGGGCTGGACGGCGCGTTCTCCGCCTGGGCGGGCGCGTTCTCGGACTGCGGCCTGCCGCTGCCGCCGCTTTCGTCCACGATGTCCCCTCGTTCGATGCGTCCCCCGCTCCTGCTCCGGCGCGGTACACGCACGATCATGCAGGGCGGGAGGGTCTGTCGTCGATGGTATGCGGCCGTTGTCAGTGGCGGGTCGTAGGGTCTGAGGTCATGGAAACCAGGACCGACGACATCCGGGTGGCCGCGCGCCCGGCGTCCCTGTCGCCCTCGCGCGCGAGCGACTTCATGCAGTGCCCGCTGCTGTATCGCTTCCGAGTGATCGACAAGCTGCCGGAGAAGCCGAGCGAGGCGGCGACCCGCGGGACCCTGGTCCATGCCGTCCTGGAGAGACTGTTCGACGCGCCCGCGACCGAGCGCACCGCGCCGCGGGCCAAGGCGCTGATCCCCGGCCAGTGGGAGCGCCTGCGCGAGGCCAAGCCTGAGCTGGCCGACCTCTTCGCGGAGGACGCCGGGCACCCCGAGCACGCCGCTGCCACGGACGACCGCGCGGGCGGCGCGGACGGAGCGGGCGGCGCGGACGGAGCGGGCGGCCCCGACAGAGCGGACGGCGCCGGTGAGCGCCTCGCCCGGTGGCTGGCCGACGCCGAGCGTCTGGTCGAGCGGTGGTTCACGCTGGAGGACCCGACCCGCCTGGAGCCCGCCGAGCGGGAGCTGTTCGTGGAGGCCGAGCTGGCCTCGGGCCTGAAGCTGCGCGGCATCATCGACCGCGTCGACGTCGCCCCGACCGGCGAAGTCCGCATCGTCGACTACAAGACCGGCAAGGCCCCCCGCCCCGAGTACGCGGAGGGCGCGCTGTTCCAGATGAAGTTCTACGCCCTCGTGGTGTGGCGTCTGAAGGGCGTCGTCCCCCGCCGCCTCCAGCTCGTGTATCTGGGCAGCGGCGACGTCATCACGTACGACCCGGTGGAAGCCGACCTGCACCGGGTCGAGCGGAAGCTGCTCTCCCTGTGGGACGCCATCGTCCGCGCCACCGAGACGGGAGAGTGGCGGCCGCGCCCGACGAAGCTGTGCGGCTGGTGCGACCACCGGGCGGTCTGCCCGGAATTCGGCGGCACGCCCCCGCCGTATCCGCTCGCGGTGAGGCCGCCGGAGTCGCCCGGTGACGAGCAGGGCAGAATGGGCCCGGGCTAGGCGAAGGAGAATTACGTGGCCATCCGCGTCCTACTGGTCGATGACCAGCCGCTGCTGCGTACGGGCTTCCGCATGATCCTGGAAGCCGAGCAGGACATCGCGGTCGTCGGCGAGGCCGGAGACGGCCTTCAGGCGCTGGACCAAGTGCGGGCGCTACAGCCCGATGTGGTGCTCATGGACATCCGCATGCCGCGGATGGACGGGGTGGAGGCCACCCGCCAGATCACCGGACCCGGCAGGGACGGCCCCGCGAAGGTCCTCGTCCTGACCACCTTCGATCTCGACGAGTACGTGGTGGAGGCGCTGCGCGCGGGCGCCAGCGGATTCCTCCTCAAGGACGCCCCGGCCAACGAGCTGGTGCAGGCGATCCGGGTGGTCGCAGCGGGCGAGGCGATGCTGGCGCCGAGCATCACGCGGCGGCTGCTCGACAAGTACGCGGGGCACCTGCCCTCCGGGGACGAGCCGGTTCCCGACACCCTGCACACGCTGACGGAGCGTGAGGTGGAGGTGCTGAAGCTGGTGGCCCGGGGGCTGTCCAACGCCGAGATCGCCGCGGACCTGTTCGTCAGCGAGACCACGGTGAAGACGCACGTGGGACACGTCCTGACGAAGCTGGGCCTCCGGGACCGGGTGCAGGCCGCGGTCTACGCCTACGAGAGCGGCCTCGTCCGGCCGGGAGCGCAGTAGCCCGGGACGGGGAAAGCTCCGGGACAGCTCCAGGACGGTCCGGGACGGAAAGCGAGAAGGGGGCGGGTCCCGTACGGGTCCCGCCCCCTTCGCCGTGCCGCTCGGCGCGGCACTCAGCCCTTGCTGATCTCCCAGAAGCGGAAGACGGTCGACGCGTCCAGGCAGGACTCCACGCCGTAGACGCTGTCGCGGACGACAGCGTACTGCTTGGCCTGCCAGACGGGGATGATGGGCAGCTCGTCCGCGACGATGTTCTGGAGCCGCCCGTAGTCCTTGTCGGTCGAGGTGCGGTCGCTCTGCGCGGCCGTACTGGGAATGATCTTCCCGGTGATGGTCGCGTTCTCGTAGTGGTTCGACAGGACGTTGTCCTTGCCGAAGAACGGCTGCGTGAAGTTGTCCGGATCCGGGTAGTCCGGCACCCAACCCTTGACGTACACGCCGTACTTCCCGGCCTTGATGTCCTTCTCGTACTGCTCGAACCCGACGGACTTCACCTCGGCCTCGAACAGACCGCTGGCGTTGAGCTGCTTGGCTATCGCGCGCAGCTCCTGGTCGGTGGCGGGGCCGTAGCGGGAGGGCGTGGACCACAGCGTCAGCTTGGCCTTGCCGTCGATGCCCGCCTGGTCGAGGGCGGCCGCGGCCTTGTCCCGCTGCGGGCGGGCGCCGTAGGTGTCGAAGAAGGCCGTGTTGTGGCCGCCGATACCGGCCGGGACGATCGAGTACAGCGGCGTCGCCGTGCCCTGGTACACCTGGTCGACGAGCGCCTCGCGGTCCAGGAGGTAGGCGATGGCCTTGCGCACGCCGGGCTTGCCGGCCATCGGGTCCTGCATGTTGAAGACCAGGTGCTGCACCTCCGCGCTGGTGCCCTCGATGATCTCCATCTTCTGGTCGGAGGTGTTCTTCTCGATGTCGTCGATGTCCGCGGCGGCCAGGCCGCGGTAGGCGACGTCGATCTCGTGATCGGTGATCGCCTGCTTCAGACCCTTGCGGTCGTTCTTGAAGAAGCGCAGGGTGACGCCGTCATTGCGGGTCTTGGCGGAGCCCCGGTACTGGGAGTTGACGGAGAACCGCGCCTCGTCCTCGCCGAACGAGTCGAGCTTGTAGGGCCCCGAGCCCACGGCCTCGCCGTCCGTGCGCAGCTCGTCCATGGGGTACTCGCGGTGGTCGACGATCGAGCCGGCACCGGAGGCGATCTTGCTGGGGAAGGTCGCGTCGGGGAACTTCAGCTTGAAGACGACCGTCTTGGCGTCCGGCGTCGTGACGGTGTCGAGCATCGACAGCATGGTCGCCGGGCCGCCCTCGACGTCGATCTTCCGCATGCGGTCGAAGGAGTACTTGACGTCCTTCGACGTCAGGGAGTTCCCGTTGCTGAACTTCAGGCCGTCCCGCAGCGTGCAGGTGAAGACCTTGGCCTGCTGGTCGCTGAAGCCGCACTTGCGCGCGGCCTCGGGCTCCGGCTCGGTGGCTCCCTTGGGGAAGCCCAGGAGCGACTGGAAGACGTTGTTGAAGAGCAGCCACGAGCCCGGGTCGTAACCGGAGGCGGGGTCGGTGGCGAGGACGTCGTCGGACATCCCCACCACCACGGAGTCGCTGTCCTTGGCCGAGCCGCCGGTCTCCGATCCGCAGCCCGTGAGCAGGGTCGCGGCAAGGCCGGAGGTGAGGGGGACGGTCAGCCACTGGTTGCGCAGTTTCACTTACGTGCCTTGTCGTTGTTTCCGTACTCGGGTGCCGCGACCGGTCAGTCGCTCACACCGCGGGCGAGCTCCCACAGCTGTAGATTCGAGGAGGAGTTCAGGGCCCATTCGACGCCTGTGATGTCGTCACGCGCGGCGATGTACTGCTTGCCCTGCCACAGCGGGATCACCGGGACGTCCTCGGCGACGATGTCCTGGATCCTCTCGATGCTCTTGCTGGCGCTGAGGCGATCGGCCTCGCGGCGGGAGGTGGGGATGAGTTCGTTGATGATGGTGCGGTTGCGGTAGGGCGAGCCGAGGAAGTTGTCCTCGCCGAGGAACGGTGCCAGGAAGCTGTCGGCGTCGGGGAAGTCGGGGAACCAGCCCATGCCGTAGACGTCGTACTTGCCCTCGCGCTCCGCCGGGCGGAAGGTGTTCCAGATCTCGCCCTTGATCTGCACGTCGAAGAGGCCGCTGTCGTTCAGCTGCTTCCGCAGCGTCTCGAACTCCTTCTTCGTGGCCGGCCCGTAGTGGTCCGTGGTGTAGTGCATGGTCAGCTTGACCGGTGTGTCGATGCCGGCCTGGGTGAGCAGCTGCTTGGCCTTCTTCGGGTCCGGGTCCTCGTACTTGTTGAAGAACGAGTTGGAGTGGCCGGTGATGGTGGTCGGCACCAGGGAGTACAGCGGGTCGGCGGTGGAGCCGTACACCTTGCTCGCGACCTCGCCGCGGTCGACGATCTGCGCCATCGCCTGCCGCACGGCCTTGTTCTTGACGGTCGGCGCGGTGGTGTTGAAGGCGAGGTAGCGGATCTCGAGGCCGGACATCTCGACGAGGTCGATGTCCTTGGCGGGGCTCTCGTCGAGATCCTTGATCTGCTGCGGCGACATGGTGCGGGTCATCAGGTCGATGTCGCCCTTGTCCAGCGCCTTGCCCATGCTGGCGGTGTTCATGAAGGTGCGCAGCTCGACCTTGTCGTTCGACTGCGTGTAAGAACCCTTGTAGTGGGAGTTCTTGCTGAAGACCGCCTTGACGACCTGGCCGTTCTTCACTTCCGACTCGACGGTGTACGGGCCGGAGCCGTCCACGTCGAAGCCGTCGCGCAGCTTGTTCTTGCTGTACTTGTCGGGGCTGACGATGCCCGCGATCGGCGTGGCGAGCTTGAACGGGAACGTGGCGTCCGGGCTCTTGAGGTGGAAGACGATGCCGCGCTCGCCCTGGACCTCGATGGTCTCCACGTTCGACACCAGGTCGCTGACACCGCTGGAGTTGGCCACCTTCATGTCGCGCACGCGCTCGATGGAGAACTTCACGTCGGCGGCGGTCAGCGGCTTGCCGTCGGCGAACTTCAGGTCCTTGCGCAGGGTGCACGCGTACCGCTCGTTGCCGGTGTCGGTGAAGCCGCACTTCTGGGCCGCCTCGGGCTCCGGCTCGCCGCCCCCGCGCGGCATGGCCATGAGCGTCTGAAGGGTCTGGCGCAGGATGTTCCAGGTACCGGCGTCGTAGGAGTACGCAGGGTCGAAGGGGGCCGGGATCTCCTTCGATACGGCGAACCGGTCCGTGGTGCCGACCGCGATGGGGCCGTCGCCGTCCCCGCTGCCCGAACCGCCGCACGCGGCGAGCGTGGGGGCGAGCAGACCTATGAGGGCCGGCAGCACCAGAGTCTTGCGGTTCATGCTGGACGTTCTCCAGAGCTCTTGATCCCGTGATTCCGACAACGGCGGGGTGGGGTTGATGAGGCACGGGGGGGTGGGGCGATGTTCTCGCGACGAGATTAGTCCGCACCACCTGGGGCACTGGAGGAGACCGGAGTCGAGTTCCCCTCACGCAGTGACACAGGGCGTGGACGCACCGATAACCCGACACTGGAAGGTTTCGTGCACGACTGACCCAATCAGGACACAAGGTCATGCCCCCCTCGGGGAGCAAGGGCTCTCCTGCACAGGATCGATCCCCTGTCGACCCTCTTTGAGGTGGGGAACGTCACACTTTCAACTGGCCATGGGGTGTGGGTGTTTCAGCCATCGGCGTCTTTCACCGACGCCTTTCGGCGTCCGGTTCGCCGGTCCTTCAGGCCCGCACGAGCTCCCGCAGGAAGCGCAGATCAACGTGTTCGAGCGAAGGGACGACGGTCCGGCTCCCGGACGGCGCGATCGGCGCGACGGACGGCACGGCGACGACCCGGCAGCCCGCGGCCTCCGCGGCGGCCACCCCGGTCGCGGTGTCCTCGATGACCGCGCAGCGGGCCGGGTCGGCGCCGAGGCCCGCGGCGGCGATCAGATAGGGGTCCGGGTGCGGCTTGGTGCGCGCCACCTCGTCGCCGGCGACGGTGAGGCGGAAGTGGTGGGCACCGACGGAGTCGAGGACCCGGTCGATGATGCGCCGGTGCGAGGCGGAGACGAGTGCCGTCGGCACGTCGTGGGCGGCGAGCTCGGCGAGCAGTCTGGCGGCCCCCGGCATCAGCGGCAGGGTGCGGCCGATGCGGTCCTCGAAGCCGTCGTTGAGCAGCACGGTCAGCTCGGGGACGGTGATGTCGGCGCCGGTGGCCTCGATGAGGAAGCCGGCGCTGCGCGTCATGGGGCCGCCGACGACCACGTCCCGCCAGGACTCGTCCAGGGCGTGGCCGAGCCCGGCGAAGACCTCGACCTCCGTGTCCCACCAGAAGCCCTCGGTGTCCACGAGGGTGCCGTCCATGTCGAGGAGGACCGCTTGCAGCGCGGAGCCCTCCGCCGTTCGGGTACCGGGCGCGGGGACCGTACTGGTCATACGGGCACACCTCCATCAGGGACGAGAAGGCCGGTCCCCCTCGGGGGACCGGCCTGAGCTGGGCCGTCCAGTGTACGGGGACTGCGGTCCGTGCGCCCTGGGTTATCTGCCGGGGGCTCGGCGCCGTTGCGGGGGCTCCGCCCCCGGGCCCCCTTTGTCGGCCTTCGGCCTCGTCCTCAAACGCCGGACGGGCTGAATTATCCAGACCCGCCGTACGGGCTGGAGGGTCAGATGCCGCCTACCGGGCGGGCTGGAAGGTCCGGCCCGCCCGGCGGGAGGGGACGGCTACCGCGCGTTGAAGTACTTCGCCTCCGGGTGGTGGATCACGATCGCGTCCGTCGACTGCTCGGGGTGGAGCTGGAACTCCTCCGAGAGCTGGACGCCGATGCGCTCCGGCTGCAAAAGTTCGGCGATCTTGCCGCGGTCCTCCAGGTCGGGGCAGGCGCCGTAGCCGAGGGAGAAGCGGGCGCCGCGGTACTTGAGGGCGAACATGTCCTCGACGTCGGCCGGGTCCTCCCCGGCGAAGCCGAGTTCGGAGCGGACGCGGGCGTGCCAGTACTCGGCGAGTGCCTCGGCGAGCTGCACGGACAGGCCGTGCAGTTCGAGGTAGTCGCGGTAGGCGTCGGCGGCGAACAGCTCGGCCGTGGCCTCGCCGATCCTGGAGCCGACGGTGACGACCTGGAGGCCGACGACGTCCGTCTCGCCGGACTCCTCGGGGCGGAAGAAGTCCGCGAGGCACAGGCGGCGGCCGCGGCGCTGGCGCGGGAAGGAGAAGCGGGTGCGCTCGTTGCCCTGCTCGTCCAGGATGATCAGGTCGTCGCCCTTGGAGACGCACGGGAAGTAGCCGTAGACGACGGCCGCTTCCAGGAGGTTCTTGGTCTGGAGCTCGTCCAGGAGGCCGCGCAGGCGCGGGCGGCCCTCGGTCTCGACCAGTTCCTCGTACGTGGGTCCGTCACCGGCGCGGGCCTGCTTCAGGCCCCACTGGCCCTTGAAGAGTGCGCCCTCGTCGAGCCAGGACGCGTACTCCTTGAGCTGGATGCCCTTGATGACGCGGGTGCCCCAGAACGGCGGCGTCGGCACGGGGTTGTCGACGGCCACGTCGGAGCGGGCCGGGCCCTCGGGCTCCTCGACGGCGGCCGCGGGCGTCTCGCGCTTGGGCACGCGGCGCTGCTTGAGCTCCGGCAGGGTGGCGCCGGGCACACCGCGCTTGACCGCGATCAGGGCGTCCATCAGGCGCAGGCCCTCGAAGGCGTCGCGGGCGTAGCGGACTTCGCCCTCGTAGATCTCGTGCAGGTCCTGCTCGACATAGGCACGGGTCAGTGCGGCGCCGCCGAGGATGACCGGGTAGTCGGCGGCCATCTGGCGCTGGTTCAGCTCCTCCAGGTTCTCCTTCATGATCACCGTGGACTTGACCAGGAGGCCCGACATGCCGATCACGTCGGCCCGGTGCTCCTGCGCGGCTTCGAGGATGGCGGCGACGGGCTGCTTGATGCCGAGGTTGACGACGTTGTAGCCGTTGTTGGACAGGATGATGTCGACGAGGTTCTTGCCGATGTCGTGGACGTCGCCGCGCACGGTGGCGAGCACGATGGTGCCCTTGCCCTCGGCGTCGGTCTTCTCCATGTGCGGCTCCAGGTAGGCCACCGCGGTCTTCATGACCTCGGCGGACTGGAGCACGAAGGGCAGCTGCATCTGGCCGGAGCCGAACAGCTCGCCCACGACCTTCATGCCTTCGAGGAGCGTGTCGTTGACGATGTCCAGGGCGGGCCGGTCGGCGAGGGCCTCGTCGAGGTCTGCCTCGAGGCCGTTCTTCTCGCCGTCGATGATGCGGCGCTGAAGCCGCTCGTCCAGCGGCAGGGCGAGCAGCTCCTCGGCCTTGCCGGCCTTCATGGACTTCATGTTGACGCCCTCGAAGAGCTCCATGAGCTTCTGGAGGGGGTCGTAGCCCTCCGCGCGGCGGTCGTAGATCAGGTCGAGTGCGACCTTGACCTGCTCCTCCTCCAGGCGCGCGATCGGCAGGATCTTGGAGGCGTGCACGATGGCGGAGTCCAGGCCCGCCTTGACGCACTCGTCCAGGAAGACGGAGTTGAGGACGACGCGGGCGGCCGGGTTGAGGCCGAAGGAGATGTTGGAGAGGCCGAGCGTGGTCTGCACGTCCGGGTGGCGCCGCTTCAGTTCGCGGATCGCCTCGATCGTCGCGATGCCGTCCTTGCGGGACTCCTCCTGGCCGGTGCAGATGGTGAAGGTCAGGGTGTCGATGAGGATGTCCGACTCGTGGATGCCCCAGTTCGTCGTCAGGTCGTCGATGATGCGCTCGGCGATGGCGACCTTGTTCTCGACGGTGCGGGCCTGGCCCTCCTCGTCGATGGTCAGGGCGATCAGCGCGGCACCGTGCTCCTGGGCCAGCGCGGTGACCTTGGCGAAGCGGGACTCGGGGCCGTCGCCGTCCTCGTAGTTCACTGAGTTGATGACCGCACGGCCGCCGAGCTTCTCCAGGCCCGCCTGGATGACCGGGACCTCGGTGGAGTCCAGGACGATCGGCAGCGTGGAGGCGGTGGCGAAGCGTCCGGCCAGCTCCTCCATGTCGCGCACGCCGTCGCGGCCCACGTAGTCCACGCACAGGTCGAGCATGTGCGCGCCCTCGCGGATCTGGTCGCGGGCCATCTCCACGCAGTCGTCCCAGCGGCCCTCCAGCATGGCCTCGCGGAACTTCTTCGAGCCGTTGGCGTTGGTGCGCTCGCCGATGGCCATGTACGAGGTGTCCTGTCGGAACGGGACAGTCTGGTAGAGCGAGGCGGCGCCCGGCTCGGGGCGCGGCTCGCGCTCGGGCGGGGTGAGGCCGCGGACCCGCTCGACCACCTGGCGCAGGTGCTCGGGCGTCGTACCGCAGCAGCCGCCGACCAGGGACAGGCCGTACTCGCGGACGAAGGTCTCCTGGGCGTCGGCGAGCTCGGGGGCGCTCAGCGGGTAGTGCGCGCCGTCCTTGCCGAGCACGGGCAGACCGGCGTTGGGCATGCAGGCCAGCGGGACGCGGGAGTGCCGGGCCAGATAGCGCAGGTGCTCGCTCATCTCGGCGGGCCCGGTCGCGCAGTTCAGGCCGATCATGTCGATGCCCAGGGGCTCCAGGGCGGTGAGCGCGGCGCCGATCTCGGAGCCGAGCAGCATGGTGCCGGTCGTCTCGACGGTCACGGAGCAGATCAGCGGCAGGTTGGCGCCGGTGGCCGTGAGGGCGCGGCGGGCGCCGAGGAGCGCGGCCTTCGTCTGCAACAGGTCCTGGGTGGTCTCCACCAGGAGGGCGTCGGCGCCGCCCGCGATCATGCCCTCGGCGTTCTGCTGGTAGGCGTCGCGCAGCAGGGTGTACGGGGCGTGGCCGAGGGTGGGCAGCTTGGTGCCGGGGCCCATGGAGCCGAGCACCCAGCGCTGCTGTCCGGTGGTGGCGGTGAATTCGTCGGCGACCTCGCGGGCCACGCGGGCGCCGGACTCGGAGAGCTCGAAGACGCGCTCGGGGATGTCGTACTCGGCGAGCGCGGCGTGGTTCGCGCCGAAGGTGTTGGTCTCGACGCAGTCGACGCCCGCGGCGAAGTACTCCTCGTGCACGGAGCGCACGATGTCGGGGCGCGTGACGTTCAGGATTTCGTTGCAGCCCTCGAGGTTCTCGAAGTCCTCGAGGCTGGGGTCCTGTGCCTGCAGCATGGTGCCCATCGCGCCGTCGGCGACCACCACGCGGGTCGCCAGTGCTTCGCGGAGGGCGTCGGCCCGCTTCCCGGCGGAGGTCTCCGCTGCGGAAACGGATGAGGGGGTCGGCAACGAGGCCATGAATGAGCTCCCTGGAGTGCGACGGCTGTCGGCTTTGCGGGTTCCTTGGGGACCCGCACCCGGCCAGGGTAGCCGGGACCTTGGTCCCACCGTGAGAGCGTCCCAGCGGGCGGACCCCTTCGCCGGTTGGCCGGAAGTGTTCGCCCGGCCCCGTCCGGCGGGAACCCTGCATCACGCATCCTTAGCCACAGGTCGGCAAGGACCGATAGTGTTCAGCATTGCCGAACGTCTAACGGGGATGAACGTCTAACGGGGATGGAGGACAGGACTGCGATGGCACGGAACATCCAGTCGCTGGAGCGGGCCGCCGCGATGCTGCGGCTGCTCGCGGGCGGCGAGCGGCGGCTCGGCCTCTCGGACATCGCATCCTCCCTCGGTCTCGCCAAGGGCACGGCCCACGGCATCCTGCGCACCCTCCAGCAAGAGGGGTTCGTCGAGCAGGACGCGGCCTCGGGGCGCTATCAGCTGGGGGCGGAGCTGCTGCGGCTCGGCAACAGCTATCTGGACGTGCACGAGCTGCGCGCCCGCGCCCTGGTGTGGACCGACGACCTGGCCCGCTCCAGCGGCGAGAGCGTGTACCTCGGCGTCCTGCACCAGCAGGGCGTCCTGATCGTCCACCACGTCTTCCGGCCCGACGACAGCAGGCAGGTCCTGGAGGTCGGGGCGATGCAGCCGCTGCACTCCACGGCGCTCGGCAAGGTGCTCTCCGCGTACGACCCGGTGGCGCACAGCGAGGCCGTCGAGGGCGAGCGGCAGTCCTTCACGGCGCACACGGTGACCGGGGCCGAGTCCTTCGAGGAGGTCCTCGACCTCACCCGCGCGCGCGGGTACGCGGCCGACACCGAGGAGACCTGGGAGGGCATCGCGTCCGTCGCCGCCCCCATCCACGACCGGCGGCGGATGCCGGTGGGCGCGGTGGGCATCACCGGGGCCGTGGAGCGGGTCAGCCCCGAGGGTGAGCTGCGGCCGGAGCTGATCGCGGCGGTGCGGGACTGCGCCCGCGCGGTCTCGCGGGACCTGGGCGCGAGCCGGTTCTGAGAGCGGTGCGGGGCCCGGGCCGAGGTCCGGTGGGCCCGGTCCGAGGCCCGTCGGCGAGCCTCTGCGGCCGTGGTGCGCCTGATAACCCGGAACGATCAATAACGATCGTGTTTTCAATAACAGAACTCTTGACGTGCTGGTAACCCCACGGCCAGACTCGCGTCCACCGGTCGGCATTGTCGAACACCTAACGGCATTAAGCGTTACAGTGGGACAGGCCAGGGCCGGCAACGCCCTCACCTGAGGGCGCGGACCACCGGAGGGACCCGGGGTTCGCCTTCCCCTGGACGAAGGACAAAGGAGTCGCGGGTGTCCAGCTCCGACATCTTCATCGGCGAGACCATCGGTACCGCCGTGCTCATCCTGCTCGGCGGTGGCGTGTGCGCCGCCGTCACGCTCAAGCGCTCGAAGGCCAAGGACGCCGGCTGGCTCGCCATCACCTTCGGGTGGGGCTTCGCGGTGCTGACCGCCGCCTATCTGGCCGGGGCTGTCTCCGGCGCCCACCTGAACCCGGCGGTCACCATCGGTCTCGCGGTCGACGGCGGCACCAAGTGGAGCGACGTCCCGGTCTACCTCGCCTCGCAGCTGCTCGGCGCCATGATCGGCGCGCTCCTGGTGTGGGCCACGTACTACGGCCAGTTCCAGGCCCACCTCACCGACCCGGAGATCCTCGCCGCCCAGCCCTTGGAGGACGGCCTCGTCGACCAGAAGGCGGCGCCGAAGGCGGGCCCCGTGCTCGGCGTCTTCTCCACCGGTCCCGAGATCCGCAACGTCGCGCAGAACCTCGTCACCGAGGTCATCGCCACCACCGTGCTCGTCCTCGCGATCCTCACGCAGGGACTCAACGACGGCGGCAACGGCCTCGGCACCCTCGGCGCCCTGATCACCGCACTGGTCGTGGTGGGCATCGGCCTCTCGCTCGGCGGCCCCACGGGCTACGCCATCAACCCGGTCCGCGACCTGGGCCCCCGCATCGTGCACTCCCTGCTCCCGCTCCCCAACAAGGGTGGCTCGGACTGGTCGTACGCGTGGATTCCGGTCGTAGGTCCGCTGATCGGCGGCGCCCTTGCCGCATACGTCTTCAAGCTGTTCTGAGCGAACCCGCCGTCCACACCACCACGCACTCCAGGAGCACACCGTGACCGACGCGCACACCGCAGGCACTCCTTCGCACGACGGCCCCTTCATCGCGGCCATCGACCAGGGCACCACCTCGAGCCGCTGCATCGTCTTCGACCGGGACGGCCGCATCGTCTCCGTCGACCAGAAGGAGCACGAGCAGATCTTCCCGAAGCCGGGCTGGGTCGAGCACGACGCCACCGAGATCTGGAACAACGTCGAGGAAGTCGTCGCCGGAGCCGTCTCCAAGGCCGGCATCACCCGCGACGACATCAAGGCCATCGGCATCACCAACCAGCGCGAGACCACGCTGCTGTGGGACAGGACCACCGGCGAGCCGGTGCACAACGCCATCGTGTGGCAGGACACCCGCACCGACGGCCTCTGCAAGGAGCTCGGCCGCAACGTCGGCCAGGACCGCTTCCGCCGCGAGACGGGCCTGCCCCTCGCCTCCTACTTCGCCGGCCCCAAGGCCCGCTGGCTGCTCGACAACGTCGAGGGCCTGCGCGAGCGCGCCGAGACGGGCGACATCGTCTTCGGCACCATGGACTCCTGGGTCATCTGGAACCTGACGGGCGGTGTGAACGGCGGCAAGCACGTCACCGACGTCACCAACGCCTCCCGCACCATGCTGATGAACCTGCACACCCTGAAGTGGGACGAGCGCATCGCCGAGTCCATCGGCGTGCCGATGCGGATGCTTCCCGAGATCCGCTCCTCCGCCGAGGTCTACGGCGAGGTCAGCGGCGGCAAGCTCGGTGACCTGCTCGGCGGCATCCCGGTCGCCTCCGCCCTCGGCGACCAGCAGGCGGCCCTATTCGGCCAGACCTGCTTCGAGGAGGGCGAGGCGAAGTCCACGTACGGCACCGGCACGTTCATGCTGATGAACACCGGCGAGAAGGCCATCAACTCCTACTCGGGCCTGCTCACCACCGTGGGCTACCGGATCGGCGACCAGAAGCCGGTCTACGCCCTCGAGGGCTCCATCGCCGTCACCGGTTCGCTGGTGCAGTGGATGCGCGACCAGATGGGCCTGATCAACTCCGCCGCCGAGATCGAGACCCTCGCGTCCTCGGTCGAGGACAACGGCGGCGCGTACTTCGTACCGGCTTTCTCCGGTCTGTTCGCCCCGTACTGGCGCTCCGACGCCCGCGGTGTGATCGCCGGCCTGACCCGGTACGTCACCAAGGCGCACATCGCGCGCGCCGTCCTGGAGGCCACCGCCTGGCAGACCCGCGAGATCACCGACGCCATGACGAAGGACTCCGGCGTCGAACTCGCGGCCCTCAAGGTCGACGGCGGCATGACCTCCAACAACCTGCTGATGCAGACCCTCTCGGACTTCCTGGACGCGCCGGTGGTGCGCCCCATGGTCGCCGAGACGACCTGTCTCGGCGCCGCCTACGCCGCCGGTCTCGCCGTCGGCTTCTGGTCCTCCACCGACGACCTGCGCGCCAACTGGCGCCGGGCCGCGGAGTGGACCCCCCGCATGGACGCGGAGATCCGCGACCGTGAGTACAAGAGCTGGCTCAAGGCCGTCGAGCGGTCCATGGGCTGGCTCGAGGACGACGAGAGCTGAACCGCACTCAGCTCAGCTGACGAGGAGTCGAACAATCATGACCACCCTGCAAAGCGGCCCCGCCTTCCCGGCCCTCGGTACCCCTCCGGCCGCCGGCAGCGCGCCGAGCCGCGCCGAGACCCGGGACCGTCTTTCCAAGGCGTCCTACGACCTCCTGGTGATCGGTGGCGGGATCCTCGGCATCTCCACCGCCTGGCATGCCGCGCAGTCGGGGCTCAGGGTGGCCCTGGTGGACGCCGGCGACTTCGCCGGCGCCACCTCCTCCGCCTCCTCCAAGCTTCTCCACGGCGGTCTGCGCTACCTCCAGACCGGCGCGGTGAAGCTGGTCGCGGAGAACCACTTCGAGCGGCGTGCGGTGTCCCGTCAGGTGGCACCGCACCTCGCCAACCCGCTCACCTTCTACCTGCCGGTCTACAAGGGCGGCCCGCACGGCGCCGCCAAGCTCGGTGCGGGCGTCTTCGCCTACAGCGCGCTCTCCGCGTTCGGCGACGGCGTCGGCCACCTGCTCTCCCCCGCCAAGGCGGCGCAGGACGTGCCGGAGCTGCGCACGGACAACCTGAAGGCCGTGGCCGTGTACGGCGACGACCAGATGAACGACGCCCGCATGGCCCTGATGACGGTCCGCGCCGCCGCCGATGCCGGTGCCGCCGTCCTCAACCACGCCGAGGTCACCGGCCTGCGCTTCACCGGCGGCCGGGTCACGGGCGCGGACCTCAAGGACCGTGTGGACGGCACCGAGTTCGGTGTGAACGCCCGCCTGGTCCTGAACGCGACCGGCCCCTGGGTCGACCACCTGCGCGCGATGGAGAACCCGGACGCGGCGCCCTCCATCCGCCTCTCCAAGGGCGCGCACCTGGTCCTCAAGCGCACCGCCCCCTGGAAGGCCGCGCTCGCCACGCCGATAGACAAGTACCGCATCACGTTCGCCCTGCCCTGGGAGGACATGCTGCTGCTCGGCACGACCGACGAGGAGTACGAGGGCGACCCGGCCGACGTCCGCGTCACCGAGGCCGACACCGCGCAGATCCTGGACGAGGCCGCGTTCTCCATCCGCGACCAGCAGCTCTCCCGTGACCTGATCACGTACTCCTTCGCGGGTCTGCGCGTGCTGCCCGGCGGTCCCGGCGACACCTCCAAGGCCAAGCGCGAGACGGTCGTCACCGAGGGCCGCGGCGGCATGCTGTCGGTCGCGGGCGGCAAGTGGACGACGTTCCGCCACATCGGCCGTACGGTCATGAAGAAGCTGGAGTCGCTTCCCGGGCGACCGCTCGGCGGGGCCGACGAGGACTTCGTGCCGATCTCCGAGCTGCCGAAGAAGCTGCCGCTGCCCGGCATCGCCAACCCGCGCGCGGTCGCCCACCGCCTCCTGGTCGACGGCCCGGCCCCCGGCCCGCGCATGGCGCCCGACACCGCGCGCCACCTGGCCACGCACTACGGTTCGCTGTCCTTCGACATCGCCCGCCTGGCCAACGAGAACCCGCAGCTCGCCGAGCGCGTCCACCCCGACGCCCCGGAGATCTGGGCGCAGGTCGTGTACGCGCGCGACAACGAGTGGGCCGAGACGGCCGATGACGTGCTGCGTCGTCGTACGACGCTGACGATTCGGGGCCTTGCCACGGATGAGATTCGCGGCAAGGTCGAGGATCTCCTGGGCAAGAAGGGCTGAGCCCTCGGCAGTGGGTAAGGGGCGGTCGCCATGGCGGCCGCCCCTTACGCGTGCCTGCGGGGGCGCTACGATCCGCGGCGGTGGGGCCTCGCGGGTGCGCCCCGGTCCCGCCCCTTCACCGAAACCGGGGCTCCGCCCCGGACCCCGGTCCTCAAACGCCGGACGGGCTGAAAGATTTCAGCCCGTCCGGCGTTTGAGGACGAGGCGCGGAGCGCCGATGAACGGGGGTCCATGGGCGGAGCCCCCGGTTACGGGAAAGGGGCGGGACCGGGGCGCACCGCGAGGACCACCACCCCCGCCTCCCCAGCCCCACCAGGAGCCCCGGATGACATCGACCGCCCAAGAGACCCTGCCCATTTCGGGCATCCCCCGAAGGGGCCTGCCCGCCCACGCGATCGTCGTGGGCGACCCCGCCCGCGCCGCGGCGGTCGCCGGCCTCCTCGACGGCGCCGACGAGGTCTCGTACCACCGTGAGTACCGCACCTTCACCGGCACCTGGCAGGACCTGCCGGTCGTCGTGTCGTCGCACGGCGTGGGCGCGCCGGGGGCGCTCTGCCTCTTCCAGGAGCTGGCCGAGGCGGGTGTGACGCACTTCATCCGGCTCGGTACGGCGGGCGCGATCCGGCCCGGCGTCGGGGACGGCGACCTGGTCGTCGCGGACGCGGCGGTGCGCGACGACGGCGTGACCCAGCAGCTCGTCCCGGCCGAGTACCCGGCGTTCGCCGCGCCGGAGGCGGTGCTCGCCCTCCAGCGCGCGGCCCGCGCGGCGCACGCCCCGTTCCACCGGGGCGTGGTGTGGACCAGGGCCGCCTTCCGGCCCGGCTTCCTGCCGCTGCCCACCGACGCCTACGAGCGGGCCGGGATCGTCGCCATCGAGATGGAGCTCTCGGCGCTGTACGTGTTCGCCTCGACGCACGGCCTGACCGCGGGCGGCGCGCTCGTCGTCGACGGGGCCAACGCCGACGAGCTGGTCGACGAGGAGGCCACCGGCGGCTACGACCCGCACCGCTCCGTGGTCGCCGACGGGGTCGCCCGCGGCGCCCGGATAACCTTGGAGGCACTGCGCCTGCTGGCCGCCGACGACGCCGGGCTGCCCGCGCAGCGAACGCCCGCCCCGTAGCCGTCCCCCGCACCGTCACGTCCCCCTCGAGGCCAGCCCCTGGTGGCGGCCTCGGCCCCCTCCCCATGGAACGGAACACATGCTTCCCCTCGATCTCCTCGTCCACGGCGGCGACGTCCTGACCGTCGACGCGTCCGGCACCGTCGTCCCCGACGGCGCGGTCGCCGTGCGTGCCGGGGAGATCGTCGAGGTCGGCCCCGCGGCGCGGCTGCGGGCCGCGTACACGGCGACCGAGGAGATCGACGCGCGCGGGTGTCTGGTCCTGCCGGGCCTCATCAACACGCACACGCACCTGGCGATGACGCTGCTGCGCGGCTCCGCCGACGACCTGACGCTCCAGGGCTTCCTGGAGCGCGTCATCCCCCGCGAGGCCGAGCTGCTCTCCCCCGAGACGGTCGCGGTGGGCACCAGGGCGGCGATCGCGGAGTCGGTACGCGGCGGGGTGACGGCCGCCCTCGACATGTACTGGTTCCACGAGGCGGCCGAGGAAGTAGCCCGCGCGGCCGGGTGGCGGCTGCTGACGGGGCCGACGTTCATGGACGTCCCTGAGCCGCCGGACGGCCGCCCCTACGCGGACCGGCTCGGCTGGGCGGACGCCCACCTGGCCGCCCGCACCCCCGCGCCGGGCACCCGGCCGGTGGTGTTCGCCCACTCCGCGTACACCCTGGCGCCCGAGCAGCTCACCGCGATCGCCGCGCTGGCCCGCGCGCACGGCGCCCTGCTGCATCTGCACGCCGCCGAGAACGCCACCGAGGTCGCCACCGTCACCGAGCTGCACGGCATGCGGCCCGTGGAGCTCCTGGACTCCCTCGGCGTGCTCGGGCCCGACACCCTGCTCGCGCACGCCGTCGAGCTGACCGACGCCGAGATCGCGGCGCTCGCCCGCACGGGCACGTCCGTCGCGCACTGCCCGGTGTCCAACCTCAAGCTGGGCTGCGGCACGGCGCGGGTGCCGGACCTGACCGCGGCGGGCGTCACCGTGGGCCTCGGCACCGACGGCGCGGTCAGCTCCAACACGCTCGACCTGCTCGGCGCGGTGCGCATGGCCGCGCTCGTGCACAAGGCGGGCGGCGACCCGACGGCCGTGGGCGCCGAGCAGGCCGTACGGATGGCCACCATCGAGTCCGCGCGGGCGCTCGGGCTCGCCGACCGGCTGGGGTCCCTGGAGCCCGGCAAGCGGGCCGACCTCATCGTCATCGACACCGACCGGCCGCACCTGGCGCCCCGGCACGACCCGTACTCGATGCTCGCCTACGCCGCCGCTGCCGCCGACGTCCGCGACACCGTCGTCGACGGCCGCGTCCTGATGCGCGACCGGGCACTGCGCACCGTCGACGAACGCCGCGCCGTCGACGACCTGCACGCGGCGGCCACCGCCGTCCCGGTCCCGCACCCCCGCGCGGACGCCGACCACCGCACCGACGGGGCGCGCACATGAGCGCCCGCGCCGAACCCACCCGCGGCTTCACAGGCCGCGCCCGCGCCGCCGACCGCGACCCGCGCCTGCCCCCGGGCCAGTACGACGCCCGGGACGGCTGGCCCGTGCTTTCCGCCGAGGTCACGCCGCGTCTTGCGGCCGCCGACTGGACGTTCCGCGTCGACGGCCTCGTGGCGCGTCCGCGCACCTGGACCTGGGACGAGGCGCACGCGCTTCCCGCGTCCGAGTACCGGGGCGACATCCACTGCGTGACGAGCTGGTCCAAGTTCGGGGTGCGCTTCGGCGGTGTGGGCCTGGACGCGTTCCTCGGCGCCGCCGGGCCGTCGCCCGCGGCCACGCACGTCGTCGCGTACTCCCACACCGGTTACACCGCGGGCCTGCCGCTCGCCGACGTGACGGGCGGCCGGGCGTGGATCGCCTGGGAGTACGACGGCGCGCCGCTGCCGCCCGAGCACGGCGGCCCCGCCCGCCTGATCGTCCCGCACCTGTACTTCTGGAAGAGCGCCAAGTGGATCGCGGGCCTCACCCTCCTCGACCACTATGAGCCGGGTTTCTGGGAGCAGAACGGCTACCACCACCGGGGCGACCCGTGGCAAGAGCAGCGGTATGCGGGGGACTGAGCCCATGGACAGGTCCTTCGTGCCCCCGACCGCCTTCGCCGTCCCCGGCCGCATCGCCGTGAGCAGCCGCTCGGCGTCCCTGTGGCAGCCCGCCCTCATCACGGAGATCCGCCGCGAGACGCCCGCCGCCTCGACGTTCCGGCTCAAGGTGCCGGACTGGCAGGGGCACCTGCCGGGCCAGCACCTCATGCTGCGGCTCACCGCGCAGGACGGGTACGTCGCCCAGCGCCACTACTCGCTGGCGTCCGCGCCCGACGGGAGCGGCGAGATCGAGCTGACCCTCGACCACGTGCCGGGCGGCGAGGTGTCCGGGCATCTGCACGCCGTCGCGTGCGTCGGCGACACCGTGGAGGTGCGCGGCCCGCTGTCCGGCTTCTTCGCCTGGCCCGGCGACCGGCCCGCGCTGCTGCTCGGGGCCGGCTCCGGTGTCGTACCGCTGATGTCGATGATCCGGCACCACCGCCGCGCGGGGCTGACCGTGCCGCTGCGCCTGATCGTCTCCGCCCGCACCCGTACGGATCTGATCTACGCGGACGAGTACGGCGACGAGACCACGGCCGTCCTCACCCGTACCGAAGGCCGCCTGAACGCCGGGCACTTGGCCCCGCACCTCGGGGCAGGGCAGCCCGACGGCGGCTGGGAGGCGTACATCTGCGGCTCGAACGGTTTCGCGGAGCACGCCTCCCGGCTCCTGGTGGACGGCGGGCAGCCGGTGGACAGGATCAGGATCGAGCGCTTCGGCTGAACCCCCCGCCCGGCGACCGGCGGCGGGGGCCTCGGCGACGGTGCGCGTCGCGAGCCTGGAGCAGCGGTCGCACTCCCCCTGGTGCCCCATGCGTGACGGGCGCTTGACCTGGGCAGTGATCCCGGCACTCGGCGCCGCCGGGGGGCTGCGGGAGGCCCCGCGGGACGCCGTAAGGTTGGGGCGTACTTATGAGGAGAACGTCGGAAGGAGGCCTGGGTGATCGAGCTCGAGGGGGTACCCGAGCTGATCGACCCGGTCATGGTGGCCGCGTTCGAGGGCTGGAACGACGCCGGCGACGCCGCCTCCACCGCGGTCGCGCATCTCGACAAGGAGTGGAAGGGCGAGGTGTTCGCGGCGCTGGACGCCGAGGACTACTACGACTTCCAGGTCAACCGTCCCACGGTGTGGCTGGACGGCGGTGTGCGGAAGATCACCTGGCCGACGACCCGGCTCTCGGTGGTCCGCGTCGGCGGTGAGAAGCCGCGGGACCTCGTCCTGGTGCGGGGCATCGAGCCGTCCATGCGCTGGCGTTCGTTCTGCAACGAACTGCTCGGCTTCGCCCACGAGCTGGGCGTGGAGCTGGTCGTGATCATGGGTGCGCTGCTCGGTGACACCCCGCACACCCGGCCGGTCCCGGTCAGCGGCGTCACGTCCGACGCGGATCTGGCGCGCACCATGGACCTGGAGGAGACCAAGTACGAGGGTCCGACGGGCATCGTCGGCATCCTCCAGGAGGCCTGCACGCACGCGGGCGTCCCGGCGGTCAGCCTGTGGGCGGCCGTGCCGCACTACGTCTCGCAGCCGCCGAACCCGAAGGCGACGCTCGCGCTCCTCAACCGCCTGGAGGACCTGATCGACCTCAGGATCCCGCTGGGCGAGCTGACGGAGGACGCGCGCGCCTGGCAGCTGGGCGTCGACCAGCTCGCCGCCGAGGACAGCGAGGTCGCCGAGTACGTCCAGTCCCTGGAGGAGGCGCGGGACACCGCGGAGCTCCCGGAGGCGTCCGGCGAAGCCATCGCGCGCGAGTTCGAGCGGTATCTCCGGCGGCGTGACGGCGGCGGGCCCGGCCAGGTGGCAGGCTCGGGCGGCCCGGGTTCCGTGGGCGGCCCCGGCCAGCCGGGCGGGCACGCCACGGACGGCGGCGAGGGCGCGGCCTATCTGCGCGACGCCCCGAGCGACCGCACCCGCCCACCGAAGCCGCAGCCGCGGCCCGGTGCGGGTACGGACGCCCCGGCCGGGGGCGCGGGCGGTGACCCGCGGGCGGGGTCCGCGCCCGGCGACACCTCCGCCGACACGGACGGCACCGACGGCACCGACGGCGCTGACAGCACGGACGGCACCGGCACGGGTTCACGGGCCGCCGCCGATGCCGGGCCGGGCGCGGATTCCGGCGCTCCGGCACCGGAGCGCCCGAGCAGCTCGGACAACGCCTCCGGCGAGGACGACGCCGACACCGCGGATGACGCCGGCACCGGCACCGCGGATGACCCCGCCACCGGCACCGCGGATGACACCGGCGGCACGGACGGCACCGGCGGCACGGACGGTAGCCGGAGCCGGGCCGCGACCGACGATTCCTCGTCAGGGGATTCCTCCGAGGACCAGCCGTAATCCAGCACAGGCAGCATCCGGCGCCCTCCCCCCGGCCGGGGCCGGGGACACGGCACGTCGGCTGAGGCACACAGGGGCGGCACCCGCGAGGGTGTCGCCCCTTCTCGTTGCCCAAGGCTCAGCAGACCACAACCGCCTCGCACGCACATGGTCGGTATGACCCGCGACATCAAGGCGGCGGTCACCAAGCTGCCGCCGTCGGCGGTGGGCCCGGGCCACGCCGAACGCTACTGGGACGAGCTGATCCCGTACCGCTGAGCCGTCCCACGGCACCGCGGCGCCGGGCGGAGTCCTTCCCGTCCGGCGCCGTTCCTCACGTTCCGGCCGTGCGAGGCCTACAGCGCGACACCGAGCAGCGCGTCCACGGTGCGCGACACGACGCCCGGGGCGCCCTCGTCCGTGCCGCCGCCCGCGGCCTGGCGGGCGGCCCAGCGGTCGACGGCGGCCAGCGCGGCGGGCGCGTCCAGGTCGTCGGCGAGGGCCTCGCGGACCTCCTCGACGACGCTCTCGGCCGCGGGCCCGTCGGGCCGGGACACGGCGGCACGCCAGCGGGCGAGGCGCTCCACGGCGTCCTGGAGCACCTGCTCCGTCCACTCCCAGTCGGCGCGGTAGTGGTGGGAGAGCAGGGCGAGGCGGATCGCGGCCGGATCCACGCCGTCGCGGCGCAGCTTGGAGACGAAGACGAGGTTGCCCTTGGACTTGGACATCTTGGCGCCGTCGAGGGCGACCATCCCCGCGTGGACGTACGCCTTGGCGAAGGGGTGTTCGCCGGTCAGGGCCTGCGCGTGCGACGCGCCCATCTCGTGGTGCGGGAACGCCAGGTCGGAGCCGCCGCCCTGCACGTCGAAGCCCATGCCGAGGTGGTCGAGGGCGATCGCGACGCACTCGATGTGCCAGCCGGGCCTGCCGCGGCCGAGGGAGGCGCCGTCCCAGCTCGGCTCGCCCTCGCGGGCCGCCATCCAGAGCATCGGGTCGAGCGGGTTCTTCTTGCCCACGCGGTCCGGGTCGCCGCCGCGCTCGGCGGAGAGCAGCCGCATGGCGGCGGCGTCGAGCCCCGACACCTCGCCGAAGTGCGGGTCGGACTCGACGGAGAAGTAGACGTCGCCTTCGAGTTCGTAGGCGGCGCCCATGTCCCGCAGCCGCTCGACGAGCGGGACGATGCCCGGTATCGCCTCGACGGCGCCGACGTACTGCTGCGGCGGGAGCAGCCGCAGGGCGGTCATGTCCTCGCGGAACAGCGCGGTCTCGCTCTCCGCGAGGTCGGCCCAGTCCTTGCCGTCCCGCTTGGCCCGCTCCAGGAGCGGATCGTCCACGTCGGTCACGTTCTGTACGTAGTGCACCTGCCGCTTGGTGTCGAGCCACACGCGTTGCACGAGGTCGAACGCGTTGTAGGTCGCCGCGTGACCCATGTGGGTGGCGTCGTACGGAGTGATGCCGCAGACGTAGATGCGGGCGACGGGACCGGGGGCCAGGGTGACGGGGCCACCGGTCGCGGTGTCGTGGATCCGGAGGTCGCGGCCCTTGCCGGGCAGGGCGGGAACCTCAGAAGCGGGCCAGGCATACATGCCTTGAGCGTAACCGGACGCGGCATCCACATACGACCCGGGGCTACGAGATCTTCGTCAGGTTTGCGCTGCCCACAGCGGGGGCAACGACTCCCGCGCCCCTCCTACACCGGCGGCCACGGTATGGCAGGCCACTCCCCCGACGGCACGGGATGCCGTCCCGCGGCGAGCAGCGCGGCGACCCGTTCACGGACCGCGTCCACCTCCGCGGCGGTCAGGAGTTCCCCGAGCCGTTCGGCGAGCGGTTCCCCCTCGGCGAGCGCCTCCCGCAGGGCTGCGAGCGCCGTCACCGCCTCGTCGGGCAGCTTCTCGCCGGCCCAGCCCCACAGGAGCGTGCGCAGCTTGTCCGCCACGTTGAACGTGACGCCGTGGTCGATGCCGAAGAGTTGCCCGTCGTGACCTGCCAGGAGGTGTCCGCCCTTGCGGTCCGCGTTGTTGATCACGGCGTCGAGCACGGCGAGCCGTCGCAGCCGCGCGTCGTCCGCGTGCACGAGCAGCGCCGTACGGCCCTCCTCCACCTGGGCGTACCCGATGGCCTTCCAGCCGTCGCCGGGCTCGTCGCCCTCGACGAGGGCGAGCAGTTCGGCGCCCGCCCCCGCCTGCTCCCCGGCGGCGTCCCCGGTCTCGACCCACAGCTGCACCATGCCCTCGCCGTAGGGCCCGTCCCGCAGCACGGTGGGCGGCACGAGCCCCCAGCCGAGCGCCTCGGACACCTCGTAGGCGGCGACCTCACGCCGGGCGAGCGTCCCGTCGGGGAAGTCCCACAGGGGGCGCTCCCCCGCGACGGGTTTGTAGACGCAGGCGGCGCTCTGCTCCTCGTACGCGATCGTGCAGTAGAGCACCGCGTTGGAGGCCTCCCGGATCTGTCCGCGTACGGTCAGTTCACCGCGGGTGAGCAGGTCCACGGCGGTCACGCTCCCCGCCGGTATCCGTTCTGGCGCGGACATACGTGTCCTTCCGGGTCGAGCGGGAGGCTGCACAGCGGGCACGGCGGACGGCCCGCGTTCACGACGTCGAGCGCGCGCTTGGCGAAGGCCCTCGCCTGCGCGCCGGTGAGCCGTACGCGGAGCATCGGCGGGCCGTTCTCCTCGTCCTGGAGGAGTTTCTCCTCGGCCTCGGCGAGGTCCTCGTCGGAGTCCGCGTCCAGCTCGACCAGGGCCTGCGCCTCGACGATCATGCGCTCTTCGTCGCCGTCCCAGGCGAGCGCCATCGTGCCGACCCGGAACTCCTCCTCGACGGGCGCGTCGAGCGGCGCGCTGTCGGCGACCTCGGCGGGCGCGACGGCGGGCACGGCGGCACTGCCGCCGCTGCGCCTGACGACCTCGTCGAGCAGTTCCTCCATGCGCTCGGCGAGCGCGGCCACCTGCGTCTTCTCCAGGGCGACGCTGGTCACGCGGACCCCGGCGGACGCCTGGAGGAAGAAGGTACGCCGACCGGGGAGTCCGACGGTTCCGGCGACGAAGCGTTCCGGCGGGTCGTAGAGGAACACCTGACGGGACACGTCCTGTCTCCATTGGAATCGACTGCATGTACTTGGCGCGACCACTGCACCCTACTGCGGGCGACGATCACGGTGCGCCCGCATCGCCCCCGACCTGAGCATCCGTGCTCACGGGCGCCTCGCGCGGGACGAGGGAATCGAAGTCCCCCGTGTCCCCGAGGCGGACCAGGAACGGGCGCAGGCGCGTGTAGCGGATCGCCGTGACCGAACAGGGCTCCACGGAGACGCGCTGGAACAGATCCAGGTGCAGCCCGATGGCGTCGGCGACCAGGGACTTGATGATGTCGCCGTGGGAGCACATCAGATAGACGGCGTCGGCGCCGTGATCGCGCTCCACGCGCGCGTTCCACTCGCGTACGGCCTCCGCGGCCCGCGTCTGCATGGCGCGCATGGACTCGCCGCCGGGGAAGGCCGCCGCGGACGGATGCTGCTGTACGACCTCCATCAGGGGGTCGCCCGCGAGCTCGGCGAGCTTGCGGCCCGACCAGTCGCCGTAGTGGCACTCGCCGATGCGGTCGTCGGTGTGGGCATCGAGTCCGGGGCGGGCGGCGAGCAGCGGTGCCAGGGTCTCCTGGCACCGCTGGAGCGGGCTGGTGACGACCTCGGCGAGCGGCAGCGCGGCGAGCCGTCCGGGCAGCGCCGCGGCCTGCTCGGAGCCGCGCTCGTCGAGGCCGACGCCGGGCGTCCAGCCGGCGAGCAGCCCCGCGGTGTTGGCGGTCGAGCGTCCGTGGCGCACAAGGATCAGCGTGGGCATGCGGGCCAGCCTAAGCGGCGACGGGGTGCTTAAGGAGCTGAGGCTGGGAAGAATGCAGAACATGATCGTTGACTGCGCCAGCTACCGCCACGGCCATCGCGCCACCGAGGGGCCGGAGGACTTCTCCGACGCCCTGGACGCGGCGCGGGCGACGGGCGACGCGTTCGTCTGGGTCGGTCTGCACGAGCCGACGGAGGACGAGTTCGACCTGGTGGCCAAGGAGTTCTCGCTGCACCCCCTGGCGGTGGAGGACGCCCTGAAGGCCCACCAGCGGCCGAAGCTCGAGGTGTACGACGACTCCGTCTTCGTGGTCCTCAAGCCGGTGGTGTACGACCAGGAGAACGACACCGTCTCCTCCGGCGAACTCATGATCTTCATGGGCGACTCCTTCGTGGTGACGGTCAGGCACGGCGACGGCGCCCCGCTCAGCTCCGTACGCCACCGCCTGGAGGCGGAGCCCGACGTGCTGGAGCACGGGTCGACGGCCGTCCTGTACTCCATCGCCGACGCCGTCGTCGACCACTACCTGGAGGTCGCGGCCGAGCTCCAGACGGACCTGGAGGGCCTGGAGGCGGAGGTGTTCTCGCCGGACGTCGGCGGCTCGCGGAGCTCGGCGGCGCGGATCTACCAGTTCAAGCGCCAGATCCTGGAGTTCCGGCGGGCCACGGGGCCGCTCGCGGTGCCGATCGCACGCCTCGCGGGCGTGAACCCCTACGGCCGCGCCGTGCCGTTCGTCGAGGAGTCGGCGCAGCCCTACCTACGGGACGTCAGCGACCACCTGACGCGCGTGAACGAGTCCGTGGAGGGACTCGACCGCCTGGTGTCGGACATCCTCTCGGCGCATCTGGCGCAGATGAGCGTGCGGCAGAACGACGACATGCGGAAGATCTCCGCGTGGGCGGCCATGGCCGCGGTGCCCACGATGATCGCGGGCGTCTACGGCATGAACTTCGAACACATGCCGGAGCTGTCCTGGGGGTGGGCGTATCCGGCGGTGATCCTGCTCATGGTCGTCCTGGAGGTCGCCCTGTACCGCATGTTCAAGCGGCGGGGGTGGATGTAGGCCGCGGAGCGGGGCGTGGGGGTTCGTCGTCGGGTTTTCGCCGGGTGGTCCGCGTGGGTGACGTACGCGGGTGACGCGGGTGGCGGGCGTGCGTGACACGGTGGCGTGCGCGCGTGACGCACGCCGGTGACGTGCACGCGTGACGTGCGGCGCTGGCGTACCTGAGACGGCGGTTTGGGTCAGGCGAATTCGGGTGCCGAGGCGGCCGGTCCGCCGAGGGCGTCGCGACGCTGCGGCATCTTCAGGGACACCATCCGCCGCCAGCCGCCCATGCGCTCGAACCCGTGCAGGCTGTGGATGCCGGCCGCGAGCGTCCTCGCCCTGGTCGGGGACCAGCCCAGGATGCGGCCCATGCGCTCCATGACGGCGAGGCCGACGTCGCGGTGGACGCCGATCTCGACGAGCGCGCACTCGCGCAGCGTGCGCTGGATGGCGCGGCCGTGCCCGGCGTGCGCGAAGCGCAGCAGTTCCTCGTGGCAGTACGCCAGGTGGTTGTCCTCGTCGTTGCAGATCATCTGCACGGCCCTGCCGACCTCGGGGTCGTCCCCGAAGTGCTTGCGGAGCATGCGCATCTGGTCGGCGGCGCGCTGTTCGGTGACACGGCTGTGCGCCAGGTACGTGATGATGTCCTGCTCGGTGAGCGGCTCGTCGGCGCGGAGCTTGTCGTGGGCGAGGCCGATGCCGTGCCTCTCCAGGAGCATCGTGTAGTCGGTCCCGTGCGGGATCTCGACCGGCTCGAGGCCGCGCTTCCGCAGGAGCGCGTTGAAGATCCGCCCGTGCTTGTCCTCGTCGGCACCGTGCCTGGCGATCTTTGCCGCCAGCGGGCGCTGGCTCTCCGGAACGAGCGCGGCGATGCGCCCGTTCTCCCAGCCCCCCTGGGTCTCACCGCTCGCCGCGATGGAGCAGAACAGCCGGAACGACTCGTCGTTGTCGAAGATCTCCCGGAAGAGACTCCTGGCTGAAAGCATCGCAGGCACCTCCATGCCGTCACTGACCGCGCGGGGACTTCCGCCAAGCGTGCGCGGACTTCCGCAAAGAACGAGTCAAATGCGCGGCGGGGCAGGAGGCAACATCTGTACGCGTCAGCTCCGCCGAACGAAGGAACCGGCGGGCCGCGGAAGGACTCGGACGGCCGAACGGGACCCGCGGCCCGGCCCGGACGCGAGGTCGCGGAGCCGTAACCGGAGGGCTCGCCGGGGCGTTGTGCTCGACGACGGCCGTGGCGGGGAAGACCCCCGAGCCCCCACCACGGCCGCGGAAACCCCGCTACGCGAGCCCGGCCCGCTCCAGGGCCTCGGTCCCCGCGCGCAGCGCCGCGAGCCGCTCGTCCAGCGTGAAGCCCGCGGGTGCCAGCGTGAGCGTGGTGACACCGACCTCCGCGTAGGCGCGCATCCGGTCGGCGATGCGGTCCACGGAGCCGAGCAGCGTGGTGGAGTCGATCAGGGACTGCGGCAGGGCGGCGGCCGCGCCGTCCTTGTCACCGGCCAGATACTTGTCCTGGACCTCGGCGGCGGCCTTCTCGTACCCCATCCGCTGCGCTTGCTTGTTGTAGAAGTTCTGCTTGCGGCTGCCCATGCCGCCGACGTACAGCGCCGTGTAGGGGCGGAACACATCGGCGAGCGCGCTGATGTCGTCGGCGCCGTCCTTGCCGAGGGCGAGCGGCAGCGTCGGCACCACGTCGAAGCCGTCCATCGTCTTCCCGGCCTTCTCCCGACCGGCGCGCAGCGGCCGCAGCGCCGTCTCCTCCAGGTGCTCGGCGGCAGGGAAGATGAGCAGCGCGCCGTCCGCGATCTCGCCGGTCTGCTCCAGGTTCCTCGGACCGATCGCCGCGATGTACAGCGGGATGTGCTCGCGCTGCGGATGCACGGTCAGCTTGAGCGGCTTGCCGGGGCCGCCGGGCAGCGGCAGCGTCCAGTGCTCGCCGTCGTGGCTCAGGCGCTCCCGGGCCATGGCCTTGCGTACGATGTCGACGTACTCGCGCGTGCGGGCCAGGGGCTTGTCGAACTTGACCCCGTACCAGCCCTCGGAGACCTGCGGCCCCGAGACACCGAGTCCGAGGCGGAAGCGCCCGCCGGACAGCGAGTCCAGGGTCGCCGCGGTCATCGCGGTCATCGCGGGCTGACGCGCGGGAATCTGGAAGATCGCCGAGCCCACGTCGATGCGCTCGGTCTGCGCCGCCACCCAGGACAGCACGGTGGCCGCGTCCGAGCCGTAGGCCTCGGCCGCCCAGCAGACCGCGTAGCCCAGCTTGTCGGCCTCCCTGGCGACGGCGAGGTTGTCCGCGTCCATCCCGGCGCCCCAGTAGCCGAGGTTGATCCCGAGCTGCATGGCCGAATCCCCTTACCCGTGAGTAACGTGCTTGTGCCGGGGACTGTAGCGCGCGGGCGGTCCATCCGTCAGGGGCGCTCGGCCCGTACGCGTCGCCGCTCCTCGTACACACCGCCGCCGATCTTCACCCGTGCCCTCGCCGATCTCCTTCCGTACCGTCGCCGATCTTCTTCCGTGCGGCCGCCGCCGTCCATCCGTGCGGCCGCCGGTCCCCGTACGGGTCACCGGGTTGTCCACAGCCGGGGGTTTGTCCACACGCTCGCCCGGCGCCGTTGCGTGGCCGATAATCTCGCGGCCATGGAGCAGAGGCATCTCGGCCGAACAGGTCTGCGTGTGTCCCGGATCGGGCTCGGCACTCTCACGTGGGGGCACTCCGACGAGCTCGGGGAGAACGACGCCGCCGACCTGTTGAAGGTCTTCTGGGAGGCGGGCGGCACCCTCGTGGACACGGCCGACGTGTACGGCGACGGGGAGGCCGAGTACCTCCTCGGCCGGCTCGTCGAACGGCTCGTGCCGCGGCGCGATCTGGTCATCGCGACGAAGGCGGGCAGTGTGCTCGACCCCTTCCGGCGCTTCGACGGCTCGCGCGGCCATCTGCTGTCCGCCCTCGACGCCTCCCTGGCCCGCCTCGGCACCGACCACGTGGACCTGTGGCAGGTCCACGCCTTCGATCCCGGCACGCCCCTGGAAGAGACCCTGCAAGCCCTGGACATCGCCGTCAGCAGCGGCCGCGCACGCTACGCGGGCGTCTCCAACTTCAGCGGCTGGCAGCTCGCCAAGGCCGCGACCTGGCAGCTCGCGGCGGCGGGCACCCGCACCCGCCTCGCCAGCACCCAGATGGAGTACTCCCTGCTCCAGCGCGGCGTCGAACGCGAGGTGCTGCCCGCAGCCCTCGACCTGGGCGTCGGCCTGCTGCCGTCCTCACCGCTCGGCCGCGGCGTCCTGACCGGCAAGTACCGCAACGCGACGCCCGCCGACTCGCGCGGCGCGTCCGAGCAGTTCGCCCCGTTCGTCGAGCCCTATCTCGACGACGCCGCGAGCCGGGTCGTGGACGCCGTCGCGATAGCGGCGGACGGCCTCGCCGTCACGCCGCAGCAGGTGGCGCTCGCCTGGGTGCGCGACCGCCCCGGAGTGACCGCCCCGATCGTCGGCGCGCGCAACGCGCAGCAGCTCACGGCCGCGTTGTCAGTGGAGACCCTTAGTCTTCCTGACGAGATCTGCCGGGCGCTCGACGACGTGTCGGCGCCCGTGCACCGCTACCCAGACCAGGACTGGAGCACGCTGTGAGTACGGAGTCCGCCGCCGCGGAGGCCACCGAGCCCGAGGCCCCCAAGGCCGGGACCGCCCCCGCCGGGGGGACCGCACCCGAAGCCGGGGACGCCCCGGCCGGGGGGACCGCGCCGGAAGCCGGGGACGAGGGCGCGGGTGTTTCGCAGGCGGCGGGTGACGCGGACGTGGACGCGGTTGCTCCGCAGGCGGCGGGTGACGCGGGCGTGGACGCCGAGGCCGAGGTGACCGGTGCCGGTACCGGTGCCGCCGCTGACGCGGAGGACGGCGGAGACGGCGTGGCGGGCGATGACGGCGCGGGGGCCGGTGACGGCGCGGGCGGCGCGGGGGACGGTGATGCCGCTGCCGCGGTGTCCGAGGCCGAGGCCGAGCTGGCCGCGCAGCGGGAGCTGCGGGAGCGCATCGAGCAGCGCAAGGCCGCCAAGAAGAACCCGGTCGATGCCGGTACGGCGCTTCAGGGGACGGCCGCCGACCTGCTGGCGGCGGTGCGGGCGGTGGAGAGCGGCGAGAAGCCCGTCGCCTCGGCGTTCCACGATCCGGAGCCGACCACGCGGCGCAGGCCCGCTCCGGCCCCCGATGCCGTCCGGCGTCCGGTGTCGGAGGCGTCGTCCGCCGTCGCCGAGCCCGCCCAGGAGACCGTGGACGCGGTGTCGGCCGTCCTGACGGAGGGCGGTGCCCCCGCGGCGCTCGCGTCCCGCACCGCGGCGGTGCTCGGCGAGGGCGCCGACGACGTGCTCCGCGCGAACCCCTGGCAGCTGCTGCGCGTGCCCGGGACACGCCTCGAACAGGTCGACGGTTTCGCGCGGGCGCTCCTCGGCCCCGACTGCGGCCCCGGGGATGAGCGCAGGGGCACCGCCCTCACGGTGTGGCTGCTCGAACAGGCCGCGCTCGCCGGGCACACGGCGCTCACGTCGGCTGCGCTCGGCGCCGCCCTCGGGCAGCGCGGGGTGCCGGAGCCCGACGAGGCGGTGCGGCACGCCGTCGCGGAGGGCGATGTGCTCGTCTTCCAGGACGCTCTGGAGGCCGGTCCCGGAGCTGCCCCGGCCCCGCCCGCCGCGGCCGGTGAGGACACCGGGGACGGCGGGGAAGCAGCGGTGCCCGTCCAGATCCTGCTCGGCCTCGAACGGTACGCCTTGGCGGAGGAGAGCCTGGCCGACGGCCTCGCCAGGGTGCTGAACTCCCTCCCGAAGGACGACCCTTCGAGCCCCTCGGCCGCCCAGTGGGAGGAGGCGGCGAGCCGTGCCTCCGGCTCCGCCGCCGAGCTGATCCGCGCCGTCGCGGGGCACGGCCTCGTGCTGCACACCGGCGGTGAGGAGGCCCGCGCCGAGCCCGCCGCGCTCGTGACGGCGGCGCGCGCGCTCGGCCTGCGGGTGTGCGCGGCGACGCACGGCCCGGACGGGCAGCGGAGGTTGGCGGGGCGCCTTGGCGGCGGTGCCCCGGGCTCCGGTCGCGCTGACGGCTCCGGCGGGCCGGGCGGCGGCGTCGGTGGCCCGGGCGGGCCTGGCGGGTCCGGCGGACCGGATGGCCCAGAGGGTGCCGACGGCCCCGCCCCCGCAGGCGGCTCCGATTCCGGTTCCGGCTCCGGCGGCGCGGCCTCCGAGGCGGCCGTCACGGTGGCGGGGCTGCTCTCCGGACGTCAGGGCCCCGGGCGCGACGCGGACGGAGCGTTCGCCCTAAACCTGCTCGTGGTCCTCGACGCCCCGCAGCTGGACGTCGAGACGGCCGCGACGCTCGTCGAGTCGCTGCCGGACGGGGCCAGGCTGGTGCTCAGCGGCGACCCCGGCGTGCTGTGGTCCGCGGGCCCCGGCCGGGTGTTCGCGGACCTCCTGGCGGCCCGCTGCTGCCCGCAGGTCGTCTCGCGCACCCCGGACCCCGGTCCCCTCGGTGAGCTGGTCTCCGGCATCGGCGTGGGCGAGCTGGTCCAGGTCGAGGCACCGGGCAAGGAAGTGGTGATCGTCCCGGTGCGGGACGCGGCCGACGCCATCCACCGCACGGTGCAGCTGGTCGCGGACTCGGTGCCACGGGCCATCGGGGTACCGGCCGAGCAGACGCAGGTCATCACCCCCGGCCACGGCGGAGCGGCGGGCACGCGGGCGCTGAACGCGGCGCTGAAGGACCGGCTCAACCCGGGCCCCGGCCGGTTCGGCGGCTTCGACCCGGGCGACCGCGTCGTCTACGCCCCGGTGCCGGGCCGCACGGCACTCGGCAGGGTTGTCGGCGCCGATCCGCAGGGGCTGCGCCTGGACTGCGAGGGCGCGTCCGTCGTCGTACCGAAGGACCGGGTGGAGCAGGCGGTGCGGCACGCCTGGGCCGTCACCGCGCACCAGGCCGTGGGCCGCCGCTGGCCCGCGGCGGTGGTGGTCCTGCCGGGCGACGCGGCCGCCGCCCTGAACCGACCGTGGATCTACTCCGCGTTCAGCCGGGCCGAGCGCCATCTGTCGGTGGTGCAGGGCGTCGCGCAGGCGCTGCCCCAGGCGGTCGCCGAGCGCCCCGCGAAGGAGCGCACGACCCGTCTGCGGACGTTGCTGCGCCCGCAGCCGCAGCCGCCGCAGGCAGAGGGCTAGGCCGGGCTACGGGCCCGCGGGGTGTGGCCCGTGGCCCTGTCCGCCGGGAGGGGGCCACGGGCACGCGACGGGCACGCCGCGCGCATCCCGGGGCGCGCCGTGCGCACACGCCGAGGGACCCACACGCGGGGCGCCCGCAGGCACGCCGCGCGCAAACCCCCCGCGTGGCAGGTCACACGCAAACCCGGGCGCACCTCACGGGCACGCAACGCACACCCCCGGGGGGCACACCACGCGCACACGTCGAGTGGACTCACACGCACACTCGCGGCAACCCCCGGGGACGCCTCCCGCCCCCCGGGGGGACACCACGCGCGCGTCGGGGGCACCCCACAGGCACGCCGCGTGCAAACCCGCGGGCACGCCACAGAAGGCGGCACCCTGTGATCGCCCCGCCCCCCGGCCCGCCCGCCGACAACCCCCGCCAGCCGACGCACCCGCTAGCCGACGCCCCCGCTCTTCCCCCGCTCGACGACCTTCCCGCCGTCCACCCCAGCGGGGTCATCGGGGTCATCGGGGTCGTCGAGGTCATCGGGGTCGCCAGGCTCGGGATCGGCGTCGACGTCCTCGGCAACGTCGAAGGGCACGACCTCGTCCGGATCGAAGTCCAGTTCCGCGTCGAGGTCGGGGTCGAGGGGATCGAGGTCGTCGGAGTCGGCGCCTCGGCGGATCCGTGCGGGGCGTACCCGGTCGTCGGCCTCGTCGATGTCGTCGTCCGTGTCGTCGTCGAAGACCGCGCTGACGTCGAAGCGGCAGACCACCCGCTGGGTGTCGGGCTGGTCGAAGGGGGACTCCAGCCACTCGCCGGGTTCCGCGGGCTCGTCCGCAGCGGTGACCCACAGCGTGGAGTCGCCCTCCTCGAGGCCGAACTCCTTGTGCCGGGAGGCGATCTCGTCCGGTTCGAACTCGCCGAAGAGCAGTCCGAGCGCGCCCGGCACGGTGCCGGAGAGGCGGCTCGACTCGACGTCCTCGTCCGCGGCCTCGACCCGCTCGGCCTGGGCGATGAGCCGCTGCGGCTCCACGACTGCGTAGTCCCGCCGGATCAGCACGCTCAGGGCGTTCGGCTCCGCCGGTCCCTGATACGGCGGCAGGGCGTCCTCGGCCCCCGGGATCTCGAAGGGAGTGACCTCGTCGTACCGGTCGTAGAGCAGTTCGTCGTACGCCTCCGCGGCGGCGGCCAGCTCGTTGAACGCCTCGTAGACGTCGGGATCGTCCTCGCCCGACCTGCGTTCGACCGCCGCAAGGTGGCGGTCGAGCGCGGTCTTGACCGCCTCGGCGGCGGCGCGTACCTCGGCAGCGGTGGGCTGCGCAGCATCAGACATAGTGCAGACGCTATCCGTACCGGGCCGGTGCCCGCACAATAGATGCGATGCCGGAATACGAATTTGTCGACGTGTACGTTCCGCGCGGGGTGTCCCGTAAGGAGGCCACTCGTCTGCTGACCGACCACGCAGAGTACGGACACTGGGAGCTGGACCGTCTCAGCCTGCACGCCGACGGCAGTCGGCGGGTGCGGCTGCGGCGGCGCATCATCCGCCAGGTGCGGGCCACTTGGTGACGGGCGGTACGCGAACGGAGCGGGCCCCGCGATCGCGGGGCCCGCTCCGTTGCGCCTGACGGCCGGAGCGCGCTCAGCCGACCGGAACCCGCCGCCGAGTGCCGGACGCGCCCACATGAGGCCCGCCCGCACCAGGCAGGCCCGAGCCGAGCGTCTGCACGTTCAGGCCGAGCGTCTGCACGCCCGAGCCGAGGCCAGGCACACCCGTGTCGAGCACCGGCACGCCGGTGTCAGGCACGTGCCCTCCGGTACAGGACGGTGCCCGCGAGCAGCATGCCCGCGCCCACCGGCAGCGCGATGCCGAGCGGCAGAGTGCCGCCGGTCTGCGCCAGCTCGTCCTTGCCCTCGGGCGGCACGACCGTGTGGGCGATCGGCTCGTTCGGCTTGCCGGCGCGGTCCGGCTGCTGCTGCTCGGGCTTGTCCGGCGAGCCGGGCTCCTGCGGCGTCCCGGGGTTGCCGGGCTGCTCGGGCTTGACCGGCTTCTCCGGCTTGCCGGGGTTGCCCGGCTCCTCGGGGCTGCCCGGCTTGCCGGGCTCCTCCGGGTTCCCGGGCTTGCCGGGCTCGTGAGGCTTCGTGGGCGGCTTCTCCCCGGGCCGGGTGGGGCCGGACTCGTTGGTGCACTCGTTGGCGAGGGCGGGGTTGCCGACGCCGACCACGCTGACGCTGTTGCCGCAGACGTTCACGGGTACGTCCACCGGCAGCTGGATGTTGTTGCCGGAGCCCACGCCCGGTGAGCCGACGGCGTGTCCGTCGGCGGTGGAACCGCCGCCCGAGGGCTTGCCGCCGTGGTCGTCGCCGTAGCCGCCGTTGTGGCGGCCGCCGGACTTGTTGGCACAGCTGTTGCCCATCGCGGGGTTCAGGAGCCCGACGACGTTCACGGTGTTGCCACAGACGTTGACCGGGACGTGCACGGGGAGCTGGACGGAATTGCCGGAGATGACTCCGGGGGAATCCGCACTGCCGCCGTGGGCGTTCGAATCGGCTTGGGCATAACCACCGGTGACCGCGAGCACGCCGGTGGCGGCCGCAACGGTGATCAGGCCTTTGCGCGTGACCTGTCGCATAGCTTGTTCCTGCCTTGCCTTCCGGAAATGCGCACGGGCCCAGTGCGCCGTGCGCCCAATGGCCGTCGGCCCCGGAGCGCGTCACAGGCACTCCGGGGCCGACGGACTTCACACCCTCATGGGGCGAGGCCCCTCATAGGGCTAGGCCCCTCACGGGGTGAGGCACAGCGGCATCACTTGTTGATGCAGACGTTCCCGAAGGCGGGGTTCAGCAGCCCGATGACGGAAATCGTGTTGCCACAGGCGTTCACCGGGATGTGCACCGGCACCTGGACGGTGTTGCCCGAAACGACGCCCGGGGAGCCGACAGCGGCGCCCTGCGCGCCGGCGTCGGCGGTAGCGATGCCCGCACCGGCGAGCACGAGACCACCGGTGGCTACCGCAGCCGCGACGACCTTCTTGATCATTATTCCTCCTAGTTGGCAATGCGGTCCCAGCCGCGGACCGCACCACCTGTAACGAGGGGGAATGGTGGGGGCTACGTGAGCAAAGCTGCTTTCACTCTTTTCGGTCGGTTACGCACGCACGGTCGATTATTGAAGATTCGTTTCGGCCGCGGCGCCTGCCCGCGGGTTCGGCAGGCAGCGGCGAAAAGCCCACGTAGAGCGGACGTACAGCCGACGTGAAGCCGACACGGCGCGGAAAGCGTGAAGGAACCGATTGTCATTCAGGACGCGTCGATGAACCGGTCAAGGACACGTACACCGAACTTCAGTCCTTCGACCGGGACCCGCTCGTCGACGCCGTGGAACATGCCCGCGAAGTCCAGCTCCGGCGGCAGCTTCAGCGGAGCGAAGCCGAAGCCCCGGATGCCGAGGTCGTCGAAGGACTTGGCGTCCGTGCCGGCCGAGAGCATGTAGGGGACGGCCCGCGCGATCGGGTCCTCGGCCCGCAGCGCCGACTGCATGGCGTCCACGAGCGCACCGTCGAACGTGGTCTCCAGGGCCTTGTCCGCGTGCACGTCCTCGCGCCGGACGTGCGGACCGAGGATGCGGTCGAGGTCGGCCAGGAACTCCTCCTCGTACCCCGGCAGGAAGCGGCCGTCGACGTGGGCGGTGGCCTGCCCGGGGATCACGTTCACCTTGTAGCCCGCGCCGAGCTGGGTCGGGTTGGCGGTGTTCTGCAACGAGGCGCCGATCAGCTTGGCGATGCCGCCGAGCCTGGCGAGGGTGGCGTCCATGTCCTCCGGGTCGAGCTCGGTGCCGAGGGCGTCGCCCAGCTCGTCGAGGAAGTGCCGCAGCGTCTTGGTGACGCGGATCGGGAACTTGTGCCGCCCGAGCCGCCCGACGGCCTCGGACAGCTCGGTGATCGCGTTGTCCTTGTGGATCATCGAGCCGTGTCCCGCGGTGCCGTCCACGGTCAGCTTCATCCAGTGCATGCCCTTCTGGGCGGTCTCCACGAGATAGAGGCGCAAGTTCTCGTTGACCGTGAAGGAGAAGCCGCCGACCTCGCTGATCGCCTCGGTCACGCCCTCGAAGAGGTCCGGGTGGTTGTCCACCAGGTGGCGCGCGCCGTACGTGCCGCCCGCCTCCTCGTCGGCGAGGAACGCGAGCACTATGTCGCGCGGCGGCTTGCGGCCGCTGCGCAGCCGGTCGCGTACGACCGCGAGGGTCATCGCGTCCATGTCCTTCATGTCGACGGCGCCCCGGCCCCACAGACAGCCGTCGGCGATCTCCCCGGAGAAGGGGTGGTGCGTCCAGTCCTGGGCGTTGGCGGGTACGACGTCGGTGTGGCCGTGGATGAGCAGCGCGGGCCGCGAGGGGTCCTCGCCCTCGATGCGCGCGACGGTGGAGGCACGCCCCGGGTGGGATTCGAAGATCTGCGGTTCGAGTCCCACCTCCGCGAGCTTCTCCGCGACGTACTCGGCCGCCTTGCGCTCCCCCGGGCCGGAGTGGTCCCCGTAGTTGCTGGTGTCCATCCGGATCAGGTCCCGGCACAGGTCGACGACCTCGTCCTCGCCGGAGACGCCCGGCGCCCCGTCCGCCCTGCCGCCCGTGGTCGGCTCGCTCACGCTGTTCCTCCCGCTGTTGCCCTTACGGTCCCTCCCATCCTCCCGCGCCGCGCCTCCGCGCCCAAGGCCCGACGCCCCTCGTCATACGCCGTTCACCCACGGGACCCGTGTGATCAGGGGCCCTCGAATGTTTGCTATGGTTTTCCACGTCGCCGCGGGAAACCGCGACAGACCACCGGTCCGGGTGGCGGAATGGCAGACGCGCTAGCTTGAGGTGCTAGTGCCCTTTATCGGGCGTGGGGGTTCAAGTCCCCCCTCGGACACCAGCAAGAACAGCCCCTCAGCAGGGGCTTTCTTCATTTCCGGGCAGTGCCGCGCCCCACCACGTGACCAACGGCCCGGGCATTCCCCCTGCGATGGACGCCTGCCGCCCGCCCCTCCCCGACCTCCAGCCCGGCCGGTTCGCCGCCTTGGGGACCGTAGGTGCCCGGGATGGCGGGACCGGGAGCGAACAGCAGTAGGAGGAGGCGCTCCCGGGTGGCCGCGGCGGTGGCAAGGCCGACGGCGAGCGGAAGTTTCACGAAGAGGCTGAAGGCCTTGCGGAGCGGGGTGCGGGCGCCCGCAGCGGGCGAAGTCGCCTATGTACGCGGCCGCCCCGCGGTCGTGCCAGGCCTCGAACTGCCGGGCGACCGGCGGGGTTTGAGCCCGTCAGGGTCGCGCTACGGGCCCGGGCGCGGCCCGCCGACGGTTCCGGGCGCGTCTTCTTCTCCAGCGGCTCCGCCTGCCGGGACCCCCGGATAGCCGGGTCCCGACGAGTGACGCCGGTCGGCCCGGCATGTCGGGTCGGCCCTTCCGCTCAGTCGATGAAGTCGCCGTCCACGTACACCCACGCTCCGTCGACGCGCTCGAAGCGGCTGCGCTCGTGCAGCGAGTCGGGACGGCCGCCGTCGGTGTAGTGCGCGCGGAAGGTGACGGTGCCGGTGGTGTGGAAGGCGGTGCCGTCGGCCGTCTCCTCGATGTCGAGCCCCCGCCAGCGCATCGCCGGGTCGAAGTCGACGCGCGGCGGGCGGGTCCGGGGGTGCCAGGTGCGCAGCAGGTACGCCTCGTCGCGGCGGGCGAAGGCGGTGAAGCGCGAGCGCATCAGTTCCTCGGGGGTCGTGGCGGTGGCCTCGCCCCTGTGCATCGGGCCGCAGCAGTCCTCGTACGGTACGGGGGTGCCGCACGGGCAGGGTGTGGGCTGGGGGGTGGTGCGGCCTTGGCCGGGGCGGCGGGGCTGTCGGGGCATGGGGACATTCTGCCCCCCCGGGGAGTCGCGGGGTCGTCTGCCGGGGGTCTGCTCTCTTGCGGCTGCGGCCTCGTCGTGGCTGGGCGCGCAGTTCCCCGCGCCCCTTTGGGGCGTCGTGGCTGGGTGCACGGTTCCCCGTGACCCCTTTGGGGCGTCGTGACTGGTGCGCGGTTCCCCGTGGCCCCTTGTGGGGTGTCCTGGGTGGGCGCGCGGCTTCCGCGCTGCCCCGGCCGGTGCGGTCAGCGGGTGGGGGGAGGTGGGGCCAGGATGTCCAGTTCCCGCAGGGCGCCCTCGGCGATCTCGCGGGTGAGGGCCTCGGCGCGGGGTCCGTCGCCCTCCCGTACCGCTTCGGCGACGCGCACGTGCAGGGTGACGGCGGCCGGGTCGGGGTCCTCGAACATCACGTCGTGGTGGGTGCGGCCCGCCAGGACCTCGGCGACCACATCCCCGAGCCGGGCGAACATCTCGTTGCCGGAGGCATCGAGGACGATGCGGTGGAAGGCGATGTCGTGCACGAGGTACTCCTCGAGGCGGCGGCCCCGCGAGGTGGCGACCATGCCGAGCGCGCACTCGGTGAGGGCCGCGCACTGCTCGGCGCTCGCGTGCCGCGCGGCCAGGCCCGCGGCCACCGGTTCGACCGCCGAGCGCAGGACGGTCAGGGAGCGCAGCTGGCGCGGGCGGTCGGCGCCCGCGAGGCGCCAGCGGATGACCTGCGGGTCGTAGACGTTCCACTGCGCGGCGGGCAGCACGGTCACGCCGACGCGGCGGCGCGACGCGACCAGGTGCATCGACTCCAGGACGCGCACCACCTCACGCATCACCGAACGTGACACTTCGAACCGCTGCGCGAGTTCGTCCGTGCGCAGGACGCTGCCGGGCGGGTACTCGCCGGCGGTGATGGCGGGCCCGAGGCTTTCCAGTACGCGGGCGTGCAGCCCCCGGGCCTGTGCGGTCATGACGTCAGCGTACGAGGGAGGGACTGTGGTCAAAAAGTCAGACTTTTACATCACAGGCTCTTGAATTCGTCAGACCTAATGGGTTTCAGTGGCGTGAACCGATCGATGTCGACGAGGACAGCGAGGCAACAGCAGCCATGAGCACCACCCACGTCGTCGTAGTGATGGGCGTAGCGGGCACCGGGAAGACCACGGTCGGCCCCCTGCTCGCGGCCCGGCTCGGTGTCCCGTACGCCGAGGGCGACGACTTCCACCCCGCGGCGAACATCGCCAAGATGTCGGCCGGCACCCCGCTGACCGACGAGGACCGCATGCCGTGGCTGGATGCCATCGGCGAGTGGGCCCACGGCCGGGCCGGCCTCGGCGGCGTGGTCAGCAGTTCCGCGCTGAAGCGGGCCTACAGGGACCGGCTGCGAACGGCGGCCCCCGGCCTCGTCTTCGTCCACCTCACCGGTGACCGGGCCCTCATCGAGGACCGGATGTCCCACCGCGAGGGCCACTTCATGCCGACCAAGCTCCTGGACTCGCAGTTCGCCACGCTCCAGCCGCTCGGTGCGGACGAGGCGGGCGTCGCTGTCGACGTCGCGGGGAGCCCCGAGGACATCGCGGACCGGGCGGTCACCGCGCTCACCCGGCTCGACGGCTGACCACCCGACGGCCGACCACCGGCTCCTTCCGGACCTTTGGGGCTCCTCCCTGACCCTCCGGATCCGCGGGGCTCCTCCCAAGCCCTTCCGGGTCTTCCCAGACCCTTCCGGGCCCTTCGGGCTCCTCCCTGACCCCCCCGGGTCCTTCCGACTCCCCTCCCCTGCTCCCCTGTTCTCCTTCTCGCTCCCCCTGCACACAGCACCCTCACGTCCACGTACAAGGAACCCACCGTGACCAGTCTCAGCGTCGAGATGTTGGCAGCGGACCCCGTCGAACCGATCACCTCGGCGGGCCATGCCCAGCTCGGGATCGCCGTCCTCGCGGGCATCGCCGTCATCGTTCTGCTCATCACGAAGTTCAAGGTCCACGCCTTCCTGGCGCTGACCATCGGTTCGCTGGGGCTCGGCGCCTTCGCGGGTGCCCCGCTCGACAAGGCGATCAGCAGCTTCACCACCGGGCTCGGGTCCACCGTCGCGGGCGTCGGCGTGCTGATCGCGCTCGGTGCGATCCTCGGCAAGCTGCTCGCCGACTCCGGCGGCGCCGACCAGATCGTGGACACGATCCTGGCCAGGGCGGGCGGGCGTGCCATGCCGTGGGCGATGGTCCTCATCGCCTCGGTGATCGGGCTTCCGCTGTTCTTCGAGGTCGGCATCGTGCTGCTGATCCCGGTCGTCCTCATGGTCGCCAAGCGCGGCAACTACTCGCTGATGCGGATCGGCATCCCCGCGCTCGCCGGTCTGTCCGTGATGCACGGCCTGATCCCGCCGCACCCGGGCCCGCTCGTCGCCATCGACGCCGTGAAGGCCAACCTCGGCGTGACGCTCGCCCTCGGTGTGCTCGTCGCCGTCCCCACCGTGATCATCGCGGGGCCGTTGTTCTCGAAGGTCGCCGCGCGCTGGGTGGACGTGGCGCCGCCGGAGAAGATGATTCCGCAGCGGGCCTCGGAGGACCTGGAGAAGCGGCCCGGGTTCGGGGTCACGGTCGCCACCGTGCTGCTGCCCGTCGTCCTGATGCTCGCCAAGGCGCTCGTCGACATCGTCGTGGACGACCCCGATGCGACCGTGCAGCGGGTCTTCGACGTCGTCGGGTCGCCGTTGATCGCGCTGCTCGCCGCGGTGCTCGTGGGCATGTTCACGTTGGGGCGGGCCGCGGGGTTCACCAAGGACCGCCTCTCCTCCACCGTGGAGAAGTCGCTCGCTCCCATCGCGGGTGTGCTGATGATCGTCGGGGCGGGGGGCGGCTTCAAGCAGACCCTCATCGACGTGGGTGTCGGGCAGATGATCCTCGACTTCTCCGAGGACTGGTCGATTCCCGCGCTGCTGCTGGCCTGGCTCATCGCCGTCGCGATCCGGCTCGCCACCGGGTCGGCCACCGTCGCCACGATCTCGGCGGCCGGGCTCGCGGCTCCGCTGGCCGCGGACATGTCCACCGCGCACACGGCGTTGCTCGTGCTGGCCATCGGGGCCGGGTCGCTCTTCTTCAGCCATGTCAACGATGCGGGGTTCTGGCTGGTGAAGGAGTACTTCGGTCTTGATGTCGGGCAGACCGTCAAGACGTGGTCCGTGATGGAGTCCATCATCTCGGTGGTGGCGCTCGGGTTCGTGATGCTGCTTTCGCTGGTGTTGTAGGGGGCTGGGGGTGGGCCCTGCCGGGGGCTCCCCAGTCCCGCCCCTTCCCGTAACCAGGGGCGCTGCGCCCCCTGGACCCCAGCCTTGTCGGCGCTCCGCGCCTCGTCCTCAATCGCCGGACGGGCTCGTTCGAGCCCGTCCGGCGATTGAGGACGAGGCCGCAGGCCGACCCCCGCTAGGCCCCCCGGCCAGAACCCGCCGCTTTCTCCAACTGGAACGCCTCGTTCCCAAGCCCGATACGCGCATGCGCCGCAGGCCGGGCCGACTTCAGGTACGCCCCGTACGCGAGCCCCACCACCGCCGCCGACGCGATGATGCCCGGCAGGACCCAGCCGAGGGTGGAGTCGGGGCCCGCACCGACGAGGACGTCGAAGTCCTTGACGGTGTAGCCGGCGATGCAGAGCAGGGCGACGGCGGCGAGTGCCGAGGCGGTGATGCGCCAGATCTGGACGCGGGCGGCGCCCCGCCGGACGAAGAAGACGATCACGGCTACGGACGCGGTGGCCATCAGGAGCAGCACGCCGAGGGCGCCGACGTTGCCGCCCCAGGTGAACAGGTGCAGGACGGGCGCGGTGGGGTCGCCGTGCGGGCCGTCGTCGGTGAGGGCGAAGCCGATCACGATGACGACGGAGACGACGGTCTGGAGCAGGGAACCCGTGCCGGGTGCGCCGCTGGCGCTGTTGGTGCGGCCGAACGCGGCGGGCAGCAGGCCCTCGCGGCCCATGGCGAAGGCGTAGCGGGCGACGACGTTGTGGAAGCTGAGGACGGCGGCGAACATGCCGGTGACGAACAGGACGTGCATCACGTCGGTGAAGGTGCCGCCGAGGCGGGGTTCGGTGAGCCCGAACAGCAGGCCCGCGCTCTGCTCCCTCGCTGCGGGCACGATGCCGGAGGGCCCGGCCGCGACCGTGAGGGCCCAGGAGCTGAGGGCGAAGAAGACGGCGACGAAGCCGACGGCGAAGAACATCACGCGGGCGACGACGACCTGGGGGCGGCTGGTCTCCTCGGCGTACACGGGTGCCTGTTCGAAGCCGGTGAACGCCGCTATGCAGAAGCACAGCGAGGTGGCGACGCCCGCGCCGGTGAGGGTGTCGGGGTTGAAGGCGTGCAGCGAAAGGCCCTCCTTCGCCGGGTCGGCGACGGCGGCGACGTCGAAGATGACGACGAGGGCCACCTCGATCAGGAGCAGGACGCCGAGGACGCGCGCGTTCAGGTCGATCTTCAGCAGGCCGAGTGCGCCGACGAGGGCGACCGCGGCGAGCGCGGGGATCCACCAGCCGACGGTGATGTCCAGGTACTTGTCGAGCAGCCCCGACACCTCGAAGCCCAGGATGCCGAACAGGCCTGCTTGCAGGGCGCTGTAGGCGACGAGCGCGACGGCGGAGGCGCCCGCGCCGACGGTGCCGCCGAGGCCGCGTGCGATGTAGGCGTAGAAGGCGCCGGCGTTGTGGACGTGCCGGCTCATCTCCGCGTACCCGAAGCTGAACAGGGCGAGGACGACGCCCAGTATCAGGAACAGCAGGGGCTGGCCCACGACGCCCATCACGCCGTAGGTCGTGGGCATGACACCGGCGACGACGAGGAGCGGCCCGGTGGCGGCGAGCACGGAGAGCAGCAGGCCCGCCGTGCCGAGGCGCCCCGCCCGCAGGGCGCGTTCCTCGCCCTTGTAGGTGTTGATGCCGCCTCGTGGCGAGGCCTTCCTGCCCCTCGATCCGGTGCCGCCGCGGAATCCCGCGCTGGCCGCGCTGGTGCTCGATCTGCCCGTCGCCATGGTGCGGTGGTCCTCTCCGCCCGTCTGGGGGCCGTTGGTCTCTCAGGTCTTGCCGAGTGCCGCGTCGCGGGCGGCGTGGTAGGCCCGGTGCGGGTCGCGGTCCGGATACGACCAGGGGACTTCGGTCGGGTACCGGCCGATGCGGTGGAACAGCGCGGCGGCCTCGGCCGCCCGCCCCTCGCAGAACGTGGCGTGCGCGAGGTAGTTGAGGTCGACGAAGGCGCGCGGGTGCACCGACTCGTGCGGCATCTCCCACTCCAGCCACCAGTCGAAGGAGGCCTTCATCACCTGCCGGGCCCGCCGCGTCGACCAGTGCCCGGAGGCCACCGGGTCCTTGTTCTCGGTGCCGGTGGTGGCGAGCACGCGGTAGCGCTCGGTGTGCGCGATCACCGGGAGCACGGCCAACGGGGAGTGGTCGGGGGCCAGTTCGGCCGCCCAGGACGCGAAGTCGTAGACCTCGTGGAGCGGGTCCTGCCCGGCACCGGGCCGCCGTTCGGCGAGCCGGGCGACCATCAGGTGGTGCGCGTGGTGGTGCTCGGGGTGCCGGTGCCGCACCTCGTCGAAGAGGCGTACGACGTCCTCCTCGTGGCCCAGGGAGCGCTCGAGGAGCAGCAGCGCGAGCCAGGGGGTGGGGTCGGCGGGGGTCAGGGCGGCCGCCTCGCGGCAGGCGGCGCGGGCCTTCTCGGAGCGTCCCTTGCCGCGCAGCGCCCGGTGCACGGCGGCGAAGGCGAGCAGGACCGCGGCGTCGGCGCTCTCCGGCTCCGTGATCCGCCAGTCACGGGCCCAGGCCGCGGTCGTGGGCTCGCGGCCGAGGGCGTCGCAGCGGTGGCCCCTGCGGTCCCAGTCGTCGCCGGTGTCGGCGAGCAGGTCGCGCACCTCGGTCCAGCGCCCCTGCGCGAGGGCGGTGCGGGCGGCGACGAGTTCGGCGTCGTCGAGGGCGGCGTCGAAGCCGTGCGCGGCCTTCTTGCGGTAGCGGCCGAGCGGCGGGGGCGGAGGTGGAGACACCGCGGGACGTCCTCCCCGACGCGTTGGGCGAGCGTGTGATCACGCACAGCCAACCGGTAGGTGACTCTCCGCGTCAAGACTCCGTCATTGTTGAAACCTTGCCCGACCCCTTACCAGCGCTTCTTCGTCCGTTTGTGCCCCCCTCGCGTGCGGCCGGTAGGGATGCGATGCCAGTCAACCTCCGCGCGTCAGGCCCGACTTGGCCCTATCCGACTGACTTCGCCGCCGCCCGCCCGGCGGCGCGCCCCGAGAACAGGCAGCCGCCGAGGAACGTCCCCTCCAGGGACCGGTAGCCGTGCACTCCCCCGCCGCCGAACCCCGCGGCCTCCCCGGCCGCGTACACCCCCGGCAGCGGGTCGCCGCCCTCCTGGAGGACGCGCGAGGACAGGTCGGTCTCCAGGCCGCCCAGGGTCTTGCGGGTGAGGATGTTCAGCCGGACGGCGACGAGCGGTCCCGCGTCGGGGTCGAGGAGGCGGTGCGGCGCGACGGTGCGGATGAGCCGGTCGCCGATGAACCTGCGTGCCCCGCGGATGGCGTTGACCTGGAGGTCCTTGGTGTACGGGTTGACGATCCCGCGGTCGCGCGCGGCGATGGTGCGGTGCAGCAGGGCCTCGTCGATGAGGGGTTCCTCGGTGCGGGCGTTCATGCCGCGCACCAGGGCGCCGAGGTCCCGTTCGACGACGAAGTCGACGCCGTGGTCCATGAACGCCTTGACCGGTCCCGGTACGTCGGCCCGCGCCCGTTCGACGACGCCGCGCACGGACCTGCCGGTCAGGTCGGGGTTCTGCTCGGAGCCGGAGAGCGTGAACTCCTTGCCGATGATGCGCCGGTTGAGCACGAACCAGGTGTGGTCGTACCCGGTGCCCATGATGTGGCTGAGCGTGCCGAGGGTGTCGAAGCCGGGGAACAGCGGTACGGGGAGGCGGTTGCCGCGGGCGTCGAGCCACAGCGAGGACGGTCCCGGCAGGATGCGGATGCCGTGCCTGTCCCAGATCGGGGCCCAGTTCTCGATGCCTTCGGTGTAGTGCCACATGCGGTCGCGGTTGATGAGGTGGCCGCCGGTGCGTTCGGCGATGCCGAGCATGAGGCCGTCGACGTGTGCGGGCACCCCGGAGATCATCTTCTTCGGCGGGCTCCCGAGGCGCTGCGGCCAGTTGGCGCGGACCAGGTCGTGGTTGCCGCCGATGCCGCCGGATGTGACCACCACCGCCTGGGCGCGGAACTCGAAGGAGCCCGTCACCTCGCGGCTGCTGGCCTTGCCCCGCTCGACGCCGGAGGGTTCGAGCACCTCGCCGGTGACGGTGTCCACGACGCCGCCGGTGCGGGTCAGACCCGTGACCCGGTGGCGGAACCTGAACTGGACGAGGCCCCGGTCCACCCCCTCCTGGACGCGCCGGACGAAGGGGGCGAGGAGGCCGGGGCCCGTGCCCCAGGTGATGTGGAAGCGGGGCACCGAGTTGCCGTGGCCCTGGGCGTCGTAGCCGCCGCGCTCGGCCCAGCCGACCACGGGGAAGAAGCGCACGCCCTGGCCGTGCAGCCAGGACCGCTTCTCGCCGGCCGCGAAGTCGACGTACGCCTCGGCCCACTTGCGCGGCCAGTGGTCCTCCTCGCGGTCGAACCCGGCCGTGCCCAGCCAGTCCTGGAGGGCAAGCTCCCGGTGGTCCTTGATGCGCAGGCGGCGCTGCTCCGGGGAGTTCACGAAGAACAGGCCGCCGAAGGACCAGTGCGCCTGGCCGCCGAGGCTCTGCTCCGGTTCCTGGTCGACGAGGATCACCCGGCGGCCCGCGTCGACGAGTTCGGCGGTCGCCGTGAGCCCCGCGAGGCCCGCGCCGATCACGATGACGTCTGCGTCGTAGGCCATGGGGCTCCTTCAAGGGTGTGCCGCTGCCGGGCGGGGGGGGGTTACCGGTGGGTCAGATCCTGGGTCGGGCGAAGGGCGCAGTCAACCTCTCCTGCGGGTCCTTACGGTTGGATGGCGGCATGAGCGCAGATGTTTCCGCAGGCCGGGACGGCGACCCGGCGGACGAGATCCTGGACGTCGTCGACGAGCACGACACCGTGGTGGAGCAGGTGCCGCGCGGCGAGGTCTACGCCCGCGGCCTTCGGCACCGCTGTGTGTTCGTCGAGGCCCGGGACGCCGAGGGCCGCGTGTTCGTGCACCGCCGCACCCCGACGAAGCTGGTCTTCCCCTCCCTGTACGACATGTTCGTCGGCGGCGTCGTCGGGGCGGGCGAGTCGTACGACGACGCGGCGCTGCGCGAGGCCGAGGAGGAGCTGGGGGTGAGGGGGCTCCCCCGTCCCGTGCCGCTGTTCAGGTTCCTGTACGACGACGGCGCGGGCCGCACCTGGTGGTCGGCGGTGTACGAGGTGCGGTGCACCGAGCCGGTGGCCCCGCAGGCCGAGGAGGTCGCCTGGCACGACTTCCTCACCGACGGGGAACTCGCGGCCCGCGTGGGCGAGTGGGACTGGGTACCGGACGGCCTCGCGGCGTACGAGCGCCTGCGGGCCCTGCGGGGCCAGGTGGGCCCGCCCTCCGGCGGCTGAGGACGAGGCGCGGAGCGCCGTTACGGGATCCGGCGCGGAGCCCCGGGCGGAAGGTATGCCTATCGTGCAGGTGTGATCACTTTCGTACAGAGCCTGCGGCTGTGGTTCGCCCCCGGGCGGATCCGGGAGGAGGGCGAGACGCCCGACTACCGTTTCTCGCTCGCCAACGAGCGAACCTTCCTCGCCTGGCTGCGTACCGCGCTGGCCCTGATCGGCGGCGGGTTCGCCGTGGACCAGTTCCTGCCCGACCTGCGCTGGGGGGCGCGCGTCGGCCTCGCGCTCGCCCTGCTCGTCGCGGGGGTGCTGTGCGCGCTGCGCGCGGTCGACCACTGGGTGCGCTGCGAGCGGGCCATGCGGCGCGGTGAGGACCTGCCCGTGTCGCGCTTCCCCGCTCTGCTCGGAGCGCTGGTGGCGGTGGTCGCGCTCGCCATGGTGGTGATCGTGGTGTTCGGGTGGGAGGGGTGAGCGGGGCACGGGCCGGACCGCGGGACCCGGGGCTCCAGCCGGAGCGGACCCGGCTCGCATGGCGGCGTACGACGCTGGCGTGCACGGTGGCCACGGCGCTCGGGGTGCGGGCGGCGCTGCACGACGGCGCGTCGGCTGCGGACGCCGTCACGTGTGGGCTCTGCCTGTTGCTGTGGCCGTGCTTCCTGGCCGTCGCGCACCGCAGGATGACGGCACTCAGCACGGCACGCCCCCGCCCGCTCGGGCCGTGTGTCGCCGTGGCCGCGGCCCTCGGCGCCACGTTCCTCGCGGTGTGCGCCATGGGGATGCTCTTCACCTGAGGCGGCGCGCACACGACGAGAGGCCGGGCCCTCGAAGGGCCCGGCCTCTCGGACGGCGAGCCGGCGCCTACCAGTAGGTGCGCGTGATCGTGTCAGGCAGGTGTCCCTGCCGCTCCCGCTCCTGGAAGATCACCGAGGCGGCCATCAGGAAAGCGCGCCGGATTCCCGGGTCCGGGTCGGGATTCTCCACATTTCCGACGTTCTTGTCGAGGAGCATGGCGCCGAGAGGACGTCCCGCCGCCGTGCACGGGCGGGCGACCGACTCCCCCGGGTCGATCAGAACGTTCCCGGTGACTCCTTCCGCGGTCTCCCACGTGTAGACGGCGGAGCCCGCTTCGAGAGCAGCGACCTTTTTGCACGTCAGGGATGCTGTCATCACCGAAACCCTATCCCGTCCGCCGCGGGAGCGTGCTCGTCCCAGGTACGACCCGCGTCCAGGGTCGCCTGGTGGGCCCGGCGGTAGTTCTGATCCCCGTGCTGCCGCATCCAGTTCGACTCGTACAGCTCATGGGCCAGCAGATCGAAATCGCTGGGGTGCGGATTTCCGTCCTGGAGGCGTTCCCACGCCCTGGCGATGCGCGGATTCGCGTCGAATCGCATCATGCCCGCGTCGAGCTGGTGCGTCTCGATGAACAGGTGCCGGTAGATCTGGTTGATGTCGGCCGCGGAGTAGCCGTGCGAGGCCGCGGACTGTGCCACCCGGTCGAGCTGGGCGTCGGCGCGGATGGCGTGATAGGCGTGGTCCGCCCACTCCAGCTCGAAGTCCATCTCGCTGCGCGGCCTGCGGAAGGCCGAGCCGCCGGACTGCAGTTCCCGCTCCGTGGCCACGGCGGTCCGCCGCCACCCCGTGAGTCCGCCGACTCCGGTGAGGACGAGTTGCTGTGCGAGTTCGTCGGCGGTGTCGGCGTACAGGTCGGCGAGGGCGTCGCAGCCCTGCTGCCGGAGCATCGTCTCGGCGCGGTAGAGCCGGTAGGCGGGACGGACGGGCAGGTACTTGTCGATGAAGGCGCCCGCGCCGCCGTTCTCGCCGGTGGCGGCGTTCCTCAGGTCCCCGAGGAACACGAACGGCGACTTGGCGACGTCGACGAAGGCGTCCTTGAAGATGCCGAGCGCCTCGCCGACGTTGTCGACCCGCTCGTTGTCCGGGTCGCCCGGGGACAGGCCGCTGGGGTCGGTGAGCGCGCTGGGCACGTTGTCGGCGTAGGCGTACGCGGAGACGTACGGAGCCGTCAGGTCCCTGGCGGCCGGGTCGGGCCGGGTGAAGCGGCCCGTGGCGGTGTCGTACTGGCGGGCGTGCAGGTCGAGGTTGCCGGTGGTGGGCTCGTGCCGGGCGCCGGTGTACCCCGGGGTGCTCGCGGGCGCGCCGCCGGTGGCGGTGGCGAGGACGCGGGTGCCGAACGAGTCGTAGGCCCAGCGCTGGTGGAGGGCGCCGGTGCTGGACGTGACGTCGACCGGGGAGCCCTGGGTGTCGTGGTGGTAGTAGAAGAGCTCCCCGGCGCCGTTCTTGGTGGCCGTGGGCTGGCCGAGGGGGTCGTAGCGGTAGGACTGCTTGACGGCCCAGGCGCTGTCGTACTCGGTGGCGAGGAGCGGCAGCGGCGCGTTGGGGTCCCACTGGGTGCGGGATGTGACGTCGCTGCCCTTGCGGGTGGTGACCTGGTTGCCGCTCGCGTCGTGGTCGTAGCCGTACGCGGTGCCGCCCACGGTGGCGGCGGAGATCTGTCCGGCCAGGTCGTAGGTGTAGGTGTCGGCGCCGGCCTTGGTCCGGTTGCCCTCGGCGTCGTGGTCGTAGTCGGTGGTCGTGGTGCCGGTGGTGGCCGAGGTGAGCTGGTCGGCCGCGTCGTAGGCGTAGCCGGTGGAGGCGTCGCCGAGGGTGGAGGTCAGGCGGTTGCCGACCTTGTCGTAGGTGTAGGTGGTGGCGCGGGCGGCGGGGCAGCCGGTGGCCCAGGGCTGCGGGGCGCAGCCGGCGGTGAGCCGCCCGGCCGCGTCGTAGGAGAGGTCGTAGCCGCCGGTGCCGACGCCGGCCCGGGTGACGTCGACGCGCTCTGGCAGGCCCGCCGCGGACAGCGTGAGGGCGGTCCTTGTGACCGTGGTGCCCGCCTTGCTCGACGTCACGGCGGTGACCCGGCCCGCCCGGTCGTAGCCGCGGTCCTCGGTCTCGGTGTTGGGCAGCGCCGACTTGACCAGGTGGTTCGCCGGGTCCCAGGTGTACGCGGTGGTCTTGCCGTCGGCGGCCGTGGTCGCGGTGCGGCCGTCGTCGTCGTACGTGTACGTGAGGGTGTTGCCGTCGGAGTACTTGCGGGTGAGCATCCGCCCGGCGGCGTCATAGGTGTAGCCGAAGCCGCGGGTCTTGGTCAGCCGGCCGACCGGGTCGTACCCGAAGTCCTCGGACATCTTGGCGTTGGCGCGGGCGGTGAGCCGCCCGGCGTCGTCGTAGCCGAAGGTCGCGTCGGGGGTGTCGTCCGAGTAGTCGGTCTTGGTGAGCAGGCCGCGCGGGTCGTAGCTGTAGGCGGTGGTGCCGCGCGGGGTGGTCTTCGCCGTGACGTGTCCCTCCGCGTCATAGGTGTACGACGTCTTGCGCTTCAGCGGGTCGGTGACCGAGGTGAGGCGGTGCACCGCGTCGTAGCCGTAGACGGTGACGTGGCCGCCCGCGTCGGTGCGCTCGGTGAGGTTGCCGAGCTTGTCGTGACCGTAGGCGGTGACGGCGCCGCCGGGAGCGGTGACCTTGGTGAGCTGGTCCAGGTCGTCGTAGCCGTAGGTGGTGGTGCGCCCGTCGGCGTCCTTGCGCTCGACGACCTTGTTCAGGGCGTCGTAGGCGGTGGTGGTCACCCCGCCGAGCGGGTCGGTGACCTTGGTGGGGTTGCCCGCCGGGTCGTAGCCGTACACCGTCGTGTACTGGCCGGGGTCGGCGCCGGTGGCGTTTCCGCGCGGGTCGACCGAGGTGGCCCGGCGGCCGTCGCCGTCGTAGGTCCAGCTCGCCCTGTGGCCGAGCGGGGAAGTGCGGCCGGTCAGGTTGCCGTCGGCGTCGTAGGCGTACCTCGTGGTCTTGCCCAGCTCGTCGGTGCTGCTGCTGAGGCGGTTGTTCTCGTCGTATACGGCGGTGGTCGACTTGTTCGCGGCGTCGGTGGTCCTGGTGACGTTGTCGTTGGCGTCGTAGGTGTAGCCGGTGGTGTGGCCCAGCGGGTCGGTGACCACGAGCGGCCGGTTGACGGCGTCGTACGTCGTCCTGGTCGTCGCGCCGGTGGGCCCTGTGGTCTTTGTCAGGTTGCCGGCCGCGTCGTACGCGTACGTCGTGGTGTGGGCGGCCGGGTCGGCGCCGGAGACGTTGCCGCGCGGCGAGACGCTGCTGAGCAGCCGGCCCGCCTTGTCGTACGTGTAAGGACGCGGCCGGCCTTGTCGTATGTGAACGTCGTCCTCTCGCCGAGCGGCGTGGTGACCGACGTCCGGTTGCCCGCGGAGTCGTAGCCGTAGGCGGTGACTTGCCGCGCGGGCTTGTCATCGTCTCCAACTGGCCGAGCGCGGTGTACTTGTAGAGGGTCTTGCCGCCCTTCGGGTCCGTCGCCGACGTCAGCCGGTTCGCCGTGTACCCGTACGTCGTCCTGTGGCCGCGGCCGTCGGTGTGGCTGGTGAGGTTGCCCGCGGTGTCGTAGCCCCAGCTCTCCTTGTAGCCGAGCGCCGCCGGCGAGGTGCGGGTGAGCATGCGTCCCGCGCCGTCGTACGTCATCTCGGTGGTGTTGCCGCGCTGGTCGGTGATGGCGCTGGGGCGCAGTCTGCGGTCGTAGTCGTAGGTGACGCTCCTGCCGTACGGGTCGACCGTCTTCATCAGGACGTTCGCCGCGTACACGTCCGTCCACACGCCGCCGTCGGGCGCGGTGGTGTGCGACTCGCCGCTCTTGCCGTCCCAGGTGAACGTGGTGGTCCTGCCGTTCTGGTCGGTCTGGGACTTCACGCGGCCCGCGCCGTCGTAGACGTTCTTGACCTCACCGCCCGCCGGGTCGGTGTAGGACTCCAGGCGCTTGTTCGTGTCGTACGCGTACGAGGACTTCCGGCCCGCCGGGTCGGTGACCGAGGTCAGCAGGCCACCGGTGTAGCCGTAGGAGACGGAGGTGCCGTCCGGCAGCTCCACCTTGGACAGGAGTCCGTCGGCGCCGGGCGTGAAGGTGGTGGTGCGGCCGCCCGCGTCCTTGACGGAGGCGAGCTTGCCCGAGGCGTACGTCAGGTTCAGGCCCTTGCCCGCCGCGCCGACGACGGAGGTCAGCAGGCCGGCGCCGTCGAAGGTGCGCACGGTGTGGTCCGGGGTGGTGACCGTGTACGTGCCGGAGCCCTTGACCAGCTTGGCCGCTGTGCCCGCCGGCGCGGTGTACGTGCCGTCGCTCGCCTGCGTGAACACGAACGACGCCCCGTCCCCCGTCCGGTACGTCGCCTTGCCCGTCGCGAGGGTGAGGCGTGCGTCGAACGGTGTCGTCCAGCCCCGTCCGAGCAGACCGGCGGCGGTCACGTCCGAGCGGTAGGTGCGCTCCAGGGTCAGCGGCACGCCGGGGCCCGTCAGGGAGGCGTCGGTGAGCTGCTCGTAGAACACGCCGGTCGCCGTGTTGACGGGGTCGGCGCGGTGGGCCTGCGCGTAGCAGGCGCAGATGCCCGCGGCGGCACCCGGGATACCGGGCGTGTAGAACGCCTCCACCAGCGGCGACTTGGTGCCGCCCGGGCTCGATGAACCGTCGGAGCTGTTCAGGAAGACCCAGGCGGAGTACTTCTTGCCGTCCGCCAGGATGCCGCCGAGCTCGCTTCCGGCCCACCAGAAGCACTGGTCGGTCGGATAGGAGTTGCCCGGCCACCAGTCGTAGCACCAGGCGCCGGTGTCCGGGGTGTCCCCGCTGGGGTCGTCGGTGGCCTTCTTTTCGCGAGCTGTCTGCGGCGCTCGGCCAGCGTCATGGCCTTGGGGGGATCGGGCAGGTCTTTCGCTGTACGCGGTTCGACCTGGGCGACACCCGCCGCGGGCGCGGCGTCGGGTCGGTCCCGGGTCACCGCCGAGGAGGGGGCGGTGTTCGCCGTCGAGAGAAGGACGAAGGCCAGGAAGGCCAGGACGAGTCTTCGCGCTTGTGCGCGCATGGTGCATCACCTGTGAGGCAGCAGTGAACAGAGCCTCGGTGATGTTGATCCGCAAACTGTTCGTACCAACGCGCGATACGGGGTTCGGCCGGATCACGACGACGGGGTGGACGGGGAAGAGGGAGAACACTCCTGCTCAGGGAGTCGGGCGGTGGCAGGCCAGTGATCAAGTTGGCGTGGACACAACTATCCGCGCGGATCGGGGCGCGTGAACAGGGCGTTTCCGGTGGAGAACCCCAGGGCGTCCGGACCCCGAACGGGCGTGATGGGCGTGACGGGCGTGACGCCGTGGGGCCGCCCTGCGGACGACGAGGGGAATGGCCGGACCGGCCCTAGTCCGCCCAGTCCACCGTCACCACGATCTTCCCCCGGGTGCGGCCCTGCTCGATCAGGCGGAAGGCGTCCGCCGCGCGGTCGAGGGGGAACGTCTCCTGGACGTTCACGGTGAGGACGCCCTGCTCGGCGAGTTCGGTGAGGCGGGTCAGGTCCTCGGCGTCGGGGCGTACGAAGCAGTACTGGCCGCCGAGGTCGACGACGGCGCCGTCCGCGACGGAGGCGAGGCGGCCGTCGGCGGCGAGGAGGTCGGCCGAGGTCTTGAGCGTCGCGCCGCCGATCGTGTCGAAGGCGGCGTCGACGCCGCCCGGGGCGAGCGCGGCCACGCGCCCCGCGAGCCCGTCGCCGTACTCGACCGGCTCCGCGCCCAGGTCCCGCAGATAGGCGTGGTTGCGCTCGCTCGCGGTGCCGATGACCCGGGCGCCCGCGTGCCGGGCGAGCTGCACGGCGAAGGAGCCGACCCCGCCCGCTGCGGCGTGCACCAGCACGGTGTCGCCCTCGGTGACGGAAAGGGCCTTGTGGATCACCTGGTAGGCGGTGAGCCCGGCCAGGGGCACCCCCGCGGCCTCGGCGAAGGACAGGTTGCGGGGCTTGCGCGCGAGCGTGCGCACGGGCGCCGCCACGTACTCGGCGAGCGTGCCGCGCGACAGGAAGTCCTCACGTACGTAACCGATGACCTCGTCACCGACGGCGAACTCCGGCGCGGCCGCACCTGGCTGCACCACCACCCCGGCCACGTCCCAGCACGGGATCACCGGGAAGACGGCGTCCAGGGCCTGGTCGAGGTACCCCTCACGGCACTTGTGATCAACGGGGTTGAGGGCGGCGGCCCGTACCTTCACCAGGACGGAGTCGGGGCCGACCTTGGGGTCGCGCACGTCGCCGTACTCGAGGACCTCGGGCCCGCCGTACGCCTGGTAGCTGATCGCCTTCATCGAGTCGCCCCATCGGATCGCCTGCGGAGTCATGGATGCATGCGAAACGCTTCCATAACGGGATCAAAGCGGCATTGAGTACTAGCCTGAGAGTGTTACACCGGCACGGCCCGCGGCGGCCGCACCGGCACGTCCGGAGAGGGTTCCCGCACAGAAGGTGTCCGCCATGACCACGCTCCACCAGGAACACCCGGCCCACGAGCACGCCCACAGCCCCGGCTGCGGGCACCCGGAGGTCCCGCACGGCGACCACGTCGACTACGCGCACGACGGTCATCTGCACCGTGTGCACGAGGGCCACTACGACGAGTGCGAGCCCGCCGCGCACGTGGCCCACGAAGGGCACGACCACCGGCACGGAGAGGACTGCGGCCACCGCGCCGTGCCGCACGGCGACCACCTCGACTACGCGCACGACGGCCACCGGCACGCCGAGCACGACGGCCACTGGGACGACCACTAGCCCCACGCAGACCGGGGGCCCGGCGGGTCCACCGAATGAACTTGAACCGCCGAGTCCGCCGGGTCCACCGGGTTCACGGCCCACTGAACCATCCCCCCAGAGGCGCCCGGCCCCCCTTCCCCGGCCGGGCGCCCGCCCCTGTGCGCCCCCGCGATCCTGATCACGTTCGACGCGGGCCCTCTGGACGACATACCGACTGGTCGGCATCATGAACGGCAACGCGCTGAAGCACCGACCGCCGTTCACGATCAGGAGCGACCACCGATGAGCCCAGACCGTCCCCCGGGCCCGCCCGGCCTCGACCTCGACCGGCTGCGCGCCCACCTCGACCGGGAGCGGCCAGGCCTCGTCGCCGCGGGTCCGCTCACGGGCCGGCTGATCGAGGGCGGCCGGTCCAACCTCACGTACGCCGTCTCGGACGGCACCGGGCACTGGGTGGTGCGGCGCCCCCCGCTCGGGCACGTCCTCGCCACCGCGCACGACATGAGGCGCGAGCACCGGGTGATCAGCGCGCTGCACCCGACGGCCGTGCCGGTGCCGCGCACGGTGCTCCTGTGCGAGGACGACGAGGTGCTCGGCGCCCCGTTCTATGTCATGGAGTTCGTGTCGGGCACGCCGTACCGCACGGCGGACCAGCTCGCGCCCCTCGGGCCCGAGCGCACCCGCGCCGCCGTGCTCGCTCTCGTCGACACCCTGGTGGACCTGCACGCCGTGGACCCGGCGGCGGTGGGGCTCGGGGACTTCGGCCGCCCCGAGGGGTTCCTCGACCGGCAGCTGCGCCGCTGGGGCAAGCAGCTGGCCGCCTCGCGCGGACGCGACCTGCCCGGCATCGAGGAACTGCACGCGGCCCTCGGCAGGGCACTGCCCCCCTCGCCCGCCCCCACCGTGGTGCACGGCGACTACCGCCTGGACAACGTCCTCCTGGACACCACGGGCGGCGCCGATCGCATCACGGCGGTCCTGGACTGGGAGATGTCCACGCTCGGCGACCCGCTCACCGACCTCGGCCTGCTCGTGATGTACAGCGTCGAGCTCGAGGTGCCCGAGTCGCCGGTCAGCACCACGGCGAGCGCGGCGGGACACCCGGACCCCGCGGAGCTGATCGAGCGCTACGCGGCCCGCTCCGGCCGCGACGTCTCCGCCGTCCCCTGGTACACGGCCTTCGCCTGGTTCAAGCTCGCCGTGATCCTGGAGGGCATCCACTACCGCTACACGCTCGGCCAGACGGTCGGCGCGGGCTTCGACCGCATCGGCGATCTCGTGCCCGTCTTCATCGAGCGCGGCCTGACCACCCTGAACGAAGGCTGAGAGGACCCGGACACCATGGATTTCGGCTACGACACCCGCACCGAGGAACTGCGCGCCAGGCTGCTCGCCTTCATGGACGAGCACGTCCTGCCCGCCGAGCGGGTCGCCGAGGAGCAGCGTGCCGCGCTCGCCTCGCCGTGGGACACACCCGCCGTCGTCGGGGAGCTGAAGGCCGAGGCGCGCCGCAGGGGCCTGTGGAACCTCTTCCTGCCGGACAGTCAGGACGGCGCGCACGGGGCGGGCCTGACCAACCTCCAGTACGCGCCGCTCGCCGAGATCACCGGCCGCAGCCCGCACTTGGCGCCGACCGCCGTCAACTGCGCGGCGCCGGACACGGGGAACATGGAGGTGCTCGCCCAGTTCGGCAGCGACGAGCAGAAGAAGCAGTGGCTGGAGCCGCTGCTCGCGGGTGAGATCCGCTCGGCGTTCGCCATGACGGAGCCCGATGTGGCCTCGTCGGACGCCACGAACATCACCACGCACATCCGGCGCGAGGGCGACGAGTACGTCATCAGCGGCCGCAAGTGGTACATCTCCGGGGCGATGAACCCCGACTGCAAGGTCTTCATCGTCATGGGCAAGACCGACCCCGACGGGCCCGACATCCGCCGCCAGCAGTCGATGGTGCTCGTCCCGCGCGACGCCCCCGGCGTCGAAGTGCGCCGCGCCATGCGGGTGTACGGGTACGAGGACCATTCACACGGAGGCCACGCCGAGGTGGTCTTCGACCAAGTACGGGTGCCCGTGAGCCACCTCGTCGGCGAGGAGGGCGGCGGCTTCGCCATCGCCCAGGCGCGCCTCGGCCCCGGCCGGATCCACCACTGCATGCGGCTCATCGGCATGGCCGAGCGGGCCATCGAGCTGATGTGCCGCCGGGCCGTGGAGCGCACCGCGTTCGGCAAGCCGCTGGCCCGGCAGGGCGTGGTCCAGGAGTGGATCGCGGACGCCCGGGTCGCGGTCGAACAGGTGCGCCTGCTCGTCCTGAAGACCGCGTGGCTGATGGACACGGTGGGCAACAAGGGGGCGCACACCGAGATCCAGGCCATCAAGATCGCCACCCCGCGGACCGTGGTGGGCATCCTCGACCAGGCCGTGCAGCTGCACGGCGCGGGCGGTGTGAGCCAGGACTTCCCGCTGGCGGAGCTGTGGGCGGCGGCCCGTACGCTGCGCCTCGCCGACGGGCCCGACGAGGTCCACCAGCGCTCCCTGGCGCGGCGGGAGCTGAGGAAGTACGCCTGACGCGGCGAGCCCTAGGGGCGCAGGGCTCGCAGCAGCAGGTCCGCCAGCTGGTCCGCGACCTCCTGTGACGTCAGGGGCCCGTCGGGGCGGTACCACGTGGACAGGTGGTGGACGGAGCCGAAGTGGTAGTCCACCACCAGGTCGGCCGGGGTGGCCGTGGAGAAGACCCCGGCCTCCTGGCCCTCCTCGACCAGGGCGCGGAACCGCTCGTGGTAGCGCCGCCGCTCCGCCCGTACCTGCTTGTGCTTCTCCGGGCTGAGGTGGTGCATGGAGCGGAAGAAGATCGAGGCGTCGTCGAGGTGCGCGATGGTCGTGACGACGACGTCGGCCGCCGCCTCCCGCAGCCGCCGCTCCACCGGCTCGTCCGCGTCGGCGAACGCGTCGAGCCGCTCCTGCTGGACGCGCAGGAGCCGCGCGTACACCTCGTGCAGCAGATCGTCCTTGGACCCGAAGTAGTGGTAGAGGGCGCCCTTGGTGACGCCTGCCGCCTCGACGATCTCCTGCACGGACGTACGGTCGTAGCCGCGGTCGGCGAAGAGCCGGGTGGCGGCGGCGAGCAGCCGCTGCGGGACGGGCGCGCCGTCACCGTCCGTCGTTCTGGCCACTGCCGCCACCTGCCTTCCGTTCCATGGTCCTCAGCTCTTCCCGGGCCGGATCTCTCGGATCGGCCCGCGCGTCTGCTTCACGAGCGGGAACGCAGTTCCCGCCGGAGGATCTTCCCACTTGTCGTCTTCGGCAGCTCCGTCAGGACCTCGACCACGCGGGGGTACTTGTACGCGGCGAGCCGCTCCTCGCAGTACGCGACGAGCTCGCCCGCGTCGGCGTCCGTACCGGCGCGCAGGCTCACGTACGCCTTGACGCTCTCCCCGCGGTAGGCGTCGGGCACGCCGACGACGGCGGCCTCGCGCACCGCCGGATGCGTGTACAGGACGTCCTCGACCTCGCGCGGCCAGACCTTGAACCCGGAGGCGTTGATCATGTCCTTCTTGCGGTCGACGACGTACAGCCAGCCGTCGGCGTCCATGAACCCGATGTCGCCGGTGCGCAGTTCGCCGCCGGGGAAGGTCGCCGCGGTGGCCTCGGGCCGCTTCCAGTAGCCGGGTACGACCTGCGGGCCGCGCACCACGATCTCGCCGGGCGTGCCGAAGGGCACCTCGGCGCCGTGTTCGTCCAGGACGCGGACCACGGTGTCGGGCCCCGGCACGCCGACCGCGAGCGTCCCGGAGCCCGGGTCGACGGGCGCGGTGCGGCCGGGCGGCACCGAGGCGCAGGGCGCGGTGCACTCGGTCAGGCCGTAGCCGTTGTGGAGGTAGGGGCCGAAGCGCGTGCGGAACCTCTCCACGAGCGCGGGGGGCAGCGGCGCGCCGCCGCAGGAGATCAGCGCGAAGGAGTCGAAGTGGGCGCGCGTGGCCCCCGGGTGGGCGGCCAGGGCCATGAACGCGGTGGCGGGTCCGACGGTGTAGGCGGGGCGGTGCTCGGCGAAGGCGTCGAGGACGGTGCCCGCCTCGAAGCGGTACGCGAGGGCGAGCGTGCCCGCGTTCGTCAGGCAGGCGGCCAGTTGGGCGACCATGCCGGTGATGTGGAAGAGGGGGGCGAGGGCGAAGTAGCAGGAGCCTTCGGGGATGCCGGATCCGGCGCGCTGCCGCTCGGCGTTGTAGGCGATGTTGCCGTGGGTGTTGGTGGCGCCCTTGGGGGTGCCGCTGGTCCCCGAGGTGTAGCTGATCAGCGCGGTGTCCGCCGGGCCCGGTTCGCGGCCGCCGGGGGCGGGGAGCCCCTGCCGGGCGACGGTCACCAGGTCGTCGGCGTCCGCGGCCTGCGGCAGCCGCTCGAAGGAGAGGACGCGCGGGTCGTCGCGGGACTGGAGGTCGAGCTGGCAGGCCGTGAGGACGACGCGCACGCCGGTGCCCGCGGCCGTGTCCCGCAGACGGGTCTCCCAGGCCTGGTCGGCGCAGATCAGCGCGGTCACGTCGGCGTCGGTGAGCAGGTGCCGGGTCTCGGCCGCCTTGTACATGGGGTTCACGGAGACGACGGTGGCGCCGGCCTTCCAGGCGCCGAGCAGCGCGATCACGAAGTGCGGGGAGTTCTGGAGGGCGATCGCGACGCGGTCGCCGCGGACGAGCCCGCGGCCGGCGAGGTGCCCGGCGACGGAGTCGCTGAGGGCGTCCACCTCGCGGTAGCTGAGGCGGCCGTCGAAGTAGGCGAGCGCGGTGCGGTCGGGCGCGCCGAGTACGGCGGCGCGGAAGGCGTGCACGACGGACGCGGCGGGGGTCACGGGGGCGCGCTGGGCGTCGTTCAGGAGCCCGAGCCAGGGCTTGGCGGCGTAGCGGGAGAGGGTGCCGTCGGTGGTCGGGGGGTGGCTCACCGCTCGGTCGCCTCCCACTTCTGCTGGATGTGGTTCATGTTCAGGAGCCAGGTGTCGGGTTCCGCGGCCCGCGCCTGGTAGTACTCGGCGACGTCGGGGTGCGGCAGGATCAGGAAGCGGTCCTCCGCCATCCCCGCGAACAGCGCGTCGGCGACGTCCTCGGGCTCGATCGCGGTGGGGGCGAGCACCAGTTCGCCCGCGGAGCCCGCGGCGGTGAGCATCGCCGTGCGGACGCCCTGCGGGCAGATGGCGTGCACCTTCAGGCCGCGGTGCCGGTAGGTCAGCGACAGCCATTCCGCGAAGGCGTACGCGCCGTGCTTGGTGACGCTGTACGGGGCCGCGCCCACCATGGTGAGCAGGCCCGCCGCGGACACCGTGGACACGAACCTGCCCTCGCCCCGCTCCAGCCAGCCGGGCAGCAGCGCGTGCGCGGCCCTGACGTGCGCCATCACGTTCACGTCCCAGGCGTCGGCCCACACCTGCTCGGCCGCCGCCTCCGTGCCGGCGGACGCGAGGCCCGCGTTGGCGCAGTACACGTCCACGGTGCCGTCGAGCGCGGCGAGGGCGTCGGCGACGATCGCGGAGGCGTCGCCCGGGACGGCCACGCCGCCCACCTCGTCGGCGACCGCGGCGGCTCTCGCGGCGTCCAGGTCGTTGACGACGACGCGGGCCCCGGCCGCGGCGAAGCGGCGGGCCAGCGCGGCCCCGATCCCGCCCCCGGCCCCGGTGACGACGACTCCCTTGCCCTGCATCTCCACGGGCGGTCTCCTTCGGCCTCGATCACGTATCAACAGCAGACTAACCAGTCGGTATGTGGTCGCGGAAGGGGGTCGCGCACCGGTCGGCGGGCTCCCTGGGTGGGGCAGGCCCCACCACGCGTCGGGGTGCCTCCACGATGGTGGCGGGGCCCGCCGCGCGGGATCGTGATCTTCGTGAGGGAACACGATCCCAGGAGGACACACATGGCAAGGACCGCCCCCCTGCGGGCCACTCTGCTGCTGGTCACGGCGATCGGAGCGGGCACGCTCACCGTGCCGGCGGCGCAGGCGGCCCCGCGCGCGGACGATCCGGTGCGGGCCATCGAGAGCGCGGCGCACCCGCTGCGCGGCACAGGACCCGGCGGCTCCACCGAGGACCTGCGTCCGCTGGACCGCATGGTGGGCGGCGCCGAGGTCGTGGGCCTCGGCGAGGCCACGCACGGCACGCACGAGTTCTTCACCATGAAGGACCGCCTCTTCCGCCATCTCGTCGAGGAGAAGGGCTTCCGGACCTTCGCCCTGGAGACCAGCTGGACCACCGGCCTGCGCTTCGACGCCTACATCCGCGGCGGCAAGGGCGACGTACGGGAACTGGCCCGCCGCGAACTGGCGAAGGGCCCCTGGTACACCGAGGAGTACATCCGGCTGCTCACCTGGATGCGCGAGTACAACGAACGGCACCCGGACGACCCGGTGCGGTTCCTCGGCAACGACCTCAACCACCCGGCCATGGGCGCCGAGCTATTCGACGCGGTGACCGACCACGTGCGCCGCAACGAGCCCGCGCTCCTCGGCCGCGTCACGTCCCTGTACCGGCCGATCAGGAAGGTCTCCGACGGCGAGGTCCACATGGCCCTGCCCCTCGCCGAGCGCGCCCGCCTCGCGAAGAACGCCCGGGCCGCGTACGACCTGGTGAAGAGGGTGCGGCCGGACGGGCACGCCACCACGTACGCCCGGACCCTCCAGCACGCCCGGTCCATCATGCAGACGGCGGACATCTACGCCTTCGACACCGAGACCCCGCAGGGGCAGAGCGGCGCGATGCTCTACCGCGACCGGATCATGGCGGAGAACACCGCGTGGTGGCACCGGCAGACCGGCGACAAGATCCTGGTGTCGGCGCACAACGCCCATCTCGGGTACGAGTCCTACGACCCGCGCTATCCCCGGATGCAGGGCGCCTTCCTGCGCGACACCTTCGGCGCGAAGTACCGGAGCATCGGGTTCACCTTCGCCCGGGGCTCCTTCATGGCGACGAACACCGACGACGAGGTGTACAGGCCGCGCACGGTCGGCGCGGCCACGCGCGGCATGAACGAGTACACCCTCGACAAGGTGTCCTACGACAACTACTACGTGGACACGCGCACCGCCCCCGCCGCCGCCCGGAAGTGGCTGGGCAAGAAGCGCCCGACCCGCAGCATCGGCACCGCCTACCCCGACGGCCCGCACGGCATCCGGCTCGGCGCCACCCACGACATCCTCATCCATCTGCACAAGACCACGGCGGCGCACCGGGTGCGGTAGCGCCCGCCCCCGGACGTCCGGTGCCGGGCGGGTCCGGTGCCGGGCGTGCGCGTGTTCTGCCGGGCGTATGCGGTGCTGCCGCGCGTCTGGTCAGCGCGGCCCGACGGCAGGACCATGCGGGCGTGAAGCCCTACTGGGAACTGACCTTCGACTCCGACGGCGACGTGGACGCCGCGCAGCGCGGACGGCTCCTCTCGGGGGCGGAGCGGGAGCGCGTCACCGATCTGCTGGTGTTCGCGCACGGCTGGAACAACGACCTGCGGACGGCACGGAGCCTGTACCGCAGGTTCTTCACGCCGTTCGCCCGGCTCGCGGGCCCCGGGGTGCGCCTCGGCTACGCGGGCGTCCTGTGGCCCGCGATCCGCTTCCCCGACGAGCCGATTCCCGACTTCGAGCCGTCCGCGGCACCCCGCGCGGCCACCCCGGCCACACGAGCCGCCCCGGATCCCGCATCGGATCCCGCACCCGCACCGGCACCGGCACCGGCACCGGCACCCACAGGCGACCCGGACGGCATCGCCCTCGACGAGCCCACGCGCCGCCTCCTCGCCAGGGTGTTCCCCGGCCCTGCGGACGCGGCCCGCGTCGACCGCCTCGACCTGCTGCTCAGGGAGCGCTCCGAGGTCCGCTCCCGCCTCGACGAGTTCGTGCGGATCGTGCGCGACCTGGTGGCGGTGCGCGAGCCGAGCCCGGCGCACGAGTTCGGGCACGACATCGGCGGCGGCGAGCCCGCCATGCTCACCGACGACGCCGTCGAGGTCTGCGAGGTGTTCCTCGCCATGCTGGAGGAGCGCGAGGGGCGGGAGTTCCTCGGCGGGGTGCCTGGGCGGCTGTGGCGGGGCGCGAAGGAACTCCTGCGCCAGGCCACGTACTACGCGATGAAGCGGCGGGCCGGTGCCATCGGCAGGCTGGGCCTCGGCCCCGCCCTCGGCCTGCTCGACGGTGACGTTCCGGACGTCCGGGTGCACCTCGTCGGGCACAGCTTCGGGGCCCGCCTGGTGGCGTATGCAGTGCAGGGGATGCCCGCGGGGGTGCGCTGCGTGAAGTCGGTGACGCTGCTCCAGGGCGCCTTCTCGCACTACGCGTTCAGCGGCAGGCTGCCGCACGACCGGGCGCACGGCGGCGCGCTGCACGGGGTGCCGCGACGGATCGACGGCCCGCTCGTGTGCTGCTACTCACGTCACGACGACGCGCTCGGGCGGCTCTATCCGCTCGCCTCCAAGCTCGCCGGGGACTCCGCGAGCTTCCTCGGCCTGTGGGAGCGGTGGGGCGCGCTCGGCTTCGACGGGATCAAAGCCGTCAACGGCGCCCGCAGGGTGGGGCTCGGCGCCGCCCTCCCGGCCCGCGGCTGCGTGAGCGTGGACGCCGCCGCCGTGGTGCGGCGCGGCGGGGCGCCCAACGGCGCGCACAGCGACATCTGCCACGAGGAACTGGCACGCACCGTGTGCGCCGCGGGGCGGATCGCCCTCGGTCCCCGGTGACGGCCGCCGACGGCCCCCGGCGGCCCCCGACACCCCCCGAAGGCCGCGCGGGCGGTGGGAGCCCACGCGGCCGACCGGTCACCGGTGCCGGGGGAATTCCACCACCTGTTGGTACGTCGGCCGGTTCTGCCACTGGACGGCCCGGTGCGTGATGCCGCCGAGCGCCCGGTGGATCACTGCGTCCGCGCACCACTGGTCACCGGCCTTGCAGCTCGCGTCGCCGGGGTAGACCTTCGACGCCGGTTCGGCAGCGGCCGCGGCGAGGGTCCCGATGAGCGCGTCCCGGCAGGCGTCCAGTGCGCCGCCCCCGCAGTACGCGTCCTCGGTCCAGCCCTTGACGGGCTCCCCGAGCACGGTCCGCAGGTCCTTGTCGGCGTAGCCCCACCATCCGTACTGGAAGGCGGAACCGGCGTGCCCGCCGGTCGGGCCGTGCCCTGCGGACGGCGCCTCGTCCACGCCGAGCTGCGCGGTCAGCGAGCCGTAGAGGCCGTCCCCGAGCCCCGGCCTGAACATGGCCTCGACGAGCTGCGGCCACCAGGCGTCCATGATGCGCACGGCGTCCGGGTGCGCGTAGGTGTGCGAGCCCGACGCGGTCTCCCTGCGCTGCGATCCCGCCTGCCGCCATGCCTCCAACTGCTCGACGGTCTTCGCGAGTTGCGGGTCCCCGATCGGCCTCGCGCGGATCACTTTCAGGAGCTCGGGCAGCACCTGTTCGCCCCGCAGGTCGGTGACGGCGGCCTCCGCCATGGCCCGGGTGAGCGAGGCGCGGGTCACGCCGCCCTTCTCGACGAGTGCGCGCACCCGGTCGTCGAGCAGGTCGCCGCGGTGCACGGCGCCCATGCCGAAGCCGGCCGCGCTGAAGTCCTTCGCCTGCGCGTTGTTCCAGGATATGTAGTAGTCCTGGTCGACCGACTGCGGGTGCTCGGCCGACGGTGTCCGCGCCGAGGTGTTGTCGGCGGGGTCGAAGTCCTGCCATTCGTAGTCCTGCCGTGCGTGCACGGGGAAGGACGGGTCGATTTCCTTCGCGCGCCGGGGGTTGGCGCCGCTGTTGTAGTACGCGGTGTCGCGCGAGTCGGCGTAGAACCAGTTGAAGGCGTAGGAGATGTTCTCGGCGGCCTTCTTGAAGGACGCGGCGTCCTTGACGTACCCGGGGTCGTTGAGCATCTGGAAACCGATGATCGAGTCGGCCTCGTGGCGGTAGGTGGAGCGCAGCGAGACGTACGCGACGGGCTTGCCGTCGACGGTGGCGCGGTGGGTGACGATGCCGTACTTCGTGCGGAGCACCTGCATGCGGTAGGAGCCCGCCGGGGTGGAGTCGGCGACCGTCGGCTTCCACGCGTTCTTGCGCTCCAGCTTCTCCATCGGGGTGCACGTGCCCCGGTAGAGGTAGTGGGTGGCGTCCTTGGCCGGGGTGCCGCCGCCGGGGGCGCACAGCTCGACGGCGTAGGTGTCCGTGATGTCCTGCCCCGCGGACGTCGCCGACCACGCGTAGTCCTGGCCGCGGCCGAGCTGGACGTACATGCCGACCCCCGCGAAGGAGACGCCGCGCGCGCTGATGCCGGGGCCCTGGAGCTCCTGCTGCATGAGGAGCTGGGGCGCGAAGTAGCCGGTCTGCGGGCCGAAGACGGCTACCGGGTTGCCGCTCGCGGTGTGCTCGCCGGAGACCACCAGGGCGTTGGACATGCCCTTGCGTCGGTCGGGGCCGCCCGCCGTGCCGCCGAAGAGGTCGGCGGGCAGCACGCCGTCGTCGAACACGCCCTGGAGCGGCTTCAGCCGCTCAGGTGCCCGCACCGGGTCCTTAGCCGCCCCGTCCGGGCTCCGCGCGCCGCCCTCGCGGTCGTGCACGAGCTGTTCGCGCGACACCGAGCCCGGGTCGGGCAGGGCGGTGCCGCGGGCGTTCTCGGGCTTGCCCGCGTACGGGAAGGACGTGCCGTCGTGGACGGTCCGCACGGTTTCGGGATCGTTGCGGGCGCGGAAGGTCTCCCAGATCTCGGAGCCCTTCTCGACGCCGTACTTCTGCTGCGCCGCGAGCAGGGAGAGCGCGGACTCGACCTCGCCCCCGCCGCCGTTGCCGAACAGGCCGCCGACCACCGAGGCGAGCGCGATCATGTCGGTGATCTTGAAGGGCTCTATCTCTCCGGCGTTGGTGATCGCGTCGACCTTGCCGGTGAGGACGTACTCGCCGGGGAAGTAGCGGCCGTTCTTGGACTTCACGCGGTAGGCGTTGAGCCCGTCGACGTAGGCCTGCGCGTCCTCCATGGCCTGCTTGCCGCGCTCCCCCTGCGTCGACCTGATGTACTCGACCTGCCGCTCCAGGTCCTGTTCGGTGTACGGGGCCTGCGGCCAGAACTGCTGCTCGAGGCCCTGGTTGGCCGGGGCGCCGCCCGCGAACGGGGTCAGTTGGCCGCGGCCGATGTGCCGGAACAGGTCGATGAGCCACAGCCGGTCCTGTCCGGCGGCGAAGCCCGCGCCGAACTCGGTGCCGTACCGCGTGGTGCCCTGGATGTGCGGTATGCCGTACTTCTTGTCGCGGGTGATCGTGACGTCGCCGCGCGGCTTGGTGACGGAGGCCACCTGTCCTGGCTCGACGCCGAAGGAGGCGTCGTTGAAGAACTCGGTCAGCCGCTCGTCGGTGAGCCCGGGGTAGCCGGACGAGAGCGCGTCGTAGGGGTTCAACTGGTCGTCCGCGTGCGGTGGCTTGGTGCCGAGGACGCGGTGGCTGAGTATCTCGGCGAGGGTGGCGTTGCCGTTCGCGCCCGGCGGCAGGATGTCCGCGCAGTTGTCGCCGCAGTAGTCGGTGACGGGCGGGGGTTCGGCCGCGGCGGCGCCGGGGCCGGGGGCGATCATGAGGGAGGCCCCGAGAGCCAGGGCCGCGGACATGGTGAGGGTTCTGAGCCGTGCGGTGCGTCGTCGCATGGGTGCGCTCCTCCGGTCCTGCGGATGACCGTGGCCGCCGGCCGGCCACGAGTGCCGCCGGCTGACCACGCGTGCTTCGGAAGGCGGTCGGGGCGGAGGTTACTGTCGAGTTGACGAACCTGAAAGATGAACAACCGTCGCCTTTTCACAACCACCACACGACGCCTGCTCCCCGTCCCCACGAACCGCGGTCCCGCACCTCCGTTCCCGGCCATGTCGTGCTTTCCCATGCATCACCGCTGACCTGCGGGGCACGCGATCAAAGAAGCCACCGAAAATCGGATGGCACCAAAACGCGAGTCGATACGTCTACTCGTTGACCGCGGGATCCACCGGCACGGGACCCCGGGCGACGACCGAGATCGGGTGACGGAGGTGCAGGGCGATGGCCGGATTCCGGAGTCTCGCGAGACAGGTGCGTGATCCTTACAGCGATCTGGCACTGCGGCGGTACTCACTGCGCAAGTGCCTGGAGAGATTCGCCCCTTATGGCCACCGGGCGACCTGGGACCATCTGTGCTCCCGCGCGGGGTTCGGTCCCGAGGACCGGTCGCCCGAACCGGCGCGGCTCGTGGCCGCGCTCGACGAACTGGAGGCGGCCCGAGCCGTCTGGCTCGCCTACGAGGAGGGCTTCGCGCGCCGCCGCCGCAGGGAGAAGCACGACGGCCTCCGCCGCCCCGGCAGCTTCGACGACTGGCACCGCTGCACCTGGGGCGGGCACGGGATCGCCTGGTGCGACGACCCCGGTGTGCATCCGTCCGCGCCGCTCGCCGACGTACTGCGCAAACTCATCACCGCCCTCGAGAAGGACCCGGACGGCGTCTGCCCCGTGTGCGCCGAACCCGACCTGGAGTGGCGCTACGGACTGGCTCACGAACCCTCGTCGGGCCCGGTCTGCACGGGCTGCGGCATCGTGGTGCCCGCCCCCGTCCTCACTCCCGAGGCGGTGCGGCAGTCACGCAGGCGGCGCTCGCGCACGCTGGTCTCCGCGTGAGCCCGCCACGCACGCGGTGAGCCCGCCACACACGCGGTGAGGCCGCCGCCGCCCCGGTGAGCCGGGGCCGCGGGTGCCTCAGGGCCTGATGACGTCCGTCTGTATGGCCAGCTTGAACTCGGCGAGCATCAGCGGCGCGGCGATCCTCACGTCGCCCGGGCCGCGTGCGGACACCTTCAGGCCCACCGGGGTTCCCGGGTGCACGAACATCTGCCAGGAGTACGCGCGGTACTGCCCTCCGCGAGTCGGTACGGAGTCGGTGGTCGCCGTGGAGTCGTACCCCGTCGACAGGCTCAGCGGGTCCCGCACGAACCGCGCGCGGTACTCCGTCGGCCTGCTGTCCGGCTCCCAGAAGACCAGCGCCGACAGGGTGCCCCACCCGTCGTGGCTCGGCCAGACGAGACCGGAGCGGGCGTCGGGGAACTTGGACGGCGCGGTGGTGCCGCCGCGCCCCGGGTCGTGCATGTGCCACGGGTCGTACTGCTCCTCGCCGTGGACGTAAGGGAAGCGCACCAGGTGGTACCCGTCGCTGTCGTAGACGATCTTCTGGCGTCCGCTGCGGGCCGACTCCCACTTCAACGAACAGACCGCGATGCCCATATGGCCTCCCCCGTGCTGTGATGACGTCATGCAGGTATGTCTGAACGGCGCCAGGGGCGCGGACCACGGCGCGGCCGTGCCGCTGTCCCCCGGAGCGCTCGCCACGGCGGCCGCGGAGGCGGTCGCCGTCGGCGCACTCGATGTCCATGTACACCCCAAGACCCCCTGTGGGGAAGACACCGTGGCGCCCCGGGCGGTCGCGGCGACGCTCGAAGCGGTGCGTGCCGCCGTCGGCGTGACCGTGGGGGTGACGACGGGCGCGTGGGCCGAACCCGACCCGGCGGCGCGCGTCGCACAGGTGCGGGAGTGGGAGGTCCTGCCCGACCACGCGTCCGTGAACTGGCACGAGCCGGGCGCGGAGGAGCTCGCGCGGGCCCTGCTCGAACGCGGGATCGGCGTGGAGGCGGGCATCTGGTCCGGCACGGACGGTGCCGCGCGGTTCGCCGCGTCGCCGCTCGGCCCGCGGGTGCTGCGGGTCCTCGCGGAGGTCACCGACCCCGACCCGGCCACCGCCGCGGCCACGGCCCGGCACCTCCTCGCCGCGATCGGCACCGCCCACGGCCGCCCCGTACTCCTGCACGGCGAGGAGGGCGGCACCTGGCCCGTACTCACCCTGGCCACCCGCCTGAACCTGGCCCGCCGCATCGGCATCGAGGACACCCTGCACCTGCCGGACGGGCGCAGGGCGCGCTCCAACGCGGAGTTGGTGGCGGCGGCGCTCCGGCTCGGCCCGTAGCGGCGGCGTCAGGTGCGGCGTTCGCCCAGGAGGCGGGAGCCGACGATGCGGTCGCCGAAGACGTCGTCGGGGTTGGAGAGCACGCAGTTCTCCAGGGAGAGGCAGCCGCAGCCGATGCAGTCGGTGAGGTGGTCGCGCAGTCGCCCCAGCTGCGTGATGCGCTCGTCCAGCTCGGTACGCCAGGTCTCGGACAGGCGCGCCCAGTCCGTGCGCGTGGGCGTGCGCCCCTCGGGCAGTTCCGCGAGGGCGTCCCGGATCGTGGCGAGCGGGATGCCCACGCGCTGGGCGGCACGGATGAAGGCGACGCGGCGCAGCGTGTCTCGGTGGTAGCGCCGCTGGTTGCCCGAGGTGCGCCGGCTGCTGATGAGTCCCTTGGTCTCGTAGAAGTGCAGCGCGGACACCGCCGCGCCACTGCGCGCGGCCAGCTGGCCGACGGTGAGTTCGTGGATCTTCTCTGGGATCTGGGGCACCCATCGAAGCCTACTGGCTGGTCCGTTGACAGCGGTCGGCGCCACCCCGCATGCTGAGCAAGCGCTTAGTACACCTACGTCCGGGAGGCCGGGACATGGCAGAGCCGAGGATCTTCACGTCAGCCGACGAGCTGCGCGCCGCGGTCGGCGAGCAGCTCGGGTACAGCGACTGGCTGGAGATCGACCAGAAGCGCGTCGACCTGTTCGCGGACGCCACCGGCGACCACCAGTGGATCCACGTCGACCCGGTGAAGGCGGCCGCGGGCCCCTTCGGGACGACGATCGCGCACGGCTATCTGACCCTGTCCCTGCTGCCCGCCCTGGTACCGCAGGTGATGCGGGTCGAGGGCATGAGGATGGGCCTCAACTACGGCACGAACAAGGTCCGCTTCCCCGCCACCGTGCCGGTGGGCTCCCGGGTGCGGGCGACCGCGGTGCTCGCGGCCGTCGAGCCGACCAAGGACGACGGCGTCCAGGTCACGGCGCGCGTGACCGTGGAGCGCGAGGACGGCGGCGACAAGCCCGCGTGCGTCGCGGAGTCGGTGTCCCGCTACTACTTCTGAGGCGCGGGCCCGCCCTCGCTCCCGGGGCGCGGGCCCGCCGCTACCCCTGGGGCGCGACCCCCACCATCCGCAGCACGAGGTCGGCGTACGTCGCGCCGACCTCGTCCGGTGTCCGCCGCCCCGCGACGTTGAACCAGCGGGCGACGTCGATGCACAGGGAGAGCACGGCGAGCGTGGTGCCCGGCACGTCGGGCACGTCGAACTCGCCCGCCCGCACCCCGTCGTCGATGATCTCCCGCACCGCCGCGTCGGACTGCCTGCGCAGCGCCACGATCTCGGCACGGTGCTCGGCGCCGAGCGCGTCGAGTTCGTACTGCACGACCCGGGCGGTCGTGTGGTGGCCCGCGTGCCAGCGGACGAAGGAGCGCACGGCGGCGGAGAGCCGCTCGGTCGGGGTGCCGTCGCCGTCGGCGGCCGAGCGCAGGATGTCGAGCGCCTTGTCGTGCCCCAGCCTGCTGATGCGGTGGAGCAGCTCTTCCTTCGTCTTGTAGTGGATGTAGAGCGCGGCGGGGCTCATACCGGCGCGGCCCGCGATGTCACGGGTGGTCGTGGCGTGATAGCCGCGCTCGGCGAAGGCCTCGACGGCGGCGATCAGCAGCCGCCTCGCCGCGTCGGGACTGACCTCGGCCCACGGCTGTTCCTCGCCGAGGGTCTCCTTCGCCGCACCCATGCGTGCTCCTTCCACCGATCAGGACAGATACCCTACCCTGAGGGTGAGCAAGCGCTTAGGCAAGCGTGCCCTTCCGTCCCTGTCCGCATCGCGGCGGTCAGAAGGCGGACACCCCGGTGAGGGCCCGCCCGATGACCAGCTTCTGGATCTGGCTCGTCCCCTCGTAGAGGGTCATCACGCGGGCGTCGCGCAGGAGTTTGCCCACCGGGTACTCGTCGATGTAGCCGTAGCCGCCGAACACCTGGAGCGCGTTGTTCGCCGCGCGCACCGCGGCCTCCGACGCGAACAGCTTGGCCTTGGAGGACTCGGTGGCGAACGGCAGACCCCGGTCGATCAGGTCGGCGACCCGCCAGGTGAGGAGCCGGGCGGCGTCGACGTCCACGGCGATGTCGCTGAGCAGCTCCTGCACCAGCTGGTGCCGGGCGATGCTCTTGCCGAACTGCTCGCGCTCGCCCGCGTACGCGACGGCCGCGTCCAGGGCGGCACGGGCGATGCCCACGCACCCGGCGGCCACCGACATCCGCCCCTTGGCGAGGGCCGACATCGCGACCGAGAACCCCTTGCCCTCGCCCGCGAGCATGGCGTCCGCGGGCACCCGTACACCGTCGAGGACCAGTTCGGCGGTGGCCTGCCCGCGCAGACCGAGCTTGCCGTGCACGGCCCTGCGGGTCAGGCCCGGCGAGTCGGTGGGCACGAGGAAGGCGGAGACGCCCTTGTGGCCCGGGGCGTCGTTGGTGCGCGCGAAGAGCAGCACCACGTCGGCCCAGGTCCCGTTGGTGATGAACATCTTGGAGCCGCTGACGACGTACGCGTCCCCGTCGCGGACCGCCCGGGTGGCCAGATTGCCCGCGTCGGAGCCGGTGCCCGGTTCGGTGAGCCCGAAGCACCCGATGTACTCGCCCGAGGTGAGCCCCGGCAGCCAGCGCCGCCTCTGCTCCTCGCTTCCCCAGGCCGCGACGGACTTGGCGACCAGGCCGAGGGAGACGGACACGATCCCGCGCACCGAGGAGTCGCCGCGCCCCAGCTCCTCCGTCACCAGGCAGTACGCCAGGTGGTCACCGCCCGAGCCGCCGTACTCCTCGTCGATGGTCAGCCCCAGGAACCCGATGTCACCGAGGCGCCGCACGATCGACTTGTCGACACTTTCGGCGCGGTCCCAGGTGGTCGCGTGCGGGGCGATCTCGCGCGCGACGAAGTCCTCGGCGAGCCGCCTGACGGCTTCCTGCTCCGCGCTCAGCTCCAGGTCCATCGCGGGCACCCCCTGTTCGCTCCCGAGCTGCTTCCGGACATAAATTAGCACTGCTAGTTTATGTTGGCAGCCCTACTATGTGCCGCATGGCCCGACCGCGCAAGCCCCTCCTCAGCCGAGATCGCATCGTCGAAGCGGCGCGCGCCCTCGTGGACGCCGAGGGCCTGCCCGCCCTGTCCACCCGCAGGCTGGCCGCCGAGCTGGGCGTCAGCGGGCCCTCGCTCTACAACCACTTCCGCACCAAGGACCAGATCCTCGAAGCCGTCGCGGACTCGGTCAGCGCGCAGGTCGACCTGACGATGTTCGAGGACGGCAGGGAGTGGCGCGGCGCGCTGCACGACTGGGCCGTCTCCTACCGCGCGGCCCTCACCCTGCATCCGAACATCGTCCCGGTCCTGGCCCGCGGGCCGGGACGGCGCCCGGCCGGGCTGCGGGTCGCCGACGCGATGTTCGGGGCCATGGTCGACGCGGGGTGGCCGCCGGCCCAGGCCACGTCGATCGGCGCGCTCATGCGGTACTTCATCATGGGGTCCGCGCTCGGGTCCTTCGCCGGCGGGTTCGTCGACGACGAGGCCGCGTACGACCCCGCCGACTATCCGCATCTCGGGCAGGCGCATCTGCTCGCCGAGCGTCAGGAGGTCGTGGACGAGAGGGCTTTCGAGGCGGGGTTGCGGGCGCTGCTCGACGGCTTGGCGGTCCAGTACGAACGCCTGCCCGCGGCGCGGCGCAGGGGCTGATCGACGCGTCCGGTACGGGGTGACGGACTGTCCGGTACGGGGTGACGGACGTGTCCGGTACGGCGGAAGGAGTGCGTCCGGTGCGGCGGCAGGGACGCGGCCCCCCACGTGACCTCAGAACACCACCAGCGACCGCCCGCCCCGGCCCGCCAGCATGTTCTCGAACGCCGCCGGGATGCCGTCCAGGGTGATGCGGTCGGTGACGAGGGCGGCGAGGTCGAGGCGGCCCGCGCGGATGTGCCCGGCGAGGGCGGGGAGATCGGTGGCGGGGTCGGAGTTGCCGTAGACGCAGCCGGACAGGGTGCGGCCCCAGTGGAAGATCTCCAGGGCGTTGAAGGTGACCTGCTGGTCCTTGCCGCCGATGCCGACGACCGTGGTGCGCCCACCGCGCCGCGTCGACTCCCAGGCGGCACGGATCGTCACGGCACGCCCCACGCACTCCACGGCCACGTCCACCCCGTGTCCCCCGCTCAGCTTGCGGATGTCACGGGCGGTGGCGTCGGAGGCGACCACGTACTCCGTGGCTCCGGCGGCGCGCGCCAGCCCCTCCTTCCGCGGCGACACGTCGACCGCGACGATCCGCCCCGCTCCGGCGATGCGGGCGGCCTGGAGGGCGGCGAGGCCCACCCCGCCGACGCCGAACACGGCCACCGTCTCGCCGGTACGCACCCGCGCCGAGTGGTGCACGGCCCCGTACCCGGTCAGGACCGCGCAGCCGAGCAGGGCGGCGTCGGTCAGCGGGATGCCGTCGGGCACCGGAAGGACGCAGGCCGCGGGGACCACCGTCTCCTCGGCGAACGCGGCGACGTTCAGGCCGGGGTACAGGTCGGTGCCGTCGGCCCGCCGCGCGTACACCGCGCCCGCACCCGTGAGCGCGTCCCCGCACAGCCACACCTCGCCGAGCCCGCAGGCGTGACAGCGGCCGCAGGACGGGGCCCAGTTGAGGACGACGCCGTCACCGGGCGCGACGTGCCCGACGCCCTCGCCGACGGACACCACCGTGCCCGCTCCCTCGTGCCCGAGCACCGCGGGAACGGGCACCCGCATGGTGCCGTCGGACAGCGACAGGTCGGAGTGGCACACCCCGGCGGCGGCCAGACGCACCCGCACCTGGCCGGGGCCCGGCTCGGGCAGGTCGATGTCGGTGATCTCCAGGGGGGAGCCGACAGCTGGCAGGACGGCGGCACGGACGCGGACCACGATGGCGTACTCCTAGCGGCGGAAGGCGGAGGTGGAGGTGGAGGAGGAGGAGGCGGCGGCGTGGAGAGGGACGGGGTGGGGCACACGGGGTGCCGTGTACGGCGCGTTCAGAACTGGAGCGACTTGGTCTGGAGGTACTCGGCGAGCCCGTGGGCGCCGAGTTCGCGGCCCACCCCGGACTGCTTCCAACCGCCGAACGGCGCCAGCGGGTTGAAGCGGCCGCCGTTGATGTCGACCTGCCCGGTCCGCAGCCGCCGGGCGAAGGCGGCGGCCTCCGCGTCGTCGCCCGCCCACACCGCGCCCGCGAGGCCGTACACGGTGCCGTTGGCGATGGCTTCGGCGTCGTCCTCGTCCTCGTACCGCAGGAGCGAGACGACCGGACCGAAGATCTCCTCCTGGGCGATGGTCATGTCCGGGGTGACGTCGGCGAAGACCGTCGGGCGTACGTAGTAGCCGTGTGCGCGCGGGGCGTCGGTGCCGCCCGTGACGAGGCGGGCGCCCTCCTCGACGCCGCGCTGGATGTAGCCGCGTACGCGCGCCCGCTGCCGCTCGCTCACCACGGGGCCGATGCGGTCGCCGTACTTGGCCGCGGCGGCCGCGGCGAGTTCCACCGCCTCCTCGTACCGGGAGGTGTGCACGAGCATCCGGGTCCAGGCGCTGCACGTCTGGCCGGAGTTGGCCATGACGTTCGCGACGCCGACGTTGACGGCCCTGGCCAGGTCGGCGCTCGGCAGGATGACGTTGGCGGACTTGCCGCCGAGTTCGAGGGCGACGCGCTTGACGGCCGCGCCCGCCACGGCGCCGATCTGCTTGCCGACGGCCGTGGAGCCGGTGAACGACACCAGGTCCACGCCGTCGTGCCCGGCGAGTGCCTGGCCCGCGACCGGGCCGAGGCCGGTGACGAGGTTGAAGACGCCCGCGGGCAGGCCCGCGTCGTGGACGATCTCCGCGAACAGCTGCGCCGTCAGCGGGGTGTGCTCCGCGGGCTTGAGGACCACCGTGCAGCCGGCGGCGAGGGCCGGGGCGACCTTGGCGACGATCTGGTGGAGCGGGTAGTTCCAGGGCGTGATGGCACCGACGACGCCCACGGGCTCCGCGTGGACGGTGGAGTTGCCGACCCTCTCCTCGAAGGGGTAGGTGGCCGTGAGGTCCGCGTAGGATCCCGCGACCAGGATCGGGAGGGCGGCGTGCACGGCCTGCGAGAAGGCGGGCGGGGCGCCGAGTTCGGCGGTGACGGTCGCGGCGATCTCGTCCTTGCGGGCGACCAGGCCGTCGCGTACGGCACCGATCCTCGCCGCGCGTTCGGCGGGCGGGGTCGCCGACCAGGCGGGGAGCGCGGCCCGGGCCGCGCGCACGGCCGCGTCCACGTCGTCCGCGGTGCCCGCGGGGACGTGGGCGATGACCTGTTCGTCGGCCGGGTCCACGACGGGGATCGTGTCCCGCGTCGCGGCCGGGCGCCATGCGCCCGCGATGTACATCCCGTCGTGGGCCTTCATCCCGTTCCTCCCCAGCACGATCGCGCACGGGTGCCGTCCGGCACTCGTCGGGGACCCAAACTAGCGCCGTTAGTTTTTTGTCGCCAGGGCCCTCTCGCCGGACCGGTCCCGCGGGGTTGCCGGCCGCGACCCCAGACCCGCCGCCACCAGGAGCAGCACGCCGAGCGTCACGAACGGCGCCCCCGCCCCCGCGACGCCCGCGATCGCACCGGCGCCGGCGGGGGCGGCGACCTGGCCGAGGCGGTTGCCGGTGAGCCGCAGGGCCAGGGCCGTGGAACGCGCCTCCGCGGGCGCCGCCCGGACGACGGTCGTCATGGACAGCGGCTGGCCGACACCGAGGCAGAAGCCGAGCAGGACGAGCAGGACGGCGAGCCCCCACACGGGCACCGGCAGCGCGATCGCGGCGCACAGCACTCCGCCCATGGAGCACGTGACGGTGATGAGCGCGCGCCGCCCGAGGAGCCCGAGCAGCGGTGTCATCACCAGGCGGCAGGCGATCGTGGCGGCCGCCCGCAGGCTCAGCAGGACCCCGACGGTGGCGGGCGCGATGCCCCGGTGCTCGCCGACGACCGGCAGATAGGCGGTGAGGATGTCCGTCGCGGAGAGCACGGCGAGGCTGATGAAGATGCCCGCGGGCACGCCCCGCGCCCGCAGGATCCCGAGTACGGGCACCTTGCCCGCGGCCCCGGCGGACCCCGCGGACCCGCTCAAGCCGGTCGCCGCCGCGGACCCGCTCAAGCCGGTCGCCGCCGCGGACCCGTTCACGCCGCCCGACCCCGCGGCCGCGGGCGCCCCCTCCGGCCCGCGCCCGGTGGCGTACTCGATCCGCCACAGCGAGGTGACCGCGGCCGCGGCGACGGCGACGGCGGCCACCAGGGCGAGGGCGCTGCTGCGGTCCATGTCCGGGCCGATGAGGGCGCCCGCGGCGATGGGCCCCACGAGCTGGCCGAGGGAGGCGCCGATGGTGAAGTGGCCGAAGTCGCGGTCCTGTTCGGCGGGCGCCGACTGCCGGGCCACGAGGGACTGGGCGCCGATGACGAAGCAGAGGTGGCCGAGGCCCATGAGCCCGCTCCACGCGGCGAGCGCGCCGAGGGACGCCGCCGTGCCGCTGAGCGCGCAGCCGCCCGCGATGAGGGCGACGCCCACCGGCAGGAGCGGTGCGCAGCGGCCGTGGTCGGTGCGGCGGCCGAGCGGTACGGCGGCGAACAGCGGAAGCAGCGCGTACACCCCGGCGATGACGCCGACGGCCCGCTCGTCGGCGCCGAGGGACAGCGCCCGGTAGGAGACGGCGGGCCGCGCCATCGACACCGCGCCCTGCGCGAAGCTGAAGGCGATGACGAGACGCAGCAGCCAGCCCAGGCCGGACGGACGGGAGCCGGTGCCGCGTCCTGGCCGCATCAGATGATGCCGAAGAGGATGCCGGCGCCGAGCACGACGAGCGAGGTCAGCACGGCCCACTTGACGGTGAAGCGGGTGTGGTCGCCGAACTCGACCTTGGCCATGCCCACGAGGACGTACACGGCGGGCACGAGCGGGCTCGACATGTGCAGGGCCTGGCCCGCGATGGAGGCGCGGGCGATCTCCAGGGTGGAGACGCCGTGCGCCTGGCCCGCTTCGGCGAGGACCGGCAGGACGCCGAAGTAGAAGCCGTCGTTGGACATGAAGTAGGTGAGCGGGATCGACAGGAGGCCGGTCACCAGGCCCATCTGGCCGCCCATGCCGTCGGGGATGGTGCCGACGAGCCAGTCGGCCATGGAGTCGACCATGCCGGTGCCGGTGAGGACGCCGGTGAAGACGGCGGCGGCGAAGACCATGCCGGTGACGTTGAGTACGTTCTCGGCGTGGGCGGCGATGCGGGCCTTCTGGTCCGGCATGTGCGGGAAGTTGACGGTGAGGGCGAGGGCGGCGCCGAGCAGGAACAGGACCGGGATCGGCAGCCACTCCATGATCATCGCGGTGAGGAGGAGCACCGTCAGACCGGCGTTGAACCAGTAGAGCCTGGGACGCAGGGTGGGGCGGTGGGGGTCGAGCCCCTGGAAGCCGTCGTCGTCGGACTCCCCGCCGGGGGCGGCGTCGGAGGCGGCGGCTCCACTGGAGGCGGTCTCGCCGGAGGCGGCGGCCCCACCGGAGGCGGTCACGCCGGAGGCGCCCTCGCCGGGGATGTCGGCGTCCGTTCCGGATCCCGCCCCTCCGGACGGCGACGTCTTCGTCAGGTCCGCCCGCGGCACACCTGCGCGCGTACCGCTCCCGGCCCCGGCCCCGGCTTGGACGAGCACCGTCTCCCCGGCCGTCCCCGTCGCGGCCCCCGCCTCGGTCTCGGTCTCCGTCAGGACCTCGTCGAGCGAGAGCACCCCGAGCCGCTTGCGCTCCCGCAGGCCGAGGGCGTACGCGAGGACGAAGACGGCGACGAGCCCGCAGGCGAGCGCCGGAATCATGGGGACGAAGATGTCGCCGGCGTCGACCTTGAGCGCGGTGGCGGCACGGGCGGTGGGGCCGCCCCAGGGCAGCGTGTTCATCACGCCGTTGGCGGTGGCGGCGACTCCGGTCATCACCACGAGGCTCATCTTCAGCCGCTTGTAGAGCGGATACATCGCCGAGACCGTGATCATGAACGTGGTGGAGCCGTCGCCGTCGAGCGAGACGATCGCGGCGAGCACGGCGGTGCCGACCACGATCCGCATCGGGTCCGCCTTGCAGAAGCGCAGGATGCCGCGGACGATCGGGTCGAAGAGGCCGACATCGATCATGACGCCGAAGTACACGATGGCGAACATGAGCATCGCGGCCGTGGGCGCGAGGTTGCCGACGCCTTCGAGGACGTAGTCCCCGAGGTGGGCGGCCTTTCCGACGAAGACGCAGAAGAGCGCGGGAATCAGCACGAGTGCCGCGATCGGCGACATCTTCTTCATCATGATCAGCACCAGGAAGGTGGCGATCATGACGAACCCGAGGATTGTCAGCATGGGGGCTACCTAACGTTCACCATCGAACTCCCACCAGGACTGGCGGTTTCGGATGACCGTAGGACCGGCGATCCAGCGTTAACAAGATGTTGACGCGCGAGCAATAAGCGCAAAACTCCAGGTCAGCGAAGCTCTGCCGGGTGCGGTGAGGTGACGGAGACCGGGAAGCCGTTGAGCACGGCGGTGCCGGAGAGCGGGTCGAGGAGGGTGCCGTCCAGGAGCTGGTTGACGTTCGCGCCCGGGTCGGCGGCGGCCACGCTCAGCCGGGTGCCGGGCCGGTCGTGGCCCCAGCCGTGCGGCAGGCTCACGACGCCGGGGCGCACGGCGTCGGTGATCTCCACGGGTACGGTGATCTCGCCGCCCGCCGCGCCGACCAGCGCGGGCCCGCCGTCTTCGAGGCCGAGCCGGGCGGCGTCGTCGGGGTGGACGTGCAGGGTGCAGCGGTTGGTGCCGCCCTTGAGGGTGGGCACGTTGTGCATCCAGCTGTTGTTGGAGCGCAGATGGCGGCGGCCGACCAGGACGAGGTCTCCCCCGGCCGTGCCCGTGGCGAGGGCGGCGCGCCGGGCACGTGCGTCCTCGAGGGCGGCCCTGAGGCGCGGGAGGTCGTCCGCGATCGGTCCCGGAAGCAGTTCGATGTGTCCGCTGCGGGTCTTGAGGAGTTGCGGGACGCGTGGGGTGAGCGGGCCGAGGTCGATGCCGTGCGGGTGGTCGAGGAGGCGTCGGAGACTGAGTCCTTCGGGTTCCGCGCCGAACCCGTCGCCGTAGGGGCCGAGGCGCAGCATCATGTCCAGGCGCCGCTCGGGGCCGCTCTCCCCGGTGAGCTGTGCCGCGAGTTCCTCGGGGTCGCGGCCGTGCACGCGCGTGTGCGGCTCGGTGACGGCCTTGGCGAGCGTCCGCTGGACTGCCAGGGCGTCGACGGCCGCCGGGTCGGCGCCGTGCAGGCCCGTGACGGCGAGCACCAGGCGGGCCTGGATCTCGGTCTCCGCCAACCTGCCCTCCTCCAGGGGGACGGCGGCGCGGGTGTAGCGGACCTGGTTGCGTACGGCGAAGGCGCTGAAGGCGAAGGCGTGGTGGGCGCTCTGGGCGGGCGGGGGCGGCGGCAGGACGACGTGCGCGTGCCGCGCGGTCTCGTTCAGGTACGGGTCGACGCTGACCATGAAGTCCAGGGACGCCAGGGCCTTGTCGAGGCGGTCGCCGTCGGGGGCGGAGAGCACGGGGTTGGCGGCGACGCAGACGACGGCACGGACGGGGCTCGTCCCGAGACCTCCGCCACCCTCGCCGGGCCCAGCGCCGGGACTGCCGTCCGCCCCACCGGGCCCGGCACCTCCCCCCGCCCCACCGGGCGCGGTACCGGAACCTCCCCCCGCCCCGCCGGGCACGGCGTCGATCTCCTCCGCGAGGGCGGCGAGCGGCAGTTCGCCCTTCGCCTCCGGGTGGCCGCTCGCCCGGCTGCGCCAGCGCCCGAGCGCGAAGCCCCTGCCGGGTCCCGCGGGCCGCGGTGCCCGGTCCGTGGCGGCGAGCGGGAACATGGCGCCGCCGGGCCGGTCGAGGTTGCCGGTGAGCACGTTCAGGACGTCGACCAGCCAGCAGGTGAGGGTGCCGAACGTGACGGTGCTGGCGCCGACGCGTCCGTACACGGCGGCGCTCGGCGCGGCGGCGAGGTCGCGGGCCAGGTCCCGGACGGTGGCGGCGGGCACGTCGCAGACGTCCTCGACGGCTTCCGGGGTGAACTCCCGCACCGCGTCGGCGACCCGCTCGACCCCGGTGACGTGCCGGTCGAGCCTGCCGGGGGCGACGAGGCCGTCCGCGAAGAGGACCTGGACCATCGCGGCGAGCAGCAGCGCGTCCGTGCCGGGCCGGATCGCCACGTGCCGGTCGGCCAGCTTCGCGGTACGGGTGCGGCGCGGGTCGACGACGGTGAGCCTGCCGCCCCGTGCGCGCAGCGCCTTGAGCCTGCCGGGGAAGTCGGGCGCGGTGCACAGGCTGCCGTTGGATTCGACCGGGTTGGCGCCGAGCACGAGCAGGTGGTCCGTGCGGTCCAGGTCCGGTACGGGGATGGCGAGCGGGTCGCCGAAGAGGAGCCCGCTGGAGACGTGCTTGGGCATCTGGTCGACGGTGCTCGCGGTGAACAGGCTGCGGGTGCCGAGCCCGCCGAGCAGCAGCGGTGGGTAGAGGGCGCCCGCCATGGTGTGCACGTTCGGGTTGCCGAGCACGACGCCCACGGCGTGCGGCCCGTACCGCTCGACGACCGGCCGGATCCCCGCCGCGACGGCGTCGAAGGCCTCGTCCCAGGTCGCTTCCTCAAGGCGTCCGGCCCGGCGCACGAGGGGCCGCCGCAGCCGGTCCGGATCCCCGTCGGCGGCACCGAAGGACGCACCCTTGGGGCAGATGAACCCCCGGCTGAACACGTCGTCCTTGTCGCCGCGCACCCCGGTCACCCTGCTGCCCTCGATCGTGAGGGTGAGACCGCAGGTGGCTTCGCAGAGGGGGCAGATGCGCGGGGCGGTGCGGGGCATGGCGGCCTCCGGGGCGACGGCACGGCGACAAGGGCGGCAACGCGGTCACGGCGAGCATACCGACCGGTATGCACCCTGGCGAGGGCGAGCACGGCCCCTGCACGTCAGTCGAGAACTCCCGCCAGGTAGGCCCGCAGCACCACCCCCGCCTCCGCGACGATCGCCTCGTCCCCGGCGGGGTCGACGCGGAAGGCGAGGCGGAAGAGGGCGTCGGCGGTCTCGACGGCGACGAGGAAGGCACGGCGCACCGCTGGGTCGGGCGGGCGGGAGAGGGGCGCGTCGGGCGGGCGGGAAAGGGGCGCGTCGGGCGGGCGGGAGAGGGGCGCGTCGGGCGGGCGGGAGAGGTAGGGGGACAGCAGTCGCGCGAGGTGGTCGGCGACGCGGTGATTGGGGGCGGCGCCGGGGTCGCCGACGGGGATCTGGGTGCCGAAGTCGACCAGGGTGAAGCCGGGGGCGGTGCGCTTCATGGTGACGTACTCGTCGAGCACCACGTCGAGGGCCGTACGCCAGTCGGCCGTCCCGCCGGCGGCGAGGCGGCGGGTGACCCGCTCGGCGTAGCGCTCCAGGTTCCGGTGGGCGAGCGCGTCGGCCATGGCCCGCTTGTTGGGGAAGAAGCGGTAGACGGAGCCGATGGGGACGCCCGCGCGTTCGGCGACGGCCCGGGTGGTCAGGTCCTCGTAGCCGACGTCGTCCAGGAGCGCCGCGCAGGCGTCGAGGATGCGGGTCAGGCGCTCGGCGCTGCGGCGCTGGACGGGCGCGCGGCGCAGGGCGGCGGCGGTGGCGGCGGGCCGGTGCCGGGGGGTGCTCGGGCCGGGTGTCCCGGGAGGTTCGGGCATCCCGGGAGAGTAGAGCACCGTTCACATTTCATCGATCCTCTTGCGCACGGAAAAAGCGAATCCTACGGTGTTCCATAGGAATAAGGTCCGGTCCATGGGGCCGGGCCCCGGGGTCAGCCTCACTGACCGGGTAGCCGAGGGAGCTGTGATGAGCGGGGACCACCCGAGCAACGACACGCGCAAGACCGCCGAGGGCCTGGGTCACCTTTCCGGCTTCGGCAACGAGCACAGCTCCGAGGCCCTGCCCGGCGCCCTGCCGCACGGCCGCAACTCCCCCCAGCGCGCCCCCCTCGGGCTGTACGCGGAGCAGCTCAGCGGCACCGCGTTCACCGAGCCGCGCGCCCACAACCGCCGCTCCTGGCTGTATCGCATCCGCCCGTCGGCCGCGCACCCGGCGTTCACGCGCGTCGACAACGGAGCGCTCCGCACGGCTCCCTTCACCGAGGCGGTGCCCGACCCCAACCGGCTGCGCTGGGACCCGCTGCCCGCGCCCGCGCCGGGCACGGACTGGCTCGCGGGCCTGTGGACGCTCGGCGGCAACGGTGACGCCACCCAGCGCACGGGCATGGCGGTGCACCTCTACCACGCCAACTCCTCCATGACCGACCGGGTGTTCAGCGACGCCGACGGCGAGCTGCTCGTCGTGCCCGAGCACGGCGGGCTCCTGCTGCGCACCGAGTTCGGGCTGCTGCACGCCGAGCCGGGCCATGTCGCCCTGATCCCGCGCGGCGTCCGCTTCCGCGTGGAGCTGCTCGACGAGAGCGCCCGCGGCTATGTCTGCGAGAACTACGGCGCGGCCTTCCAGCTCCCCGACCTCGGCCCGATCGGCGCCAACGGCCTGGCCAACGCCCGTGACTTCCATGCTCCCGTCGCCGCGTACGAGGACGTCGAGGGGCCCGTCGAGGTGGTCAACAAGTTCTGCGGCAACCTCTGGTCGGCGACCTACGGCCACTCCCCGCTCGACGTCGTCGCCTGGCACGGCAACCACGTCCCGTACGTGTACGACCTGCGCCGCTTCAACGTCATCGGCTCCCTCTCGTACGACCACCCGGACCCGTCGATCTTCACGGTGCTCACCTCGCCCTCCGACACCCCGGGCCTCGCGGGCGTCGACTTCGTGGTGTTCGCGCCGCGCTGGCTGGTCGGCGAGGACACCTTCAGGCCGCCGTACTTCCACCGGAACGTGATGAGCGAGTACATGGGCCTGATCGAGGGCGCGTACGACGCCAAGGCGGCCGGGAAGGGGGGTTTCGTACCGGGCGGCGGCTCGCTGCACAACATGATGTCGGCGCACGGCCCCGACCGGGAGACCTTCGAGAAGGCCAGTGCCGCCGAGTTGAAGCCGCAGAAGATCGACGACGGCCTCGCGTTCATGTTCGAGACCCGCTGGCCGGTCACGGCCACCGCGCAGGCGGCGAACGCGGACCACTTGCAGCACCGCTACGACGACGTGTGGCAGGGTCTTGAGCGTCATTTCCGGCCGTAGTACCCCTACTTCCGGCCGCTGCCCGCGTCGCTACGGAAGTACGGAGTCGCTCGTGACCGCTTTCGCCCCGGACTCGATCGTCCTGAACCGAAAGCTGCCGCTGTGGTATCAGGTGTCGCAGTCGCTGCGCGCCTCGATACTCGGCCGGGCGCCGGATGCCCCGCTGCGCCTGCCCACCGAGGAGCAGCTCGCGGGGCACTACGGCGTCAGTGTGCTCACCATGCGGCAGGCGCTCAAGGAGCTGGAGGACGAGGGCCTGATCAGCAGGCACCGCAGGCGGGGCACGTTCATCGAGCCCGGGGTGCAGCGCGGGTCGCCGGTGCGGCTGCTGGGTTCCGTCGACGCGATCGTGGCCCAGCAGTCCGGCATGGACACCGCGCTCCTGTCCCACGGGCAGGAGCCGGTGCCCGCCGAACTCGCCGAGTACTTCCCGGACGTGGACCGGGTCGCCACGTACCACCGCCTGCGGAGCGACGCCAAGACGGGCGAGCCCACCAACCACGCCCGCAACCACATCCGCCTCGACCTCGCGGAGCGCGTCGATCCCGCCGACCTCGAGCGGTGGCCGATGACCAAGGTCCTGCGGGACGTGGTGGGCGTGGAGATCTCCCGCATCACCGACACGGTGGAGGCCCGCCTCGCCGACCCGGAGACGGCCCGCCTCCTCCAAGTGCCGCTCCTGAGCCCGATCCTGCACTACACCGGCATCACCTACGACGATCGGGGGCGGGCCCTGGACGTGGTGCGGATCCACTACCGGGGTGACCGGTTCTCCTTCACGGTCACGCTGGACGCGACCTGATGGCGCTCCGGCGGGCCGTCGTACGATGCCGGGCGTGACGCACGACGAAGCGCCGCTGCTCGCGGATCTCATGCCGTGGTCCGTCGCGCCGCTCAGGCCGGGGCGCGGGTGGCCGATGGGGCCCGACGCCGCGTCCCTGAAGGCACGGTGGGACGCGTTCGTCCGTGCCGAGGGCGCCGACCGCGAGGCCCTGTTCGGGCCCACCCGGGCGCGGACCCTGCACACGGCCGTCGCGCAGCTGCCGGGCTTCGACGGCGCCACGGAGCGGCTCGCCCGCGCGGCGGGGCCGTGTCCCGAGCCCGTCCGGGTGCTGCACGGGCCCTTCGACGAGCAGTGGCTCATTCCCGACCACCGGCTCATCGACGCGGCACGGCCCGAGCTGTGGCGGGTCCGCGGTGAGGGGCAGGTGTTCCTGACCGAGCAGGGGTACGTCACCGACACCGGCGCGGGCTCCCCGGGCCCCCCGGTCCTGGCGTCCACCGTGCTCCCCGACGGACGCTCACCGGCGGGGCGGCCCGGCCGGATCCGCCCCCTGTTCCGGCGGCCCGGCGGCGTCGAACCCAACCTGGCCCCCGGCCTGCTGCCGTTCCTCGCCTCCGCGTACGGCACCGACGTCACCGCAGCGGACGTCCTCGCGTGGGTCCTCGCCGCCGCGCGGGCCTCGGCGGCCGGCTGCGCGGTGCCGCTGCCCGCCGATGCCGGGACGTGGGCGCGGGGGCTGGCCGCGGGGCGGCGCCTTCGGTGGCTGCACCTTCGCGGCGCGGGCGGGGAGCGGCCCAGGCTGCCGGGCGGGCGGCGGCCCTACGTACGCTCGCCGCTGCCCGCGCGGCCCGAGGCGCTCGCGTACGCACCCGACGACGAGGCCCTCCTGGTGGGCGGGGGCGGGGTCGTCTCGCCGGTGCCCGCGGGGGCCTGGGACTTCCGGGTGAGCGGGGTGCGGGTGCTCCAGCTGTGGTTCGACCGGCGCGCGGCCGCCGCGGAGCCGGGCACCCTGGAGGCCGTCCGCCCCGCCGTCTGGCCCCAGGCCTGGACGTCCCAGCTCCTGGAGCTGATCACCGTCCTCGCGCTCCTCGCCGAGGAGGAGCCGTTCACCGTGGGGGACGGCGACCTGATCACCGGTGCGGAGCTGCGGGCCGCCGGGGTGCTGCCCGCCCCGGAGCGGGCACGGCGTCCCGCGTCCGTCCTCGACCATCACGAGGAGGGGCCGGGGGGACAGTTCGCGCTGCTGTGAGTGCGCCGACGGGAGCGGCGGCGTCCCGTCCCGTCGGAAGGACACGTGGCGGTCGGGGCTCAGCCGGGGAGAGCGGGCCGGGTGCGTCTACGGTCCGTGGGGGCCGCCCGGGGAGAAGGGCGGACGGTGGGAAAAGGGGACGGCGGGGCGCCAGGGCCCGGTGCGGGCGGCGCCCACGCCGAGGAGGAGCGGGGAAGGGGCGGCGGGACGCCACGGCCCGATGCCGACGGCGCCCACGCCGGAAACTAGTGGTTGCCGAACAGCGAACGCCGCAACCTGCGCAGCGGTGCGAACAGCGAGACCCGGCGTACCCGAGCACGCCTCCCGCCGCTGCGGTCGTGCGCGACGTCACGCGAGGTGAGCTCGCGCATCAGCAGCGTCGCCTCGGCCGCCTCGCGCTGCGGGACGGCGGGGCCGCCCAGCACCGAGAGATGACGGTCGAGGCGCGAACTGCTCGCGCCGCTCCCACAAGTGATCGCAGGGACCCTCGCCCTGCTGCGCACTGTTATCTGTTCCATGTCACTCCCCACCCGTACGAGGGCACCCGGCCCAGGGCAGGTTAACCCTATCGCCCCAGCATGACACTCGTGTATCCCGGTCGCAGGATTCACCTACCCCGCAAGGAGGTTGACGATTACTCTCCGAATCCAACTGATTTCAGGGCGAGTTGGACAACCGGCGAGGACGCGGGCCGCGACGGGGCAGCGGCCGGTTCGACGGTCACAGCGAGTGATCCCGCGCCGGTGCGGAGTTCACGCGCGACGACGGGCGTTTCGCCGTCGGGGAGGCCGAGGGAGCGGGGCGGCACCCCGGTGCGTGTCACCCACAGCTGTTGCGCCCGGCCCCCGAGCGCCCGTCGGGCCCGGCGGCGGTCACCACGGCCTGTCGTCGCTCCCGGGAGGCGAGGACCCCGAGACCGCGCGGGTGTCGGGCGCGGTGAGGACGTGGGCGATCTCACGCCCGGCAGCCTTCTCCTCGTCGAGGCGCCCGTCGGCTCGGACCAGGGCGAAAGCGAGCAGAGCGGTAGCGACCAGGGCGAGCACGGCGGCGGGAGCGGCGAGCGCGGCAAGGACCGGCGCGTGGCCACGCTCCGGGGCGCCCCCGGGGGGACTGAGGGGGGCGGATCGGTGCGCAAGGGGGCTGCAACCACGCTCGGTTGAGCTACTTTTGTGGAGAATCGCACGGCCGCGGAGGGGGGCGTCGTGACCGACGGAGCACGAGTGATCGCGGGGCGCTACCGCCTCCTCGCCCCGCTCGGCGAGGGCGGCATGGGCACCGTGTGGCGCGCCAGGGACGACGTCCTCGGCCGCGAGGTCGCCGTCAAGGAGGTCCGCGCGCCCGCGGGCCTGCCCGCCGGTGAGGTCGAGCGGCTCTACGCCCGTCTGGAGCGCGAGGCCTGGGCCGCCGCCCGTATCCCGCACCGCAACGTGGTGACGGTGTACGACGTCGCCATGGACGAGGACCGGCCCTGGATCGTGATGGAGCTGGTGCGCGGCCTCTCCCTGTCGGACGCCCTGGAGTCCGAGGGCCCGATGCCCCCGCGGCGGGCCGCGCACATCGGCGCGGAGGTCCTCGCGGCCCTGCGTGCGGCGCACGGCGCGGGGGTGCTGCACCGGGACGTCAAGCCGGGCAACGTACTCCTGGCCAACGACGGCCGTGTGGTGCTCACGGACTTCGGGATCGCGACGGTGGAGGGCAGCTCCGCCCTCACCATGACCGGCGAGGTCGTCGGCTCGCCCGAGTTCCTCGCCCCGGAGCGGGCGATGGGGCGCCGTCCGGGGCCCGAGTCCGACCTGTGGTCCCTCGGCGTGCTCCTGTACGCGGCCGTGGAGGGCGTCTCGCCGTTCCGGCAGAACACCCCGCTGAGCACCCTGCGCGCCGTCGTCGACGAGGAGCTGCCGCCGCCGCGCGGCGCGGGAGTGCTGGCGCCCGTGATCGAGGGGCTGCTGCGCAAGGACCCGGCGGAGCGCTCGCTCGCGGCGGACACCGAACGCGATCTGCGCCTGGTGGCCGAGGGGCACACCCCGCGCGCCGAGTCGCCCTCGTCACCCCCCTACCAGCCGACCGTCACCGCCCACCGGCAGCCCGACCCCCCTCACCCCGCTCCTCCGCTCCCGCCCGTGGGCCCGCGCTCCGCCGCCCCGACCGGCGCGGCGCCCACCCCCGGCACCGCCACGACCACTACGTCAGGACCCCGCGAGCGTCGCGTCCGCACGGCCCTGATCGCGGCCTTCACCGTCCTGGCCCTGGCCATCGGCGGCATCACGTACGCCCTGGTGAACGACGACTCCGGCGGCGAAGGCGGCAACGGGACCAGCGACGAGAGCGGCGCCGGGAACACCGGTGGCGACGCCCCGGGCACAAGCAGCGGCGGAGACGGCGGCTCCGGCACCGACGACGGCCGGAACGGCGGCGGGAGCGGCGACAGCGGCGGCACGGACGGCGGTTCGACGGGCGGCGGCTCCACCGGCGGCAAGAACGGCGGCGGGAACGGAAGCGGAGGGAACGGCGGCGGGGGCGGGGGCGACAACACCCCCCAGTCCGTGCACGTCACCGTCACCGGTCACCGCACCTCGTACACCGGCCCGTGCCCGGTGCCGTCCGCCGAGGCGCCGTCGTTCACGGCCCGGTTCACGGTGGGGCGGGTGCCCGTGGCGGTGCAGTACCGCTGGGTCACCACCGCGGGCGGGCCGGGCGATGCGGGGTGGAAGTCCCTGCCGTTCCTCGCGGGGGGCGGCAGGAACAAGGAGGCGCAGCATGTGGTGGTGCCCTCCAGGACGGATCCGGGCACGCACCCGGGCACGGTCCACATCGAGGTCCGCAGCCCCGCGAACGTCACGTCGAACTCCGTCGGCTACGCCGTGACCTGCGAGGACGAGGAGGAGCCCACGATCGGCGGGGGCTCCTCATCGCCCTACGACCAGTGACGCCCCGTCAGGAGGCGGCCCCGCGCAGCACGGGGAGGTAGCCGCCGGACTGACCCGCGGCCGTGGGGTGGTAGGACTCGCCGATGTTGCCCAGGTTGAGGCTGTGCAGCCAGGAGTCGCCGGAGCAGATCTCGTGCCCGGAGAAGGTCGGGGTGACGTCGCCGAAGGTGAAGCCGTGGTCGGCGGCGCGCTTGGCGGTCGCGGTGTTGAGGTGGTCCGCGGCGCCGTTGATGGCGCGGCGCTCCCCCTCGCTCAGGCCGGCGAGGCAGCTGCCCCCCAGCTTGTAGAAGCGCGGGTAGCCGAGCACCACCACGCGCGCGGACGGCGCCCTGCTCTCGATCGCCGAGTAGACCCGGTCGAGCTGGCCGGGCAGGGTCGAATCGACGTACGCCTTGGCCTGGTTGACGCGGTTGACGCAGGCGGACTCGGACTGGAGCACACAGGTCGTCATCACGTCGGCGAAGCCCGCGTCGTTGCCGCCGACACTGATGGACACCAGGCCGGTGCCGGAGTTCAGCGGGCCGAGCTGGCCGGAGAGGACGTCGCCGGTGCGCGCGCCGGAACACGCGGTGAAGCTGAAGCTCGCGGGTCCGTTCTGGGCGGCCCACAGGGCCGGGTAGGCGCGGGTGCTGCGTTTGCAGGAGCCGCTGGCGCTGTCGTAGCTGCCGGCGCCGAGGCCGGAGGAGTAGGAGTCACCGAGGGCCACATAGGCGGGTGCCGCGGCCTTCTTGTCGCCGGAATCCGCGTGCGCCGCGGCCACCCCGGTGAGGGTGCTCGCGGCGGCCAGGAGAAGTGAGGAAGCATAAGCCGTGAAGCGGGACAATCTCATGGAACCTCCCTTAGCAGGATTTCTGCCTCGACAGTGGTAGCACGCACCCCGAACCCCGGGTAGTGTCCATGTCAATCAATTCTTCAGTAATTCCTCTGCCCACCAGAGGAGTTCACCGACCGGACCACCGTCCGACAACGAACATCTGCACACACCCTCCGCATCTTGACGGGCCGCCGGGGACTGGGTCACATTGAAGCCCGGCATCCGGCGTTTTGGGGGGCAAATTCGCCCATGCAGAGCATCAGAATCAGGAACGCGCGATACGGGCAGCACGCCGACCACGCACCGCTCCTCGCGGGCGTGGGCGTGGCCGCCGGATGCGTGGGGGCAGGCTTCGCACTGCTCGACCTCTCCTCACCGCTGCGCGGCCCGTTCGTCCTCTTCTTCCTCCTCGGGGCGCCGGGCTTCGCCCTGTCGCCCTGGCTGCGGGGGCTGGACATCCGGGGCCGCGCCGTGGCCTGCGCCTCCGGGGCGGTCGTGGTCAATCTGTTCGTCGCCCAGGCCATGCTGGCGCTGCACGTGTGGTCGGTCCGCGGGGGTGTCGTGGCGGTCGGCGTGGTCAGCGCGCTCGCCTACCTGTCGGCCCTGGCGCGGCGACGGCGCGACCGCACCCCGAGTGGACGGACCGCGTGACGTGGACATCACCGTGTACCGCCCGGGCGAGCTCGGCGCCGCCGACCGGGTGGCATGGACCGACATGCAGTCCAAGGCCCATCTGAACGGCGCTCCCGGACTCTCGAACCCCTTCCTGTCACCGGAGTTCACGCTCGCCATGGGGCGCGTCCGCACGAACGTGCGCGTCGCCGTGGTCACGGAGGACGGCGAGCCGGCCGCGTACCTCCCGTTCCAGAGGTCGAGAACCGGCGTGGGCCGGGCCGTCGGCCTGGGCGTGTCCGACTGCCAGGGCGTGCTGCACCGCCCGGGTTACACCTGGGACGCGCACCAACTCCTGCGCGGCTGCGGCCTGGTGCTGTGGGAGTTCGACCACCTCACGGCCGGCCAGACCGCCTTCGAGACCGGGGCGACCGGTTTCTTCCCGTCCCCCGTGATGGACCTCGACCAGGGGTACGAGGCCTACCTCGACCGGGTGCGCGCCCGCTCGCCGAAGTTCCTGCGCTCCACCCTCGCCAAGGGCCGCAGGCTCACCCGCGACCACGGCGAACTGCGCTACGCGCACGACGAGCGCGACCCCAGGATGCTGCGCACGCTGCTCGGCTGGAAGTCGGCGCAGTACCGCAGGACGGGCCGCAGCGACCGCTTCGCCCACGACTGGATCACCAGCCTGGTGCACCAGTTGTTCCACACCCGCCGCGAGACCTTCGCCGGCACGCTGTCCATGCTCTACGCCGGGGGCACCCCGGTCGCCGGGCACTTCGGGCTGCGCAGCGAGCGGGTGCTCGTGAGCTGGTTCCCCGCGTACGACCCGGACTTCGCCCGGCACTCGCCGGGCCTGCTGCTCCATCTGCGCATGGCCGAGGCGGCCGCCGCCGACGGCATCGCGCACCTCGATCTGGGCCGGGGCCAGAAACAGTACAAGGATTCGCTGAAGACACGTGAGCTCACCGTCTCCGAGGGGTGGGTGGCGTCGCGCCACCCCATGGCTATCGGCCATCGTGCGCGCCGCGCTCCGGCACGCGCGCTGCGCAACACCGTCGTCGGGCGTCCGGCATTGTTCGGACCGGCAGACCACCTGCTCAAGAGCCTGGGAAAGATCCGTTCCTGGCAGCGGAAAGAGTAGGAAGCGCACAGGAAGCGCCAGGGAACGGCACCGAAAAATAGAGTTCCGGACACGTGTTCAGTGTCTGAAGAGACGGTCAAATATCCGAAACGCGAGACCCCGTTCCAGGTCTTGCCATACCGTCGCAAGCATCAATACCGTCGTACATCAACCCGCATCGGTCCATCGGCTGTCGGTCTAGGGGAGGGCTCAAGACCGCGATGGTTCCGGCGCGGGGCGCGGTAGGGGGGTGCCCGTGCCCGGTGATCGAATTCTTGCCGGAACACGTGCCGCGCAGTTATGCCAGCTCACTCGGCATACCCGGAGATCGATTCCGGCATGGCCGCAGTGAGAATCCCCCCTTTCGAACCGGATCGACAACCGGACCGCCCGGGGGCGGGCGGTCCACCGGACGAGAGGGATCAGACTCATGAGTTCTGTTGTGCGCCCGGCCGGGCCGGGACAAGATCCTTTGATCGAGCCGGCCGCCGGCACGGCGGCGCGCTGCGAAAAGGTCGCACTGCCCGGAGAACCGGCCATTGCCGGATTGCCCGCCATTCCCAGTCAGCAGGAATACCGACCGGTCTCCTCGCACCTGGCCATTGCGCCACCGGTGAGTGTGGTGATTCCCGCCATGAACGAGGCGGAGAATCTTCCCTACGTGTTCAAGACCTTGCCCGCGTGGGTTCATGAAGTCGTCCTGGTCGACGGCAATTCCACCGACGACACGGTGGCCGTGGCCCGGGAGCTGTGGCCGGACGTGAAGGTGGTGCGCCAGCTCGGCAAGGGCAAGGGTGACGCGCTCATCACCGGCTTCGAGGCCTGCACCGGCGACATCATCGTGATGGTCGACGCGGACGGCTCGGCGGACGGCCACGAGATAGTCAGCTATGTCTCCGCGCTCGTCTCCGGGGCCGACTTCGCCAAGGGCTCCCGCTTCGCCAACGGTGGCGGCACCGACGACATGACCTTCATACGCAAGCTCGGCAACCACGTCCTGTGCTCCGTGGTCAACGCCAAGTTCGGCGCCCGCTACACGGACCTGTGCTACGGCTACAACGCCTTCTGGCGGCACTGCCTCGACAAGATCGAACTCGACTGCACCGGCTTCGAGGTGGAGACGCTGATGAACATCCGCGTCGTCAAGGCCGGACTCAAGGTGCAGGAGATCCCGAGCCACGAGTACCTGCGCATCCACGGCGTGAGCAACCTCAGCGCCGTGCGCGACGGCCTGCGGGTCCTCAAGGTGATCCTCACCGAACGCTCCAACAGGCGCACGCAGCGCCAGGGCGCGCGCGCCGCGGGCCGACCACACCGGGGAGAAGCTTCTTGACCTCCATCTCGGTGGTCGTCTGCGTGTACACCGAGGACCGCTGGGAGGACATCCTCGCAGCGGTCTCCTCGGTGCGCGCGCAGTCCCACAAGGCCCACGAGACCCTGCTCGTGGTGGACCACAACACGTCCCTGCTCGACCGTCTGACCAGGGAGTACAAGGCAACGGAAGAGGTGCGGGTGCTCGCCAACGCGGGCCCCCGCGGCCTGTCCGCGGGCCGCAACACCGGCATCGCGGAGTCCACCGGGGAGATCATCGCCTTCCTGGACGACGACGCCGTGGCCGAGCGGGACTGGCTGCTCCGCTTCGCCGAGGGGTACACCGACCCCGAGGTGTTCGCGGTCGGCGGGCGCACCCTGCCCGCCTGGGCCTCCGGGCGCAGGCCCCGCTGGTTCCCCGAGGAGTTCGACTGGGTCGTCGGGTGCATGTACCGCGGCCATCCGACGGGCCGGGTGCGGGTGCGCAACGTCCTCGGCGGCAACGCCTCCTTCCGGCGCACCGCCTTCGACATCGCGGGCGGCTTCGCGAACGGCATCGGCCGTGACGGCGACAAACTGCCCCTCGGCTGCGAGGAGACGGAGCTGTGCATCCGGCTCACCCGCGCGCGGCCCGACGCGGTGCTGCTCATCGACGACCGCGCCGTCATCCACCACCGGGTGCCGCCCGCGAGGGAACGCTTCGCCTACTTCCGTACCCGTGCGTACGCCGAAGGCCTCTCCAAGGCCCTGGTGGCACGCAGTGTGGGAGCGGACAAGGGGCTCGAGTCGGAGCGGCGCTACGCGACCCGGGTGCTGCCCGCCGGTGTCGGCCGCGGGCTGCGGGACGCGCTCCTGGCCCGTCCCGGCGGCGCCGGGCGCGCGGGCGCCATCGTGGCGGGCGTGGCCGCGGCCGCGGTCGGGTACGTCGTCGGGAGCGCGCGGGCGCGGCGGTCGGGCGCGACGTTCTCGATCGTGGACATCGCCGGTGCGGGGTCCGCGGGGGCGCCGCCCGGGGGCCCTGCGGACCCGAACGGCGCCGGGGGCACAGAGGACCGGAAGGGCTCGGAGGGTGCGAAGGGCTCGGGGGGCGGGGAGGCCGCCGCATGAGAACCTCCGGCATACCGATCCTGATGTACCACTCGGTCGCGCGCCGGCCGAACGAGGCCACGCACGACCTGTCCGTCGCGCCCGAGGCGTTCGCCGAGCAGATGGAGGTCGTCCGCGCGCTCGGCTGCACCCCGCTCACCACCGCCCAGCTGGCCGCGCACTGGCGCAACCCGGGCCGGCCGCTGCCCACCCGCCCGGTCCTGATCACCTTCGACGACGGTTACGAGGGCGTGCACCGGCACGCGCTCCCGGCCCTCGCCCGGCACGGCTACGCCTCGACGCTGTTCGTCGCGACGGCCTGGGTGCGCGGGCAGCACGACAACGGGGGCGGCCTCGACACCATGCTCGACTGGGACCAGGTGCGCGATCTGGCCGCGGCGGGCGCGGAGATCGGCGGTCACAGCCACACGCATCCGCAGCTCGACCAACTCAGTGACGACGCCCTCTGGTTCGAGCTGGTGCGCTGTCGTGAGATCCTCGCCGACGAGCTGGGCACGCCGCCCGTGTCGTTCGCCTACCCCTACGGCTACTCGTGCCGCCGGGTGCGGAGTGCGGTGCGGGGTGCCGGGTTCGGGCAGTCGCTCGCCGTGGGCAACGCCCTGGCCCGGCGCCGTCAGGGCCCGTACGCGCTGCGCCGGGTGACGGTGCGGCGCAGCACGGACGTCGAGGAGTTCGAGCGCCTGCTGCTCGGCCGTTCGCTCACCCGGTGCTTCGCCAGGGACCGGGTGCTCAGCAAGGGGTACGCCATCGTCCGCAGAGCCCGACAAGCCCGCCGGAAGGCAGCTCGCGCCCGTGTCTGACACGAAGACCACCGCAGCGGCAGAGGTCACAGGAACCGAGGCGCAAAGCGGCGGGGCGCCACCGCCACCCGGCAGGCCGCGACGCCTGCGGCTGCCGGGAGCGCGGAAGGGCGGGGGCAGCACCCCGCTCTTCCGCAACGCCTACGCGCTCATGCTGAACACGGGCATCTCCGGCCTGCTCGGCCTCGGCTTCTGGCTGGCCGCCGCCCGTTACTACTCGGAGTCGGCGGTCGGCCAGGGCTCGGCGGCCATCGCGGCGATGAAGCTGCTCGCGGGCATCACCGCCGTCACCCTCATGGGCGCGCTCGCCCGCTTCATCCCGGTGGCGGGCCGCGCGACGGGGAAGCTCATCTTCCGCACCTACGCGGGAAGTTCCGTCGTCGTCGGCCTCGCGGCCCTCGTCTTCCTGTTCACCCTGGACCTGTGGGGGCCGTCCTACCGCTTCCTGCACGGCCCGCTCGCCGGTCTCGCCTTCGTCGCCGCGGTGATCGCGTGGTCGCTCCTGACGCTCCAGGACGGCGTGCTCACCGGGCTGCGCAACGCGCTGTGGGTGCCGGTGGGCAACACGGTGTTCTCCGTCGTGAAGCTGGGGCTCCTGATCGTCGTCGCGGCGGCCGTTCCGACGGCCGGGGTCTTCGTGTCGTGGGTGGCGGCGATCGCCTTCTCGGTGATACCGCTCGGCTGGCTGGTGTTCCGGCGGCTCGTGCCGCGCCATGTCGAGGCCACCGAGGGGCGCACACGGCCGCCCTCGGTGCGGGAGATGGGGCGCTTCCTCGCGGGCGACTACACCGGTTCGCTGTGCTCGCTGGCCGTGGTGTACCTCGTACCGGTGATCGTGGCCGCGCAGGTCAGCTCCGAGGACAACGCGTACTTCTACATCGCGACGACCATCGGCGGCACCACGAACCTGCTCGCCATCAACATGGGCGCGTCCCTGACCGTGGAGGGCGCCCACGACCCGGCCCGGCTCGCCGCCAACACCCGGGCCGCGCTGCGCCGGATGGCGCGGATCATGCTTCCGGTGTGCGCGATCCTCTTCGTCGGCGCCCCGTACATCCTGCACGTCTTCGGCTCCGGCTACTCGGAGGCGGCGACACCGCTGCTGCGCTGGTTCGCGGTGGGCGCGGCGCTGCGGGTCGTCATGGAGACGTACTTCGCCGTCCTGCGCGCCCAGAGCCGTACCTCCGGACTCGCCTGGCTACAGGGCCTGCTGTGCGTCCTGGTGCTCGGTCTGACGCTGCTGCTGCTTCCGCGGATGGGGCTGACGGGGGCGGGTGTCGCGGAGATCTCCAGCCTGGCGCTGATCGTGGCGATCGCGGCGCCCAAGCTGTACGCGATCACGCGGGCGGCACCGGGCGAGCGCGCGGCGCCGGACGGCGACCTGGCGGATCTCGGCACCCCGGGCTCCCCCGCGCCGCGCACGGCGCCCGCCGCGGCCGGTCAGGCGCACCCGCGGTCCCCGGACCGGCGGCGGCACGGTCCCGCGTGGGCGCTGCGCGAGTCCCTGGACTCCGACACACTGCAACTGGCGGTCCAGATCGACCTGGACCACCAGGAGCGGCGTCCGGACGTACGTCCGGGCCTGACGGCACGGGGGCCCGCGGGAGCGGGCAAGGGGGACAGCTCGATGACAGGACACCTGCCGACGTGGGCGGTCAGGTCGGCGCTCACGACGCCGGCGGACGAGGCGGCAGCCGAGGACGCGCCGCCCGCCGCCCGGCCCGGCAAGCGCGGGGTGGTGCTCAGCAAGGCGGGCGCCGGGCCCGCAGAGGCCGACGTTCAGGACGAGGCAGACGGGACAGCCCGAGCAGCGGCTGACGCGGCACCGGCAGACGCAGCACCCGCTGACGCGGCACCGGCAGACGCGGCCGAAGCGACCGGAGCAGCAGCGGAAGGAGCGGGGGACGGACCCAGCACGCCTGCCGTGCCGGACGCGCCGGACGGCGTGAGCGAGGGGAACGGCCTGCGCGACGTGAACGACCTCGACCACCTGGACAGCCTGAGCGACGTGAACGGCCTCGACGGTCTGGACGGCCGAAGCGACGTGAACGGCCTCGACCGCCTGAACGACCCGCGCGACGCAAACGGCCTCGGCAACCTGCACGACCTGCACGACCTGAACGGCCTCGACCACCTGGACGGCCTGGACAGCCTGCACGACCTGAACGGGTCGGGTGCCGCGAAGCCCAAGGTCAAGGAACCCTGGCCGACCGTGGTGAACCCGATGGCTCCGCCGGCCGCCGTGCCCCCGCAAGCACTCGGCACCCGCCGGGCCGAACCCGCACCGGCGGCCTCCGCCCCACCCCCGGCAGCGCAGAAGACCCCCGCGGCCCCCGCCACCCCGGCCGCCGCGTCCCCACCCCTGGCGGGTGTCGCGCCGGGTCCGGGAGCGGACCGGGCGGCACGGCGTCGCCCCCTCCTCCTCGGCGCGCTCCTCGTCGCGGCCCTCGGCCTGTACTGGCTGCCGGTGTCCGGGCTCGGCGAGCGGGACCTGGACCGCATGGGCGGGCTCGGCCTCGTCTCCGTGCTGCCGCTGCCCACGCTCCTCGGGGCCGCGCTCCTGGTGGGCGTGTTCGCGACACTGCTGTGGCAGGAGCGCCCGCACCGGCGGCTGCTCCTGCTGACCCTGGTCGCCACGGTCGTGTCCCTGCACGCGCTGCCTGCCGTCATCGAGACGGAGCCGCGGTTCGCGACGGCCTGGCAGCACCTGGGCTTCCTCGAGTACATCGACAGGACCGGCACCGCGGTGCCCGACCTGGACGCGCGCTGGAGCTGGCCCGGCTTCTTCGCCGCCGCCACGTTCCTCGCGAAGGCGTGCGGCGTCTCGGACATGACCGAGGTCATCCGCTGGTGGCCGACGGCGATCCAACTGCTCTACCTGGTACCGATGCTGCTGCTCACCCGCTCCCTGCGGGCGGGCTGGCGCGCCAAGTGGGCAGGACTGTGGATCTTCGTCCTCAGCGGTTGGGTCGGCCAGGACTACTTCTCGCCGCAGGGGTTCACGTACCTCCTGTACATCGCCTTCGTGGCCGTCCTGCTCGTGTGGTTCCGCGCGCCGCGCGTGGTGTGGACGAAGCGGCGGCCCGGCGAGGCCGAGGTCGAGCCCACCGACCGCCGCCAGCAGGCGGTGCTCCTTCTCGTCCTGATGGGCCTGTTCGCGGGCACGGTGCCCGCGCACCAGCTGACGCCGTTCGTGATGCTCGGCGTCCTGACGGTCCTGGTCCTGGTGCGCCGCTGCGAGCTGCGCGGCATGCCGCTGCTGTGCGGTGTCCTGGTCGCCGTGTGGCTGGGCTTCTTCGCGGAGCCCTACTGGTCGGGGCACTTCAGCGAACTGTTCGGCGGGGTCGGCGGGGTCGGCTCCAATGTGTCGTCGTCGGTGTCGGGGCGCATCGAGGGCGGCAGCGAGACGCACAAGCTGGTCCTGTACGTGCGGGTGGCGCTCGCGGGTTCGGTGCTGGCGCTCGCCTGCTTCGGCTGGTGGCGCAGGCGCAGGTACAAGTACCGCGAGGTGTCCCTCGTCGTCCTCGCCTTCGTGCCGTTCCTCGGCTTCGGCATGCAGAGCTACGGCGGCGAGATGGCGCTGCGCGTGTTCATGTTCGCGCTGCCGGGTGCCGCGCTGCTCGCCGGGCTCGCGCTGTTCCCGCGTACGGGTGTCACGGCCGAGGAGCGCGACCGCGACAGGAGGAGCCACGCACCGCTGGCCGCGCTGCTCGCCGGACTCGTCCTCGTGGGCGGCTTCCTCGTAGCGCGCTGGGGCAACGAGCCCTTCGAGCGGATCAGGACCGGCGAGGTCGCCGCCATGGAGTACGTGTACGCGCACGACGACCCGACGGTACGGCTGCTGTGGATGAGCAACGACACCGTCAACAACGTCACGCCCGCGATCCCCTGGGGCAGACAGGACGCCGAGAAGGTCGAGTACGTGCCCACCCTGGCGCCCGTGGACCCGGCCCTGGTGTCGGGCCTGGTGAAGGCGCTCAAGGACGCGGGCCCGAACTCGTACCTCATGATCAACCGCAGTCAGACCGTCTATCTCCAGATGGACACGGGCTATCCGGAGAACTGGGACACCCGTCTCGCCCGCTCCCTCGACAAGCGCGCGGAGCTGAAGAAGGTGTACGGCAACGCCGACGCGATGCTGTACGCGCTGCGCGCACAGCCCGACACCCCCGTCGTGAAGGCCGAACCGGGTGCGGTCGGACCGAAGGTGACCTGGACTCCGTGGTCGGTGGTGGGTGCCCTCGCCGTGCTCGCGCTGATCGCGCTCCTCGCGGTGCGGGAGGTCGTCAGGGTGGCGGCGGCGCCCAGCGTGGGGCAGCAGCGCTGGTTGCAGAGCAGCTTCTGGTTCTCGCTGCCGCTGCTCGCGGTGTTCCTCGCGTCGCTGATACAGCGGTTCCTGACGATGGCGTAGCGGCGGCCCGGCCCCTGGAGGGCTCGTACGGATGTGGCTCACCCGGTGCGGCGACTCAGCGGGTGAGCCACTTCACCTCGTACGCGGCCATGGCGAACCGTTCGCCGTCGACCTCGGCGCTGATCTCGCGGTCCTGGGTGTTCACCACCAGGACCGTCTCGTCGTCGGCGAGGACGCGGACGTTCGACGCGTCGCCCGCGACGGACACCTTCTCGTAGCGGGTGCCGGGCGGGAAGGCGGCGGAGAAGCGGGCGAGCGTCCGCAGCATGGGCAGTTCGCGGCCGCCGTCGGGGAGCTGGGTCGCGCTCCACAGACAGCCCGCGCACTTCTCGCCCCGTTTCTGCGGGTTCCAGTAGAAGCCGCTGGTCGCACCGCCGCGGGCCATCGCCATCAGGCCCGAGGCGTGCACGGCGACACGGCGCGGCTCGCTCCAGTCGTCGCGGTTGTCCTCGCTGTCGCCCAGCTCCACGTAGTACTCGGCCCACCACAGCGGCAGCCCTCCGGTGCGCTCGCGCACCCAGCGGCCGACGGCGGTGAACTTGTCCGTGGCCCCGAACTCGTCGGGATGGAGTTCGTCGTCGACGGTGTACGTGGCCCCGTCCACGACCACGAAGTCGGCGCCCGCCTTGTGCTTGTTCCAGTAGTCGAACGCCTCGACGGACGGCTTGTCGAGGCGGCCCCAGGGGCCCTTGACGTCCGAGGCGTTCTCGGTCTGGCGGGGGTGGACGCTGTCCATCACGAGGTAGGGGCCGCCCACCTTGATGTCCTTGTCGACCTCCTTCAGGGCCTTGTACACCAGGTTGTAGAACTCGGTGTAGCCCTCGTAGTCCCAGCGTTTCTCGGGGGTGTTCCAGAAGCCCTTGAACTCGTTCCAGACGAGGAAGTGCCGTACGTCGGGGTAGCGCTTCGCGACGGTCGCGGCCAGGGCGGCGAAGTCGTCGAAGTGCTCGGGGCGGGGCGCGGTCTCCAGGGACTCCTGGCTCCAGTCCGTGTTGTCGGAGCCCGGTTCGCCGCCCTTCATCCAGTCCGGGGCGCAGCACAGCGTCACGACCGGCGCGCCCTTGGTGGCCCGGATGAAGTCGATGCGCTGGTCCATGGCCTCGAAGTCGTAACGCCCCTTGACCGGCTCGGGGTTGCCCGCACCCCAGCCCATCAGGTGCTGGATCTGCGGCAGTGGGCGCCGCTGGTCCGCGAGGAGGCGCTTGGCGCGGCCGACCGCCGCGTCGTCGCCGTCGTCGGCGCTGTACTGCGTGTGCGTGAAGCCGAAGCCGACCTCCGGGGCCGGGGCGCCGGGAGGCACGGCGGGGGTGCCGTGCACCTTGTCGCCGTCCGGGGTGGTGCCGGCCGTGCTGCCCCGGTTCTGCTCGGGGACGTTGAGCACGGTCACGACCAGGGCCAGGGCGGCCAGACCAATACCGATGAGGGCGGCGAGACGCCACCGCCGCTCGTCCGAACTCCACGCATGCCGTCGCATCAAGGGCCAGGGTAGCGGCGTGCCTGCGCGCTGGGGCCGGTTCCACCCGACACGCCCGGCACGGGTGAGGGCACGGGTTCCGGACATCCGCCCCGGTGCGGCGCGCGCGCCGGTACGCGGCAGCGCACTGGGGAAACCGCGTGCACGAGGGCGCATGCGTGACGGATCATGGCGGCATGTCTGCGAACCCTCAGGACGCCTTGCCGATCCGGCTCAACGTCGACGACAGCGACTCCCCGGCGGACGTCGTGGACGCGCTGTTCCTCGGCCGCTTCGCGACGGGCGAGCAGCCGTACTCGCACAGCGCCAACATCGACCGCGTCAAGCCGGGATCCGCGCTGCTCCCGGCGGGGGCGACGGTGTTGCGGGCCGCCCGTGACGACGACCGCAGCGCCACCCTCGCCCAGGGCGACGGCTGGACGCTGCTCGTGTCCCGCTGGAACCGCGGCGCGGACGTCACGGTGACGGCCGCGAGCGCCGAGCTCGCCGAGAAGATCCTGAAGGAGGCCACGGACGGGGCGCAGGACGAGCCCGAGCCGCAGCCGGAGAACGTGACCATGGGGTTCTGGTACGTGTCGCCGCGGCGCGGTCCGCACCGCACGACGCGGCAGATCTCCGCGGGCACGTGGGAGGAGGTGCGGGAGAACTACACCGCGCCGGTGGCGGGCGCCATGGACAAGCTGATGAAGACCACGCCGGAGGACATCTCGGGTCGGCTGCTGCTGCTCCACGGCCCGCCGGGCACCGGCAAGACGTCCGCGCTGCGCACGCTCGCCCGGTCCTGGCGCGACTGGTGCCAGGTGGACTGCGTCCTGGACCCCGAGCGCCTGTTCACCGACGTCGGCTATCTCATGGACATCGCCATCGGCGAGGACGACGGCACCGCGAAGGGCCGCTGGCGGCTGCTGCTCCTCGAGGACTGCGACGAGTTGATCCGCGGTGAGGCCAAGCACACCGCGGGGCAGGCGCTCTCCCGGCTGCTCAACCTCACGGACGGGTTGCTCGGGCAGGGCCGCAATGTCCTCGTCGGTGTCACCACCAACGAGGACCTGGAGCGGTTGCACCCGGCGGTGGTGCGGCCCGGGCGGTGTCTCGCCCGTATCGAGGTGGGGCCGCTCACGCCCTCGGAGTCCGCCGAGTGGCTCGGCACCACGGAGGGGCTTTCTCGCGAGGGCGCGACCTTGGCCGAGCTGTACGCCCTCCGGCGGGGGTCCTCCCCCACGTCCCTTCCGTCCGCCCGGGACGGGGCCGACGGGGGTCTGTACCTGTAGCGGGGCGAAGCCCCGTGGGTGTTGCCTGCGGTACCGAAAATCCAGCCCGTCCGGCGTTTGAGGACGAGGCGCGGAGCGCCGATACGGGGGCCGGGGGCGAAGCCCCGTGTGTGTTGCCTGCGCGTTGGCGGGGGCTTGGCGCGCGGTTCCCCGCGCCCCTTACGGGGCGAAGCTCCCGTATGCCGCGCGCAGGGCGTCCCGGGCCGCGGCCAAGGCGGCCTCCTCGGTGAGGCCGAGGCGGTGGGCCCGTTCGGCGTAGGCCTGCGCGGCGTCGGCGGCGCCCCGGGCCGCGGCGTCCCCCGCCGCGGCCACGAACGTCCCGTTCCGCCCCCGCGTCTCGATGACCCCGTCCTCCTCCAGGGCCCGGTACGCCTTGGCGACGGTATTGGCGGCGAGCCCCAGCGTCTGGGCGAGCCCCCGCACCGTGGGCAACTTGTAGCCCACGGGCAGACTCCCGCTCCGCGCCTGCGCGGCGATCTGCTCCCGCACCTGTTCGTAGGGCGCGGCCACGGCCCGCCCCTCCGCACCCTCGTCCAGCACGATCGTCAACGTCACCCGGCGATTGTCCCGTACCCCGCGGGCGAAAAAGGAGAGGCGCCCCCCGAGCGCGCCCGCGTACGGTCCGGACCATGACAGAAGTCCTGGTCCGTGCCCTGCGCCCAGCAGACCCCGCGGACACCACCGCGTTCGCCGCGATCCGCCGCGCCTGCCTGCCCGCCATGCTGGCCACGTCCGCCTCGGTGGCGTTCGACGCGGAGCACGCCCATCCGGACGCGCACTACCTCCAGTTGCTCGCGGAGTCCGGCGGCGAACCGGTCGGCACCGCGCAGGTCGGCATCGCGTACGACAGCCCCGAGCCGGGGCAGGGCTTCGCGAACGTCTACGTCCACCCGGAGCACCGCGGCCGTGGCGCGGGCTCGCTGCTCGTGCGCACGGCGGAGGAGCACCTGGCGGGCAAGGGCGCGACGGCGGTGTACTCCTGGGTCCTGGACGCCCCGCGGAACCTGGCGTTCGCCGCCCGCCGCGGCTACCGCGCGAGCCGGTCCGCGCACTTCCTCAGGCTGGACCTGGCCGCCGGCGGACTGCCGCCCCGGCAGCCTCTCCCGGCCGGTGTGGAGCTGCGCACGGGCGCCGACTTCGCGGCCGACCCGCGCCCCCTGTTCGCGCTCGACGCGGAGACCGTCGCGGACGAACCGGGCGATGTGGCGGCCGAGTTCACGGACTACGAGCACTGGCTGGCAGAGACCTGGCAACATCCCCTCGTCGACCGCGAGCTGACGACCGTCGTGCTCGTCGAGGGGCGCCCCGCGGCGTTCACCCTGGCCCGCACGGACGGCGCGTCCCGCTACGTCAGCGGCATGACCGGCACGGCGCGCGCCCACCGCGGCCGCGGCCTCGCCAAGCTCGCCAAGAACGACTCGCTGCACCGCGCCCGGGCCGCGGGCCGCACGGCGGCGTTCACCGGCAACGACGCGGGGAACGGCCCGATGCTCGCGATCAACAAGTGGTTCGGCTACGAGATCTGCGACACGGAGGTACGTCATGTCCGCACCCTCGGCTGAGCCGGCCGACGTGGAGGTCCACCTCCGCAAGGCGGGCCGCACGAAGATCCGCTACCCGGCGAGGCTGCTCGCTGACGACGGCACCCGTGTCACCGTGCGGGCGCCCTGGGCGGGCGCGGGCGTGCGGGACTTCGGCTTCGTCCGGTTCGAGCCGGGCGACGTGTTCGTCGAGCACTTCTGGCGCGACCGCTGGTACGCGGTCAAGGAGGTCCACGCCGCCGACGGCACCCTCAAGGGCTGGTACTGCGACGTGACCCGGCCCGCCGTGCGCACGGACGCCGTGGTGACGGTGGAGGACCTGGACCTCGACCTGTGGTGCTCCGCGGACGGCTCCACGGTCCTGCGTCTTGACGAGGACGAGTTCGCGGCCGGCTCCCTGCCCGCAACGGATCCCGCCGCCGCGCGGTCCGCCCGTGCGGCCCTGGACACCCTGGAGCGGATCGCCGGGGCCGAGGGGCTGCGCGCGGGCCTCGGGCTCGGCCCGGAGCGGGAGGTCTGAGTCCCGGCCGGAGGCGCGCGGGCGCTGACCGGAGGCCTGAGTTCCGATGGAGGTGCGCTGGAGCCGACCCGCCGGTTTGTGTCACCGGGCCGTTCCGTGGGTACGGCAGGACGAACAGGCAGGGAGGCCGTATGCGCCGAGTGACCGTGCACAAGACCGTCGCGAAGTCCGCCGTTCGCCGCGAGCGGGAGAACCGGGAGGCCCGGGAGGACTCGGGTCGGCCGTCCCGTGAGCGGCCCGAGGTCCGCAGAGACGTGCTGCGTGTGTGGTGGCCCACCGAGTGAGTCCGCCCCCGGGCCGCTCGCCGGTCGCCGTCAGGGCGTGAGGCGTCCCGCCGCGTCGGGGTGGACGGCGATGTTGTCCAGGCAGAGGTGGTCCTCGTGGGCGTCGAGGACCACCGGACCGGTGACCGTGCCCGGCGCGGGTCCGGTGACGTACATCCGCCCCGCCGCCACGTTCCCGGCGTGGTCCGACTCCATGGGGGCGGGCACACGGCCGATGCGCTCGATGTAGCGGTGGTACGCCGCGTCGGTGACCGCCCGCACGGCGGGCACGTCGGCGGCTTCGGCGAGGCGGATCTCGTACGCCGCGCAGGTCCCGGGTGTCATCCCGTCACGCTACGACGGGACCTCAGCAGGCCGCGCGCCAGTTTCCGCAGCAGTGGCCAGAGCACGATCAGCGCGACGACGGCGTACACGGACACCGAGAACGGCGTATCGACCAGGCCTTTGACGCTGCCGTCGCTGATCTGGAGGGCGCGGCGCAGTTGCTGTTCGGCGCCCGGTCCGAGGATGACGCCGATGACGGCGGGCAGGACGGGCAGTCCGTAGCGCCGCATGCCGAAGCCGAGCAGGCCGATGAGCAGCAGGATCACCAGGTCGATCGCCTCGCCGCCGACCGCGTACGCGCCGACCGCCGCGAAGAAGAGGATGCCCGCGTAGAGATAGGGGCGCGGGACGCGCAGGAGCTTCGCCCAGAGCGGGGCGAGGGGCAGGTTGAGGGCGAGCAGCAGCACCATGCCGACGAACAGGGACGCGATCAGGCCCCACACCAGCTCCGACTCGCGTTCGAAGAGCAGCGGGCCCGGCTGGATGCCGTACTGCTGGAAGGCGGCGAGCATCACGGCGGCGACGGCGGTCGTGGGCAGTCCGAGCGTCAGCATCGACACGAGGGTGCCCGCGGCCGACGCGGAGGACGCGGCCTCCGGACCCGCCACGCCCTCGATGGCGCCCTTGCCCCACTCGTCCTTGTGCCGGGAGAGGCGCTTCTCGGTGACGTAGGAGAGGAAGGTCGGGATCTCGGCGCCGCCCGCGGGGATCGCCCCGAAGGGGAAGCCGATGAGGGGGCCACGCAGCCAGGACTTCCAGGTGCGCCGGACGTCCTGCCTGCCGAGCCAGGGGCGGCCGACGGGGATGGCTTGCCCACTGGTGCGGCGCAGGTGCGCGGCCACCCACAGCGCCTCGCCGATCGCGAACAGGCCGACGGCCACGATCACCACGTCGATGCCGTCGGCGAGTTGGAGCGAGCCGAAGGTCAGGCGCTCCTGTCCGGTCATCTGGTCGAGGCCGACCAGGCCGAGGGTGAGGCCGATGAGGAGGGAGGCGAGGCCGCGGATGCGGGAGGAGCCGAGGACGGACGTCACGGCGATGAACGCGAGCACCATGATGGCGAAGTAGTCGGGCGCGCCGATGTCGACGGCCAGGTCGGCGACCTCGGGGGCCAGCGCGACGAGCAGGACCGTACCGATCACGCCGCCCGCGAAGTGGCCGATGGCGGCGGCCGCGAGTGCCTGGGCGCCGCGCCCCGCCCTGGCCATCGGGTTGCCTTCGATGGCCGCGACGACGGCGGCGCTCTCGCCGGGCGTGTTCAGCAGGATGGAGGTGGTGGAGCCGCCGAACATCGCGCCGTAGTAGATGCCCGCGAACATGATGAAGGCGCCGGTGGGTTCGAGCCCGTACGTCACCGGGAGCAGCAGCGCCACCGCCATCGCGGGCCCGATGCCGGGCAGGACGCCGATGGCCGTGCCGAGGAGCACGCCGACGGCGGCCCACAGGAGGTTGACGGGGGTGAGCGCGGTGCCGAAGCCGTCCATCAGGGAGCTGAAGGCGTTCATGTCACAGCACTCCCATCAGGGGGCCGCCGGGCAGCGGCACTCCGAGCAGCTTGTCGAAGACGGCGTAGGTGGCCAGGGACAGGACGGCCGCGATCAGCGGGTCGCGGTGCACCGTCCGGCTGCCGAGGGCGTGGGCGGCGCCCCAGAACAGCAGGGCACCGGCGACGGGGAAGCCCACCGGCTCGATGAGGACGGCCGTGGCGAGGAAGACCCCGGCGAGCAGCAGCACGGTGCGCCAGTCGGCGGGTTCGGACAGGTCGACGTCCTCGCCGCCCTCGGCCGCGCCGCGGCCGCCGCGCAGGACGTCGACGGCGAGCAGGACGGAGACGACGAGCAGCCCGGTGCCGACGGCCACGGGCACGGTCCTCGGGCCGACGGGGCCGCGCTGGGTGATCTCGACGTCCATGGTGAGGGCGTCGGTGAGGACGAGGGCGCCGAGGGCGAGCAGCAGGACGCAGACGCCGAGTTCGGAGTGCTCGCGCAGCCAGGTGCGGCGGTCCGGCCGCTTTGGCGGGACATCGGTGGCGGTCACAGGCCGAGCTCCGTCAGTACCGAGACGACGCGCCGGTCCTGGGCGTCGAGGAAGTCGCCGAACGCCTCGCCGGTGAGGAAGGCGTCGTCCCAGCCGTTCTTCCGCAGGGACGCACGCCACTCGGGTGAGCCGTGGAGCTCGCGGACGAGGGCGGTGAGCTTGTCGCGTTCGGCGTCGGAGAGTCCGGGCGGTGCGACGATGCCGCGCCAGTTGGTGAAGTCCACGTCGTAGCCGGACTCCTTGAGGGTGGGCCCGTCGAGCCCCTCGACCCGCTTCGGTCCGGTGACGGCGAGCAGCCGCAGCTCGCCGGACTCGATCTGGTCCAGGTACTCGCCGACGCCGGAGACACCGAAGGCCACCTTGCTGCCGAGGATGGAGGCGAGGAGTTCGCCGCCGCCGTCGAACGGCACGTAGTTGACGTCCTTGGGCGGGATGCCGGCGGCGCGGGCCATGAGCATGGGGGCGATGTGGTCGGGCCCGCCGGGCGAGGACCCGCCGCCGACGGGCATCTTGCCCGGGTCGGCCCGCCAGGCGTCGACGAGCTGTCCGACGGTCCGGTACGGGGAGTCCTTCGCGACCACGACGACGTCCTGCTCCTCGGTGAGGCGGGCGATGGGGGTGGTGTCGGCGAGGGTCCTGGGCGCGTGGTTGGAGCGGACGGCGCCCACGACGCCGAGGCCCATGGACATCGCGAGCCTGCCGTTGCCGCGTTCGCCCACCAGGCGGCTGAGGCCGACGGTGCCGCCGGCGCCGGGCAGGTTGAACACCTCGATGTCGTGGGTGAGCCCGGCGTCCTCGGCGTTCCTCGCGGCGGTGCGGGCGGTGATGTCGTAGCCTCCGCCGGGGGTGTTGGGGACCATGAGGCGCAGTCCGGGGATCTTGGTGCCGGTGTCGTCGCCGCTGCCCGTGGTGAGCAGCGGCGGCCCCACGAGGACGAGCAGCGCGGCCCCGCACAGGGCCAGGGGGGTGCGTAGTCGCCGGGGGGTGCGTAGTCGCACGGGTGCCTCCGCCTGTCCGACCGGATACGGGTGTGAAGTGGCCCACATATTGCCGGGGCGGGCGGACCCTGTCTGCCTTCCGCAATCAACGGACGTTGTGGTCCTTGTGGTCACGCTCGTAGCCTGCGGCGACGACGAGGGGCGAGGGGGCGTGGCGATGACGAGGGTGCTGGTCGTCGACGACGACTTCATGGTCGCCAAGCTGCACAGCAGGTACGTCGCCACGGTGGACGGCTTCGCGGTGGCGGGCGTGGCGCACAGCGGGGCCGGGGCGCTGCGCGCGGCGGAGCGGCTGCGGCCCGATCTGATCCTGCTCGATGTGTATCTGCCGGACCTGGACGGCATCGCGGTGCTGCGGGAGCTGCGGGCGGCGGAGGAGCGGGATCATGGCAGGGCGCCGGTGGACGTCCTGTTCATCACGGCCGCGCGGGACGCGGAGGTGGTCCGTGCCGCGCTGCGCGCCGGGGCCCTGCACTATCTGATCAAGCCCTTCGACCGGGCGGCCCTGGAGGAGCAGTTGCGGCACGTCGCGGCCCTGCGGGCCCGGCTCGACGGCCTGGCGGAGGCCCGCCAGGAGGACGTCGACCAGCTCTTCGGGCCGCGCCCGCCGGGCTCCCGCGAACTTCCCAAGGGCCTCGCGCCGCACACCGCGGACCTGGTGGAGCACACCTTGCGGGGCCACCCCGCGGGCCTGTCCGCCGCCGAGTGCGCCGAGGCGGGCTCCCTCTCCCGCGTCAGCGCCCGCCGCTATCTGGAGTACTTCGTGGACACGGGCCGGGCGGAGGTGACCTTGAGGTACGGCGGGGCGGGGCGGCCGCAGCGGAGGTACCGGTGGGTGACCTGAGGGGAGGCTGGGGAGTCCGCGACGGGAGCACGAACCGCTGGGAGCGGCAGCCCCCCGGGCCGCCTTCGTGGCGGTGCGACGGCGCATCGCCCCGAACCGCGGGAGCGGGGGCCCCTAGGCCGCGAGGGCGCCCGGCACGATCGCCCCGGGCCCGAACCTCTGCCTGGCCCGGTCGGCCACCTCCTCGATGCGGCGGGCCTTGTCGTCGAGGGGGTCGAAGGTCAGCTGGTAGGAGGAGTGTTCGGCGGGGTCGAGGCCTTCGGCGCGCAGGGCGATCACGCGGACGCGGGCGCGCTGGAGGCCGAGGGCCTCGTACATGTCGTACGCCGCCCTCGTCAGCGCCGCCGAGTGCGCGGTCGGCTCCTTCAGGGTGCGGCTGCGGGTGGTCGCGGAGCGGTCGGCGTAGCGGACGGTGAGGGTCAGGGTGCGGCAGACCTTGTCGAGGGCGCGCAGCCGGGTGCCCAGTTCCTCGGCGGCCGACAGCAGGGCGCGGCGGTGCCTGCCGGTGTCCAGTTCGTCGCGGCCGAAGGGGCGTTCGGTGGCCAGGGAGCGGGAGACCCCGTTCGGGACCACCCGGCCGCGGTCGACGCCACTCGCCCTCTCGCGCAGCTCGCGCCCCGCCTTCGCGCCGATCAGGCGCTGGAGCGTGGACAGGGGCGCGGCGGCGACGAGGCCGAGGGTGTCGAGGCCGTACTCGCACAGGGTGCGGGCGGTCGCGGGGCCGACGCCCGGCAGCGCGGCGACGGGCCGGTCGGCGAGGAACCGCGGCACGGCGTCCCCGGTCACCTCGTACACCCCTCCGGGCCTGGCCTCGCGCAGCGCCATCCGGGCCAGCATCGGCGAAGGCCCGGCGCCGATCGCGCAGTCGACGCCGTGCAGCGCGAGGGCGCGGACGCGGATCACCGACGCGAGGTCGGCGGCGCCGCGGCCGAAGTACCTTTCGGCGCCGCGCAGATCGGCGAGCGCGCCGTCCGGCGGCAGCGCCTCGACCACCGGAGTGAACTCCTCCAGGAGCCCGAGCAGCCCCGGCAGGGCCGCCTCGTACATCGGCGGCAGCTGGAAACGTACGCAGAGGATGGTCATCCCGCACTCCCCGGACTCTGGTGCCACAACTTCCGTCCCGTCGCCGCCCTTTCCCCGGGCGGCGACAGGTCCGCCCATGGATGCATCTCGTATCCGGTCTCCCACCGGACGCGCCGTCCGTTGCCCGGGTCATTCCCGGCGGCGGGTGGGGCATCCGCGGCGACCGGTTCGGCCGGGCCCTTTTCGGCCAGGCGCGGTGCCACCGCTTCGAGACCGCCCTCGCGGCGCAGCTCCACCAGCTCCGCGAGGTCCCACGCCGCCGTCCCGATGACGCTGAAGCCGCGTGACCCGCGCCGCTGCACCACGCCGCGGACGAGCAGCAGCCAGGAGTGGAAGACGGTGTGCGCGCAGCTCTCGTGGCTGTCCTCGAAGAAGGTCAGGTCGACCAGGCCCGTGCCGTCGTCGAGGGTGGTGAAGACGATGCGTCTGCCGGAGCGGATCGCCGGGGTCTGGGTGGCCGCCTTGGCGCCCGCGACCAGGACCGTGTCCCCGTCGCGCACCGAGCGCAGCCGGCGCGCGGAGGTCACGCCGAGCTCGTCGAGGAAGCTCTGGTGGTCGTCCATCAGGTTCCGGGAGACGTCCATGGAGAGCACGCCGAGTTCGGCGCTCAGGCGCTCGGCGTCGTCGAGGTCGGGCAGGCCCGCGGAGGCGGTCCGGCGGCCGCCCGGGAGCGGGAGCTGGGGGCCGCGTGCGCCGTGGGCGCCCCGTTGCAGCTCCGTCAGGTGCAGTTGCAGGTCGCGGCGGTTGGCACCGAACGCGTCGAGGGCGCCGACCTGGGCGAGGCGGGTGGCGAGCGGACGGCTCGGCCTGGCCCGTTCCCAGAAGTCGAGCAGGGACGCGTAGGGCTGTCCTGCCGCGATGCGCTCGGCCTCCGGTTCGCTGATGCCGTGCACGTCGGACAGCGCGAGCCGCACACCCCACTTCCCGGATTCGGACTCCAGTTCGATGCGATGGGCGACCGCGGACCGGTTCACGTCCAGCGGAAGCACCGGCACCCCGCGCCGCCGCGCGTCCGCGAGCAGCAGCCGCTTGGGGTACATGCCGGGGTCGTGCGTGAGCAGCCCCGCGTAGAACGCCGCCGGGTGATGGGCCTTCAGCCACGCGGACTGGTACGTGGGCACGGCGAAGGCCACCGCGTGCGCCTTGCAGAAGCCGTACGAGCCGAAGGCCTCGACGATCCCCCACGCCCGCCCGATCGTCTCGGCGTCGTACCCCTTGGCGGCCGCCGTCTGCGCGAACCAGACGCGGATGCGGCCCTGCGACTCGGGGTCGGAGAGCCCGCGCCGCACCCGGTCCGCCTCGCCGCGGCCGCAGCCGGTCATCAGGTGCACGATGTCGATGATCTGCTCGTGGAAGACGACGACTCCGTAGGTCTCCTCAAGGGGTTCCTTCAGGTCGGGGTGCGGATAGCGGGCGGGCGCGCGGCCGTGCCTGGCCTCGATGAAGGGCCGCACCATGTCGGCGGCCACGGGCCCGGGACGGAACAGCGAGATGTCCACCACCAGGTCGTGGAAGGTCGCGGGCTGGAGGCGGCCCACCAGGTCGCGCTGGCCCGGCGACTCGATCTGGAAGCAGCCGAGCGTCTCGGTGGAGCGGATGAGCCGGTACGTCGCCTCGTCGCCCTCCTCGATCGCGTCCAGGTCGACCCGCTCCCCCGTCGCCCGCTCGGCCTCGGCGACCGCGTGCGCCATCGCCGACTGCATCCGCACCCCGAGGACGTCGAGCTTGAGCAGACCGAGGTCCTCGACGTCGTCCTTGTCGAACTGGGACATCGGCAGGCCCTCGCCGCTGGTGGGCACGACGGGGGTGCGCCGCAGCAGCGAGGCGTCGGAGAGCAGCACCCCGCACGGGTGCATGGCGACCCCGCGCGGCAGCGCGTCGAGCCCCTCGACCAGGTCCCAGAGCCTGCCGTGCCGCTCCGCCCCGGCCGCCACCTCGCGCAGTTCGGGCAGTTCCGCCATCGCCGCGCGGGCGTCGCGGGCGCGGATGTGCGGGAAGGCCTTGGCGATCCTGTCGATGTCGGCGGGGTCCATGGACAGGGCGGCGCCCACGTCCCTGATCGCGTGCCGGACGCGGTACGTCTCCGGCATCGCGACCGTCGCGACGCGCTCCTCGCCGAACCGGCCGATGATCGCGCGGTAGACCTCGATGCGGCGCGCGGACTCCACGTCGACGTCGATGTCGGGCAGGACGGGCCGCCGCGTGGACAGGAACCGCTCCATGAGCAGCCGGTGCGCGACCGGGTCCGCGTGCGCGATGCCGATCAGATGGTTGACCAGGGACCCGGCGCCGGAGCCGCGCGCCGCGACCCGGATGCCCAGGTCCCTCACGTCGTCCACGACCTGGGCCACCGTCAGGAAGTAGGAGGCGTACCCGTGGTGGGCGATAATGTCCAGCTCGTGGTGCATCCGCTCCCAGTACGTACGGGCGTCCCGGCGGCGGTCGTAGCCGCGGAGCACCATGCCGGCCGCGGCCCGGGAGGCGAGGACGCGCTGCGCGGTGCGGCGCCCGGCGCCGACCAGGCCCGGCTCGGGGAAGCGCACGGAGCCGATGCCGATGTCGCCCTGGGGGTCGACCAGGCACTCGGCGGCGGTCGCCCGGGTCTGTTCGAGCAGCCGGTGGGCGGTGTCGCGGCGGAACCCCGCGGCCTCCACCACCCGCTCGGCGACGTCCAGCATGGCGGCCTCGCCCTTCAGCCAGCGCTCGCCGCTGTCGAGGGGGCCCGAAGGGTCGATGGGCACGAGGCGGCGCGCGGCGTCGAGGACGTCGGCGACGGGGCCCTGGCCGGGGTCGGCGTAGCGGACGGCGTTGGTCAGGACCGGGCGCAGGCGCTGCTCGGCGGCGAAGCCGACGGTGCGGGCGGCCAGGCGCAGCGAGCCAGGACCGGTGCCCGAGCGGCCGTGCCAGACGGCTTCGAGGCGCAGCGCGTCGCCGTACCGCTCGCGCCAGGGGGCCAGGAGGCGGGCGGCCCGGTCGGGGCGGCCCGCGGCGAGCGCGCGGCCCACGTCGGACGCCGGGCCGAGCAGCACGGTCAGGCCGTCGGCCGCGCACTCCTCCCACGGCAGCACCGGCGGCCCTTCGCCGCCGCGGTGCACGGCGCTCACCAGGCGGCACAGGTCGGCCCAGGCGGCGGCGCCGTCCCTGGCGAGGAAGGTCACCCGGGGAGCGGACTCGTCGATGAAGGCACCGCCGCGCACCGGGGTCCGCCGCCGTGCGCCGTCGCGGCCGCCCTGCTCCGGGGCGGCCGGCGGCCCGACCGCCAGCTCCGCCCCGAACAGCGGCCGCACCCCGGCCTTCTCACAGGCCTTGGCGAACCTGACCGTGCCCGCGAGGGTGTCCCTGTCGGTGAGCGCGAGCGCGTCCATGCCCCGCTCCGATGCCTGCTCGGCGAGGCGCTCCGGATGCGAGGCCCCGTACCGCAGGGAGAACCCGGAGACGGTGTGCAGATGCGTGAACCCTGGCACACGCACCTCCTGACCTTCCGCTTCGCTGATCCCCTCCTCCACCATAAACCACTTTCGAACCTGCGTTCGATGTACTGTTCGATATATGTTCGATAGTCATGGAGGGCCACCGTCCACCCGTGCCGTCACCCGTTCGGCCCGCCCCGCCTGCGTGCGCCCCCGGTGCCTCGGAGCGTGGGGACATGACCTTCGTCGACGAGTTGAAGAGCGCCGTCACCCCGCGAGCAGCCCTGCTCGTCATCGGCGTCCTGGCCCTCCAGCTGCTGTTCATCGCCTCCTACGTGGGGGCGCTGCACAACCCGAAGCCGAAGGACGTGGCCTTCGGAGTCGTCGCCCCCGGTGAGGCGGCCGCACAGACCAGGGACAAGCTGGCGAAGCTGCCCGGGGAGCCGCTCGATCCGCGCGTGATCGAGGACGAGGGCGAGGCGCGCCGCCAGATCATGGACCGGAAGATCGACGGCGCCCTGGTCGTCGACCCCCGGGGCACGGAGGACACCCTCCTGGTCGCCTCCGGCGGCGGCAAGGCGCTCGCCAACGCCCTGGAGACGATCACCGCGAAGACCGAGGGCGCCGAGAAGCGCACCGCGAGGACCGTCGACGTGGCCGCCGCCTCGCCCCAGGACTTCAACGGGCTCTCGTCGTTCTACCTGGTCGTCGGCTGGTGCGTGGGCGGCTACCTGTGCGCCTCGATCATGTCGATCAGCGCGGGATCGAAGCCCGCCAACCCGCAGCGCGCGGCGATCCGGCTCGGCGCCCTGGCCCTGCTCGCCGTCGCCGGGGGCCTCGGCGGCGCGGTCATCATCGGCCCGATCCTCGGCGCCCTGCCCGGCTCGATCATGGGCCTGTGGGGGCTCGGCGCCCTCGTCACCTTCGCGGTCGGCGCGGTCACGCTCGCCCTGGAGGAACTCACCGGCATCGTCGGCATCGGCCTCGCGGTGCTGCTCATCGTGGTCGCGGGCAACCCGAGCGCGGGCGGCGCCTTCCCGCTCCCGATGCTCCCCCCGTTCTGGAACGCGATCGGCCCCGCCCTGCCGCCCGGCGCCGGGACCTGGGTGGCCCGCTCCATCGCCTACTTCCGGGGCAACGCGGTCACCGGCCCGCTGCTTGTGCTCTCGGCGTGGGCGGTGGTGGGGACGGTGGTCACCTTGCTGGTGGCGATGCGCAAGACCCGCGGTGGGGCGGGCGCCCGCCTCTCCGGCCGAGGGGGGTCCAGCCCGTCCGGCGTTTGAGGACGAGGCGCGGAGCGCCGTGTGTTGCCCGCGGCCCGGTGGGGGCTTGGCGCGCCGTTCCCCGCGCCCCTTTGGGGCGCTTGGGATTCGGCCAACCCCGGAGGGAGGCCCGAGGCGCCCTCGGGCCGGAGGGGGCACATTCCGGCTATCGGGGAAACTTCCCCCGATAGCCGATCCCACGGTCACGTCAGGTAAATACTTCCCCACCGAACGTGAAGGATCATTACTTCGCGCCACTACACACAGTTTTCAACTGTGGACCGAAAGTCAGCGCTCGACGTGCGCCGAGTGTCGCCGTGGGCAAGACTCCGGTCCGTTCCGTTCGTTATCCGAAACGACAAGCAAAGGAGCGTTCGAAATGCGGTACATCTCTGGGGGAATCGCACTGGGCGCCGCCCTGGCCCTCGGCGGCCTCGCCACCGCGGCCACGGCCGTGCCCACGGCCGCACCCACGGCCGCCGCCACCTCCGCACGCGGCTACGCGCCCTCCGAGCTGGTCCTCACCATCGGCTACGGCGAGAAGGCGGCCACCGCCTCGATCCAGCGCGCCGTGACCCTCGGCTGTTCCTCCGGCGGCGTCGGCAGCCACCCCGACGCGCCGGGCGCCTGCGACCAGCTGCGCGCCGTGGGCGGCAAGTTCGACAAGGTGACCAAGGCCCCGACGAACCGCGCCTGCACCAAGGAGTGGAAGCCGGTCACGGTCACCGCCCAGGGCGTCTGGGAGGGCCGCCGCGTCTCCTACGAGCACACCTTCGCCAACCCCTGCGCGCTGACGGGCGGCCAGGGCAAGGTCTTCAACTTCTGATCCCGCGGGGTCACGACCCCGCGAGCCAGCCCCGCAGCGCGGCCTGGGCGCCGGCCTGGAAACGGGTGTCGGCGCCCAGTTCGTCGAGCAGCCTGCTGATGCGGCGGCGCGCGGTGTGCACATGCACGCCGAGACGGCGCGCTATCGCCTCGTCCTTGAAGCCGCCCGCGAGTGCAGCTCCGCCTGCCTTCGGTGGATCAGCGCCCGGACGGCGGGCGCGGGCGGTACCGGACGGGGTAAGGAGGCGGCCGCCGCACCGTTCTCGGGGAGCGTGAACCCGTGCTCCCGCAACCGGGCCAGGGCCCGCTGCCGAGCGACGTCCAGGTGCTGTCCCGGCCGCTGCGGGGCGGCCCGGTCGAGAAGCTGTGGTCGGCGGGCACGTCCGTCGCCAACGTGCACGTGTCGAACGGAACCGTCACCTGGCAGGAGTCGAGCCCGCACGGCCGGCAGCGGGTCGCTTACCTGCGGGCGGGCGAACGCGAGCCGGTGTTCGTGGACGGCGGCCGCTACGACGTGGTCACCGCGCTGCCCACGATCCACGGCGACAAGCTCGGCTACGCCAAGGTGTACACCGACAAGGACGGCTACCAGCAGGTCTCCACGGAGATCACGGACGTGCGGTCCGGCAAGCAGACCCTGGTCCCGGCCAAGGGCGGCCGCCTCGGCACCGGCCGGAAGGACATCGTCCCCGAGGACTCCGAGGACTCCGAGGACTCCTACTTCTGGAACGTGGACGCCTCGGACTCCGCGGTGACCCTCACCCAGTGGCGGCCCCGGCAGGGCTGGAGCAACGCCAACCTCACCAAGCTGGTGCAGACCGACCTGGACGGCAAGGGCGTCGTGCGGGTCTCCTGCAACCGCGGTGAGCAGACGGGACACGCGGCCGACACCGGCAGACGCGTGGTGTGGATCGACGGCACCACCGGCCACACGGACCTGGTGACCCGGGCCCGTCCGGCCGGCACCTGCTGATCCCGCCGAAAGGGCCCCGGAGACCGAGAGGTCTCCGGGGCCCTGCTGCCGCGAACTGAGGCGTCAGCCGGTTTCCGCCGCGCAGGCCGAGGCGTCAGCCGATCTCCGCACCGAAGGCTTCCAGAGCCTCCGGCACCGGCTGGAAGAACGTCTCGCCGCCGCCGGAGCAGTCACCGCTGCCGCCGGACGTGAGGCCGAGCGCCGTGTCGCCGGCGAACATCGCGCCGCCGCTGTCACCGGGCTCGGCGCAGACGTCGGTCTGGATGAGGCCGTTGACGATGTCGCCGTTGCCGTAGTTCACGGTGGCGTCGAGGCCCGTCACCTTGCCGTCGTGCAGCTGCGTGGTGGAACCGCTGCGCTGCACCTGCTGGCCGACGGTCGCCGCGCCCGCCTTGGTGATCTGCTGGGTGCTGCCGTTGTACAGGTTCACCTCGCTCGGGTGCGCGGTGTCGCCGCTGTACTTGACGATGCCGTAGTCGTTGTCGGGGAAGCTGGAGCCCGCGTTCTCACCGATGGCGGGGCCGCCCTGCTCGTCGGACCAGCTGGTGACCGACTCGGTGCAGTGTCCCGCGGTCAGGAAGTGCGGCGCACCGTCCTTGACCACGTTGAAGCCGAGCGAGCAGCGGCTGCCGCCGCCGAAGATGGCGTCGCCGCCGGCCACGAAGGGCTTGAACTCCCCCTTGGTGCGCTTCAGCTCGGCCTTGCCGCCGAGGCTCTCGACGACCGACGTCAGCTTCCTCAGGTCCGCGCCGTCGACGGTGCGGTCCGCGGTGACGACGACCTTGTTGGTGGCCGGGTCGGTGGCCCACGAGGTGCCGGGGACCGAGGCCTTGTCGGTGAGCGTCGTGCGGGCGCCCTTGAGCTCGGCGAGGGAGTTCTCGACGAGTCTGGCCCTGGCGCCGGCCGACTCGGCGGCGTCCTTGGCGTTCTCGTCGAGCACGTTCACGACGAGGTTCTTGGCCCGCGCGTCGTAGTACGTGCCCGCGGCGTCCGCTCCCAGGTCCTTGCCGAGCGAGGAGGCGAGCTTTCCGGCCTTCGCGATGGACAGCGTGTCCGGCTTGGGGGTGGGGGCGTCCTCACTCGCGTTCGCAGTCTGGAAGGTGACGGCCGCGCCGATCAGGGCGACGGCACCCGCGCCTGCCATGGCGGCACGGCGCTTGGGTATGCGGCGGTGCTTCAACTCGCGTCCTCCTGTGGGGGGGCGAACCGCTCCGGCGTGGGGGCCTCGGCGGTCCGAAAGACGTACGCGCACGGGCTGCGGCGCTGGATGAGCCGTGTCCATGCCCGTCAGGACGCGGCCCACTATTCCCAGCGCGCGGCACCGCACACAAGGGCTGCTTCCGGACGCCACCCGGCAACGAGCACGCGACGCACGGCCGTTGGCCGACCCTGGTCGCGCCACGTCGATTCCCGGTGCAAACACCGCGCGCAAGGAATGATGGGCAATGGGTGAGGACTAGTCCTGTCTTGATTTCGACGGTCGAACGGCGGCAGGCGGCGGGCGATGGCCGAGGGCCGGGCGGCGACGAGAAGCCCCCGCCCGGGATGCGGACGGGGGCTTCGGTACCGCCGGAGCGGCGACCTCGTACGGGAGTGCGCGGGAGCAGGGTCAGAACACGCTCACGTTGTACGCGCGCAGGGCCTCGGTGACCGGCTGGAAGTACGTCGTGCCGCCGGAGGAGCAGTTGCCGCTGCCGCCGGAGGTCAGGCCGAGCGCCGTGGAACCGGCGTAGAGCGGGCCGCCGCTGTCACCGGGTTCGGCGCACACGGTGGTCTTGATCATGCCGTAGACCACGTCGCCGCCGCCGTAGTTGACCGTCGCGTTCAGGCCCGTGACGCGACCGGAGTGGGTGCCGGTGGTGGAGCCGCGGCGGGTCACGTTCTGGCCGACGGTCGGGTCGGCGGCGCGGGTGATGTCCTGGCTGCCCACCGTTCCGGACTTGGTGATCGAGCCGTTCGTGTACCGCACGATGCCGTAGTCGTTGGTCGGGAAGCTGGAGCCGTGCGTGCTGCCGAGCACGGTGGTCTTCGCCGAGTTGGCCCACCACGTGCCAGCGCCGTCGGTGCAGTGCCCCGCGGTCAGGAAGTAGTACGTGCTGCCGCTGCGCACGTTGAAGCCGAGGGAGCAGCGCCAGCTGCTCGCGTAGGTGACGTCGCCGCCGGATATGTACCGCTGGAGCTTGCCCGGCGTCCGCTCGATCCGCAGGGCGCCGGCCTCGTCGCCCGCGGCCTGCTTCAGCTCGGCGATCTCGGCCCTGGACACGGTGCTGTCGGCGGTGACCAGGACCTGCCCGGTCTTCGCGTCGATGCTCCAGGCGGTGCCCGCGACGTCCGCCCGCAGGACGGCGTCACTGGCCGCCCTCAGCTCGGAGCCGCTGTAGGTACGGGTCTCGTCGGCGGAGGTGGCGGGCAGCGCGTTCGCGGCGGGTATCGCGAGGGCGGCCGTCGCCACGAGCCCGGTCGCGACGGCGACCGTGCGGGAGAGTCCGGCGGTGCCGCGGCGGGGGGTGGTGGTGCGTTTGATCCTCACTGCTGGTTCCTCCCGAGGGAAGTCAGGGGACCCCTGTGGGTGGGGGTCCGTGAGGCGCGGTCAGAGCCAGGGCGGATTCCGGTCGCGCCGTGCCCCTGACAAACGCTGCTCGGGAGTATTGGGGCCGCCGTGGCACCGCACAAGGGTGCCTTTCGGCCGGATCAACGGATACACGCCAACCGGCCCCGGTGGTTGTCGCGCCCATGAGGCGCGCCACCGGGGCTGGGGTCTTCGGCTCCCCGTCAGACGTCCCGGCGTGGCGAAAGGTTCCTCTCGCCGACGGCGATCTCGGCGGTGAGGGTGTTGCCAGGCGGCGGGAAGGGGCAGATGAAGTGGTCGGCGAAGGCGCACGGCGGCAGCAGGGCCCGGTTGAAGTCGACCGTGGTGCGGCCCTGCGCGTCGGGCGCGGCGGGCCGCAGGAAGCGGAAGCGGTAGCTGGAGTGGCCGCTGGTGGCGTCGGCGAACACCGCCCACAGCGACCCGTCGTCCTGCACGGACACCTGGAGCGTGTGCTCCTGCCCGCCGAGCGTGAAGGCGAGTTCACCGCCGAGTCCGAGCCCGCGCTCCACTCCGTCCGCGTTGCCGACCCGCACGGTGCGGTGCTCCGCGTACGGCGTGAAGCGGCCCCCGGTCACGAAGCGCGGGTCGGGCCCGGTCACCTCGATGCCGGTGAAGGCGCGCCGCGCCGGGGCGTCCGGGTCGAAGTCGCGCACCGCCCAGAGCCCTTCGCGGCGCAGCACGACGAGGCGCCGCTCACCGAGGCCGAGGCGGGCGGCGGTGACGGGCCCCGGGTCGGGTGCCAGCCGGACGGTGCCGGTGACGGGCCGCCCGTCCAGGGTGAGGCCGTCCTCGTCGGCGGCCGTCAGGGCGAGCGCGTCGCCGTCGTCGGCCCAGCGGCCCGGCAGGCCGGGGAGTTCCCCGTCCGGGTGGTCGGCGAGCCAGTGCGTGCCGGTGAGGGACAGCGGGCCGTAGGGCGCGGAGACGGTGGCCGTGCGCTGCTCGTGCCACTGCGCGAAGTCCCGCGGCGCCTCGTCGGTGGTGGTGCTCATGGTGATCAGCCTTTCCGTACGGGCTCGGGCAGCCCGAGGTGTGAGCGCAGCGTCGTCCCCGTGTATTCCGTACGGAATACGCCGCGCTCCTGGAGCAGCGGCACCACCCGTTCGACGAACTCGTCGAGCCCGCCCGGCGTCAGGTGCGGGACGAGGATGAAGCCGTCGGCGGCGTCCGCGTCGACGAACTCCGTCAGCTGTCCGGCGACCGCGTCGGGGGTGCCGACGAAGGACTGCCGGGCGGTAGTCTCCAGGACGGTCTGGTGCAGGGACAGGCCCTTGGCCCGGGACAGGGCCCGCCACCGCTCGGCGACGGCCAGCGGGTCACCGACCCCGACCCGGCCCTGGACCAGGTCGGAGTGCGGGTCGGTGTCGATGGCGGGCAGCGGGCCCTGCGGGTCGTACCCGGACAGGTCGACGCCCCACACCTGCTCCGCGGCGAGGATGGCGTTCTGCGGCGAGACCTGGAGCCGGCGGATCTCGGCGGCCCGCTCCTGGGCCTCGGCCGCGGTGTCCCCGAGGACGACGGTGACGCCGGGCATGATCTTCAGGTCGCCCGGTGCGCGCCCGTACGCCGCCAGTCGGCCCTTCACGTCGGCGTAGAAGGCGCGCCCCGCCTCCAGGGTGCCGTGTCGCGTGAAGACCACATCGGCCGCGGAGGCGGCGAACTCGCGGCCCTCGGGCGAGTCCCCGGCCTGGATCACGACGGGGTGGCCCTGCGGCGGGCGCTCGACGCCGAACTCGCCGGCGATGTCGAAGTGCTGTCCTCGGTAGGTGAACGGACGCGGCGCCCCGGGCGTCCCGTCAGGTCCTGCGGGCGGCCAGGTGTCCCACAGCTCACGGGCGGCGGCGACGAACTCGGCGGCGCGGGTGTAGCGGTCGGCGCGGTCCAGGAAGCCGCCGCGCCGGAAGTTCTCGCCGGTGAAGGCGTCCGACGACGTGACGACGTTCCAGGCGGCCCGGCCCCCGCTGAGGTGGTCGAGCGAGGCGAGTCTGCGGGCGAGTTCATAGGGCTCGTTGAAGGTGGCGTTGACGGTGGCGGCGAGGCCGAGCCGGTCGGTGACGGCGGCGAGCGCGTTCAGGACGGTGATCGACTCGGGGCGTCCGACGACGTCCAGGTCGTGGATGCGGCCCTTGTGCTCCCGCAGCCTGAGCCCCTCCGCCAGGAAGAAGTAGTCGAAGAGCCCGCGTTCGGCGGTACGGGCCAGGTGCTCGAAGGAGGCGAAGTCGATCTGCGACCCCGAGCGCGGGTCGGTCCACACGGTGGTGTTGTTGACGCCCGGGAAGTGGGCGGCGAGGTGCATCTGCTTCCTGCGGTGCGTGCGTGCCTCGGGGGTGTGGGTACGTGCCGCGGGGCTGTGGGTATGTGTCGTGGGGCCGGTCGCGCGGGTCATGAGGGGTCCCCCGCGAGTGCGGCGTGCCGGTTGGCGTACCGGTTGGCGGGTCGGGTCAGGCCGAGGTGGTCGCGGAGTGTGGCGCCCGGGTAGAAGGTGCGGAAGAGACCGCGGTGTTGCAGCAGCGCCACCGTGCCGTTGACCAGGCGTTCCAGGTCGCGCCGCGGTTCCACGGGGGTGAGGTGGAAGCCGTCGACGGCACCCGCGCCGTGCCAGGTGGCGATCAGCTCGGCGAGGTCGACGGGTCCGCCGCGGTAGAGGGGGCCCTCGGCGGTGGGCAGGGGTCCGCCGCCGTGTCCGGGCTGCGCCGCGTGTTCGCCGCCGCCGAGGTCCACGACCAGCGCCGCGAACACCCGCAGCTCCCCCGGGGCGCGCCCGGCCTCGGCGGCGCGGCGGTGCAGTTCGGCGCGTACGGCGTCGGCGCGGGCGGGGCTCGCGGCGCGCACCAGGGCGACGTCCGCGTGCCGGGCGGCCGTCTCCCGGGTGTGGCCGTCGCTCGCGTCGACGACGACCACCGGATGCCCCTGCGGTGGCCGCGGCACGATGGAGGGGCCCCGCACGGAGAAGGTGCCGCCCGTGAAGTCGACGTGGTGCAGCTTGTCCCGGTCGACGAAGCGGCCGGTCGCCGCGTCGCGGATCTCGGCGTCGTCCTCCCAGCTGTCCCACAGCCGCCGTGCCACGTCGGCGACTTCGCCAGCCTCCCGCCACAGCGCCTCGCGCGAGGCGACCCGGCGCCGCCCGAACAGCCTGGCCTCGGCCTCCGTCGCCGACACGGCCACGTTCCAGCCGGCCCGGCCGCGGCTCACCCAGTCCAGGGTCGCCACGGCGGCCTGCACGTGGAAGGGCTCGGTGTGCGTGGTCGTCACGGTCGGCACCAGGCCGACGCGCCCGGTGCCCGGGGCCACCCGGGCGAGCACGGCCAGGGCGTCGGGGCCGTGCCGCGCGAAGGAGTCCCCGAGCGTGACGAAGTCGAGCGCGCCGCTCTCGGCGAGCCGCGCGAGCTCGGTGTAGGGGGCGGCGTCGAAGACGCCGGGCAGGTCGACGGCGGCGGCGAGGTGCAGGGGGCCGCGGCCCGGGTCGGACGGGGTCATGAGGATCGGACCTCTCTGGACGGGACATGCCCGCAGTCGCGGGGAACTTCCGGGGCCGCCGGGCTCCCGGAGTGCTCCGCGGCCCGTGCGGGGCCTGGAGTGATGGGCGGGTACGGGCCGGGGCGCCCGGTCCCTTCGTCGCGCTGGCCGACACCGGAGCCACGCCCACCGGCACCGGTGCCAAGCCCGTCCGCGCCGGAGCCACGCCCGTCCGCGCCGGAGCCACGCTCACCAGCGCCGGGGCCGCGCTCCTCCGCGAGGGAGTCACGCGCCCCGGCGAGGGCATCGCGCCCCCGCACGGCAGAACCGCGCGCCCCCGTGAGGGCATCGCGTCCCTCCGCGAAGAACACGAGCACAGCCCGCGCCGTGGCGTCGTTCTGGCGGAACGAGGGGCTGTTGGTGCGGGGCCGGGTGAAGGCGCCCGCGCCGCGGGCGTCGGTGTGGGGGCCGAGGGCGAAGCGGCGTGGGTGCGGGGTGCCGCCGACGTCACGGATGCGGCCGTCGGCGGGGTCGACGGCGAGCAGGCCTGCGGCGGTCTCGGCGACACCGTCCAGGTGCAGCGCGCGCAGCAGCGGGTCGCGGGTGCGGGCGAGCGTGGGCTGCGGCAGCCGCGCCTCGACCAGGGCGCGGGCCTCGACGACCGCCCCCGGCACGGTCGCGCTGCGTGCCCGGAACACTCCCCCGCCCGTCTCCACCCTCATGTCGGCGCCGAGGAACCGCACCACCCCGGCCCGCGAGAGGGCGAGCAGTTGCCGCAGGCGCGGTCCCGGCGGCCCCGAGGCGAGGTAGCTGAAGAAGCCGTGCCACCAGGGCCCGGTGTCGCCGAGCCGCAGCAGCTGCCCGTACACGGAGAGAAGCCCGAGGAAGACGGCCAGGTCAGGGCTGTGCGCGGGGTCGTGACGGCGGGCCAGGTCGGCGGTGACGTAGGCCCGCATGCCCTCCTGGAGGCTTTCGTACGAAGGGTGGCGGACGCCGTCGAGGGGGTGGTCGAGCGCGGTGAGGTCGAGGCGGTCGGCGGGGTCGGGTACGGCGGACGAGACGAGGGCGGCGAGTTCGGGGCTGCCGGGCGGGCAGAGCGCGTACTTCTCGTCGAAGTCCCGCCAGGTGGCGGCGGTGCGTTCGGGGTGGGCGGTGAACAGGCGGTGGTAGTGGGCGAAGCCCAGCTCCTTCTCGATCAGGGGCCACACGTCGCGGGCGAAGTCGTATCCGCCGGGGCGCGCGAGGAGCTCGTCGATCTGCTCGGGCCCCAGGTGGCGCGGCAGCGGCGGCCGCTCGCCGCCGTCCCAGGTGTAGCCGATCTTGGAGTGGTAGGGCACGCCGCGCCGGGAGCCGACGTACAGGACGGGCTCACGGCCCGAGGGCACGTACACCTCGCCCTCGTACCGCCCGCCCCGGCCCTCGGTGAGCAGCACCATCAGGTCCACGAAGGCGAGCCCGAACCCGCGCACCAGGACGGGCTCACCGCCCCGCAGTGCGCTCAGGTCGGTGTCGGCGGTGAAGTCGGGCGGCAGGTGGACGAGTCCGTGGCGCCGGGCGTGGGCGGCGAGGCCGCTCTGCTCGTCGTCGAGTTCGGCGTCCAGGTGCCCCTGGGCGAGGACGACGAGATCGGCGACGAGCGGGTACTTCCTGCCTTCGAGCCAGACCTTCTGCGGGCCGTGCCGGGGCCCGGTCAGGCGGGTGGCGCGGCAGGCGTGGTGGCGGACGGTGACACCGGAGGGCAGGGCGGCCACGGCCTTCTCGTACACCCAGCGCAGATAGCCGCCCTGCGTTTGCCGCCCGGTGAAGGTCTGCCCCTCGACGTCCGCCCACTCGTGCAGCGCGGGCCCCGGCAGCACGGGCCCGGTGACCTCGACCGTGTCGTCGGTGAACATCGTGACGTCCTGCGCGTGCGAGTTCATCCACAGCAGTGGCGACTGCTGCTCGCGCCAGATCCGGCCGGGGCCCGGCGGGTAGGGGTCGACCAGGTGGACGGTCAGGGGCGCGTGACCGTACAGCTCGGGGGCGTTGGCGGCGATGCGTTCGAGCAGGCCGGTGGCGCGCGGGCCGGCGCCGACGATCACCAGGGTGGGTGTCCCGGGCCGCGGGGCGGTCATCGCGACCGCTTTCCGGCAGGGTCCTGCGGACGGACGGGGATTTCGGCGAGGGTGTCGGATGACATGGGAAGGCTTTCGTCAGGACGAGCAGGACGAACGGGACGACAGAGTCGATGCCGCCTTCACATGGGGGGCGCGCCGGGGCGCGGCCGACACGGACCCAGCCCCTCAGCAAGGGTCCGCCGCTTCGAGATTACGGGGAGCTTCGCGCCCCCTGTCAAGGCGCCCCTGCCGAGGCTGTCCGGAAGCAGTCCCCGGGCCTGTCCAGAATATGAGCCGTGCGTCTCAGGGCAGTTGACGGAAAAACGGATGCCTGTTCCACTTGGGTTCATGCATCCACAGCAGCGGCTGGTCAGGCGCTCCCACATCGACTTCGGTCGCGTGTGGTCGGCGTCGTGTTGATGCACTTCCGAGCCGATCTGTCAGCCCTTCCGCGCTGACCTGTCGGCACTTCCGAGCGGATCTGTCCCGCCCGCGTGCCCGGGCGCCCGGGCTCCTGCCCCGTGCGTTCCATGATGCGGACAGCCGTCTCGGCCCCCGCGAACTCCACCGCGCTCCGGCGCCGTTGCTCAGCCTTCACACGCGTACGTGTACGCACCCCTCCCCTCGCACCACCCGCACCCGCCCGCACCCCGCCACTGACGGCACGTCACCGGGGCTTCGCCGTCCCGGTTCAGTCACAGCACGAGCAGCACTCGCAGCAGTCGCAGTCGCAGTCCCGGCAGACGCCCTCGCGCTTTTTCCGGGACCACGGCCCCTCGTACTCCTTCGCGCAGCACAGTCGGCAGGTGCAGCACAGCCCGACGGCGACGGCGCACCCGGCCCAGAACCCGCGCCGCGGCTTGGGCGGCTGTCCCCCGGCCGACCAGCCGCCGGAGCCGCCGCCGTACCCGCCGCCGCCGTGGTCCCCGCTGCCGTCGTAGTAGTCCCGGTAGTTTCCGGAGCCGTACGAGGACCCGCCGCCGCCGTACGAACCGGAGCCCGTTCCCGAGCCCGACCCCCAGGAACCGTCACGCGCTGTCACCTCGTGTCCGGCCACGCCCCCCGTCCGATGCGGGGCGTGACCGCACGAGCCGGTGCCGAACGCGCGGTCCACCGAGCGCGCCAGTTCGTGCACGAGCAGGAAGTGCACCAGCTTGCTCTCGGTGAACCGCACCTCGGCGAGGGCGAGCCGGATGCCGTGCAGCGCGTCGTCGGCGAGCCGCCGGGCCTCGGCGCGGGACGTGCCGAGGGCCGTGAGCGGGTTCCAGGCACCGGCCGCCGCGTCCGCCTCCCGGTCCTCGACGGCGTCCAGGAGGTGGGCGAGCCTTCCGAAGAGCCGCCCGGCCTCGGCCAGCGGCTCCGCGTTGCCGGGCCGTCCCGCGAGCACGGCGGTGTGCGCGAAGGCCGCGGCGGTCGCGGTCTCGGTGGGCTCGGTGACGGTGAGCAGGGAGGTGCCGGGCCCCGCCAAGGCCTCGATGCCCTCCTGCCGTTCGACGGCTTCGAGCAGGACCGCCGTGTCGAAGCCCACGTCAGCGCCGGTGTCGGCACCCGCACGGCCCCATCGCCCCGCCACCCGGCGCGCGGCGGCGGCCACCGGAGCGCGCGCCAACAGGCCGTCGCCGTCGACGACGTGGTCACGCACCTTCGCCGACGCGAGCACGAGCGAGACGGCCGCGGCGAGCCGTGCCCCCTCCCCCCGCGCGACGGACGCCGTACGCAGGCCGCGCAGCGGACAGGGCCCCGCGGTGCGCCGGTGGCCCTCGGCCCGCTCGGCCTGAGCCTCCGTCAGAACCGAGACGATGAGGCCGTCGTAGTTGGTCACGACGCGTGCGAACTGCCCGTGGTCCCCGCGCAGCGCCAGGCAGAGGCCGCACAGGTGCGCCATCCACTCGGCCTTGAGGCGGTCCCCGAGTCGATGACCGCAAGGTCTGACGATTCCGAACAAGACGGCTCCCCCGTGGCTCCGATGTCGAACTCCGGCATCGTAGCGAGCAGTCCGTTCACCCGTACGCACCGTCCGTCACCCGTACGCCGCCAACCATCATATTTCACTCTCAGTCAGCAGCCGTACGGGACACGACCCTTGAAGAACCACGTTTATCGTCGTCTTTCCTGTGCACCAGTACCGTCACGAAAACCGTGCGCGGCGACTATCCCCTTGGCGCGCCATCCGCATCATGGACGACCATAGGGATGCGGAACGCAAGCAGACCGCTGCGAGAGGAGGCGTCCATGGGATCGGTGCGCAAGGCGAGTGCCTGGCTTGGCCTCGTCGACGACAACAACGACGAGCGTTACTACGACGGATACGAAGACGACGGCTCGGACGGCCCCGAGGCGGCCGAGTCCTGGGTCACGGACCCGCGCGTCAAGGTGACGGCGGACGCGGCCGACAACGCCGAGAAGAGGGACCACAGGATCGGCACGGTCACCCCGGACAGCTTCCGCGACGCCCGTGGCATCGGTGAGCTGTTCCGGGACGGCGTGCCCGTCATCGTGAACCTCACGGCCATGGACCCCGCCGACGCCAAGCGTGTCGTCGACTTCGCGGCCGGGCTCATCTTCGGCCTGCGCGGCTCCATCGACCGGGTGGCCCACCGTGTGTTCCTGCTCACTCCCGCCCACACGGAGATCGTCAACGGGGAAGCGGTCCCCAACCGTACGGACGGTTTCTTCAACCAGAGCTGAGGCAAGGCCGCTCGCCGCGCCCACGCCCCGAGCCGGGGTGCCGCGCGCGCTCAGCGGAAGGCGTCGAGTCCGGTGAGCGCCTTGCCGAGGACCAGCTGGTGCATCTCGACGGTGCCCTCATAGGTGAGCACCGACTCCAGGTTCGTCGCGTGCCGCATCACGGGGTACTCCAGCGAGATGCCGTTGGCGCCGAGGATCGTGCGCGCCGTGCGGCAGATCTCGATGGCCTCCCGTACGTTGTTCAGCTTGCCGAAGCTGACCTGCTCGGGCCGCAGCCGTCCCGCGTCCATGCGGCGGCCGAGATGGTGGGCGAGCAGGATGCCCTTGTGCAGTTCGACGGCCATGTCGGCGAGCTTGGCCTGGGTGAGCTGGAAGCCGCCGATGGGCCTGCCGAACTGCTCGCGGCTCTTGGAGTACTCCACGGCCGCCTCGAAGCAGGCGCGGGCGGCGCCCATCGCACCCCACACGATGCCGTAGCGCGCGTGCGAGAGGCAGCTGAGCGGCCCCTTGAGGCCGGTGGCGGCGGGCAGCACGGCGTCGGCGGGCAGCCGCACCCCGTCCAGGACCAGCTCGCTGGTGACGCTGGCCCGCAGCGACCACTTGTGCTTGATCTCCGGCGCCGAGAAGCCCGGCGTGTCCGTGGGCACGGCGAACCCCCGGATGCCCTCGTCCGTCTGCGCCCATACGACAGCCACCCCGGCGACCGAACCGTTCGTGATCCACATCTTGCGCCCGGTCAGGACCCAGTCGGCGCCGTCCTTCTTCGCGTGCGTGCGCATCGAGGCCGGGTCGGAGCCGATGTCGGGCTCGGTGAGTCCGAAGCACCCGATGGTCTCGCCCGCCGCCATCCCCGGCAGCCACCGCTGCTTCTGCTCCTCGGAGCCGAAGCGGTGGATGGCGTACATGGCCAGCGAGCCCTGCACCGAGACCAGGGACCTGATCCCGGAGTCGGCCGCCTCCAGCTCCAGGCAGGCGAGCCCGTACTGGACGGCGCTCGCGCCCGCGCAGCCGTAGCCCGTCAGTGACATGCCGAGGGCTCCGATCGACCCCAGCTCCTTGGCCAGCTCGCGCACGCCCGGCAGTTCGCCGCTCTCGTACCACTGCGCGATGTGCGGCAGGACGCGGTCCGCGGCCCAGGCCCTGACCGTGTCACGGACCGCGAGGTCCTCCGCGTCCAGCGTGTCGTCCAGGCCCAAGGGGTCCTTGGGGTCGAAGGGGGGCGGGGGGTTGGTGCGGGACGACATGGCGTGGCCTCCGGCGGGTTTACCTATCACTGGTAGTCGGTGGACTCGGGGTGACGCTATGCCGCACGGCCGCGCACGTCCAGGGATTCTCAGCCCGTCCGGCGTTTGAGGGCGAGGCGCGGAGCGCCGACAAAGGGCTGGGGTCCAGGGGGCGCAGCGCCCCTGGTTACGGGAAAGGGGCGGGACTGGGGCGCTCCGCGGGGACCCCCACCCGCTCGCACGCCGCAGGCGCACCGCAGTCCATGACCCGGGGCAACCGCAGCGCGGCCAACGCCCCGACAAGCAGCAGCCCGGCACTGACCAGCAGGGTCACATGCAGACCGTGCACGAAGGAGTCCCGCGCCGCCGCGCGGAGGGCCTCGCCCCGGCCGCCCCCGAGCCGGGAGGCGACTTCATAGGCCTCGCCCAGCGAGTGACTGGCCGCCGCGCTGTCCGCCGCGGGCACCCCCCGCACGGACGAGAGCCCGGGCGCGTACGCGGCGTTCATGACACTGCCGAGAAGCGCGATACCGATACCGGCGCCGAGCTGGTAGGACGTCTCACCGATGGCGGCGGCCCCGCCCGCCTGGGCCTGCGGCGCCTCGCTGAGCATGGACTCGTACGCCCCGAACAGTGTGGTCTCCAGGCCGAAGCCGAGCAGCACGAAGCCGGTGAGGAGCAGCGGCGCGTTGTCGTCGGCGCCCATGCCGGTGAGCGCGGCGACGGCGAAGGCGGTGAGGCCGAAGCCGGTGGCGACCATCGTGCGGGGCCCGAAGCGCTGGAGCATCCGCGATCCGGCGAGGCCCGCGGCCATGGCGGCGACGGTGAGCGGGAGCAGGCGCAGGCCGGTCTCCAGCGGGGACAGGCCGAGGACGAGCTGGAGGTACTGCGCGGCGATCAGTTCGAGGCCGACGAGGGCGAGCATCGCGAGCACGATGCACCCCACGGACGTGCTGAACGCGGGGCGCGTGAACATCGTCAGGTCGACCAGCGGATGGCGCCGGCGGCGCTGGCGTCGTACGAAGGCGAGGAGCAGGCCGCCGCCGACCGCGAGCGAGACGAGCGTGGTGGCGCCGAGCGGCGCCTCCCCGCCGCCGAGCCGCTTCACGCCGAGCACCAGGCCGAACAGGCCACCGGCGGCCATCAGCGCGCCCGCCACGTCCCACGGCCCGTCGTACCCGCCCGTCGACTCGGGCAGGAGCAGGCGCCCGACCGGCAGGCTGACCAGCATCAGCGGGATGTTGATGAGGAAGACCGAGCCCCACCAGAAGTGTTCGAGGAGGAAGCCGCCGAGCAGGGGGCCGCAGGCGGCGCCCACGGCCGCGACGGCGCTCCAGACGCCGATCGCGAGGGCGCGCTCGCGCCGGTCGGGGAAGACCTGGCGCAGGATCGACAGGGTCGCGGGCATGATCATCGCGCCGCCGACGCCGAGCAGCGCGCGGGCCGCGATCAGGACCTGCGGGGTGTCCGCGAGGGCGGCGACGGCCGAGGCCACGCCGAACAGGCCGTAGCCGAGGAGGAGCACGCGTCTGCGGCCGACGCGGTCGCCGAGGGTGCCGAAGAGGATGAGGAGCGAGGCGCAGACCAGTGGATAGATGTCCACGATCCACAGCAGCTCGATCCCGCCGGGCCTCAGGTCCTCGGTGACGGCGGGCACGGCGACGTGCAGGACGGTGGCGTCGACGGCGACGAGCAGCAGGCTGACGCAGAGGACGACGAGCACCACCCAGCGGTTCGCGCCCGCACCGGGGGTCCGACGGCCGGACGGAGCGGCGGCCGTGGTCGTCCCGGACATGTGCGTTCCTCCCAGTGATTCCTCGCGAGTGCGGCCAGGTGGGGGGCCGGCGGGACCCTACGGAGTCCGGTCGTCCGGCTGTGGCGGCTGTGAACGGCGAGTGGCCGTCAGCGTACGCGAGTCCGCGGCCGGGCCGCGTGGCGGACCTCTCATGGTTGCGCTGCCGAGGTGTGGCGTGCACCACGTTCGCTCGTGCCGGTGATCTTCCGGCGGGCGCGAGCAGGGGTGTGCGCAGCCGATAATCGAGCCCGTGACCGATCTTGAACAGCGCCCCGCCACGGCGCACGGGTTCCCCGACGCGCTGCGCCGGGCGGCGCCCGCGCTCTTTGTGTACGCCGGGGTGCGCGTGCTGGGGCTCGTGACGCTCGCCCTGTGGGGCGCCGTGGCGGGCAAGAGTCCCCACACGCTGCTCTCCGCCCGCTGGGACTCGCTCTGGTACACCCGCGTCGCCGAGTTCGGCTACGGCTGGGAGGTGACGCTGCCGGACGGCAGCGTGCACTCGAACCTCGCGTTCTTCCCGCTGCTCCCCTGGCTGGAGCGCGCGCTCTCGGCGGTGAGCCCGCTGTCGTACGCGGACGCGGGCCTGGTGGTGAGCGCGGCGGCGTCGCTCTGCGCGGCGGGCGGGATCTTCGCGGTCGCGGACCGCCTGTACGGCAGGCGGGCCGGTGTCTGCGCGGTCGCGCTGTGGGCCGTGCTCCCGGTCGGGATCGTGCAGTCGATGGCCTACAGCGAGTCGCTCTTCACGGCGCTCGCCGCCTGGGCGCTGTACGCGACCCTGAGCGGGCGCTGGGTCACGGCGGGCGTGCTCGCCTCGCTGGCGGGTCTCACCCGGCCCGTGGGCGCGGCGGTGGTCGCCGCGCTGTGGGTGGCGGTGGTGCTCGACGCGCGCCGCCGGGGTCGGCTCGCCACGCGTCCCGCGCTCGGCGCGCTGCTCGCCCCGCTCGGCGCGGCCGGCTACGTCCTGTGGGTGGGGCACCGCACGGGCGAGGGCCTGTTCGGCTACCTGGACGTGCAGAAGCAGTGGGGCAACGGCTTCGACGGCGGCTACGCGTTCGCCCGCTTCGTCGGCGAGAAGTTCACGTCCCTGCCGGGGGCGCTCGCGGGGACCGGCCTGGTCGTGGGGGTCGCGGGGCTGATCTGGCTGTACGTCACCGGGGTGCGGCAGCACCAGCCGCCCGCGCTGCTCGTCCACACCGGTGTCGTGGTGGTGCTCGCGCTGTGCGCCTCCGGCTACTTCGGTTCCAAGCCGCGCCTGCTCATGCCCGCCTTCCCGGTGCTGCTGCCGCTCGCGGTCGCCCTCGCGCGGCTGCGTACGCGCCGGGCGGCGTGGATCCTCGGCGGGGTCGCGGTGGCCGGGGCGGTGTACGGGGCCTTCTGGCTGCACGGCTCCGGGCCGCCGTGATCCCGCCAAGATCATCTCGCAAGATCGTTTCAGTGCGTGTCCGGTGAGCGCCCGGTGAGCTGCCGGAGAATTCCACACCAGCCCCGGGTGAACGAATTCGCCATCCACCTAAAACCGACCGCGTAATGATCAACGCATTGGGTAAAGCCGACACAAGCGAAAAGGCATTCCGGCCGGAATACACCACGGCCTGAGATCAATGCCACATCACATCGTCATCACAAAGACTCTGGTTCGGCCGGGAGCGGCACTCACTCGCTGTAACGTCGATTGGGTGCGTACCGAACGAAGTCTGACCCGTCTGGACCGGCTCTTCGCCCGGCTAGACCGTGAGCCGGAACGGCCGGCCCACCTCGACGAGCCGAGAATGAGCCCGCACCGGGTCGTGCTCTTCAGCGCGACCCTGGCCTTCTACGCGGCCATCGTCGTCGCCGTCGTCACCACGTCCTGGCTCGTGCGGTTCGACTGGCAGGTCATGTTCTTCCGGCCCTACCAGCAGTGGCCCGAGATCCACGGCTTCCTCGACTACTGGGTGGTGCTCGGCCAGCGCGGCCCGACCGCCGTGATGGTCGCGGCCTGGCTGGGCTGGCGCTCCTGGCGGCAGCACACGCTGCGGCCGCTGCTCATGTTCGGCGCGGCCCTGCTGCTCCTCAACGCCACGGTGGGCGCCGCCAAGATCGGCATGGGCCGCCTCGGCCCGCACTACGCCACCGTCATCGGCTCGAACGAGATGGGCCAGGGCGGCGATATATTTCCTTCGGGCCACACCGCCAACGCCGTCGTGACCTGGGGAATCCTGGCCTATCTCGCCTCCACCCCGCGCACGCGGCGCTATCTGTCGGCGCTCTCCGCCGTGGTCTCCCTGAGCGTCGGCCTCACCACCGTCTACCTCGGTACGCACTGGCTGAGCGACGTACTCCTCGGCTGGGCCGCAGGCCTGCTCATCCTGCTCGCGCTGCCCTGGGTCGAGCCGCTCATCACCGTCGTCGAGTCCTGGATCCTCGGCATCAGGGACGCCCTGCGCCGTCGCGGCGGCGTCCCCGTGCCGGTGCCCGCCGCCCCCGCCGCCCTGCTCCCGCAGCGCTCTCCCGCGGGCTCCCGCGACGAGCAGCCCCCCGCGCGCGAGCCGGTCGCCGCCGCCCGCTCCCGCACCCCCGTCTACCTCGCCCCGGGCCCGCACACCGCCCGCTGCGAGCGGACGCCGGTCACCCCGCAGGGCACCCGCCGTCCGCCCCACCCCGAGCGGGTGCGGGGCACCTCGGCACGGCCGCTCGCCGGCGGCTGAGCCGCCCCACCGACCGCGGGACAGGTACGCACAGCCGACTCCCGCACGACGAAGGCCCCGGAGACCGTCGAGGTCCCCGGGGCCTTCGGCTGTCGGCGCGGCGCGCTCAGCCCTTCCAGGAGCGCTTCACGACGCCGTCCGCGACCTCGAAGTTCAGCCGTCCCGCGAGGTACTCCATCGTGATGAACGTGCCCGGCGGCAACGACCTGACGGTGGACCAGCCGCGTTCGCGGGCCCGGCGCTCGGCGTCCTCGGCGGCGAGGCCGAGGTAGGAGTCCGGATCGTCCTGCGGTTCGGCGGCGGGTGTGGGTAGGGATGCCATACCCGCCACGTTAGGCCGCGGGTCCGCTCGGGGGAAGCCCGGAGCCGTGCACCATGCGTCACCGGCGCCCCTCCGGTCACGCTTCAGTCACAGGATCACGACGTGCGTTTCACCGCCGACTGGTCACACGTACGAGCGGTTCGAGTCCGGTAAGGGCGTAATCAAGAAGGAACTCGGGGCCGTTCGGAGCCGCCTCGGAGAAGCGCCGGAAATGCCGGGCGGAGTACACCGGACGGGGCACTCGACCGCCCCCCGAATGCCCCCGCGCGCCCTTTGCCGATCCTGCGCATTTCCGATTACCGGGGGCCAAGCGGGATGTGACAGGGCATAGGGAATTCTGGATTCCGCAGCGGTCGGGCCCAGGTGCGCGGGACCGTCCACGGCACGTCGCGGCCTCGTGCCCGCCGCCGCGGCACCTCTTCGTCACGCCGTCCCGGATCCGCTCGGAGTCCCCCGCGTCCGCCCCGCACCGTCCGCGGTACGCGGTGCCGCGGGCTCCGGAGGACCGGGCGGATCACTCCGGTCCAGGGCCCGGCTCAGGCGGTCCCTGACCGCCCGCAGCTGCTCGTTGAGCCCCACGGGGTCGAGCACCTCGAACTCCATGCCGAGGAACATCAGGTGGAAGACCATGAACTCCGGGCTGCCCGCCCCCGTACGCAGCAGACAGGTGCTCTCGGACTCGGCCTCCAGGGTGCCGTCCGACGGCGCCACCCGCTGGGCCGCCTCCGCGAGCGGCACGTGCAGGCGCACGGTGGCCTGCGCCGCGTACGCACGCGTGGAGACGCCGCGGGAGACGAACGCGGCCAGGTCCTCGGCGGGCGGGGTGCGGGGCGCGACGCGCGGGCCGTGCGGGGGCCGGGGCGTGATGCGGTCCACGCGAAACGTACGCCAGTCGGCGCGGTCCAGGTCCCAGGCGACGAGGTACCAGCGGCGCTCGGTGCACACGAGCCGGTGCGGCTCCACGGTCCGGCGGCTCGTGCTGCCGCCGTGGTCCTCGTACGCGAAGCGCAGCCGCTCCGAGTCGCGGCAGACGGCGGCCAGTTCGGTCAGGACGGAAGGGTCGACGGTGCTCCGTCCGCGCGCGGTGTGCAGCATCGGCACGGTGAAGGCGTTGAGCGCGCCCACCCGGCGGCGCAGCCGGCCGGGCAGGACCTGTTCGAGCTTGCTCAGGGCGCGCACGGAGCTCTCGCCGATGCCCTCCACGCCCTGTCCCGCGGCGGTGCGCAGCCCCACCGCGACGGCGACCGCCTCGTCGTCGTCCAGGAGCAGCGGGGGCAGCTGGGCCCCCGCCCCCAGTTGGTAGCCGCCGCCCGTGCCCGGGCTGGCGTCGACCGGGTACCCGAGCCCGCGCAGCCGCTCGACGTCGCGCCGCACCGTCCGCGCGGTGACACCGAGCCGCTCGGCGAGATCGGGTCCCGACCACTCCCGGTGGGCCTGCAACAGGGAGAGCAGACGAAGCAGCCGTGCGGAGGTCTCCAACATGTCGGCGATTCTTCCCCAGCTTGCGGTCAGCTTCGTTCCGCGTCTTTCCCCCACCCGCCCGCCCTTTCGGACGGCCAGGTCCGCACCCACACGACGCGCCGAGGCTCCCACCCGGACGCCCATGCCGACCCGCCCGCCCTCCGGCGAGCGATTCTCAGCCCGTCCGGCGTTTGAGGACGAGGCCCGGAGGGCCGATACGGGGGAAAGGGGCGCAGCCCCAGAAGAGGCGCAGCCGCAGCCCGTACGGCGGTGCGGTGGCTAGGCGACGCGGATCGAGAGGTCGTTGTCGACGGTGTAGTAGGGACCGACCTCGACGGTACCGCCACCCCGCGCGGGCACGCGCCGCACCGGATAGGTGAAGATCGGCTTCTTGTCGGCGACGTCGTCGAGAAGCCGGGCGAGCCGAACCCGCGGCCCCTCCTCCCCCGCGGGCCACAACCACAGGTTCCAGACCCCCGCGCCCTCGGCGAGCGCACCGTACCCGAGCTCGAAGCGGAACTCCGGGGCACCGGCGCCCCCCGGGGTCACCGCGGCGCGTACCACCCGCCCGGGCTCACCGCGCAGACCGGCCTCGACGTACGCGGCGTCGCTCAGACCGGTGCCGTACACCCGCCCGTGCCCGGTGAGCCCCGCGGCTTCGATGGCCAGCTCCCCGACCTCCGCGTGCGGGGCGCGCAACCAGGACCGCACCGACAGGTTGCCCTGCTTGGTGGCGTAGGGGATGCGCACCGCGACATGGCCGCGGCTGCCGCTGGGCGCGCGGTCGACCAGCGAGCGCAGATCGTTCACGCCCGGTACCAGACGGCGCGGCTCACCGCTCTCCACCTGCGCGTACGCGTTCCAGCGCCCCTCGGGCAGCTCGACGCTGCTGGGCAGGGCGGCCCGCAGCCGCCCGTCGCCCGCCGGGGTGAGCGGCAGCCGTACCTCGACGGCCGGGTCGGAGTCCCGCAGCCGCAGGAGCAGATGCGCGGCACCCCCCTCACCGGGGTCGGTGACGTCGAAGGTGAGCCCGCCCGCGGAGTCCGCGATGCAGTCGGCGCGCGGCGGCAGCGGCTGCCCCTCGGCGCCCGCGGCCTCCTGCGAGCCGTCCAGCGTGCCCGGTGTGAACACGGCCGTCATGCCAAGCGCCCCTTCGTCGGTACGGTTCTTCCGGCGTCCCGCACGGCGTACGCGCCGCCGAGCAGTGCGCCCCGCGCGCGGTGCATCGAGCCGCGCACCCGGCCGCCGAGCGAGCCGCCCCGCGCGAGCCTGCTGTCGAACATGTCCTCGTAGCGTTCGGCGATGCGGGCGGGGTCGAAGCGCTCGGAGTCCTTGAGCGCGGCGCCCGCCATGCGCTGCCGCAGCGCGTCGTCGTTGATGAGTTCGAGGAGGCCGCCCGCGATGGCGTCGGCGTTGCCGACCTCGACGAGCCGGCCGTCGACACCGTTGTCGATGATCTCGCCGGGCCCGTGCGGGCAGTCGGTGGCCACCACGGGAAGGCCGCAGCGCATCGCCTCCACGATCGTCATGCCGAACGACTCGAGGCTGGAGGTGACGGCCGCTATGGAGCCCTTGGCCCACTCCGGCTCGATGGGGTGTGCGGGGCCCATCAGGAACACGTGGTTGTACAGGCCGAGGTCGTCGATCAGCTTGCGCAGCTTGTCCTTCTGCTTGCCGCCGCCGTAGATGCGAAGGCGCCAGTCGGGACGCTCGCGGCGCACCGTGTCGAAGGCCCGTATCAGCAGGTCGTACCGCTTGACGGGAGCGAGCCGGCCGGCCGCGACCACCCACTTGTGGGAGCCGTCGGCGGGCTCGATGCCGGGGGCGGGCACGGGGTTGGGCACCGCCTGCACGTGGACGCCCGGCAGCCGCATCTTCTTGCGGTACGCCGCCGCGTCGGCCTCGGTCGTCGTGGTCAGGACGTCCAGGCGCGGATAGACGCTGCGCAGTTGCAGGCGCAGGGCCTTGGAGTGGCTGTCGAGCGTGAGGTGCTCCTGGCCGACGCGCAGCACGCCGCGCCGGGCCTGGCGCGCGATGTGCACGTTGAGGCCGGGCCGGGTGCCGATGACGACGTCGGACCGCAGGGAGGTCAGGTGGGCCGCGATGCGCTCGTCGGTCAGGGCGCTGTACTGGCCGTAACGGCCCTCCGCGCTCGGGAACACCTTGGCCGGGGTGCGGTAGGCCTCGGTGTCGCCCTCGTATCCGGGGCTGTCCTTCCTGATGTCGACGAGATGGCTCAGCCTGACCCGCGCGTCGGGTGTGAAGACCGGCTCGTCCCGGTGCCGCAGCACCGACACGATGTCGACGTCATGGTGCTCGGCGAGGGTGTTCGCCAAGTTGTACGTCGTCCGGATCGTCCCTCCGATCCCGTACGCGTTGTGGATCAGGAAAGAGATATGCATACGTCCCCGTATTCCGCGCTTCCCTGCGGACAGTCCGTCTCGTCCGCCTACCGAGGGGTTAGACGGGAAACTTAGGCCAATGGTTGGGTCCCCTTTCCGTCTTGTTCTCCAACGGATGCGAGATCGTTGGCCGGAACCGGGAACTCCGCGACTGGCACAGCCATCAGGGCTGGTAGGAGAGTTGTGGTACGTCGAAACAGGTGCGGTTCATATCGCCCTGTGTGACCCACCCCGCACTGTCCTTCCAGCGGGCCACGGACAGGCACGTCTCGCGGGTCCTCGGCGGCTTCGCCCGCCGCTCGTACGTCACGGGCAGCAGCAGACCGTCGGCGTCGTAGGGGGCGCCCCGGCTCATGTACCGGTCGACGCACGCCCGTGTGACGTCGCCCCCGGAGGCCGCGCAGGACCTGGCCGCTTCCGTGAACCACATCGCGGCCGCCCAGCCCTCCAGCTGCCACTGGGAGTGGGTCTTCGCGTCCTTCGTGGCAGCGCGGAAGGCCCGTACCGCCGGGTGGCCGGTGTCCTCGTGATTGCGGCTCGATCCGGTCGCCCACAGGGCGTTGCGGCAGCGGGGCGCGTCCTTGTAGTCGTCGGCCACCGTGGACGACCAGTTCTGGACGTTGGTGACCTTCGCGGTGACCTCGGCGCCGACGTCGTCCATGGCCTCGCACAGCTGCGCGTTGCCGTGGGTATCCATGGTGTCGAAGACGAGGTCGGCGTCCCGGGCCTTCAGGTCGGCGGCGACCGCGCGGAAGTTGGGCAGCGCGAAGTCCACCTGCTCGGTGACGACCTCGTAGCCCTCGGCCTCCAGACCGCGCTTCACCAGGCGGGCGTACGCGGCCGACGCGGCCTGGTTGTAGGAGACGACGGCGGCGGTACGGGCGCCGTGCTCCCGCTTGAAGTAGCGGTACACCTCGGTGCCGCCGTACAGACGGCCGTCCCAGCCCGGTCTCCCCGTGCGCGGGGCGAGGCTGCCGTAGATGCCGTACAGGTGCGGATGGGTGTCGTAGGCCGGGCCGACGGGCTGGCCGCCGATGTCGGGCACGCGGGCGCGGGACACGCGTGCGGCGCCCGCGTAGTCGAGGACGGTGGTGGCGACGAGCGCGACCACCTTCTTCTCGTCGAGCAGCTTGTGCACGCACTCGTTGTTGCCGACGCCGCTGCCGCCGTCGTCGCAGGTGTGCACCTCGACGGGGCGGCCGCCGACGCCGCCGCGGTCGTTGAGGCGCGCGAAGTAGGCCTCGGCGCCGTCGCGCGGTCCGGTGAACGCGGAGCCGCCGACGGGACTGGTGGCGCTGGCGATGATGCCGACACGCAGCGGCAAGCCCTGCGGGGTACCGCGCGACGTCGGCGGCCGGGCCTCGAAGTCGCTCTCCGGCAGCCTGCTGCCGCAGGCCGTCCCCGCGAGCAGCACGGCGACGGCGAGGACAGCGACGGGCACGTTCCGGTACCGCGACACCTCAGCAGCCGGGCCCCGGCGAGGCGTTGCCGCTCAGCTTCACCAGCGCGCACAGCGTCTTGACCGACACCTTCCAGGTGTCGTCCTGGTGCACGGCCGTACCACTGGCGGTGGGCAGCGCGGTCGCGCCCTTGAGCGTGAGCGCGTACGTCACGTCGGCCTCGGCCGGCGACGTGAACTCCACCCTGTCGACCTTCGCGCGGACCTGCTTGCCGCGCTCGTCCCCGCTGAAGCCCCGAAGGACCGCGCGCATCTCCTCGCCGTTCTCCAGGACGGCTTCCTTGTCCCGCATCGGCGTGGCCGGGTCGAAGAACCTCTCGAAGTTGCGCCGCACCTGTTCCTCGGCGGCCGCGGGGTCGGCGGGCGCGTCCGCCGGCGGCTTCGACGAGGTCCGCACGGACGGTTCGGGCGGCTTGCTCTCGTCGCCTCCGCTGTCGTCACCGCAGGCCACGGCGGCCGAGGCGATCAGCAGGACGACGGCGGCCGCCGGCACCGTGCTCCGCGCCCCTGCCCGCCGCAGACCGCTCCCCCGCCGAGGCCTTGTCCAGAGCACCAACTGGCTCACCACCGGGTGTCGGTCCGGACGCAGAGCGCCCGGTGTTTTCAGGGTCAGCTTCCAGAAGGCATAGTGCAAGCACTTGGCCGACATGAACAGACCCGGTCGGCCACGGCGGACTCACGTCGTCTCCCAGGGGGCCCTCGATGCGGGCGGCACAGACGGACCAGACCTCTCCCGAAGCGGCTCCCGCGGCCTCCCGGGCGGCCCGGCTGCGGGCCGTGCACCCGCTGCTCTGGGCTGCGTACGCGGCCCTCGCCACCGGGGCGGTGCTCTGTGTCACCGGCTGGTACGGCATCTCCGGCGAGCGCTTCGCCGAGCGGCAGTTGCCCTACCTCGCCTCGTGCACGGTCCCGGGCGCCGCGCTGATCGTGGCGGGCGCGGTGCTCCTCGCCCACGGCCGCGGGGCGCTCGCCGCCGCCCGCGTGGAGGAGTTGTACGGGCTACTGGTGACGCTCGACGACCAGGTCCCCGGCGCCGGTACCGCCGAGCAGGCCGTGCGGCCGCTCGCCATCAGCGACGCCCTGCTGATCGTGCCCGGCGGCGGGCTCCTGCACCGCGCGGACTGCCCCCTGGTGTCCGGCAAGGCGGACGCGGTACCGCCCGACCCGCGTGACCTGCGCGCCGGTGCCGCGGCGCCCTGCCCGATCTGCGCTCCCCCGCCCCGACTCAGCCCCGCGGACCCGGCGGGCCCGGAGGACTGACCCGGTGGCGTCCCTGAGCTACGACCTGACGCTGGCCGGGCTCGCCGTCGGCAGTGCCGCCGCCCTGACCGGGATCGGATTGATCGTCACCTACCGCGCGACGGGCGTGCTCAACTTCGCGCACGGCGCCGTCGCGATGGTGTGCGTCTACCTCCTGCGCCAGTTCACCGTCGGATGGGGCTGGCCGCTCTGGCTCGCCGCCGCAGTCACCCTGCTCGCCGTGGCACCCGCGATCGGCCTCGTCCTGGAACGCGCCGTCTTCAGGCCCCTCGCCGTCCTCGGCGGCGACCCGGCCCAGACCCTGGTCGCGTCGATCGGCGTGTTCGTGCTGCTCGTCGGCGGGGCGGCGCTGCTGTGGGGGCAGGGCGCGCGGGCCGACGTGCCGACGCTTCTCGACGCGGACCCCTGGGCGCAGCTGACGGCCGCGGTGGTGCTCGCCGCCGCGGTGTGGGCGGGCACCCGGTTCACCCGCTTCGGCGGCGAGCTGCGCGCGGTGGTCGACGACCGCCGTCTCGCCGTCCTCGCCGGGATCGACGCCGACCGGGTCGCGGCGGCCGGGTGGGCGTTCGGCTCGTTCACCGCGGGCCTCACCGGGGTGCTGCTCGCTCCCTACGTACGCCTGGATCCGTACGGTCTCCCGCTGCTCGTGATGGAGGTCGTGGCCGTCGCCGTGGCCGCCCGGATGCGGCGCCTGTCGGTGGCCGTCGTGGTGGCGCTCGGCATCGGCGTGGCGCAGAGCCAGCTGACCCGGCTGCACCCCTCCGGCTGGGGCGAGCCGCTGCTCCAGGCCGTCGGCGCGAACCTGTTCGTGGTGGCGCTGCTGTTCGCCGCGCTCGTCCTGCCGGGCATCGGCACGGGGGACGCGCTGCCGCGCACCGCCACGGCCCGGGTGCGCACACCGGCCGGCGCGTGGATCGTGGCCCTCGTCCTCTTCCTGCTCCCGCTCGGCTTCGCGGGCTCCGACCTCACCACGTCCGTGCAGGTGCCCGCGCTCGCCGTCATCCTGCTCTCGCTGGTGGTGATCACCGGACGCGGCGGGCAGATCTCCCTCGGCCAGGCGGCGTACGCGGGCCTCGGCGCGCTGTTCACCGCGCTCCTGGTGCACGGGCGCTTCCCCGGCCTGCCCGAACTTCCGCCGCCGTACGCCCCCGTGGTGGCCGTCCTGCTCGTCGCCCCGCTCGGCCTGCTCACCGGTCACCCCGCGATCAGCCGCCACGGCCTCGCGCTCGCCCTCGCCACCTTAGCCGTCGGGGTCGGCGTCAGCAGGTTCGTGTTCGCCCAGCCCTATGCCGCGTCCGGCCTCACCCTCGGGCGGCCCGCGGGCCTCGGGGGCGACCGCGCCTACTACCTCCTCGAACTGGTGCTGCTCGCGGGCGCGCTGCTGCTCGTCGCGGCGCTGCGGCGGGGTCGTACCGGGCGGGCGCTCGCCGCGATGCGGGACCACGAGGCGGGGGCCGCGGCCGCCGGGGTGCCCGTGCGGGCCTGGAAGCTCACCGCGTTCGTCGTCGGGGCGGGGCTCGCCGCGCTCGGGGGCGGCATGCTCGGCATGGGCGTCGGGGCGTTCGACCCGGGTGCCTACGATCCCGTGCGGGGGTTGCTGTGGTTCGCGGCGGTCGTCGTCCTGGGGGCCGACAGCCTGCTGGGGGCGCTGCTCGCCGCCGCGCTGCTCGTCGGGCTGGACGCGGGGGCGCATGGGGGTGTGGCCGCCGCGGTGATCGGGGTGCTCGCCATTCTCGTCGGCCGCTTTCCCGGAGGGCCCTATGAGGCTCTGCGGGCCGCTACGCGGGGAATGCGGAGGCGTCCCGCGTTGACGCCGTCGGGGGTGCGGGTACGGGATGCCCTGACCGGCACATCGGCTTCCCGGGGCCCCGCCTCGGCCGACGTCCCGTCGAGCGGTGCCCGGAGCGGTGGGCCGGGTGAGCCGCGGGCCGGCGTCGGCTCCGGCGGGCTGCGGTCGGCCGGTGTGCGGCGGTCGGCCGGTGTGCGGGGGCGTTCTCGGGGCGGTGCGGGGCTCGAAGCGCGCGAGGTGCGGCTCGCCTACGGGAAGTTCGTCGCCCTGCGGGACGTGTCGCTCAGTGTGCCCCCGGGGCGGGTCACCGCCCTCGTCGGGCCCAACGGTGCCGGGAAGAGCAGCCTGTTCCACTGCCTGGCGGGGACCGTGCGGCCGGGAGGCGGGCGGGTGGTGTTCGGCGGGCGGGACATCACGCGGCTTCCCGCGCACGCGCGCACCCGGGCCGGGGTGGCCCGCACGTTCCAGCAGCTCGCGGTGTTCCCGACGCTCACCGTCGCCGAGAACGTCCGGGTGGGCGCCGAGCAGGGGCGGGTGCGCGACCCCGCGGCGCCGGACCGGGCACTGCGCCTGCTCGGCCTCGACGCGGTGCGCGACCGTCCGGCGGCGGACCTGCCCACCGGCGTCCTGCGCCGGGTCGAACTGGCCCGGGCCCTGGCGGGCGACCCGTACGTCCTCCTCCTCGACGAGCCCGCCGCGGGCCTGGACACGGCCGAGGTGGCCGCGCTGACACGGATCCTGCGCGCCCTGGCCGCGGACGGCACGGCACTGCTCGTGGTGGAGCACGACCTGGACCTGGTGGCGGGCCTCGCCGACACGGTGTACGTGCTCGCGGCGGGCCGGGTCGTCGCCGAGGGCCCCGCGGAGCAGGTCCTCGACGGCGCGCACGACGCGGGCGGAACGCGGTGAGCACCCTGGAACTGCGGGCGGCCCGGGTGCGCTACGGCCCGCTGGAGGCCCTGCACGGCGTGCGGCTCGCCGCGCCCGCCCCCGGTCTCACGGTCCTCGTCGGCCGCAACGGCTCCGGCCGCACGACCGCCCTGCGCGCCCTGGCCGGGACCGTGCCGCTGTCCGGGGGCGCCGTCGTGTGGAACGGCACGGACGTCACCCGGGTGCCCGCCCACGAACGGGCCCGCCGGGGCCTGTGCTTCGTACCGGACCGGCAGGCCGTGTTCGGCTCGCTCACGGTGCGCGAGAACCTGGAGCTGGCCCGTGCCCGCGGCGGCTTCGCACCGGCCCTGGACGCCTACCCCGAGCTCGCCCCGCTCCTCGGGCGCCGCGCGGGCACCCTGTCGGGCGGTGAGCAGCGCATGCTGGCGCTGTCCCGCGCCCTGCTCGCGCGGGCGGGCGCGGTCCTCGTGGACGAGCCGACGCAAGGCATGTCCCCGCCGGTCGCCGCCCGTACGTACGGCCTCCTGCGGGGCCTGGACGCGTGCGTGGTCGTCGCCGAGCAGCGGCTGCCGCCCGGCCTCCGCGAGCGCGGCGGCCGGGCGGTGACGGTGGTGTACGAACTGCGCAGGGGCGAGGTCGTGTTCGCGGGTGAGCCGGGCGAGCTGCCGGACGGGGGTCCCCCTCGCGGCGCCAGCCGCTAGGGGATGACGAGCACCGTGCCGACGTAGATGCGGTCGGGTCGCGCTCCGACGGTGCTGCGATTGGCCTGGTAGAGGGCCTTCCACCCGCCCTCGACCCGGTAGGTGCGCGCGATGGAGCTGAGCGACTCGCCGCGCTCGACCACGTGGGTGACCCCCGTCGGCTCGAGCGCGTCCTCGCCGAGGCCGGCTGCGAGGACCTTCTTGGAGCACACCGGCCAGGCCTTCCAGCCCTGGGTGCGCAGGACCTTCCGGGCGACCTTGATCTGCTGCTCGCGGGTGGCGAGGTCCGCGCGCCGCGCGTACGCGAGGCCGCCGTGCTCCACCCAGGTGGGCTGGTAGAACTGCAAGCCGCCGTAGTAGCCGTTCCCGGTGTTGGCGTCCCAGCGGCCGTTGCTCTCGCACTGGGCGAGGCAGGCCCACGGCCCTTCGGCGCGCGAGCACTCGTACGGGTTCCGCGCCGGGGACGCCGCGGCCGGTGGCGCCAGGAGCGCGAGGGCTGCGGTGGCGAGCAGAGTGACGGACCGAAGACGTGTGTTCGACATCGGGTGCATCGGTCACGCTAAGCACGCCTTCGGAGCGCTCGGAGCGAGCCGCGCCGTCGTGGCGCCGCGGCCCCACCCGGTCGGCCGACGTGGCCGGGGGCGGGGCCGCGACGGACGTCAGACCGTGAGGCGCTGACCGGGCACGATCACGTCCGGGTCGCCGCCGATGACCCCTTGGTTGGCCGCGAAGACCCGCTGCCAGCTGGTGCCGTGCGCCGCCGCGATGCGGCCGAGCGTGTCACCGGACCGGACGGTATAGGTGCCCGAACCGGCTTCGGCGCGTGCCGTGCCGCGCTCGCTGCGGGCCGGAGCACGGTACTGCGGAGCGGACCGCTCCGGGGTCGCCTTCGGCGCGGCGGGCCTGGGCGCCGCCTGTTGCGGTGCCGCCTGCTTCGGCGCGGCCTGCTTCGGCGCGGCGGGAGCGGCGGCCGCACCCGGCGCGGCGCCCTGGGCCCCGGCCCGCGCCGAGCAGGTCGGCCACGCGCCCCACCCCTGCGCGCGCTGGACCTTCGCCGCGACGGCGATCTGCTGTGCCTTGGACGCCTTGTCGGCGCTCGGCGCGTAGGCCGTGCCGCCGTACGCCCGCCAGGTCGCGGCGGAGAACTGGAGCCCTCCGTGGTAGCCGTTCCCTGTGTTGATCTGCCAGTTCCCGCCGCTCTCGCAACGGGCGATCCGGTCCCACACTCCGCTGTCCGCGGCGGCCTGGCCGGTCGCGGTGAGCAGTGCGAGGGGCGCGAGGATCGCGGCTCCGCCAAGCACTGCCGTCCTGCGAATGTACTGGGAACGAACGGTCATGGATCTCCCTCTCCAAGGACCCGGGCTCCCCCTGGCTCCGCGGGCCCCGCGCGCTTCCGGCGGCGGGTGCCCGCCGAGCCCCGTCCGTCCCCGCGCCGAAAGGTTCGGCGGCGCGTCCGGCGGACGTACCCGAGCGGTGCTCACTGCACACGGCCGTGGAATCTAGGAGCGCACCCGCCCCGCCAGCAACCGCGGGCCCGTCGAGCCAGGCCAGTTGCCTGTTACCTGCGGTAGCGTCGAGTTCAGGACACCCACTGAGTTCGCTGATATCCGCATTTACCACCCGGCCGCCGGAGCGACCTGTGACTCACCTCACCGGCTCAACTTCCCTGTACGCAGCCGCTGTTGGCGCGCGGTGACGGACAGGCACCGGCAACTCACGCTCCGCCGCGGTTGGTTCGATTCCGTTCCCCCCTGCGCGTGACTTGCACCACTGATCTCCCGTTGTCTCCGTTATGAGCCGGGCACCACCCCGGACACCCCACGCATCGATCCCGAGGAGCCACCCGTGCCGCGCATGCTCGACCTCAGCGACGAGGTACGTGCCGAGATCGGCGACGAAGAAGCCGACCGCCTGCTCGCCGGGGAGAACGCCCCGGGCGCCTACGACTGCACCTCCTGTCGCACCCCGGGCGACTCGGAGCGCGAACGCACCAGCACGGTCCTGTTCGTCGGTGACGAGACCGCCGTGCTCGCCTTCGCCCACTCCAGCTGTCTGCCGTCCCAGATCGTCGAGGTCGCCGAGGAGCAGTTGCAGGGCGCCGTCCGTTCGATCACCGGCGGGACCGGCGAAGCGGGCGGCGCGGGCCGGACCGTCCCCGACCCCGCCCCCGAACAGGCCGTGCTCGGCGTCACCAGCGGGCTCGTCCTGATCGAGAACGAGTTGCAGCCCGCCCTCGTCGTGGAGCCCACCGGGCCGATCGCCCGCCCCGGCGCCGCGCCGAGCGGCGGCGACGACTTCCTGCCGCTCCTGATCGAGCAGGGCTTCACGCCGCTGACGAGCCTGGCCGGCGTGCCGCCGACCGTGCACGGCTGGTCGGTGCTGCTCGCCATGGGCCAGCTGCACGCCATCCTCCAGCCCGGCACCGGCGGCGGCCCCCAGGTCGCCTGGTGGCAGGCGCACCAGCCGCTCCAGGTCACCGAGGGCTGGCGGGCAGCGGCCAACAAGCTCCAGACGGTGCTCCTGTTCGCGGCGCCCGCCGGGGCCATCGGCCGCCAGCCCCGCGAGGACCTGCTGCGCGACGCCCTGGACCTGACGGCGTCGCGCGGCCAACTGGTCGGCTGCGCCATGCCCTTGGCCGGCACGTGAGCGCGGTCCCGGCGCCGGGCGCCCCGCGTGCGTCCGGCGCCGGGACGAACCCGCTTCCCATGCCGCCTACCAGGCGAAAGAGGGGGTTCGCCCCGCATCCGTCGGGCCTCGGTGTCGTTGGCCCAGACGTGCACGCATACGACCCCTCAGCCCACCGGCCGTACCAGAGCCCCATCCCTTCCATGCGCACGGCGCAGGACGCCGTCGCCACACCGTCGGCCACGCCGATCTACGACGCGCTGTACTCGGAGTACCTGCGGGCGTTCCGCGCCCTGCCCGGTGACAGGACCGGCGAGGAAGACCTGAGGTTCAACGCCTTCGGCCCCGGGCCGTACCCGCAGCACGGCGCCGGACGCCACGACGCCCGGCACCCGGCCCGGCACGACACGCGCTACGACGCCAGGATCGATCCCCGCCACCAGCCCTTCCACGTGGCCCGCTACGGCCAGCCGGAGCACCACACCGGCTACGGCCAGCTCTTCCCGGCCGCGCTGCCGCCGGGCCCGCGCCGCGGGCTCTGACTCCGTACGGCGATGCCCGGCCCCCCCCCGGGGGGGGACCGGGCATCGCCGTAACGCCGTACCTACTTCTTCTTCTGGGTCTTCTGGCCGCGCTTCTCGCGCACCCGCACCGAGATGTGGATCGGCGTGCCCTCGAAGCCGAACTCCTCGCGGAGCCTGCGCTCCACGAAGCGGCGGTAGCCGTGCTCGATGAAGCCGGAGGCGAACAGCACGAAGCGCGGCGGCTTCGTGCCCGCCTGCGTACCGAACAAGATGCGCGGCTGCTTGCCGCCGCGGACCGGGTGCGGATGCGCGGCGACCAGCTCGCCGAGGAACGCGTTCAGACGGCCCGTCGGCACCCGGGTCTCCCAGCCCGCGATGGCCGTCTCGATCGCCGGGACCAGCTTCTCCATGTGGCGTCCGGTGCGCGCCGAGACGTTCACCCGGGGCGCCCAGGCCACCTGGGCCAGCTCGGTCTCGATCTCCCGCTCCAGGTAGTAGCGGCGCTCCTCGTCGAGGGTGTCCCACTTGTTGTACGCGAGGACGACCGCGCGGCCCGCCTCGACCGCCATGGTGACGATGCGCTGGTCCTGCACGCTGATCGACTCGCTGGCGTCGATCAGGATCACCGCGACCTCCGCCTTCTCGACGGCCGCCGCGGTGCGCAGCGAGGCGTAGTAGTCGGCGCCCTGCTGGAGGTGGACGCGCTTGCGGATGCCCGCGGTGTCCACGAACTTCCAGGTGATGCCGCCGAGCTCGATCAGCTCGTCGACCGGGTCGCGGGTCGTGCCCGCGAGTTCGTTGACGACGACGCGCTCCTCGTTCGCCACCTTGTTCAGGAGGGACGACTTGCCGACGTTCGGGCGGCCGATGAGCGCGATGCGGCGCGGGCCGCCGACAGCCGTGCCGAAGGTCTGCGCGGGCGCCTCCGGGAGCGCTTCGAGGACGGCGTCCAGCATGTCGCCGGTGCCGCGGCCGTGCAGCGCGGACACCGGGTGCGGCTCGCCGAGGCCGAGCGACCACAGCATCGCCGCGTCCGCCTCGGCCGAGGGCCCGTCGACCTTGTTGGCGCACAGCACGACGGGCTTGCCCGCCTTGCGCAGGAGGCGCACGACGGCCTCGTCGGTGTCCGTCGCGCCGACGGTGGCGTCCACCACGAACACCACGGCGTCGGCCGCCTCGATCGCGTACTCCGCCTGCGCGGCCACGGAGGCGTCGATGCCGAGGACGTCCTGCTCCCAGCCGCCGGTGTCGACGACCTTGAAGCGGCGGCCCGCCCACTCCGCCTCGTACGTCACCCGGTCGCGGGTGACGCCCGGCTTGTCCTCGACGACGGCCTCGCGGCGGCCGATGATGCGGTTCACCAGGGTCGACTTGCCGACATTGGGGCGTCCGACGACGGCGAGCACCGGCAGCGGGCCGTGGCCCGCCGCCTCGATGGCGCCCTCGACGTCCTCGATGTCGAAGCCCTCTTCGGCGGCGAGCTCCATGAACGCTGCGTACTCGGTGGCCTCGGCCTCTCCAAGCGCCCCGTGCTCGTGCTCGTCCGAGCTCGGCCCGGAGGGGTTCTGGTCGTTCATGAAGTCCGTACCTCGTTCATCGTGGTCATCGGTGGCCCGGCCAAGGCGGTCGGTCCACTACTGGAAGTCTGACTCAGCGCCCGGTCAGGCGCCTGGCGTTCTCCAGGTGGCCGGTCAGCCGTCCCTGGATCCGCACGGTGGCCTCGTCGAGGGCCCTGCGGGTGCGCCGCCCGCTGCTGTCGCCCGCCTCGAAGGGGTCTCCGAAAACGACGTCGACGCGGGTGCGCAGCGGCGGCAGTTTCTTCACCAGCCGCCCGTGCCGCTCGGTGCTGCCGAGCACGGCGACCGGCACGATCGGGGCTCCGGTGCGCACCGCGAAGTAGGCGAGCCCGGCCCGCAGCGAGGCGAAGTCGCCCTCGCCCCGCGTGCCCTCGGGGAAGATCCCGAGGACGCCGCCCCGGCCGAGCACCGCGAGGGCGTCCGTGACGGCCGTGCGGTCGGCCGTCGTCCGGTCCACCTGGAGCTGGCCGATGCCCCGCAGGAACGGGCCGAGCGGTCCGACGAACGCTTCCTTCTTGATCAGGAAGTGGGTCGGCCGCGGTGCCACGCCCATCACCATGGGGCCGTCGACGTTGTGGGAGTGGTTCACGGCGAGGATCACGGGGCCGGTCGCGGGGACCCGCCAGGCTCCGAGCACGCGGGGCTTCCACAGGCCGTACATGAGTCCGACGCCGATGCGGCGGCCGACGTCGGCGCCGCGCTCTGAGGGCGCCGCCCGACCGGCGGGTGCTTCGGTCACTTGCCGGCCCGCTTCTCCTCGACGAGCGTGACGACGCACTCGATGACCTGCTGCAACGTGAGCTCGGTGGTGTCCACCTCGACGGCGTCGTCCGCCTTGGCGAGGGGCGAGGTCTTCCGGCTCGAATCGGCCGCGTCCCGCTTGACCAGGGCCTCTCGGGTGCTTGCGACGTCGGCGCCCTTCAGCTCGCCGGAGCGGCGGGCCGCACGGGCCTCCGGGGACGCCGTCAGGAAGATCTTGAGGTCGGCGTCCGGCAGGACCGTGGTGCCGATGTCGCGGCCCTCGACGACGATGCCCTCGTCCGCGCCGCCCGCGAGGGAGCGCTGCAACTCGGTGATCCGGGTGCGCACCTCGGGAACGGCGCTGACCGCGCTCACCTTGGAGGTGACCTCGGCCGTGCGGATCGGGCCCGCGACGTCCGTGCCGTCGACGGTGATCGTGGGGGCGGAGGGGTCCGTGCCGGAGACGATCTCCGGCTTCCCGGCCACGGCGGCGATGGCGGTGGGGTCCGTGAGGTCGATGCCGTTGTGCACCATCCACCACGTGATCGCCCGGTACTGGGCGCCGGTGTCCAGGTAGCTCAGGCCCAGCTGGGCCGCGACCGCCTTGGAGGTGCTCGACTTCCCCGTGCCGGAGGGACCGTCGATGGCGACGATCACGGGAGCCGGGCCTGCGGCGGCGGTCTTTTCCACGGATTCCACGGGGAGCGGACACCTTTCTCGGTGCGGGGGACGGGGTGGGCCGCCTGCTCGGCGCCCCGCACAAGGTTACTGGCTTCGGGCCGTGGCCCCTCCCGGGTCCCGCGACGCGAGCTCCCGTACGCCCCCGCCGAGGCGGCTTCCGGACAGCACTGCCGCCTCCCCCGGCCCCGCCGCCGCCCCCGGCGTCACTGCTGCCGCAACGACCACCCTCGCTCGCGCAGCGCCGCGGCCAGCTGCGCCGCGGCCCTGGGTTCGACCATGAGCTGGACGAGGCCCGCCTGCCGCCCGGTGGCGTGCTCGATGCGGACGTCCTCGACGTTCACACCGGCCCGCTCCGCGTCGGCGAAGATGTGGGCGAGCTGACCGGGCTGGTCGTCGATGAGCACCGCCACGACCTCGTACACCGTGGGCTCGGTGCCGTGCTTGCCCGGCACCCGTGCCTGCCCGGCGTTGCCCCGCCGCAGCATGCTCTCGACGCCTCTCGCGCCGTCGCGCCGCTTGCTCTCGTCGGCCGACTGGAGCTCCCGCAGCGAGGTGACCGCGGAGTCCAGGTCGGCGGCGACCTCCGCGAGCAGGTCCGCCACCGGGCCGGGGTTCGCGGAGAGGATGTCGATCCACAGCCGCGGGTCGGACGCCGCGATGCGGGTGACGTCCCGGATGCCCTGGCCGCAGAGGCGTACCGCCGTCTCCTCGGCGTTCTCCAGCCGGGCCGCGACCATGCTGGAGACCAGGTGCGGCATGTGCGAGACGAGGGCGACCGCGCGGTCGTGGGCGTCCGCGTCCATGACCACGGGCACGGCCCGGCACTGGGCGACCAGTTCCAGGGCGAGGTTCAGGACGTGGGTGTCGGTGTCCCGGGTGGGCGTCAGGACCCAGGGCCTGCCCTCGAAGAGGTCCGCCGAGGCCGCGAGGGGTCCGCTGCGCTCGCGCCCGGACATCGGGTGCGTACCGATGTACGAGGTCAGGTCGAGGCCCATGGTCTCGAGTTCGCGGCGCGGCCCGCCCTTCACGCTCGCCACGTCCAGGTAGCCGCTCGCGGCGCCGCGGCGCATCGCGTCGGCGAGCGTGGGAGCGACGTGGGCGGGGGGCACGGCGACCACGCACAGGTCGACGGGCCCGTCCGGCGGCCCGCCCGTGCCCGCCCCGAGCGCGGCAGCGGTGCGCGTCTGCTCCGTGTCGTGGTCGGCGAGGTGCACGGTGACGCCGCGGCCCGTGAGGGCCAGGGCGGCCGAGGTGCCGATGAGGCCGGTGCCGATGACGAGGGCGCTCTTCACCTGGTCACGTCCTCACGCGGAGCGCCCGCATGCGGAACGGCCACACACGGAACGGCTGCACGCGGATCGCCCGCGTGCAGAACGCTCGCCGTGCGCCAACGTGTCCCGGCCCGCCCCGGCCGCTCGGCGTCCGCAGGCCGCACCGCGCCGGCCCACGGCCCGTGCCGTCCCGGCCCGACGGCCCCCCGTGCCCCTCGTACCGTCACCGTGCTGCTCCTCGCTCGTGTGCGCCCGCCGCGCCCGGCCGTGCTGTGTGACGCGGCCGCGCTCTCCCGCAAAGGGTAGTCAGCCCCGGGCGCCGGGCCCCGCGCCGCGGGGTACCGCGTGCCTACAGGTCGACTTCCTTCATCAGCATGCCGACCTCGGTGTTGGAGAGACGGCGCAGCCAGCCCGACTTCTGGTCGCCGAGCGTGATCGGGCCGAAGGCGACCCGCACCAGCTTGTCGACGGGGAACCCGGCCTCGGCGAGCATGCGGCGCACGATGTGCTTGCGGCCTTCGTGCAGGGTCACCTCGACCAGGTAGTTCTTGCCGGTCTGCTCGACGACCCGGAAGTGGTCCGCGCGGGCGTACCCGTCCTCGAGCTGGATGCCGTCCTTGAGCTGCTTGCCCAGGTCGCGCGGGATCGGGCCGACGATGTGCGCGAGGTAGACCTTCTTCACGCCGTACTTGGGGTGGGTCAGGCGGTGCGCGAGCTCGCCGTGGTTGGTGAGCAGGATGACGCCCTCGGTCTCGGTGTCGAGCCGCCCCACGTGGAACAGCCGCGTCTCACGGTTGTTCGTGTAGTCGCCGAGGCACTGGCGGCCCTCGTTGTCCTCCATGGTGGAGACGACACCCGCGGGCTTGTTCAGGGCGAAGAACTGGTACGACTGGGTGGCCACGGTCAGGCCGTCGACCTTGATCTCGTCCTTGTCCGTGTCGACCCTGAGGCCCTGCTCCAGGACGATCTCGCCGTTGACCTCGACGCGGGCCTGCTCGATCAGCTCCTCGCAGGCGCGCCGGGAGCCGTAGCCCGCGCGGGCGAGGATCTTCTGGAGCCGCTCGCCCTCCTGCTCGGCGCCGGGGAAGGTCTTCGGCGGGGAGACCTTCGGCTTGCCCGCGTACCGCTCGCGGTTGCGCTCCTCGGCCCGCGTCTCGTACTCGCGCGAGCGCCCGGGGACCGGGCGGCCGCCGCGCTGTTCCTGGCTCCGCTTGGGGCCGCCCTTGGCGCCGCCGCGCGCGGAGGCGCCGCGGCCCGACTTCGGGCCCTCGTGCGTGGCGCCCGGGCCCACGTCGTAGCGGCGCTCCTCGGGGCGGGGCTTGCTGGGGCGGCTCGGCCTGTCGTCACGGTCGTTGCCCGCGCCGCGGTAGTTGCCGCGGCCACCGCCGCCGCCCGCACCGCCACGAGGTCCGTCGCCCCGGCTGCCGGCGCCGCCACGAGGTCCGTCGCCCCTGCCGCCCGCACCGCCGCGAGGCCCCTCGCCCCGGCCGCCGCCGGTCCGGCCACCGCTGTTGCCGCGGCCGCCGCTGTTGCCACCACGGCTCCCGCCGTTGTTTCCGCTGCTGTTCCTGCCGCTGCTGCTTCGCATCAAAGTTCCGTCTAGTCGTCTGCGTCTCGTGCGTCCGGCGCATCGGGTGCGTCCGGATCGAACGACGGGAGGCCTTCCTGCGTCTCCGCCTCGATCGCGTCCGCCTCGGGGAGGAAGGGCGCGAGCTCGGGGAGCTCGTCAAGGCCGCGCAGGCCCATCCGCTCCAGGAAGTAGTTCGTCGTCCTGTACAGGATCGCACCTGTTTCGGGTTCCGCGCCCGCCTCCTCCACCAGACCCCGCTGAAACAGGGTCCGCATGACCCCGTCACAGTTCACACCGCGCACCGCGGAGACGCGGGAGCGGCTGACCGGCTGGCGGTAAGCGACGACGGCGAGTGTCTCCAGGGCCGCCTGGGTGAGCCGGGCGTGCTGCCCGTCCAGGACGAAGCCCTCGACGGCGGGCGCGTACGCCGGGCGGGTGTAGTAGCGCCAGCCTCCCGCCACGAGACGCAGCTCGAAGCCGCGTCCCTGGACGGTGTACTCGTCGGCGAGCTCCCGCAGCGCGACGGCGACGGCCCGCCGGGGCCGCTGGAGGACCTTCGCCAGGTGTTCCTCCGTCGCGGGCTCGTCCACGACCATGAGGACGGCCTCCAGAGCGGGCTTGAGCCCGAGCCCGGCGACGGCGGACCGCAGGTCCCCGGTGGGGCCGTTCTCGGCAGGCACGGCACTGTCTTCGGCGGGCACGGCGCTCACGGCTTCTTCTCCTCGTCCGGCTCGGGGGCGCGGTCGAACTCGTCGGTCACGGTCGGTGCCGCGCCGGAGTCGCCGCCGGTCCAGCGCACCAGGAGTTCGCCGAGCGCGGTCTCCTGCTCCAGGGCGACGGCCTTCTCCCGGTACAGCTCGAGGAGCGCCAGGAAGCGGGCGACGACGGTGAGGGTGTCGTCGGGGCCGAGCTCCTCGATCAGCGCCCGGAAACTGGCCTCGCCGTGCTCCCTGAGCCGCGCCACGACCACCGCGGCCTGCTCGCGCACGCTCACCAGCGGCGCGTGGATGTGGTCGACGTACACCTGCGGCTTCGCCCTCGGCTGCATCGCCTTCACGGCGAGCTTGGCGAACCCCTCGGCGCCGATGCTGATGACGACCTCGGGCAGCAGCTCGGCGTGGTGCGGTTCGAGACCCACGGTGCGCGGGTAGCGCCGCGCCTCCTCGTCGAGCCGTCCGCTGAAGATGTCGGCGATCTGCTTGTACGCGCGGTACTGGAGCAGCCGCGCGAACAGCAGGTCGCGCGCTTCGAGCAGCGCGAGGTCGGCTTCGTCCTCGACCTCGGCGGCGGGCAGCAGCCTGGCCGCCTTCAGGTCGAGCAGGGTGGCCGCGACCACGAGGAACTCGGTGGTCTGGTCCAGGTCCCCGTCAGGGCCCATGGCCCGGAGGTACGCCATGAACTCGTCGGTCACCTTGGACAGCGCGACCTCGGTCACATCCAGCTTGTGCCGGGCGATGAGCTGGAGCAGCAGGTCGAAGGGCCCCTCGAAGTTCGCGAGCCGGACCGTGAACCGCCCGTCACCGGGTTCGGCCGGGGGTTCCTCCGACGTGCCACCGGCCTCGGCCACGCCCTCCGGCTCCGCGGGAGGCGAACCGGCCTCGACCACACCTTCCGGCTCCGCGGGAGCCGCCCCGGGCCCGCGCCCCAGGGTGCGGCGGCGGGCAGCGGGAGGCGGTGCGGAATCGTGGTTCGGGGGCATCGGCGGGAAGGCTACCGCTACCGCCCGCGCAGCCGTCGTACGAGAATGCTCGCGTCCCCACGCGATTCGAGGTCGGCGAGCACGACGGCCACCGCCTCCCGCACGATGCGCCCGCGGTCCACCGCGAGCCCGTGCTCGCCGCGCAGCACCAGGCGCGCGTGCTCGAGGTCCATGAGTTCCTCGGCGGAGACGTACACGGTGATCTTCTCGTCGTGCCGCTCGCGCCCGCTGGGCCGCCGGTTGGCGGCGCGGGCACGGCGCCGCGCCTGCGCGGGCGTGGTGCCGGACGCGTTGGCGGACTTGGCGCCGGGGGCGGCGGATCCGGCAGAACCTTCCTGCGCGGCCGGGCGCCCCGAGCCCTTCTCTTCGGTACCGGCCGCGGCCCTGCTGCGCGAACCGGCGCCGGACTCCGCGTCCGCCGTGGCGTGCTCGCTGCTCTCGGGGTGCTCGGCGGCCTCGTCGGTGTCCTGCGGGGCGGTGTGGGACTCCTCGGCGGCCGCCTCGTCGCTCTCGCCCGCGGGTGCGGGCACCCTCGCCTCGCCGTTCGCCTGGCGCCGCGGGCTCGACGACTGGAGCGCCATCCCCCCGGTCGTGCGGAACAGTTCGTCGGCCCCCGGCAGACTCACTCGGCGTGACACCGGGCGAGCACCTCCCTGGCGAGCTGGCGATAGGCTGCCGCGCCCACCGAGTTGGAGGCGTACGTGGTGATCGGCTCACCGGCGACCGTGGTCTCCGGGAAGCGCACGGTCCGCCCGATCACCGTGTGGTAGACGTGGTCGTCGAACGCCTCGACCACGCGCGCGAGGACCTCGCGGCTGTGCACCGTGCGCGAGTCGTACATCGTGGCGAGGATGCCGTCGAGCTCCAGGTCGGGGTTGAGCCGCTCCTGGACCTTCTCGATGGTCTCGGTGAGCAGGGCGACACCGCGCAGCGCGAAGAACTCGCACTCGAGCGGCACGATCACCTTGTGCGCCGCGGTGAGCGCGTTGACCGTGAGCAGGCCGAGCGAGGGCTGACAGTCGATCACGATGTAGTCGTAGTCGGCCATCAGCGGCTTGAGCGCGCGCTGGAGCGTGGACTCGCGCGCGACCTCGCTGACGAGCTGCACCTCGGCGGCCGACAGGTCGATGTTGCTGGGCAGCAGGTCCATGTTGGGGACCGCCGTCTTCAGCAGGACCTCGTCGGCGGCCATGCCCCGCTCCATGAGCAGGTTGTAGACCGTGAGGTCGAGCTCCATCGGGTTCACGCCGAGGCCCACCGAGAGCGCGCCCTGCGGGTCGAAGTCGACGAGCAGCACCCGGCGTCCGTACTCCGCGAGCGCCGCCCCCAGGTTGATGGTCGACGTGGTCTTGCCGACGCCGCCCTTCTGGTTGCACATCGCGATGATCTTCGCGGGTCCGTGGTCGGTCAGCGGCCCCGGGATCGGGAAGTACGGCAGCGGGCGTCCCGTGGGGCCGATGCGCTCGCGGCGCTGACGGGCAGCGTCGGGGGCGAGCGTGGCCGCGTACTCGGGATCGGGCTCGTACTCCGCGTCGGGGTCGTAGAAGTGACCCTGGGGCAGTTCCTCGTAGTCGGCGAGGGGGGTGGGGGTGGTGTTCTCGCCACTCCGGTCGCCGGCCATGGCGTTCACGTGATGGCCATCCATGCTCTGGGGTGCTGACTGTGTCGGCTGCGGACTCTGGCGGGCTTCGAAGGCGCGGACAGCGACGGAGCCGACAGCCTGGAGCCCGACAGGGCCCTGGCCTCGCCCAGACGTTCCTGGTTGACCACCCCCGGGAGCAAATGTCGACTCATTCACAAGTCGTCTTACCTCCTTGGTGACCAGGAAATTTCTCGATAGGTCAGCGTGGCACCATGCCGACGATTGGCGACTCTATGGCGTGTCACCGCTCCGCAGCAACACAATCCGCCGGACCCGGCCCGATGTGTCGGCAATGGAACATCCCGATGTCAAGGGCGCACCGCATGTCATCGCCGCGTTTGCGCGGTGGACGAATCGCCCAAACGTTTACGTACAAGGCGAGTTGAGGGAGTGTACGCCCAACCGCCCGCGGCCGGACCCCTCACGAGGTCCGGCCGCGGGCGTGAGATTGACGACTCCGGTTGACCGAGGTCAGCCGAGCAGCGACGCGATCTCGACGTGCTCGAGACCGTGGGCCTCGGCGACCTCGCGGTAAACGACCTTGCCGTCATGGGTGTTGAGACCCAGGGCGAGCGCCGGGTCGCGACGCAGGGCCTCGACCCAGCCGCGGTTCGCCAGTTCGACGATGTACGGCATGGTCGCGTTGGTCAGCGCGTAGGTCGAGGTGTTGGGCACCGCGCCGGGCATGTTGGCGACGCAGTAGAAGACCGAGTTGTGGACCGGGAAGGTCGGCTCGGCGTGCGTGGTCGCGTGCGAGTCCTCGAAGCAGCCGCCCTGGTCGATCGCGATGTCGACAAGGACACTTCCCGGCTTCATGCGCGAGACGAGCTCGTTGGTGACCAGCTTCGGGGCCTTGGCGCCCGGGATGAGGACGGCGCCGATGACGAGGTCGGCCTCCAGGCAGGCCTTCTCCAGCTCGAAGGCGTTGGAGACGACGGTCTGGATCTTCGTGCCGAAGATCTTGTCGGCTTCCTTGAGCTTGTTGATGTCCCTGTCGAGCAGGGTCACGTGGAAGCCCATGCCGATGGCGATCTGCATGGCGTTCCAGCCGGAGACGCCACCGCCGATGACGACGGCCTTGCCCGCGGCGACGCCCGGGACGCCGCCCGGCAGGACACCGCGGCCGCCGTTGGCCGCCATCAGGTGGTAGGCGCCGACCTGCGGGGCCAGGCGGCCCGCGACCTCGGACATCGGGGCGAGCAGCGGGAGCGCGCGGTTGGCCGTCTCCACCGTCTCGTACGCGATGGCGGTGGTGCCGGACTCCAGGAGGGCGTCCGTGCACTCCCTGGAGGCGGCCAGATGCAGGTAGGTGAAGAGCGTCTGGTCCTTGCGGAGGCGGTGGTACTCCTCGGCGATCGGCTCCTTGACCTTCAGGAGCAGGTCGGCCGCGGCCCACACCTCGTCGGCGGTCCCCAGGATCTGGGCGCCGGCGGCGACGTACTCGTCGTCCGTGATCGAGGAGCCCACACCGGCGTTCCGCTCGATGACGACCTGGTGGCCGTGGCGCACCAGCTCGTGCACGCCGGCGGGGGTGATGGCCACCCGGAACTCGTTGTTCTTGACCTCGCGGGGGATACCGACCTTCACGTCGATCACGGTCCTTGACTCAGGGGGTTCGGGCAAATCAGTACATACCGGTACACAAATGGGCGCATCGGAAGACACCACGAAAGCACGCGGCAGAGCCAGTCTAATGAAGGATTTCCTGGTGTCTAGCCTTCCAAAGCTTCAATCCTGACCGAAAGCACTACGGATTTCGTAGGCGGAGGTGGACGCTCCACCAGTGATCCTGTGGTCCAGGGGGCACCCTCAGGCGCATCGCCCCGTCCGCACGCGCCCGCTCAGGAGACCGCCGCGTCCCCCGTGACCTCGGTGAACTCACTTCCCAGCATGCGCTCGGCGGCCGCGCGGTGCAGCCCGGCGGCGGTCGGGTCGCCGAGGCGCTCCAGGGTGTCGGCGAGGCGTACCTGGAGCGCCGCCTGCAACCGTACGTCCGCCGCCTCGCGCGCCCACTCGGCGGCCTCGCGGCAGGTGCGCAGGGACTCCTCGGGCCGCCCCGCGTACTCCTGGACGCGCGCCATCTCGCTCAGGGCCCGCGCCCGGCCCGCGGTGTCGCCGATCTTGCGCAGTCCCGCGACGGCCGAGCGCCAGTTGCGCAGGGCCTCGCCGTAGCGCCCCGCGTAGGTGTGGGCGGTGGCGATGCGGCCGTGCAGCCGGGCGGCGTCCGCCCGCTCGCCGCGGGCCAGGCGCTGGGCGAGGGCCCTGCCGTACCAGTCGGCGGCCCGCTGCCAGTCCCCGAGGTCCTGGTGGGCGCCGCCGACGGATTCCATCGCGCGGCCGGTCGCGTACGGGTCCCGGGCGGCCCGGCCGCAGTCGAGCGCGGCGCGGTAGCGGGCGAGGGCGTCGTGCGTGCGTCCCGTCTGCGCGTCCAGGTCCGCGAGGTTCAGCAGGGCCGCGGCCTGCTCGCGCGGCAGGTCCCTGCGCTCGGCGACGTCGAGGACGAGCTGGTGGATGCCGTACAGCTCGGGGGCCGCCGCCCGCGTGCCGCGGTGGGCGACGAGGGCGCGGGCGAGGGCGGACATCAGGCGGCGCGCCAGGGTGTCGAGCTCGCCGTCGGCGACCGCGAGCCGGGCCGCGGCGAGCAGCGCGGGCTGTCGGATCCACAGCCAGTCGGCGGCGGCGCGCGGGCTCGAAAAGCGCAGTGCCCGGGGCAGCCCCGCGAGCTTCTTGCGCGCCGCCGAGCCCTCGGGCTCGGTGACAGCCCGGCAGGACTGGAGCAGCCGCACGGTCCGCTCCAGCATCCTGGCACGGGCCAACTGCACCTCCCCCGGCTTGTCCTGAGCCTTCGTCAACTCCTTCAGGAGCGGTACGAGACAGCCAGGGACCTCGTACTGCGGCAGTTCCGACGCCACCGGCCGCAGCAGTCCGAGCACGACGAAGTCGTCGAGGGCGTCGCGCGCGGCGGACACCGAGCAGCCCGCGAGCGCGGAGGCGGTGTGCGGGTCGACGTGGCCCGCGGGGGCCAGGGAGAGCAGGCGCAGCATCCGCGCGAGGGGGGTGGGCAGGGCGGCGTAGGTGTGCTGGAAGACCCGGGCGAGGCCGGAGTCCGCGGCGCCCTCCTCCAGGTGGTCCCGGACGTGCTTGGCCAGGTCGGCGACGGCCGCCTTGGGCCGGGCGGCGAGCCAGCCCCCGGCGAGGACGAGGGCGGCGGGGTTGCCGCCGCAGCCCTCGACCAGGCTCTCCGCCGAGCGCGGGTCGACGGTGATGCGCACCGATCCCGCGCTGCGGGCGAGCAGGTCGAGCGCGGCCTTGGTGTCGAGGCCGCCGAGGGTGCACGGGCGGACGTCGGGGATGCCGGTGAGCGGCCCCGTGGACACGGCCACGACCAGGCAGTCCGGGGTGTCGGGAAGCAGCGGGTCGACCTGGGCGGCGCCCTCGCCGTCGCCGTCGCCGTTCGCCACGTCGTCCAGGAGCAGCAGGGCGCGGCGGCCGTGGAGCGCCGTGCGCAGGGCGGCGGACAGGTCGTCGTCGCCCGCCCCCGCCGGCGCGGACTCGCCGAGCGCGACGAGGAGTTCGCGGGCGGTGCGCCCGGTGGGTACGGGGGTGCCGTCGGGGTCGGTGAGGCGGGCGCGCAGGACGCCGTCGGGGTAGTCGTCGGTGAGTTGCCCGGCGAGTTCCTCGGCGAGCGCGGTGCGGCCCGAGCCGGGGCGTCCCGCGACGAGCAGTACCCGGGCGCGCGGTGCCTTGCGCCCCGAGAGCGTGTCGAGCCCCGCCCGCCCGATGTCGGCTCGAAGCTCCTTCAGCTCCCGGTGCCGCCCCACGAACCAGCCGCCGCCCCCACCGGCCACACCTGCGGCGGCGGAGCCTGCGGCAGCCGGACCGGTGGCGGCCGGACCATTGGCGGCCGGACCAGCGGCAGCCGCGCCCGCGGCCTTCGCACCCGCGGCATTCGCGCCCGCGGCATTCGCGCCCGCGGCATTCGCGCCCGCGGCATTCGCGCCCGCGGCATTCGCACCGGCCGGCACCGGATCGGCTGCCTCCGGCACGGTGGTCGCCGGGCCGGAGGCAGCCGGGTCGGGGGTGACCGGAGCGGGCGCCTTCGGGCCGGTGCCCACCGTGCCCGAGGCCCCCGCGCCAGAACCCGTCGAACCGTCCGTGTCGACCGCCTGATCCGTCACGGGTAACGCTCCCGTCCGCCTGCGCACGAACCCGCCGGGACTCCGGGCGGGACGCTTTCAGAGCCTAGTTCAGGCACTGCGCCGTTCCGGGGCGTACGGCGCCCGGAAGTCGCCCGATCGGATCAAGGGATCGTCGGACCGCGGGCCGCCGGACGGGGGACGCCGGGGCTCAGGCCTCGAACGGCCGTGCGGGCCAGGGCGCGTCGGCCGGGCGCAGGGAGTCCACGCCCTCGCCCCGGAGCACCGCGGTGAGCGAAAGGGCGCCCACGACGAGGCAGTTGTTGTGCAGCTCCCCGGCGAGCACGCCGCGTACCAGATCCGCGAGGGGCACCCGGGCGAGCTCCATGTCGGACTCCTCCTCGGCGACCTCGAAGCGCTCGCCCTCGGCCTCGGAGAGGTCACGGGCGAGGAACACGCGCACGGCCTCGTCGCAGCCGCCGGGCGTGGTGTACACATCGGTGAGCACCCGCCAGTCCTCGGCCTTGACGTGCGCCTCCTCGTACAGCTCGCGCTGAGCGGCGTGCAGCGGATTCTCGCCGGGGACGTCGAGCAGGCCGGCGGGGATCTCCCAGAGCTTGTGGCGCACGGGGTGGCGGTACTGGCGCAGGACCAGGACGCGGTTCTCGTCGTCGAGCGCGAGCACGGCCACCGAGCCGGGGTGGACCTGGTAGTCGCGGCGGGCCACGGACCCGTCGGGCATGACGACGTCGTCGGTGCGCACCGAGGTCTTGTTGCCGACGAACGGAGTCTCGCTCGCCGTGACCTGCCACTCCTCGGCGGTGTCCTTGATCGTCATGTCGCGCTGTCCTCCCACGTGCAGAGCAAAAACAGAAACCGGGGTGCGCGCCCCTGTGGACGCGTACCCCGGCAACCGTATCCCGGCGTTACCTACCGGCCGCCTGCTGGCGTTCGACGGCGGCCTTCACCAGACCCGCGAAGAGCGGGTGCGGGCGGGTCGGCCTGGAGCGCAGCTCCGGGTGCGCCTGGGTGGCGACCAGGTAGGGGTGCACCTCGCGCGGGTATTCGACGTACTCGACGAGCTTGCCGTCGGGCGACGTGCCGGAGAAGAGGATGCCTGCCTTCTTCTCCAGGTCGGCGCGGTAGGCGTTGTTCACCTCGTAACGGTGGCGGTGGCGCTCCTCCACGTACTCCTTGCCGTCGTACACCTCACGCACGATGGAGCCCTCGGCGAGCTTCGCGGGGTACATGCCGAGCCGCATGGTGCCGCCCATGTCGCCCTCGCCCGCGACGATGTCGAGCTGCTCGGCCATGGTGGAGATGACCGGGTGCGAGGTGGCGGAGTCGAACTCCGTGGAGTTGGCGTCCGGGATGTCCGCGAGGTTGCGCGCCGCCTCGATCACGATGCACTGGAGGCCGAGGCAGAGGCCGAGCAGCGGCACCTTGTTCTCGCGGGCGTACTGGATCGCGCCGACCTTGCCGGACACACCGCGGTCGCCGAAGCCGCCGGGGATGCAGATCGCGTCCACGTCGCCGAGCTGCCTGGCGGCGCCCGCCGGGGTCTTGCAGTCGTCGGACGTGACCCACTTGATCTTCACACGGGCCTTGTTGGCGAAGCCGCCCGCGCGCAGCGCCTCGGTCACCGACAGATAGGCGTCGGGCAGGTCGATGTACTTGCCGACCAGGGCCATCGTGATCTCGTGGTCGGGGTTGTGGACCCGGTCGAGCAGGTCCTCCCACTGCGTCCAGTTCACGTCGCGGAACGGCAGGTCGAGCTTGCGCACGACATAGGCGTCCAGGCCCTCGGTGTGCAGCACCTTCGGGATGTCGTAGATCGACTTGGCGTCGATGGCGGCCACCACCGCGGCCTCGTCGACGTCGCACATCAGCGAGATCTTGCGCTTGATGGCGATCGGGACGTCGCGGTCGGCGCGCAGCACGATCGCGTCCGGCTGGATACCGATGTTGCGCAGCGCGGCGACGGAGTGCTGGGTCGGCTTGGTCTTCAGCTCGCCGGAGGGGCCGATGTAGGGCAGCAGCGAGATGTGCACCACGAAGACGTTGTCGCGGCCGACCTCGTGGCGGACCTGGCGGACGGTCTCCAGGAACGGAAGGGACTCGATGTCGCCCACGGTGCCGCCGACCTCGGTGATGACGACATCCACGTCGTCGGTCGCCATCCGCCGGATGCGGTGCTTGATCTCGTTGGTGATGTGCGGAATGACCTGCACGGTGTCGCCCAGGTACTCGCCGCGCCGCTCCTTGGCGATGACCTGCGAGTACACCTGGCCTGTAGTGACATTGGCGGAGCCGTCCAAGTCGACGTCGAGGAACCGCTCGTAGTGTCCGATGTCGAGGTCGGTCTCGGCGCCGTCGTTGGTGACGAACACCTCACCGTGCTGGAAGGGGTTCATCGTGCCGGGGTCGACGTTCAGGTACGGGTCGAGCTTCTGCATCGTGACCCTGAGTCCCCGGGCCTTGAGGAGCGCACCCAGGCTGGAGGCCGTGAGGCCCTTGCCGAGGGAGGAGGCGACACCCCCGGTGACGAAGATGTGCTTGGTCGTCGTGGATGTGGGTGGCATGGCCAAGGGGGGACTCCCGTGCGTCGCGGTCTCAAGGGTGCGTGGCCGTCCGCTCCGGGTGCGGAGGGAGGTGCCGTCGCTGCGGTTCGGGGGTCCGATGACCACCGGCTCACGGGCTACCAGGGTATCAGCGAAGGAAGGGGGCTGCTTCCGGCCACCTCTTGACACGCACCTTCACATCAATTACATGATCTTCATTGTGCGGGCACGAGACCGGTACCGGACGGACACCGTCCGTATCCGGAACACGTTCGGCGTAGTCACGTTGCCGGGACGAGCGGGCAGATTTCCGGGACGTCGATGTATGTTGCTCGGACACTCTCTGCCGAGCCGTGTGCCCGGGCGGAACCACCCCCGTCGGCACTTCCGGAAGACCAATGGAGACATCCGGGGCCGGCAGTTCGTTTTACAGCGAACCCTTGACCGTAGAACGAGCGCCCCGTGAGCGGGCGAACGTGGCCGTTTGAATGGGGATGCACGTGGCCGGGCGCATCGAGGACTACGCACTCATCGGAGACATGCAGACAGCGGCGCTGGTCTGTCGGGACGGCACGGTCGACTGGCTGTGTCTGCCCCGCTTCGACTCCCACGCCGTCTTCGCGGGCCTCCTCGGCACGGAGGAGCACGGCTTCTGGCGGCTCGGCCCGGCCCACGCGCCGGGCACGCAGCCCCCGACGGCGGCCCGCAGGTCCTACCGCGGGGACTCCCTGATCCTGGAGTCGGAGTGGGACACCCCGCGCGGCACGGTCCGGGTCACGGACTTCATGCCGCCGCGCGGGACCGACAACCCGCAGCTGACGCGGATCGTGGAGGGCGTCAGCGGCCGGGTGCCGATGCGCTCGGCCCTGCGGATGCGCTTCAGCTACGGCCGTGTGGTGCCGTGGGTGCACAAGGTCGACGGACGCACGGTGGCCGTCGCCGGGCCGGACTCGGTCTGGCTCGACACCACCGCGGAGACCTTCGGCAAGGACCTGACGACGTACTCCGACTTCACCGTCGCCCCCGGCGACCGGGTCGCCTTCACCATCTCCTGGCTGCCCTCGCACCGGGGCCAGCCCGCCCACCCGGAGCCGGAGGCGGCGCTCGCGGCGACGGAGGAGTTCTGGCGCGAGTGGGTCGACCAGTGCACCTACCACGGGCCCTACCGCGAGGCCGTGGTCCGCTCCCTGATCACCCTCAAGGCCCTGACGTACGCCCCCACGGGCGGCATCGTGGCCGCGCCCACCACCTCGCTGCCGGAGGACATCGGCGGCTCCCGCAACTGGGACTACCGCTTCACCTGGCTGCGCGACGCCGCCATCACGCTCTCCTCGCTGCTGCGCACCGGCTATCGCGAGGAGGCCCGTGCCTGGCGCGAGTGGCTGCTGCGCGCGGTCGCGGGCGACCCGGAGAACCTCCAGATCATGTACGGCATCGCGGGCGAGCGCGAGCTCGGCGAGGCGGAGCTCGACTGGCTTCCCGGGTACGAGGACTCGGAGCCGGTCCGCGTCGGCAACGGCGCCGCCCACCAGCTCCAGCTCGACGTGTACGGCGAGGTCACCGAGGCCCTGCACCTGGCGCACATGACCGGCCTCGCCCGCAACGACTACGCCTCGCTGCTCCAGCTCAAGCTGATCCGCTATCTGGAGACGCACTGGGACCAGCCCGACGAGGGCATCTGGGAGGTGCGGGGGCCGCGCCGCCACTTCGTGCACTCCAAGGTGATGGCCTGGGTCGCCGTGGACCGCACCATCAAGCTCATCGAGTCCGGCGACGCGGACGGCCCGCTGGAGAAGTGGCGCGACCTGCGCGACGACATCCACCGGGACGTCTGCGAGCGGGGCTACGACAAGGAGCGCAACACCTTCACCCAGTCGTACGGCTCCAAGGAGCTGGACGCCTCCCTGCTGCTCATCCCGCAGGTCGGCTTCCTGCCGCCGGACGACAAGCGCGTCATCGGCACCATCGAGGCCATCCAGCGCGAGCTGTCCACGCCGGACGGCTTCATCCTGCGCTATCCGACCTCCGGCGACGACGAGGGCGTGGACGGCCTGGAAGGCGACGAGGGCGCGTTCCTCGCCTGCTCCTTCTGGATGGCCGACGACCTGGCGATGATCGGCCGCGTGGACGAGGCCCGCAGGCTCTTCGAGCGCCTCCTCGCCCTGCGCAACGACCTCGGCCTGCTCGCCGAGGAGTGGGACCCGCGCCTCCAGCGCCAGGTCGGCAACTTCCCGCAGGCGTTCAGCCACGTGCCGCTCATCGACACGGCGCTGCGGCTCACGGCCTCGGGGGCGTACGGGGGCTGAGAGGGCCCTCGCCGAACGCGGCGCCGGCGACCTCGCGAAAGTCCCGGCGCCGGGACGGCCGGGGCGCTCCCGTCCTGGTCAGGTAGCGTCCGCCCCATGGACAGTCAGGACACCCAGGGCGGCATCACCGTACAGCGGGCGCTGGAGCTCCCCGGGCTGCGCGGCGGGCTGCCGGAGGTCGTGGCGGGCGCCGAACGGCTTCAGCGAACCGTGCGGTGGGTGCACGCGGGCGAGGTGCCCAACATCGCCTCGCTGCTCAAGGGCGGCGAGCTCCTGCTGACCACCGGGCTCGGGCTCGGTGCCCGCCCCGCCGAGCAGCGCGCCTTCGTGCGGGAGCTGGCCGAGCGCGGCATCGCGGCCCTCGTCGTGGAGCTCGGGCCGCGCTTCGCGCGACTCCCCGCCGCCCTCGTGGACACGGCACGCGCCGCGGGTCTGCCCCTGGTGCAGCTGCACCGCGAGGTGCCCTTCGTGACCGTCACCGAAGAGGTGCACACGGAGATCGTCAACGGCCACTACACGCTCCTGCGCCGCGCCGAGGAGGTGCACCGGCGCTGCACCGAGGCCCTGCTCTCGGGCGGCGGCGTCCCCCAAGTCCTCGCCGTCCTCGCGGAGTTCAGCGGCAACCCGGTGTTCCTCGAGACGGCGGGCGGCCAGCTCCTGTACGCCGCCGGGGCGGGCAGCGCCTGCGCGGACCCCCTCCAGGTCTGGGAGGGGCTGCGCGGGCGCCCCGAGGACCGGTCGGGGCCGCCGGCCGGAGCGGTCGTCGTGGACGTGCCGGGCGGCGGTCCCGGAGCGGGCTCGGTGCGGGCCCGCATGGCCCTGCTCGCCGTGGAGTCACCGCTGCTTCCCGTCCACCGGATCGCGGCCGAGCGGGCGGCGGGGAGCCTCGCGGTCGTCCTCATGCAGGCGCGGCAGGAGGAGGAGCTCGCGGCCCGCGGCCGCGGCGACTTCCTCACCGACCTCGCCGAGGGCCGGATCACCGCCGAGGACGCGCCCGCGCAGGCGCGCGTGCTCGGTTTCAAGCCAGGTTCGAGCCCGCTCCTCCCCATGGTCATGCGCGTTCCGGACGGGCTGCCGACCGGCGCCGCCCTCGCGGTGCTCGCCCGCGCCGTCAGCGAGGAGCTGGCGGCCGTGGGAGTGCCGGTCCTGCTCGGCGTACGCCCGGTGGAGGGAAGAGTTCCCCTTCTTCTCGGGCTGCGGACCGAGGCCGAGCGGGGTACTGTCGCCGACCGCGTGGCCGCGGCGCTGCGGGCGGGGGTGGAGCGGGCGGGCACGCGGCGGCCGGGCGCGCAGCCGCCGGTCGTGGTGGTCGGCGTGGCGGGCGGCTGGGCGGCGGCGGCCTCGGGCCTGCGGCACGCCGCCGAGACGGCCACGGCGGCGCAGGGACTGCCGGACAGGGCCTGGTACGACGCGCGGCGCCTGGACATCGACCTGCTCTTGTGGCGGCTGCATCAGCACGACCCGACCGCGCTCGCCGCGTTCGTGGACCGCGCGATCGGCCCGCTGCGCGCACACGACCTCCGCTCGAAGCCGCCCCTCCTGCCCACGCTCCAGACCTATCTGGCACACGCGGGCCGCAAGGCGGAGACCGCGCGCGAGCTGCACCTCAACCGCCAGACGCTGTACAACCGCCTGGCCCGGATCGGCGAGCTGCTCGGCACCGACCTGGACGACCCGCAGACGGTCCTGGCCCTGAGCCTGGCCCTGCGGGCACGGCGGCACGTGGCCTGAAGGCGCCCGCATGGCCGGAAAGCGCATGTGGCCCGAGGGTCTCAGTACGACGTGAGGGGCTGGGTCAGCTCGTCGTACACCCTGAGGACCTGCGCGACCGTCTCGTCCTCGGTCGGCCAGGTCGCGGCCTGGGCGGCGCCCCGGTCCCTCAGCTCCTGCCTGCGTACGTCGTCGGCGAGCAACCGGATGACGGCCCCGGCGAGGGCCTGGGCGTCGCCGTACGGGACGAGTTCCGCGGCGTCGCCGACGAGTTCGGGAATGCCGCCGACGGCGGTGGCGACGAGCGGCACGCGCGCGTGCAGGGCCTCCTGGGCGATCAGGGAGCGTGACTCCCACTGGCTGGCGAGGACCACGAGGTCGGCGGCGGCCAGGAGTTCGGGGATGTCCTCGCGCCGCCCGACGAGGCACGCGGGCAGACCTTCGGCCTCGATGCGGGCCTGGAGGGCCGCCCGTTCTGCTCCCTCCCCCGCGACGACGAGCAGCGGCTGCGGTTCGAGCCCGCACCACGCGTGCGCGGCGTCCAGGAGGACGTCGTAGCCGCGGTGCGCGTCGAGCGACCCGACGGCGAGCAGCAGCGGGCGGTCCACGGCGCCGAGGTCGGCCCGGGCCTTGTGGCGCGGCCCCCTGGGCTCGGCGTCCGCGTCGGGGTCCTGGCGCTGTGCGGGCAGCGCGACGGGGGCGAGGCGGGCGTCGCGTGCGCCCCGGCCGCGGGCGCGGTCCACGAGGTCGGACGAGGTGCCGAGGACGACGGTGGCGGCCCGTGCGACCCGCCGCTCCAGGGCCCGCAGCACATGGGCGCGGGTGCCTGCGGCGTGCGCGCGGGTGTGCCAGGTGACGACGAGCGGTACGCGGCGCCCCGCCAGGGCGAGCGTGGCGCGCAGCGCGGCGTGCAGTCCGTGCGCGTGCACCAGGTCGGCGTCCGCGCACGCCGTCCGCAGGGCCGCGAGGGACACCGGGTCGCCGCGGCGCGGCACGGGGACGTGGTGGGCGCCGGTGCCCGCGAAGTCGTATGCCTCGTCCGCCTCGGAGGGGGCGCACACGGTGACGCGCACGCCCCGTGCCGTGAGCCCTGTCGCCAGGGACCTGACGTGCGCGCTGCTGCCCGCACTGCCGCCGCCGAGCACCTGCACGGCGTGCAGACGCGGCCTGGACTGCGGGACGGGGGTGCTCACGTGGCTCACGCGGCCGGGGCTCCTGGGTCGGGTCGGCGGCTGGACGGCGCACCGAGGGGTGGGCGGGCGCCGGCGGTGCGAGCGGGCGGACGCTCGGCCGTCCGTGCACCGCGCCAAGAATGCCAGTACACACGCCCGCCCGGCACCGCCGAAAGGTCCCTTCGGCTTCGGCCCGGACAACTCCCCGCGCCGGATCACCCACTCGGGCGAGCGCACACCCCCACGGGGCCCGCTCTTTTGCCCCTTCAGCGGCCCCGGGGCGCCCCCGCGACGGCGAGCGCCTAGCCGTCCCCGCGAGCCGCCGCCAGCAACTCCTCCGCGTGTGCCCGCGCGGTCTCGGAGTCCTCCTGGCCCGCGAGCATGCGCGAGAGCTCCCGCACCCGGTCCTCCCCTTCGAGGACCTGCACCCCGGACCGCGTCACGGACCCGTCGTTCGTCTTCTCGACGAGCAACTGCCGGTCGGCGAACGCCGCCACCTGCGGAAGGTGGGTGACGACGACGACCTGCGCGGACTTCGCGAGCCGCGCGAGCCGCCGCCCGATCTCGACCGCGGCCTTGCCGCCGACCCCGGCGTCCACCTCGTCGAAGAGATAGGTGGGCACGGGATCCGTACCGGCGAAGACGACCTCCACGGCCAGCATGACCCGGGACAGCTCACCGCCGGAGGCCCCCTTGGCGATGGGCCGCGCCGGCGCCCCCGGGTGGGGGGCGAGGAGCAGCTCGACCTCGTCGACGCCGGTGGGTCCGTACGCGACCGTGCGCCCGTCGATCTCGACGCCGTCGGGGTCGTCGGTCCGCCGCACGTCGATCGTCACGCGCGCGTGCGGCATGGCGAGCGAGGCCAGCTCCTCGGTGACGGCGGCGGCGAACCGCGTGGCGGCCTCGACGCGCGCCTCCGACAGGGCCAGGGCGAGGCCGGAGAGTTCGGCGCGCAGCGCGTCCCGCTCGGCGGTCAGCTCGCTCAGGCGGTCGTCGTCGCCCTCGAGTTCGGTGAGCCGCGCGGCACCGTGCTCGGCCCAGGCGAGCACGGCGCCGACGTCCTCGCCGTACTTGCGGGTCAGCTGGGTGAGCGCGGCACGGCGCTCCTCCACGGCGGCGAGCCGCAGCGGGTCGGCGTCGAGGTCGTCGGCGTACCCGGCGAGCTCGCCCGCCACGTCCGCAAGGAGGATCCCGATCTCGCCGACGCGGTCGGCGAGGGCGGAGAGGGACGTGTCGTGGGAGCGGACGGCCTCCAGGGCCCGGTGGGCGCCCGCGACCAGGGTCGTGGCGTCGACGCCCTCGGGGTCCTCGGGGTTGCCCGCGAGCGCGGCGTGCGCGAGGGTCGCGGCGGAGGCGAGGGCCTCGGCGTGGCCGAGCCGCTCGGCCTCGGCGGAGAGCTCGGTGTCCTCGCCCGCGCGCGGTTCGACGGCGGCGATCTCCTCGAGGCCGAAGCGCAGCATGTCGGCTTCCTGGGCGCGCTCGCGGGCCCGCGTGGTGATCTCGTCGAGTTCGGTGGTGACGGCGCGCAGCCTGCGGTACGCGGCGCTGTACTTGTCGAGCGGCCCGGCGACGGCCTCGCCCGCGTACCGGTCGAGCGCGCCGCGCTGCCGGGCGGGCTTGAGCAGGCCCTGCTGATCGGTCTGGCCGTGCACGGCGACGAGGTCGTCGGCCAGCTCGGACAGCACGCCGACGGGTACGGAACGCCCGCCGAGGTGGGCCCGGGAGCGGCCCTCGGCCGAGACGGTGCGGCTGACGAGGAGGGCCCCGTCGTCGAGTTCGGCTCCCGCCTCCTCCGCGCGCACGGCCGCCGCCGCGCCCGCGGGCACGGTGATCCGCCCCTCGACGACCGCCGACTTGGCGCCGATCCGCACCAGGGCGGGGTCGGCTCTCCCGCCGAGCAGCAGGCCGAGGCTCGTGACGACCATGGTCTTGCCCGCGCCGGTCTCACCGGTGACGGCGGTGAAGCCGGGTGACAGCTCGACCACCGCGTCGTCGATGACTCCGAGCGACCGTATCCGCATCTCCTCCAACACGGACAAGACCATACGAGGTCAGGGGGCCGCCGTGCGACGTGCCCTGGTGTCCGTGGGTGAACGCGCAGGTGGTGGAGGTCGCCGGAAAGACCCCTGTCACCCGCCGGGGTGGGGCTTTCCGCAGGGGAACGCTGCGGCGCGCACCATGGTCGCGGGCACCCAGCGCACCGGATCATGATCGCCATGAGTACAGGAATGGCACGGGCGGCACTGCGCTCCCACCGCCCGGCGTTCGTCGGCACGGCCGTCGCGGCGCTCTTCGCGGCGACCGTGGTGAGCGCGTCGACGACGATGCTGCGGACCACGAGCACGGACGGACTCCCGGCGGGCGTCCGGCACCGGCTCACCGAGAACGGCGTGGGCGACATAGCGGTCGTCCTTCTGATCGGTTCCCTCTACATGTCGATATTCGTGGTCGCGTCGACCATGGGCACCGCCGTGGTCCAGCAGCACCGCGAGCTCGCCCTCGTCCGCTCCATCGGCGCCCGGCCCCGGCAGGTCCGCCGCGCGGTGGCCGTCCAGGCGGTCGCCGCCTCGGTGCCGGCGGCGCTCGTCGGCTTCGTGCTCGGCGGTGTCCTCGCCCGGTTCTGGTTCCGGGGCATGGTCGCCCACGGCCTGGTCCCGGCCGAGGTGCCCTTCCGCTTCAGCTGGCTCGCGCTGCCCGTCTGCCTGGCCGTGGCCGTGGTCACTTCGGCACTCGCCGCGGTGCTCTCCTCGCTCCGGTTCTCGCTGCTGCGCCCGGCGCGCGCGCTGGACGAGGCGGCGGCGGGGCGGCGGGGGCTCGGCCTGCTGCGGGCTCCCCTCGGCGTCCTCGCGGTCGCGGGCGGCGTCGCCCTGTCGGTGCTGCTCTCGCGGCAGCCCGCGGACGAGGCGAGCGAGGGCGCGTTCCTCGTCCTGATCCTGTTCTGCGCGGGCGCGGGACTGCTGGGGCCGCGGATCATCGGGCCCGCGGCCTGGCTGGTCTCCGCGGCCGTGGGCAGGCTCGGCGGCGGCACGGCGCGCCTGGCGATGCTGAACGTGCGCTCCCAGCCCCGCCGCTTCTCCGCGGCGGTGGTACCGCTGCTCCTGGTCGTCGGCTTCGGCCTCACGAAGATCGCCATGCATACGACGGCCGAGCACCACACCGGCTCGCAGGGCAGCACCGGCGAGGTCTGGATGGACTACATGGGCACGTCGCTGTACGCCGGCTTCGCCGCCATCGCCTCCGCGAACACCCTCGCCATGATCTCCTTCGAGCGCCGCCGCGACCTCGCCCTGCTGCGGGTCGTCGGCTCCCAGCGCCGCCAGGTCCGGGCCATGGCGGCATGGGAGGCGGTGGTCGTCGCCGGTACGGCACTGCTGCTCGGCGGCGCGATAGCCCTGGCCACCCTCGCCCCCATGCTGAGCACGGCCTTCGGCTCGGCGGTACCGCACCTGCCGTGGCCGGTACCGACAGGCATCGCGGCAGCCACCCTGCTCCTGACCCTGACGTCCACCGGCCTCCCGGTGACGACGGCGCTGCGACGCCGAGCGATAGCGGTGATCAGCACGACGTGACTCTGCCACCCCACAGGATGGGGGCCCCGCAGCATAGGCGCCCCGTAAGGGGCGCGGGGAACGGCGCGCCAAGCCCCCACCGACCCGCACAGAAGGAAACACGGCACACCCCCCAAGGGGCGCGGGGAACGGCGCAACCAGCCCCCACCAACCCGCAGGAGGAAGAACGCCCCACCACCCGAAGGCCAAGCCCCCGCCCCGCGGGCAAAGCACCCCCCCCGGCCCGGGAAGGAGGGCGAACCGCCAGGCACAACCCCCCGCCAATCCAGCGAAGCGTTAGTGCGGGGCACCCCGCCACCCGGACACCGGCAGCGCGAACTTCGCCACGAGCCGATCCGTGAACGAGGCATGGTGCAACCGAGCGAGCCGCACCGGCACGGCCCCCCTGCGCACCTCCACCCGGGCCCCGTCGGGCAGCTCGAGGGTCCGCCGCCCGTCGCACCACAGCACCCCGTGCGGCGTGTGCGGCTGGACCTCGACGGCGAGGACGGAGTCCGGCGAGGTCACCAGGGGCTTGGCGAAGAGGGCGTGGGCGCTGATCGGCACCATCAGGAGCGCCTCGACCTCCGGCCACACCACGGGCCCGCCCGCCGAGAACGCGTACGCCGTCGATCCGGTCGGCGTCGCGCACACGATGCCGTCGCAGCCGAAGCCGGTGACCGGGCGCCCGTCGATCTCCAGGACGACCTCCAGGATCCGCTCGGCCGACATCTTCTGCACGGCGGCCTCGTTGAGGGCCCAGTCCCGGTGCACGACGTCGCCGTTGCTGTGCACGACGACGTCGACGGTCATGCGTTCCTCGACCTCGTACGCCTTGGTGACGACGCGGTCGACGACCTTGTCCAGGTCGTCCCGCTCGGCCTCGGCGAGGAAGCCGACCCGGCCCAGGTTGACACCGAGCATCGGCACCCCCGATGCGCGGGCGAACTCGGCGCCGCGCAGCAGCGTCCCGTCACCGCCGAGCACGATGAGGAGTTCGCAGCCGTCGAGGCAGGCGGGTGTCGCCTCCTTGACCAGCTGCACCGACGACGGCAGCGGCAGGTCCACGGCCTCCGCCTCCAGGACCCGCACGCCGATGCCGCTGCGCAGCAGCCCCTCGACGACGAGTTCGGCACTGCGGATGGCCGCGGGCCTGCCGGTGTGCGCCAGGAGAAAAACAGTACGAGCTCGCATCTGACTCAACGGGGCCCCTCCGCCACGGCACGGTCGACATCCGCCGGGTCGAGTTCCGGCGCCCCGGCGCGCAGCCACAGAAAGTACTCGACATTCCCCGAGGGCCCGGGCAGCGGGCTCGCGGTCACCCCGCGCACCCCGAGGCCGAGCCCCCACGCCTGCCGTGCCACGGTCCGCACGGCCTCGGCCCGCAGCTCCGCGCTGCGCACCACACCGCCGCTGCCCAGGCGCTCCTTGCCGACCTCGAACTGCGGCTTGACCATCAGGACGAGGTCCGCGTCCGGCGCCGCGCAGCGCGCGAGGGCGGGGAGCACGAGCCCCAGCGGGATGAAGGAGAGATCACCGACGACCAGGTCGACGGGCACGCCGTCGATGAGGTCGAGCGTCAGCTCGCGTACGTTCGTACGGTCCTTGACGGTGACCCGGTCGTCGCTCTGGAGCGACCAGGCGAGCTGTCCGTAGCCGACGTCGACGGCGACGACGTGCGCCACGCCCGCGCGCAGCAGTACATCGGTGAAGCCGCCGGTGGAGGCGCCCGCGTCCAGGGCGCGCCGCCCCTCGACGGCGAGCCCTTGCGGCACGAACGCCGCGAGGGCGCCCGCGAGCTTGTGGCCGCCGCGCGAGACGTAGTCGGGGTCGCCGTCGTCCTGGGTGACGACGATCGCGGCGGCCGTCTCCACCTGCGTGGCCGGCTTGGTCGCGAGGGTCTTGCCGACGCTCACCCGGCCGGCGGCGATCAGCTGACTTGCGTGCTCGCGCGAGCGCGCGAGCTTCCGGCGCACCAGCTCGGCGTCGAGGCGGCGGCGTGCCACTCCTGCCACGTTCGGTTCAGCTCCTGTCGTACGAGGGTCCGGGCGTGCCCGACGGCGCGGGCGGCCCAGGGCGTGCGTCCAGCGCGGTGAGCGCGTCGCGCAGGCCCCGGTGGACATCCTCGTACACCTCGATGTGGCCGTCCGTGGCGAGGTGGTCGGCGTCGGCGAGACGTTGCAGCCACGCGTCGACGTCGGCGTTGCCGGTGGGGGTGCGGACCACTTCCAGAGGGGCGGGTCCGGCGGGGACGGCGTCCGCCCGCGCCGCTGCCTCCGCGGCGGCGTCCGGCGCTGCCTCCGCGGCGGCGTCCGGCGTCGCCCGGGGCTCGTGCTCCGCCTCTCCGAGCTCGGGCTCGGGGCCCGGCGTCCAGTCGCTCATGGCACGACGCTACATCGAAGCCCTGCGGTACCGTCGATCACGATGGTGACCATGGCGGAGTGCCGCAGCGCACTCGACAGACTCTCGGACAATCTCGCGGGCGCCGACGGCGACGTACGCAGCGCGGCCGCCCTCGACCGCTCTCTGAGCTGCCACATCACCGATCTGGACAGCACGTTCACCGGGCGCCTCGAGAACGGCCGGATCGAGGTCCTCGACCAGCACTCGGGTCCGCCCCGAGTGAAGGCCCAGGTCCGCCTCGCCATGACCGCCCCCGACCTGCTCGCCCTCGTCGACGGCGACCTGAACTTCACCAGGGCGTGGGCCGGGGGCAGGGTCAGACTGGAGGCGGGCCTGCGGGACCTGCTGCGCCTGCGGTCGCTTCTGTGACCCCCCGGGCGGCCACGCGGGCCTTGCGGGCGGCGGGCACGACCAGCGGCGTCCCCGTCTCCGGGTCGTCGATGACCCGGCACTCGATCCCGAAGGCCTCCCGCACCAACTCGGCGGTGACGATCTCCAGCGGCGGGCCCTCGGCGAGCACCTTTCCGTCGCGGAGTGCGATGAGGTGCGTGGCGTAGCGGGCGGCGTGGTTCAGGTCGTGCAGCACGGCGACCAGCGTGCGCCCCTGCTCCTCGTGCAGGTCGGCGCAGAGGTCGAGGACGTCGATCTGGTGCTGGATGTCGAGGAACGTGGTCGGCTCGTCGAGCAGGAGCAGCGGTGTCTGCTGGGCGAGCGCCATGGCGATCCAGACGCGCTGGCGCTGGCCGCCGGACAGCTCGTCGACGTACCGGTCAGCGAGCTCGGCGACGCCGGTGGACTCCATGGACTCGCGCACGATCCGCTCGTCCTCGCCCGACCACTGCCGCAGCAGTCCCTGGTGCGGGTAGCGCCCGCGGGCCACCAGGTCGCCGACCGTGATGCCGTCGGGGGCGATGGAGGACTGCGGGAGCAGACCGAGGGACCGCGCGACCTTCTTGGCGGGCAGCGAGTGGATGGTCCGGCCGTCGAGGAGGACCCGCCCGGCCGACGGCTTGAGCATCCGGGACAGGGCGCGAAGGAGCGTCGACTTGCCGCAGGCGTTCGGACCGACGATCACGGTGAAGGAGTTGTCGGGTATCTCGACGGACAGCTTCTCCGCGATGACGCGCTGGTCGTAGCCGAGGGTGACGTCGTCGGCGATCAGCCGGTTCACAGGGCACGCTCCTGGTCGTGGGTGTCTTCGTACGCGGACGAGGGCTCCGGCCCCGCGGATGTCGCCCGCACGGGTTCGGGCGGCACGGGTGCCCGCCTCATATGCGTCCCGCCTTGCGCTCGGTGACCAGCAGCCACAGCAGATACACGCCGCCGAGGACACCGGTGACGACGCCGACGGGCAGCTGGTCGGCGCCGAAGACCCGCTGCGAGGCCCAGTCGGCGACGACGAGGAGGGTGGCGCCCATGCACAGGGCGGGCAGCAGGTTCGGACCCGGTGAGCGGGTCAGGCGGCGGGCCAGCTGGGGCGCGGTGAGGGCGACGAAGCTGACGGGACCGGCGGCCGCGGTCGCCGCCGCCGTGAGCAGCACCGCGGCGGTCATCAGGACGACGCGGGTGCGCTCGACGGGCGCCCCGAGCGCGTACGCGGTGTCGTCGCCCATCTCCAGCATCCGCAGCGGCCGCGCATGCGCGACGATCAGCGGCAGGAGCACCGCGCACAGCGCGAGCAGCGGCCACACCTGGTCCCAGTCGCGCCCGCCCAGCGAGCCGGTCATCCACACGACGGCCCGCGCCGCGTCGACGAGGTCGGCCTTGGTCAGGAGATAGCCGTTCACGGCGACGGCGAAGGCGTTCACGCCGATGCCGACGAGGACGAGACGGTAGCCGTGGACGCCCTGCTTCCAGGCGAGGAGGTACATCGCGGCGCCGGTGACCAGGCCGCCGACGAGCGCGCCGCCCGCGACCTCGGTGGCGCTGCCCTGGAAGATCACGATCATCAGGAGGGCGCCCGCGGTGGAGCCCTGCCCGACGCCGAGGACGTCCGGGCTGCCCAGCGGGTTGCGGGAGATGGACTGGAAGAGAGCACCGCCGAGGCCGAGCGAGGCGCCGACCAGGAGGGCGACGACGACCCGCGGCAGCCGCAGGTCGTTGATGATGAACTCCTGGCCGGGGTCGCCGTCTCCGAGCAGGGTGCGGATGACGTCGGCGGCGGGGATGTCGAAGTCGCCGGTGCCGATCAGCGCGACGCTCGCGGCGAGCGCGGCGACCACGAGCGCCGCCACGACCACGGCCGCGCGGACGTCGAGGCGGACGGACACTCCGCCACGCGTCCGCAGCGCGCGGGTGCGCGGCGCGGGAGTACGCGTCGCACGGGTACGTAGGGCCTTCACAGCTGGGCCGTCCTCCGCCGTCGTACGAGCAGGATGAACACCGGGGCGCCGACGGCCGCGGTGACGATGCCGACCTGGAGCTCGGCGGGCCGCGAGACGATCCGGCCGAGCACATCGGCACCGAGCAGCAGGACGGGCGACAGGACGGCCGCGAACGGGAAGATCCAGCGCATGTCGGGTCCCGTGAAGGAGCGCACGACGTGCGGCACCATGAGGCCGACGAACATGATGGGCCCGCACGCGGCGGTCGCGGCGCCGCACAGCAGCGTCGCGGAGACCATGGAAAGCGCGCGGGTACGGGTCAGATGGGCGCCGAGCGCGCGAGCGGTGTCGTCGCCCATCGCCACGGCGTTGAGGGGCCGGGCGAGGCCGAGGGCTAGCAGCGTGCCGACGACGAGGAACGGGGCGACCTGCTGGATCGTCTCCGTCTTGGCGGAGGCCAGCGAACCGACCGTCCAGAAGCGCATCTTGTCGAGCGCGGCGTTGTCCATGATCATCACGGCCTGGAGGTAGCCGGAGAGCGCCGCGGTCAGCGCCGTACCCGCGAGGGCGAGCCGCACCGGTGTGGCACTGCGGGTGCCGCCGAGCACGTACACGAGGGCACCGACGACCGCCGCGCCCGCGAAGGCGAACCACACATAGCCCGTCAGCGAGGTGACGCCGAAGAAGCTGATGGCGGTCACCACGGCGGCGGACGCGCCCATGTTGATGCCGAGCAGCCCCGGATCGGCGAGCGGATTGCGGGTCAGCGCCTGGAGCACCGCGCCGGACAGGCCGAGCGCCATGCCCGCGAGCAGACCGAGCAGGGTGCGGGAGACCCGTTCGCCTACGACGATGTCGGCGTACGTCCCCGAGTCCTGGAAGAGGCCGTGCCAGACCTGGCCCATGGAGAGCGGTTTGGCGCCCACGGCGATGCTGGCGAACACCAGGGCGAGCAGCACCACGACGGAGAGCAGAAGCCCGGCGCCGCGTAGCGCGCGGCGGCCGGGTGGCGCGGGAGCGGTCTCCGCGCTGGGTTCGGGGGGACTGTCGACCAACACCTGGTTAGGTTAGCCTACCCTCCCAACGCTCTTCGATGAGGGAAGCCCCACGTATGCCCCGGTCACGCCCCATGTCCGAGCTCTCCCCCACCCGCCGCGGACTGCTCGCGGGCGGTGCCGCTCTGGGCCTGGGTGCCCTGCTCGCCGCGTGCGGCAGCGACGACGGGAAGAAGAAGTCGGGCTCCGGCTCCGGCGGCGGGTCCTGGAGCTTCAAGGACGACCGGGGCAGGACCGCGCGCACCGACTCCATGCCCAAGAACATCGTGGCCTTCGTCAGCACGGCCGCCGCCCTGCACGACTACGGCGTCGAGTGTACCGGCGTCTTCGGCCCCTGGTGGGGCGGGTTCGGGGAAGCGGAAGCCCCCTACAACCCCAGCCGAGCCAGCGCCTTCCCCCCGTCGAGCTCGCAGACCCCGCTCCCCGCCCGGGACCAGGCCACCGCGCAAAGGGCCCGCAGCCCGTCCAAGGCATCCCCCTCCCCCTCGAGCACCAGCGCCTCCCCCCGCACGGCCGCACTGAACCCACCGCAGCGGAACCCCTCTCCCTCCGCCGCCACCTCGGGCTGCCCGGCGAGAAGCCCCCGCAGGTCCGCGTCCACATAAGTGGGCCGGTGCTCGGGCCGGGCGGCGAGCAGCTGCGCCCCGTCGGTGACCCCGGTCAGGACGAGCAGCGAGTCCACACCGCCGTTGAACGCCCCCTCGATGTCGGTGTCGAGCCGGTCCCCGACGACCAGGGGCCGCTCGGCGCCCGTCCGCAGGATCGTCTCCCGGTGCATGGGAGGCAGCGGCTTCCCCGCCACCTGCGGCTCCGCGCCCGTAGCGATCCGCACGACCTCGACCGCCGCGCCGTTGCCGGGCGCGATGCCGCGCCCGCTCGGAATGGTCAGGTCCGTGTTGGACGCGAACCACGGCACACCGCGCGCGACGGCGTAACTGGCCTCGGCGAACCGCGACCACGCGAGGTCGGGCCCGCCGTACCCCTGCACCACGGCCACCGGTTCGTCGTCGGCGGACTCCACCGGTTCGAGCCCGCGCTCACGCAACGCGACCCGCAGCCCCTCGCCACCGACCATCAACACCCGGGCCCCGGCGGGCACTTGCTCGCTCACGAGCCGCGCGACGGCCTGCGCCGACGTGATCACGTCCGACGCGTCGGCCGGGATGCCGAGTTCCGTCAGATGGGCGGCGACCGCGTCCGGCGTGCGCAGCGCGTTGTTCGTCACATACGCCAGCCGCATACCGCCGGACCGGGCCGTGTCCAGCGACTCGACGGCGTACGCGATGGCCTCGCCGCCCGCGTACACCACCCCGTCGAGGTCGAGCAGCGCCGTGTCGTAGCCGGCGTTCAAGGGCTCCGCGCTGCCCGCGGGACGGGTCCTCACGGGCTCGCTGGGCGTCCGGCTGCCGGTCTGGCTCATTACGTATCGCTCCTCACTATGTGCACTGCCCCGATCATCGCGCATGCCAGGGACACACTTACGATGCACTAATGAACACAGCGGGTGACAACGACGTCCAGGGCCTCGATCTCGTTCCGTTCCGAGGTGTGCGCTACGACCCCGAGAGGGTGGGCTCCCTCGCCGCCGTGACGTCACCGCCGTACGACGTGATCGTGCGGCCCGACGGCCTCCTCGAACTGGAGTCCGCCGACCCGCACAACATCGTCCGTCTGATCCTGCCGCAGGCGACCACGCCCGCCGCCCGCAACCGCCAGGCCGCCGACACCCTCCACGAGTGGCTCGGCGACGGCGTCCTCGCCCCCGACCCGGTACCCGCCCTGTACGTGTACGAACAGCGGGACGACGACATGTTGCAGCGCGGCGTCATCGGTGCCCTGCGCCTGTCCGAGCCCGCCGCCGGTGTCGTCCTGCCGCACGAGGACGTCATGCCGCACGTCGTGGAGGACCGCGCGGCCCTGATGCGCGCCACGGCCGCGAACCTCGAACCGCTGCTGCTCACCTACCGCGGCGACGAGCCCGTGAGCGGTGTGGCCGCCGTCATAGAGCGCGCCGTACAGCACAAGCCGCTGCTGTCCACGACGACGGAGGACGGCTTCCACCACCGTCTGTGGGCGGTGACCGAACCGGCCGAGATCACTGCGATCCGGTCGGATCTGGCGCACCACCAGGCTCTCATCGCCGACGGGCACCACCGCTGGGCCACGAACCTGCGCCTGCGCTCCGAGCACCCGTCGCCGGGCCCCTGGGACTTCGGTCTCGTCCTGCTCGTGGACACGGTCCGCTACCCGCTGCGGGTCCGCGCCATCCACCGGTACCTGCACGACCTACCGGTCGCGGAGGCCCTGGCCTCCCTCGAAGGCTCGTTCCGGGTACGTACTCTGCGGTGCTCCCTGTCCGAGGCCCGGGCAGCTCTCGCGGGCGCGGCGGCGGACGGCAACGCGTTCCTGCTGGCGGGTGACGGCGCATACCACCTGGTGGACCGCCCGTCCCTCGATCTCCTGGCCCGTACGATCCCGTCCGGCCGCCCGGAGGCCTGGCGCACCCTCGACGCGACCGTCCTGCACTCCGCGATACTCGACCACCTCTGGCGCGTCCCCGACGCCCCGGAACACATCGCGTACATCCATCACACGGAGGCCACGGTCGAGAAGGCCGAGCGCGAGGGCGGCACGGCAGTGCTGATGCACCCGGTGCGCGAGGAGGTCGTCCGCGAGCTGGCGCGGCAGGGGGTCACGATGCCGCGCAAGTCGACGTCGTTCGGTCCGAAGCCGGCGACGGGTCTGGTCCTGCGGGACCTGGCGTTCTGACGCCGCCGCGGACCCTCGCACACGAGGAGACCCTCCATACGGCGAAGGGGTGGGCTTCCGGTCGGAGGCCCACCCCTTCACTCACTCACCCTTGTCCACCGCCTGGCTGCCGCGGTGAGGGCTTTCAGTCCTCGTCGCGCTCGATGTCGCGCTCGACGTCACGCTCGATGTCGTGCTCGGTGACCGCGATGTCCTCGACGGGCTCAATGGGCTCGACGGCTTCGGCGGCCGGGCGGACCGCGGGGTCTTCGTCCGGTTCGACGGCGCGGGTCGGCTGGACGTCGCGATCCGGCTCGGCGTGGCGGACCGGCTCGGCCTCGCGGACCGGGTGCGGCGCTTCGTGGTCCGGTTCGGCTTCGTCGCCGGTGAGGGCGTCGACGAACTCGACTCCGTCCAGTTCGGCGAGCCGGTCGGAGGCGTCGGTGCTGCCGTCCTTGTCGGCCTCGACGGCCTTGGCGAACCACTCACGTGCCTCGTCCGCGCGCTCGGCGGCGAGCAGGGCGTCGGCGTAGGCGTACCGCAGGCGGGCGGTCCAGGGCTGCACCGAGCTGGACGCGAGCTCGGGGCTCTGCAACGTGACGATGGCGGCGTCGACCTGCCCCATGTCGCGTCGCGCACCGGCGGCGACGAGCCGCATCTCGACCTGTCCTGCCTTGTCGAGCTTGTGCACCTCGGGGGCCCCGGCCATGTCGAGCGTCTTCTCGGGCCGTCCGAGTCCACGCTCGCAGTCGGCCATGACCGGCCACAGCTCCACGCTGCCGGTCATGCGCCGCGCGGCCCGGAACTCGGAGAGCGCCTCGCTGAACTTCTGGTTGGCGTACGCGGCGAAGCCCGCGGCCTCACGGACGGCGGCGACGCGCGAGGCGAGCCGCAGCGCGACCTTCGAGTACCCGTAGGCGCCCTCGGGGTCCTCGTCGATGAGCTTGGCGACCATCACCAGGTTCCGTGCGACGTCCTCCGCGAGTCCCTTGGGGAGGCTTTGCAGTTCCTGCCGTACGTCCTGGTCGATCTCGTCGCCCGTGACGTCGTCCGGGATCGGCAGCCGCTTGATCGGCTCACGGTCCCGCTCACGGTCGTCGCGCCGGAAGCCACCGCGGTCGCCGCCGCGGTCACCCCGGTCGTCACGGCCGCGGAAGCCACCGGGACGGCCGCCCCTGCTGTCGTCACGACGCGGGCCGCGCCCGTGGTCGTCACGGCCACGGAACCCGCCACCGCCGCGGTTGTCGTCCCGACGGTCGTCACGGCGGAAGCCACCGCGGTCGCCGCGGTCGCGGTCGTCACGGCGGTCGTCGCGCCGGAAGGGCGGACGACTGTCGTCACGACCGAAACCACCACGGTCGCCACCGCGGTCGCCGCGGTCCCGGTCGTCACGGCGGAACCCGCCACGGTCACTGCCGCGGTCGCCCCCGCGGTCGTCACGGCGGTCGTCGCGCCGGAAGGGCGGACGACTGTCGTCACGACGGAAACCACCACGGTCACCGCCACGGTCGTCACGGCGGTCGCCGCCGCGGTCATCACGCCGGTCGTCACGGCGGAAGGGCGGGCGGCTGTCATCGCGACGGAAGCCACCGCGGTCACCGCCACGGTCACCGCCGCGATCGTCACGGCGGTCGTCGCGCCGGTCGTCGCGCCGGAAGGGCGGGCGGCTGTCATCACGACGGAAGCCACCACGGTCACCGCCACGGTCGTCACGGCGGTCGCCGCCGCGGTCATCACGCCGGTCGTCACGGCGGTCGTCACGCCGGAAGGGCGGCCTGCTGTCATCGCGCCGGAAGCCGCCGCGGTCGCCGCGGTCGCGGTCGTCACGGCGGTCGTCGCGACGGAAACCGCCACGGTCACCACCGCGATCATCCCGACGGTCGTCACGACGGTCGTCACGACGATCATCACGCCGGTCGTCGCGACGGAAGGGCGGACGACTGTCGTCACGACGGAAGCCACCGCGGTCGTTGTCACGGCGGTCATCGCGCCGGAAGCTGGGGCGGTCGCCTTCGCGTCGGTCGTCGCGCCGGAACGAGGGCCGGCCGCTTTCGCGATCGTCACGGCCTCGGTAGCCGCCACCGCCACTACCGCCACGGTTGTCGTCGCGGCGGAAACCGCCACGGTCACCGTCGCGGCGGTCGTCCCGGCGGAACCCACCCCGGTCACCGTGGTCACTACGGGGGGCGCGGTCGCCGCGGTCGCGGTCGTCACGGCGGAATCCGCCGCGGTCTCCACCGCGGTCGTTGTCACGCCGGTCATCGCGGCGGAAGCCGCCACGGTCGTTGTCGCGTCGTGGCCCACCGCGGTATCCGCCCCGGTCGCCACCATCCCGGCGGCGCTGGTCGCGCTCCGGTCGCTCGTCGGGAGAGTTGGTGGACATGGGTGACTCCTAGTCTTCGGTACCGCAGTCATTCTGACGCAGCCGAGTAGTCGGCGCTCTTCGAGGAAAACAAAAAGGACCCTTGGTCCCAGCGTGAACGCTGGGACCAAGGGTCCTCCAAAGATTGTTCGGCGGCGTCCTACTCTCCCACAGGGTCCCCCCTGCAGTACCATCGGCGCTGTGAGGCTTAGCTTCCGGGTTCGGAATGTAACCGGGCGT
>NZ_JBIRHJ010000008.1:279258-522785 GCF_044328435.1 Streptomyces sp. NPDC017940 | reverse complement strand
CGAAGGAAACCTCCGGGGGCGCTCGCCGAGCCGCTGCTGCTCAGACCCGCAGGTCAGACCCGAGATGTTTTGGGAACGCTGTTCCACATGAACGTCGCGACCCGTTCGTCGTCCTCCACGCCGAGGTCGTCGCGCAGGGCGTGGGCGAGCTGAGCGGCGCGGGCACCGATGTCACGGAAGCTCCGGCGCTGCGGGGCGCCGTCGCCGGTCCAGGTGACGACCTGCGAATCCCCGTGTACGGCTGTTCCATGGTTGAGGATGCGGGTCACAGTCAGCGGTACGTCCTGCATGGTGCTCAGCACGGCGTCCTCCCGGGGGCGTGGCACGGGCGACCGGGTGGTCCCGGCGCGCTACCTGGCAGTAGCCCAGATTCTTGCCGCATACCGCGCGGTATGTCACTACCGCGGGAGCACATGAAGGGAAAAATCACCGCGCGCGGCCGGACGCGTCGGCCCGGAGACCGGCCCGGGGACCGACCCGGGCCCTCAGCGCACCGGGGTGAGCTCCGGGTCCTGGCGGAGCTTGCCGAGCGCACGGGACACCGCGCTCTTCACCGTGCCGATGGAGACCCCGAGCACCTCGGCCGTCTGGGCCTCGCTCAGGTCCTCGTAATACCGCAGGACGACCATCGCCCGCTGCCGCGCGGGCAGCTTCATGATCGCGCGCCACATCGCGTCGTGCAGCGCCTGCTGCTCGGCCGGGTCACCGGCCGGCACGGTCTCGGGCTCGGGCAGCTCGTCGCAGGCGAACTCGTCGACCTTGCGCTTGCGCCACTGCGAGGTGCGCGTGTTCAGCAGCGCCCGGCGGACATAGCCGTCGAGCGCCCGGTGGTCCTCGATCCGGTCCCAGGCCACATACGTCTTCGTCAGTGCCGTCTGCAGCAGGTCCTCGGCATCGCTCGGGTTCGCCGTCAGCGAGCGGGCCGTGCGCAGCAGCACCGGCTGACGCGCCCGGACGTAGGAGGCGAACGACGGGTAGGCGGAAGGACTCGTGGTCCGCGTCGCGGCCTTCGATGCGCTGGTGCACACGGTCACCATGGATGCGGTCATGGCTCCACGCTAGAAGCGACCCCTACATCAGCGGATCGGCCGCAGGTCCCGAAGCCTTGTCCGCCTCAGGTTGTACGAGGGGAGCCAGCCCCACCTCCTGAAGGTGGAGGAGGTGGAGCGGACCCCTGCGGGTTCAACCCTGAGGTGTACGCGACCGCCCGCGCAGAGGGGCACGGTTCCGGCGCACGCGGCGCACGCGCGTTCTAGCCCAGGGTGGCCACCGGTGCGTCCACGAGGTTGCGGTCGATGGTGATGGTGCGCCCGCCGTGGCGCTCCGTGACGTTGCCCGCGTACTGGTGGATCCGGCTGTGGGGCTGCCAGGCGTCGCGGCCGAGCGCGGGCTCGCCGTTCAGGTCGGGGGTGGTGTGCCAGCGCGCGAACCACATCACCGCCGGCAGGTCCTGTACGCCCTCGCGCCGCGCCTCGTCCATGTGCGTCACGCCGGAATTGGCGCTGCTGTAGAAGCCCGGTACGTAGTTGTGTCTGCGTACTTCGCGGTTCCAGGCGCGAACGAAGGAGAGCGTGGTCTTGGCGCAGTCCTGCTGCTTGTACCGGTACGCCTCCATGTCCAGGTAGAGCGGGCTCTCCGGTGCGATGCCCATCTCCTCGGCCTTGTTGACGGCGTCGGCGCCCTCGCGGGTGCCCTGCTCCCAGGGTTTGTCACCGATGCGGACGTGCTGCTTGTTCTTCGCCATGACGCACGGGGACTGGGAGCCCACGTACAGCGGAAGGACCCGCCAGCCCATGTCGTCCACCGAGCCCAGCCACTCCCGGCTCAGGTGCTTCTGGTCGGCGCAGGCCCGGCCGCGGCCCCCGAAGTACACCCCCACCGCACCGTAGTCGGACGCCAGCCAGCGGCGCATGGTGTCGACGGCGGGCGCCTGGCAGGTGTCGAAGGCCCGGCCGTAGAAGGTGTCGGGGGCGGCGTGGTTCCTCCCCGCGGTGGCACCCGGCCGCGCAGCGGCACCGGCACCGGGTGATCCGGCAGCAGGCGACCCGGCACCGGGTGCAGCGGCCGAACCGGCGTCGGCCAGTCCGACATCGGCCAGTCCGACATCGGCCAGTCCGACGTCGGCCGCCCCCACGACGACCGCGTCGGCGTCGGCGTCGGCTGGTGTGGTCGTGTCCATGGCCAGCGTCCCCGCGGCCAGGGCGAGGACTGTTCCCAAGAGCATCTTTCGGTGGCGCATACGGCGAGTGAACGGGGCGGGCCCGCCGCCGAGCGCGGGACACGCGCCGCGTTCAGCCGTCCGCCGCGAGAATCAGCCCCGATGTGGGGACACCGGTGCCTGCCGTCACCAGGACGCGCGCGGCGTCGCGTATCTGGTTCACCGCCGTGCCCCGTACCTGCCGGACCGCCTCGGCCACACCGTTCATCCCGTGCAGATACGCCTCCCCGAGCTGCCCGCCGTGGGTGTTGAGCGGCAACCGCTCCTCCGCCACGAAATCCGCCGCCTCGCCGGGACCGCAGAACCCGAACTCCTCCAGCTGCATCAGCACGAACGGAGTGAAGTGGTCGTACAGGATCCCCACATCCACTTCCCGCGGCGAGAGACCCGCCGCGCGCCACAACTGCCGCGCCACCACGCCCGTCTCGGGCAGCCCGGTGAGGTCGTCGCGGTAGAAGCTGGTCATCTGCTCCTGTGCTCGGCCCGCGCCCTGCGCCGCGGCGGCGATCACCGCGGGCGGCCGCGGCAGGTCGCGGGCGCGCTCGACACTCGTCACGACGAGGGCCTGCCCGCCGTCGGTCTCCTGGCAGCAGTCCAGGAGGCGCAGCGGCTCGACGATCCACCGCGACGCCGCGTGGTCCGCGGGTGTGATGGGCCTGCCGTAGAAGTACGCCGCCGGGTTCGTCGCCGCGTACTTCCGGTCGACCACCGCCACCCGGCCGAACACCTCCGGCGTCAGGTCGTACGCGTACAGATAGCGCCGGGCCGCCATCGCCACCCACGACGCGGGCGTGAGAAGGCCGAACGGCAGCGCCCAGCCGAGCGCCGCGCCCTCCGCCGACGGCTCCCGGTGCCGCACCCCGGAGCCGAAGCGACGGCCGGAGCGCTCGTTGAACGCCCGGTAGCAGACGACCACTTCGGCCACCCCGCTCGCCACCGCGAGCGCCGCCTGCTGCACGGTCGCGCAGGCCGCGCCGCCGCCGTAGTGCACACGGGAGAAGAACGACAGCTCCCCCATGCCCGCGGCCTGCGCCACCGTGATCTCCGGGCTGGTGTCCATCGTGAACGTGACCAGGCCGTCGACGTCGGACGGCCGCAGGCCCGCGTCGTCGAGCGCGGACCGCACCGCCTCCACGGCCAGCTTCAGCTCGCTGCGCCCGGAGTCCTTGGAGAACTCCGTGGCGCCGATCCCGACGATCGCCGCCCTGCCGCCGAGGCCGTCCTTGTTCCGTACGCTCATGCCGTACCCCCCGGGGCCACGGGGACCGTCACCGTGACCGTGCCGGTCACGTGCTCGCCGATGCTGTTGATGCCGACGACGTGGACGGTGAGGGTGGCTTCCGCCTCCACTTCCGCTCCCGCCCCCGCCCCCGCTTCTGCTTCCGCTTCCGCTTCCGCTCCCACCCCCGCCTCCGCTTCCGAGCCGCCGTCCCGTGCTTCCCGCTCGACCGGCGCCTGCTCGACCTGCCCCCGCAACACCATCGTGTCGCCCGGATAGTTGGGCGCGCCGAGTCGGATGGCCACCTTGCGCAGTACGGCTTCCGGGCCGAGGCAGTCCGTGACGTAGCGGCCCACCAGGCCGTTCGTCGTGAGGATGTTCATGAAGATGTCGGGGGAGCCCTTCTCTCGTGCCGAATCCGCGTCGTGGTGCACGTCCTGGTAGTCCCGCGACGCGAGGGCTCCGGCCACGATCAATGTGCGGGTCACCGGAATCTCCAGCGGCGGAAGGGAGGCCCCTGACCTGGGCGAACGCCCCCCTTCAGCGGTACGGGCCGCCGCGGCGCCAGGGGCCTCTCCCCGACCCTCCCCGGGCAGCCCCCGGCCCTCCCCGGTCTCGCCCGCCTCCCCGACCTCGCCCACCGCCCCTGTCCCGCCAACCGGTCCGGTCCCGCCAACCGACCCGGTTCCGCCAACCGGTCCGGTCCCGCCAGCCGATCCGGTTCCGCCAACCGGTCCGGTCCCGCCAGCCGATCCGGTCCCACCCGTATCTGGATCGACCGGCCGGAACACCGGCAGCTCCCACTCCCCGTCGTCGGCGTCGACCCGCCGGAACTCGAGGCGCACCGGCATCCCGATCCGCACCTCGTCGTGTGCCGCCCCCACCACCTCGCTGATGATCCGCACCCCCTCGGCCAGCTCGACCAGCACCACCGCGTGCGGCGGGTCGAAGGCAGGGAACGGGGGGTGGTGCAGCACGACGTACGAATAGACCGTGCCGGCACCGCTTGCCACGACCGTGTCCCACTCCGGCGCGCCGCAACCGTTGCAGCCGGGCAGCCAGGGGAAACGCAGCCGGTCGCAGGCGGTGCAGCGCTGGATGAGCAGTTCGTGCCGGGCCACGCCGTCCCAGAAGCCCGCGTTGTCCCTGTTGATCACGGGACGTGGTCGTCGGCTCGCCGCGGCCGGGGGCTCCGCCGTCCTCGGCGGCCGGCGCGCGGGCGCGTACTTCAGGATCCGAAAGCGATGGGTCCCCGCGGGCTCGCCGTTCGCGCGGACGTCCATCCGCGTGGTCACGAAGTAGCCCGTGCCGAGTCTGGTCGTCTTGCGTTCCGACACCGACTCGATCACCGCGTCGAAGGTGATCCCGTCGCCGGGGCGCAGCGCCCGCAGGTACTCCTGCTCGCAGTCGGTCGCCACCACGGAGGCGTAACCGGCGTGGTCGAGGAGCGCGAACAGCTCGTCGTACGCCCCCGAGCGGTCGGTGTGTCCGGAGAGACCACCCATCGTCCACACCTGGAGCATGGTGGGCGGCGCGACGGCGTCCGCTCCGGCGTACGCGGCGTGCGCGTCGCCCATCGCCTCGCACCAGTGCCTGATCATCGGGGCGTTCACCGGGTCCTTGCCGCGCCCGGCGACGACGGCGGGCCTCCCCACGTACTCCTTCAGCCGCGCGTGCAACCCGTCGTCCGCCATGCCGGGCGCCTCCGGTACGACCGATGCCTCCGGTACGCCGGGCGCCTCCGGTACGACCGATGCCTCCGGGGCTACCGGGGTTCCTGGGGCTACCGGGGTTTCCGGGGCCTCCGGTACGTCGGACCCGTACAACCGGCGCGTCATCGCCGCCCCCTCCACTCGCCGGGTCGCACGGTCGGCCCGACCGGCAGGCATTTCTGACTGTCCGTCAGGTACGCCCCGGGCGTCAAGCCCCCGGACGCGACTGCGCGGCGGTGCCGAAGCACCGCCGCGCAGCATCACATCACCCCGCAGAACCGGCCCCCGGGGATCACTCCCCGCCGGGGCCCCGGGTCACCAGAGCTCGCTGAAGTTGACGGCGACGTTCGCGTTCGTCTGCTCGATGGCCGTGAACGCGGAGCCGTTGACCTGCGCGGTGTTGCTCTGGTTCGCGGCGCCGTTGCCGACCGCCTGCTGCTGTGTGGTGGACGAGTTGCCGTTGTTGTCGTCGCCGACGCCACTGCCTAGAACAGTGGCCACACCCGCGTTGGATCCGTCGTTCGCGAACGAGCCGTTGTCGGCCGTCGCCACACCGGAGAAGAGAGCTGCGGCGAGAGGCAGGGCCGCGACAGCAGCGAGTGCACGGGCGGTACGGATGCTTGCCATGTCATTCCTCCAGAACGGGAGATACACCCCGGCGAAGAACCGGAATCACCTCAACTAGGGCTTGCAGCAAGGTGGTTGGCCGACCACCTCGGTATCTGCACTGCACGACGTCGCGACTCCAGAGTTGCCCACCGAATCCCCTCGGAACCACCCCGTACAACACGTTTCCCCCTCAAGCGTGAGAACAAGTCGATAAACATTCTTTGCGGCAGCAGACACTCCGTACGGCGGCCTCGCGGGCGCCGAAGGCGAGGCGCCGCACGGGCAGAAGCGCCCCTGCGGCCGCCGGAAAAAGGCCCGCTACGCCCCCGGGACGCACCACCCCAGGCCACCCCCCTTCCCCTCATCGAACGTCTGTACGAAAATGAAGCATGGCCTCCTCCGACCGCCATGCCGCAGATCGCAACCCGCCCGACGAGAACCCTGACGGGACCCCTGGCCGGACCCCAGACCAGGCCTCAGGCGAGAACCCTGACCAGACCCCTGACCGCACCCCGGACGAGAACCCTGACCAGATCCCGGACGGCACCCCTGACGGGACTTCCGGCGGAGCCCTCGCGGCCCGGTGCCAGGACCGGCACCAGAACCGGCGCCAGGACCGGCACCAGGACGGGCACCAAGACCGTCGCCAGGACGGGAACCGGGACGGGAACCAAGACCGTCGCCAGGACGGGAACCGGGACGGGAACCAAGACCGGCACCAACACCGGCACCAAGACCGGCACGTGGACCGACCCCCCGGCCAACACCCCGCCCCACGCCCCGACCGGATCGCCGCCCGGCACACCGCCACCCTCGCGCTCGCCCACGCCCTGTCCGCGGCCGAGCGCGGACTGGCCGTCATCCCGCTCTCCCGGACCAAGCTCCCGGCGCTGCGCTCTCCGCACCACGACCGCCCGCACCACGACTGCCCGCCCCACGACCGCCTGCCCCACGACCGCCTGCCCCACGACCGCCCGCACGTCGGGCCGCCGTCGTCGGCGCCACCCTGCCGGGGCGAGTGCGGTCGTACGGGGCACGGCGTGTACGACGCGTCGACCGACCCGCACCGCATCCGGGAACTGTTCGCCGCCGCGCCCTGGGCCTCCGGTTACGGAATCGCGTGCGGACTGCCCCCGTACCACCTGATCGGCATCGACCTGGACACCAAGTCCGGTACCGATGCCCCGGCCGCGCTGCGCGAACTGGCGCTGCGGCACCTGTTCACGATCCCCGAGACGGTCGTCGTGACCACACCGAGCGGTGGCCGGCACATCTGGCTGTCGGGGCCACCAGGCGCCGTGGTGCCCAACTCCGCGGGCCGTCTGGCTCCCGGCATCGACATCCGGGGAGCGGGCGGGTACCTGGTGGGCCCGGGTTCCCGTACCGAACACGGCGTGTACAGCACCGTGCCCGGTACGGCCCACCTCCCCCCGGCCGCCTGCCCGGCCGCGCTGCTGCGGTTGCTGGCCCCGGGGCCGCGCCGCCGTGCGTCACCGCCGGGCGTGGGCGATCCGGCGGACCCGCAACAGGGGCAGGGCCTGGTCCAGTTCGTCCTCGCCGCGCACGAGGGGCAGCGCAACACACGGCTGTTCTGGGCCGCGTGCCGCGCGTACGAGAACGGTCTCGGCGAGGCCCTGACAGGCCCGCTCACGGATGCGGCCCTCCAGGTGGGCCTCACCCTCCGCGAGGCCCACTCGACGATCGCCTCAGCCGCGCGCCTCACGGGTCACACCTAAAGGGTCACACCTAAGGGGACGCGCCTGAGGGGACGCGCCTGCGGGGACCCGCGTAACCGGTGGTGCCCTACAGGAGGGAAGGGTCGTCGAGCCTTTCGACCAACTCCTTGCCGGGCACCCCGTCGAACGAGCCCTGCGCGATGATCGACCCGATCTTGAGCCCCTTCTCCCGCGGCTCGTCGGCGGCCGCGGCGGGCGCGGCGACCGCCCCCAGGGCCCCCAGCGCCATGGCCGTCCCGACGGCTCCCGCCACCGCCTCAGCGATCCTCATTGCCGGTGTCCTCTCCGACAGCACGCCCTCGGGCACGACGGTCGCACCCCCGGGGGCACCGTGCACCGATGCCCGAGCCCTGCCACCACCGGTAACCCGCCACACCCCGACGAGGTACCGCCCCCTCACCCGGGCGGCTCACCGCACCTACGGGCCCGAGCGGGCCGGGGCGAGCCGGAAACAGGCGGAAGGGGGGTGCCGCTCCCAAGAGGGGCACCCCCTGCTGACCCGCGAGCTACTGCTCAGTTCCCTCGGCGGGTGGGGATGTGAAGCGGCAGACGAGCATGCCGCCAAGACAAGTGACGCGGAAAGAGCCCTCTGCCCGAATGGTCTCGTTGACCCGCTCCCGCGCGCGCACGATCGTCTCCCAGAACGGAACGCCCATCTTGTCCGCCCAGGCTGCGTATGAGGCCAAGTGCGCGACGACTGGTTCAGCGTCGGTCACCTCGATCACCCCGGGAAGGGGGATCGTGCGAATCTCACCGAAGACCGTACCGAGGATCGCCGGCGCGTCCTCCAGGGTGAAGCGAGCAGACAACTGCACGCGGGCCGGGCCTTCCTGGATGCCCAGCACATCAGCCGCGGCCCGGCGCCAAAGGTGCTCCAGTTCCCGCTTGTCGGTCTGACTGTTCGTGGAGACGATCGCGATGCCGCCGGGTGCCAGCACGCGGCCCAGCTCCCGGACGGCCTGGGCCTGGTCCTCGACGTGGTACAGCATGTGGAGCGCAAGCACCGCACCGAGCGCTCCATCCGCGATCGGCAACTGTTGGGCGTCCGCGACAACGGCTCCAGGGACCGCGCGAGGATGCCGTGAGAGACGTCCATGGCCAGCATGTTCAGGTCGGGACGATCTTCCCGCACGCGGGCGACGAACTTCCCGTTTCCGCACCCCACGTCTGCGACGGCACCGCGTACGCCAGCCAGTTCGTTCACAACGATGCCCGGTAGGTCATGGCTGGGGGTCTGCCACTGGTAGAGGGATTGGCGGGCAGCCAGGTGCTGACCCGTGCCGTACGCCTTGGTGGAAAGCAGGCTGCGGTCGGTGACCATATGGTCAGGCGTGGGTTGAACGGTCATCGGGGCTCCGTAAGGGTGCTGACGAGAGCGGGCCGGACGGTCACCTCGTGGATGTGCGCGCGGAGATCGACTGCTGACTGTGCGCCACGGTACGGCTCGCTTCCGAGGAGCGCGGCCAGATTGCGGAGCCTGATGGTGATGCTCGCCGTGAACACCTCGGCGGTGAACACTTCCGAGAGCTTCGCCCCGGCTCTCTCAACCTGACCGCTCGCAAGGTGCGCCGTGGCCAGATCCAGGTGGGCGGCTTGTAGATCGCCGGGGGAGCGGTCGCCCTCTGGCCCGGCGTGGTACAGCTCCACGGCACGATGGGAAGCGTCTATGGCTCATCGCCCGCCGCTTCATCGTCCTCAACTTCACCCGCTCCTGGCTCGGGCAGGAAGACCACACCCTGTTGGACCGGCTCATCGCCGAACTCCCCGGAATCCTCAACTGGGCCCTGGACGGACTCGCCCGCCTTCAGCGCACCGGCCGGATCACCGAACCGGCCGCCAGCCGGGATGCGGTCGCCACCATGCAGGACACCGCCTCACCGACGACCGCGTTCATCCGGGAGCGCTGCACCACCGGACCGGCGTACTCGATCCCCGTCGACAACCTGTGGGCGATCTGGCGCGAATGGGCCGAGGACAACGGCGTGAAGCCTGGCAGCAAACAGGTCTTCGGCCGCGACCTCCAGTCCGCCATCCCCCAACTCTCCGTCAGCCGCCCCCGCGACGGCGAGACCCGCATCCGCATCTACACCGGCATCACCGTCCGGCCCGCACCCGGCGCCGACGGATGAAGTAACGCCGACAATCCCCAAGACCGTGGACCATCGCGGACCACACCCCCTGAACTGCACGTTTCCCCGACTCCGATCGCGGACCACTGCGGACCACGCCTCCAAGAGTGGTCCGCGATGGTCCGCACAACACTCCCTGCAAAACAGCAGGTCAAACAGGGTGGTCCGCGATGGTCCGCGGTCCTCAGCATTGTGGCGCCAGTTTATCCCCAGCCCACTCCCGACGCTTCCCCAAGGAGCCACGGAATGTCTCGCCAGCCGATGCTCAAACTCGCCGCCGTACTCGAAGAAATCGACATGAGCCGCGCCGCCTTCTACCGGATGCGCGCCCGTGGCCAAGCTCCCCGTCTCCGCAAGCTCCCGAACGGCCAGCTCCGCGTCAGCCGCGCCGACCTGGACGCATGGTGGAAGACCTGCGAGCAGAACGCCGCCTGACTACACCGTCGCCCCGAGCCCGCCCCCTGACTCTCGGGGGCGGGCACTGCCTGTTCTGGAGAATCATGCTCACGTACGACGTTGTCGTGTGGTCTATCCGCCGCCGCTCCGGCCGCCCGAAGCCCTGGGAGCTTCGGTGGCGCGTAGGTGAGGAGGGTCATTCGAAGAGTTTCGCGCTCAAGCCGCAGGCGGATGGCCGCCGCTCACAACTCATGGAGGCTCTGCGCAAGGGCCAACAATTCGACGAGGAAACGGGACTTCCCGAGCAGGAGTTGGCCGCACTGGCGATGCCGACCTGGTACGAGCACGCCAAGGCATACGCCCTGATGAAGTGGCCAGGAGCGGCGGGGAAGCACCGCGCGAGCATCGCCGAGTCGCTCGCCGTCGTGACACCTGTCTTCGTCCGCACCACCGCCGGTCAGCCGGACCCCCGAACTTTGCGCGCGGCGCTCTACCAGTGGGCGTTCAGAGCGGCGAAGACCGAAAGCGGCGAGTGGTTGCCGCGTTGTGAGACCGAGGCTCTGCCGGAAGACATGCGCAAGGCTCTCGACTGGGTCGCGGCCAACTCTCTGAAGGTCAGTGAGGCCGCCAAGCCGGAACACATCCGTTCCGCGTTCGCCGCCCTGTCGAAGAAGCTCAACGGTTCTCCGGCCGCCGAAAACACGGCCAACCGGAAGCGGATGGTGCTCAGCAACGCCTTTCGGTACGCGGTTGAGGAGCGAGCGCTCCTGAACCGGCATCCGTTCCTCGCCGTCGACTGGACGGCCCCGTCCACGTCCGACGAAGTCGACTTCAGGTACGTCCCCGGCCCTCGGCTCGCGCGCCGGCTGCTCGGCGCCGTGGCGGAGTACGGTCCGCGCGGCCAGCACTTGGAGACGTTCTTCGGCGCGATCTACTACGTGGCCACCCGCCCCGGTGAGGCCGTCTCGCTCCGGAAGGACGATTTCACGCTCCCACCTGAGAGCGAGCCGGATGCCTGGGGCGAAGTGCTGGTCTCCGAGAGCCACCCGGAAGTAGGGGCCGGATGGACTGACAGCGGTAAATCCCACGACCAGCGCGGGCTCAAGCACCGGGCCCGCAACGCCGTTCGTGCCGTCCCGATCCCCCCGGTCTACGTCCGGATGGTCCGCGCACACATCGCCCGTGGCGTCGCCCCAGACGGTCGGCTGCTCTGGGCAGCGCGCGGCGGCCGGGTTCACGTCGAACGAGTACTGCGCCGTCTGGGACACCGCTCGCGAAGCTGTGCTCACCCCGTCCGAGCTGAGGTCCGAGATGGCCGCTGTGCCGTACTGCCTGCGCCATGCCGCCGTATCCCTGTGGATCAAACAGGGCGTGGACCCGGTGGAGGTCGCGTACCGTGCCGGCCACAGCGTCGCGGTGCCCTACCGCTTCTACGCCAAGCTCCTGAAGGGCAGTTCCGCCCACGCCAACAGCCTGATTCAGAGGGGTCTGGAGGAGGCAGAGGAGTCTGCCTCCTAAGGACCTTAGGTCTCGGCGATTGATCGGCAGCATCCACGAGCAGGCATCGGTGGGACGGTGACACACGGCAGCTCTTAGGCCACAGCTAAGGCCGCCCCTGCGGTTGGTAGCTCGTGGACGCATCACGGTCAAGAAAGAAAGCGCCGTTTCCACTACTCGCCCGGTCTGCTCCTGACACGATGGCTATCCCTTAGTCCACAAGTTAGGACAGATCTGTGAGCGGAATTTCTTCGATAACGGTCAGCAAGGGATCACTCCTGGCAGGCCTGGGTCACGTAATTCGCCACCTGGAAACCATCAGCGACGGATTCGCAATGTCTATATCCGGCAGGACTGTGGGCCAACCAGACACTGTGGCGAAACTTACCCATCGAGAAATCGAAGACATACTTGCAAACCTAGGCGACCTAAAATCAAGCACCGACACTTCATTCATCTGGGCCGATAGGGCCGAGTTCACTATTGTCCCCCTGAACAATCACGCCAGTTTTGAAAGATCCTTCGATGGTGCGGAATTCAAAGGCCAGGGAGACAATCCGATATCCTATGAAGTCGGCCCCCCCTCCAAAGAGGTCGTTGCATATCTCCTCTGCCTAATTGGCGAGAATCCCGCACTCAGAGCAACACGCAAGTGGGGAATGATTCGGATGCGCATTCGACGCATTGCTGAATCCTTCGTAAGGGATAGCGACGGCCCTCTTTCTCTCCTTGACCTAGTGGGCGAGATTTTTTACGCAGTGACCCTGCGGATCGAGTCCCGCGAGGGGGGCCTGGACTACGAGAATCTGGCGAATTCATTCCTATTTCATGCCGCTTACAACATGGATCTAGCGGCCCGAATCGGCACAGACCCCCTCTTCGTCACTAGCAAAATCCAGCGAGTGCGACGCGTGACAGGGGCAGCCTTCGACCCACCTAGGCAAACATACAGTTCCGACCTCATCCAGCACTACCTAATGGGAGTAGCAGCAGAGATCCCGTTGCTGGAGTACCTGTCTTACTACCACGTTGCAGAACACTACTTTGAGAAGGTTTTCAATGATGATCTAGTGGAACAGGTGAGAAAAGGGATAACCGATCCCTCCTTTTCCGCCCGTCGCGCGCGAAAGACATCCAAGCCGTAGTGCGAATTGTAAATAAGGCTCAGCGGCAAGTGAGAGAGGAGGGGGGAGTCAACGAACAACGCGCACTGGAACTCGTCCTGGAGCGCTTTGTGGACATCAGTCGCCTAGTGGCCGAACTCAATACGTACGACGGCACACTGATCAATTACTATAAAGCGAACGGAGTCCCCTTCGCCGGAGCCAACAAAGTCGATCTTACGGTGGCAAACGAGGAAACAGTTCGCACTTCAATGGCGAAGCGCATCTACAAGGTAAGAAACGCCTTGGTTCACGCAAAAGAAGGCGATCTTCCGAAGTATGCGCCTTTCGCGCACGACGATGAGCTCTCGCAAGAAGTGCCGCTTATGCGTTTCATTTCAGAGCAGATCATCATCAAACATGGAAAGGTTCTTTAGCTCAGACCGAGTCTGGACCCCTCCTCGCCGCCATCGCCGAAGCGAGCAACCCAGGTCTGCCCCAGTCGCCTCGGGGCGACCTCCGTCTGGCCCACGTATGGCCCACACGCACTGGTCAGAGGCAGTACATCCCCGAATCAGGGTGAGACAGGCCAAGCGAAGAGGGCGTGACCCCGAATCGGAATCACGCCCTCTGACCAGCGCTAACGCTGACCTGCTGCGGTGGGTGTGGGATTTGAACCCACGGTGACTTGCGCCACGGCGGTTTTCAAGACCTTTCAAGGGTCGGGCGGGTTACCCGCTCCGGTGCAGGTCAGGCGAGCGAAACCGCCCCGCCTCAGTAACCGCAGCGCTTTCCGTGCCCCCTACGTGCCCCATCACCGTGCGAAGCGGAGAGCAATAGGGGAAGCTCCCGACTCCGTCCATGCTTTAGCGAACCACTGACCGATTTTCGTGAGCCGCCAATTATCCACACTGCGCCCACTGCCCACCGCCTGCGAGTCCCCAAGAATTCTCACGTAACCGTCAGATTCCAGAAACCTGAGACATGACCGCTGACTCTGCGGGTGCTGGAAATGCATGCCACCACGCTGCGCGAAGACCTGTAGCCACATGTACTCACTACCTGTGTATCTATCATTCGCCCAAGCGAGACGCGCCTTGATTACTCGCAGGTCATGATCTGGAATACGTCCGGCAGTGTGCTCGTGATGGTGAGCCGCACATGCCCTAAGAAGGTTACCAAAGACATCAGGTCCCCCCTTAGCGCGATCCCAAATGTGACAGTTCTCCTGTGCAGGCATTCGACAGAAAGCAAATGGACACACTCCCCCAACTTCAAGGCGGAGATCGCGCTCCAATGTCGCTGGGAGACTAGGACGTGATCCACTCATCTCAAATAGCCCCATAGTGCTCTCGCGCTGCACTGGCTACTTCCATTCCAACATCCTTTTGCCGTACACCACCGCAGCTTCACTCCAAGAACATGCACTACAACGATCAAGGTACGCATAGGTCGACGCATCTCGTGCGGCCTTCTCACTCAAGCGCCTGAAATTATGGCGATCACGAACACGGCCACAGGGGGCATCAGCAGAGTGATAGATAGTTAGCTCCGGGCCCGGCGTCCATCGCACCAGACATGGGATGCCCCCACTTTCCCTAGCCACTTTGGCCGCCTTTCGAGCAACCTTCAACAGCCTACTACTCACCTCCTCCTGTAAGCGAAGCACTTGAGAATGGGATTCCTCCAAAATCTTCGCCTTCTCCCGCTTCAACTCCTCGAAGACATCACTACCGCTCACAGGTCACCCCTAACGATCTACTTCCGGGACGGTTAATTAATACCACCCGACCACTCTCTAGACGGGGGGTTGACATCTATTTTCCCAGTAAAGGCATCAATCGATCACTTCTCTACGAGATTTGATCACTGGTGATCAAAGCGCAGAGACATCAAGGGGAATTGTTGCCAGGGGATCCATGATCTTAATGGTTCAGGCAGGCCGCACATATCAACACAACGGCCCCCGACTAGATGAGCGTCGGGGGCCGTGCGTATTATGCGTTTAGGCGGGGTGAGGTTGCCACAGCTTACCCGTCTTCCTCCCCGGCAGTACGTGTTCCAGATCCGTGGTCACGCCCACTGAGGTAGCCGGAGTCGTGGTGCGCGAAGACGGACGCCTCCTGGCGATCCGCCGAGCCGACAACGGGACATGGGTACTCCCCGGCGGCGTACTTGAACTCAACGAGACCCCGGAGGCCGGCGTAGCCCGCGAAGTCTGGGAAGAGACCGGCAGCCGCCCTATCTCCGCATCGCCGATGAGCTACGACGGCGGATCGCGGAGCACGTGTGGGAGCCGGGGGATCGCCTCCCCTCGCGCGCCCAGATCGGCCAGGAATGCGGCGTGGGCGAGAACGCCGTCCGCAGGGCTCAAGAGCTGCTGATCTCCCAAGGCGTGCTGGAAGGCCGAGCCGGTTCGGGCACCTACGTCGCCGAGCCCCGGCAACGCGTACGTGTGGTGCGGTCGTCCGCGCGCGAGCAGCCAGAAGGGTCGCCGTTCCGGGCGGACATGAAGGCCGTCGGCAGGCAGGGTGACTGGGAGAGCAAGACCGACGCCAAGGTGCCGGCCCCGGCGGAAATCGCCGCCCGGCTCGGTATCGGCGAGGGTGAGCTGTGTGTCCGGACCGCGTACGAGTTCCTGGCCGACGGCAGGCCCGTGCAGTTGTCGACCAGTTGGGAGCCGTACGACCTCACCGCCGGCACTCTCGTCGTCCTCCCCGAGGGAGGGCCGCACGCCGGGGCAGGCGTCGTGAATCGGATGGCCGCCATCGGGATCACCGTCAGCCACGCCGTGGAGCAGCCCGAGCCCAGGCAGGCGACCGCAGAGGAGGCGTCGCTACTCGGCATCCAAAAGGCTGCGCTCGTCACGCACATCCGGCGGACGTACTACAGCGACCAGGGGCGGCCGGTCGAGACAGCGGACATCGTGGTGCCCGCCGCGCACTGCGAGATCGTGTACGAGATTCCGATCAGCCGGGCGTAAGCGACCCGGCGGCAGGGCCTTCAGGGCATGCCCCAGCCGTGCCCCTTCCGTGCCCGATCGGCCGGGAAATCGCGGGGAACAGCGGCACCCGGCGGGTCCCACCCACGACAACGGCCCCCGACCGTCACACCTGGTCAGGGGCCGTCAATCTCTGCGGTGGGTGTGGGATTTGAACCCACGGTGGTGTGAACCACGACGGTTTTCAAGACCGTTCCCTTAGGCCGCTCGGGCAACCCACCCCGCGCCCGCGGCCCAGACGGCCGTGGCGCGGGGTCAAGAGTAGCGGGTCAGCTGTCGCCCTTGCGTGCACCCAGGATCACATCGGCTGTGCGCTCCTTGCCGTCGCGCTCGTAGGTGATCTTCACGGAGTCGCCGGGCTTGTGGGTCCAGATCTGGCCGATCAGCGTCGGGCCGCTGTCGATGACCATGTCGTCCAGCTTCTTGATGACGTCGCCGGACTTGAGGCCCGCCTTGGCCGCGGGGCCGCCGGGCTCCACCGCGGGGCCCGAGCCGGTGGCGCCGCGGTCGGAGATGGTCGCGCCGTCCGAGGTCTCCGCCAGGGCGACCGACGCGCCGATGACGGGGTAGGTGGCCTCGCCCGTCTTGATCAGCTGCTGCGCGACGTTCTTCGCCTGGTTCACCGGGATCGCGAAGCCCAGGCCGATGGAGCCGGACTGGCCGCCCCCGCCGAGGCCGCCGCCGCTGTCGGCGGGCTTGATCGCGGAGTTGATGCCGATGACCGCGCCGCGCGCGTCCAGCAGCGGGCCGCCGGAGTTGCCCGGGTTGATGGAGGCGTCGGTCTGCAACGCGCTCATGTACGAGCTCTTGTTGCCGCCGTCGCTGGAGGTCACCGGGCGGTTCTTGGCGCTGACGATGCCCGTCGTGACCGTGTTCGACAGGCCGAAGGGGGCGCCGATGGCGATCGTGGAGTCCCCGACGGCCACCTTGTCGGAGTTGGCGATCGGGATCGGCTTGAGGTTCGCCGGCTTGTCCTTGAGCTTGATCACCGCTACGTCGTAGCCCTCGGCTCGGCCGACGACCTCGGCGTTGTACTTCTTTCCGTTCGAGAACGTTGCGGACAGCTTGCCGCCCTCGGCCGCGGACGCCACTACGTGGTTGTTTGTGAGGATGTGGCCCTGAGTGTCATAGACGAAGCCCGTGCCCGTGCCGCCCTCGCCGCTGCCGCTCTGGGCCTCGATCGTGACGACGCTCGGCAGCGCCCTGTTCGCGATGGACGCCACCGAACCCGGCTGTCGCTTGAGGTCGGCGGGGGAGTCCGAGGCGGAGACCGTCGTCGAGTCCGTGCTGCTGTCGTCGTTGCGGTCCGCCGCCCAGAAGCCGAGGCCGCCGCCGACGCCGCCCGCGATCAGCGCCGCCGCGAGGACCGCCGCGACCAGACCGCCCTTGCCGCCGCTCGGCTTCGGCGCGGACGGCTGCTCCGCCGTCCAGGACGCACCCCAGCCGGAACCGGCCCCGCCGCCGTGCCCCCCGCCCTGCGCGTACGTCGGCACCGCCGGCGGGGGCGGCGGGGGCCACGCACCGGCCGGGCTCTGGCCGGTTGTGGGCTGTCCCGCATCCGGGCGGGGCGCCTGACTCCGGCCCGCGCCCTGGTGCGCCGCCGTGTGGGCATACGGGTCCGGCACGCCCGGGGCGGGGGCGGGAGCGCCCGGCGCCGGGGCCTGCGCCGGAGTGTGGCCGGGCGCGACCGGCTCACCCCCGGCGGCGGTCGCCCCGGACTGCGCGGCGGCTCCCCCGGAGTGCTCCGGGGGCTGCTGCGCCGGCGCGTCGGGGGCGGAAGCAGCGGGAGTGGCCACCGGCACAGGAGGTGCGGACGGGGCCGGTGGTACTTCGGTGCCCTCGTTCTCGGTGCTCACAGCTTCTTCTCCTCGGTCCACGCTGTCGTACTCGGTCACGGCCTGAGAGCAGCAAACGATCAGATCGGTTCAGATGTGTCTGTAGTCAGCTTTTCCCATGGACTGTCAGGGCACCATAAGCCGAGGCTGTGCGTTCACGGCGGGCGAAACCGGCACACCCCGCCCCGGACCGACCCGCACGGCGGGCGCGGCGAGGCAGCGATGGCACGATGACGCGGTGACCCACGCACGACAGCACCACATCCAGGTCGTCGCCCACCGCGGCGCGTCCGAGGACGCCCCGGAGCACACCCTGGCCGCCTACAAGAAGGCGGTCGAGGACGGCGCCGACGCCCTCGAATGCGACGTACGGCTCACCGCGGACGGGCATCTCGTGTGCGTCCACGACCGCCGTGTGAACCGCACCTCCAACGGCCGCGGCGCCGTCTCCGCCCTGGAACTCGCCGATCTGGCCACCCTCGACTTCGGCTCCTGGAAGAACGGCGGCGCCGGGGGCACGGCCGGGGGTGTGCCCCCTGGCATGGACGCCGCCGGAGGAGTGCCCCCGGGCATGGACGGAGGTGTCGACGGGGAAGGGCCCGACTGGGACGTGGCGCCGGACCCCGCGGACACCTCGGTCCTCACCCTGGAGCGGCTGCTGGAACTCGTGGCCGAGAACAACGCCTCCGGCCGCCGGGTGCAGCTGGCCGTCGAGACCAAGCACCCCACCCGCTGGGCCGGTCAGGTCGAGGAGCGGCTGCTGCACCTGCTCAAGCGTTTCGACCTCGACGCGCCGCCCGCCGACGGCCCCTCCCCCGTCCGTGTCATGAGCTTCTCGGCGCGCTCCCTCCAGCGCGTGCGGGCCGCGTCGCCGACCCTGCCGACGGTCTATCTGATGCAGTTCGTCTCGCCCCGCCACCGCGAGGGACGACTGCCGCGCGGGGTGCGGATCGCGGGCCCGAGCGTCCGGATCCTGCGCAACCACCCCGGGTACGTGGCCAAGCTCAAACGCGCCGGGCACCAGGTCCACGTATGGACCGTGAACGAGCCCGAGGACGTCGAGCTCTGCGCCCGCCTCGGAGTCGACGCGATCATCACCAACCGCCCCAAGCAGGTGCTCTCCCAACTGGGCCGCGGATAGCCCCTGTCACGGGGAGTGCACCGGCGCGTTCGCTGCGTGTTCGACCGTGTCGAGTGCGTCACCATCCCGTCGTTGGCCGGTTTCCGGTCCAGGCCATTGGGGCATCCACACCGTGGCGTGGGGCAAAGGAGGTCTCGGGGGTGGCATTTGTGGTGGCACGGGAGGTGCCCGCGTCGTCGAGCATGGCCGTACCCCATGGTCCTGCGGGCGTGGGGGAAGCACGACACCGGATGCGTGATCAGTTGCGCGTCAGCGGAGTGTCGGAGACGGTCATCGACGATGCCGTACTAATCCTGTCCGAACTTCTCAGCAACGCCTGCCGACATGGCAGGCCGCTGGGCCAAGGGCTTCATGACGACGGCGACAGCGACGGAGACGTACGCGCGGCATGGCGCGTCGACAGGACGGGACGGCTCACGGTCGAGGTGACGGACGGCGGCGGACCGACCCGCCCGGCCCCCGCCACCCCGTCCGTCACGGCCCACGGCGGCCGCGGACTGAACATCATCACCGCTCTCGCCGAGAACTGGGGGGTCCGCGACGACATCCACGGCGAGGTCACCGTCTGGGCCCTCGTGCAGTCCGGTCACCGCCGCGAGGATTTCGCTACGCGCGTCGCGGCACCGGCCGGGGCCCCGGCGACGGCGACGGCGACGGCGACGATGTCCGAACTGGCCTACGCCGATACGTTCGACGACGGGGACTGACGACAGGGACCCGACGACAGGGACCGGCGGCGGGACTGCGGGCGGAGCTGCGGGCGGGACCGGTGGCGACACCGCGGGCGGTCCGCCAGGGCTCCGGGACGGAGCAGCGAGGGCTGCGGAACAGCAGGATCTACGGAACAGCGAAGGCTTCGGAACAGCGCGAGCTTCGGACGGGCGGAAGGTGCTACGCCCGGTGGCGCGACACCCACCAGCCCTTCGGTACGAGGCGCGGCGGCCCGACGACCCGGCGCCGCCCCGGCCCCTCGGCACGAGACGTACTCGCCCCATGACATGACACGCACCGGCCCAACGGCATGAACCGTACCGGGCCGAAGGCAGGACGGACAGTAGCCGGACCGCACCACATCGGGCGGACCTGCCGCGGAGGGTACGAGAGCCACCGGTACGAAGGCCCCCGATCCCGCGCGGCGACCCGCACCGGGCCCGCAAGCCGACCCCCGGCCGTCCCGCGACGGGACACACCGGGTCCGCCGGCACCACCCGCACCGGTCCCGGGCCGCCGCGACCGCCCCTCGCCGGTGCGCACGCGCGCTCAGTCCGGTCCAGGGTGAACGGCTAGGCTCGCGCCCGTACGCAAGCGAGCCGTAACCGGGAGACACCCACGATGGCCAAGAAGCGCCCGCAGACCAAGGGCAACCAGGGCAACAAGGGCAAGCAGTCGCAGCTCAAGGACCATGAGGTCCCGGTGGTCGGCGCCCGGGAACCCTGCCCCTGCGGTTCGGGCCGCCGCTACAAGGCCTGTCACGGCCGGTCCGCCGCGCACGCGGTGACCGAGCTGGTGCAGCGCCCGTTCGACGGTCTGCCCGGCGAGTGCGACTGGGTGGCCCTGCGCGAGTTGGTGCCCGCCGCGACCGTCGAACTCACGCTGAAGGAGGCGCTGCCCGACGGCGTGCCCTCGGTGACCCTGGCGACCGTCCTTCCGATGGCCTGGCCCGCGCTGCGCCGCGACGACGGCTCGGTCCTGCTCGGCTTGCAGAACGAGACCTCGTCCGGCGACATCAGCCGCGATCTCGCCGACACCCTGCGGCGCGCCCTCGCCACCGAGCCGGGCAATCCGGTCCCCGGCCGCCGGGCGCCCGCCGACGGGCCGCGGCTCCAGGAGCTGATCGACGAGAAGAGCGCGTTCGAGCCGGTCGTGCACTCCGGGTTCGAGTTCTGGGTGCCGGACGCGGAGAACGCGGCGCCGGAGGTGTCGGCCTCCCTGGAGCGCGCGAACGCCGCCGCCATCCCGACCGTGAGGCTGTCCGGCGTGGACGCCGCGTACTGGTGCGAGACGCCGGAGAAGAACCACCTGCGGTGGGTCATGCCGCACCCCGAGGAGCAGTTGCTCGACGCGCTCGCGCGGCTGCACGCGGCCGGTACGTCGAGCCTCGGCGAGGGCACCCGCCTGGTCGGCTCCTTCCGTGCACACGGACTGACCGTGCCGGTGTGGGACCTGCCGAGCGGTGTGGGCGCCGCCGACGTCGAGGGGCCCGCCGCCGAGTTCGCCGGGCGCCTGGCCACGGCGCTCGCGGCCACCGAGCCGCTGACGCCGGAGGAGCGCAGGGCCCGCGGCGGCCTCACCAACCGTCAGGTGACCCTCAGCTGAGGTGTCCCCGGCGGTCGACCGCGGGGCATCCGGACGCCCGGCCGACCCGCAGGAGACCCCCGGCCGACCCGCAGGAGACCCCCGGCCGACCGGCAGGAGACCCCCGGCCGACCGGCAGGACACTCCCGGCCGACCGCCAGGGCGGCGCAGGCGCGGGCGCCCGGATGGCGTAGGCGCGGGTGCCGGGATGCGTGGACGCCACGCGTCCGGTACCGCGCCGCCGTCCGCCGAGGCACTTTCGGACGAGTGTCCGGACACGCTCAGGGGCCGGTCCGCGCGCACCCGGCGACGGGGCTCGCGAGGGGCGGGCCGCCCCGTCGGCTGCGACTCCTCACTGACCCACCAGTCAGTCGGATCGGAATGCGTGACTCCTGTCACAACTCCCGTGGGAAGCAGGTAAATCCCTGTCCGGATAACTGGGATCGAATTTGCCAAGCGCCGATCTCTTGTTACCGTTCTGGTAGCCCGGTTGCTGGTGCATCCCCCGTCGCCAGCAACCGGGCGTTTCTGTGCCCTGCGAACGGTCGCACGCTCAACTGCCCGCTGGGGCCGCCGAGTTGCTGCCCGACCGCAGCAGCAGGGCGTCGCTGCGCTCCACCGCGAACTCCGCCACCGCCGAGTACCGCGCCGCGGCCCCCGCCGTGCGTTCCCGGGGCGTGTCGCAAGCCGTGGGCTCGTCCTCCGCGCCCACCGGACAGTGCATCCGCAGGGTGCGCCCCATGGGCCCCATGAGACTGAGTACAGCCTTCATCGACTCGCCGGTGGCGTTGCGGTAGTACGTGCGCGCCCAGGTCTCACCGGCCTGGGTCAGGACGCAGGTCTGGGCTTCGACGCCTCCCGGCGAGGAGAGTTCCGGCCCGCAGCGCACGGTGGTCTCGGCCGGGGGCGGTACGTCGCCCGCGGCGGCGGGTGCGTCGGCGGACGCGGCCGCGGGTGCGTCGGCATTCGGGGCAGCGGCGCGCGCGGGCCCCTCGGGCGCCTTGGCGTCGTCGTGGACGATGGACCCCTCGGGCGCTTCGGCGTCCTCGTGCAGGACGGACCCCTCGGAGGCCTCGGCGTCCTCGGCGTCCTCGTGGAGCACAGCTCGCTCGCGGGCCTTGGCGTCCTGCGTGGGCACGGGCCCCGCGGACGCGCCGGCGAGCGGCAGCAGCACCGCGACGGCCACGACGCCCAGGAGTGCGAGCAGGCGGGGGTTCACGACCGGGGGCGGGTGCATGGGCCGAAGATAACGACCGGGAAGGCCCGGCCCGTCCGTCCCGCGCCCAGTACCCCTACAACTCGGGCGCGCTCACACCCGGACGAGTGAGCGCGTCGACCACCGCGTCGACGACGGCCTGGACGTCGGGCACCCAGGGGTTCGCGGAGCCCGGGGCCGGGGCGCGCTCCCAGCGCACCTGCCCCTGGCCGGTCTCCGACGGCGGCAGGGCGACGTACCCGCCGTCGCCGTGGAACCGCAGCGATCCCGGGACCCAGTCCTTGGCGTAAAGGAGCGCGCCCAACTGCTCCATCGAGTACGGCGCGACGAGGATGAGGACACGGGTCTGGGTGGCGACGACGGGGCCGAGTCGGACACCGGCCTTGTCGAGTGCGGCCAGGGCGCGCGCGCCGGCCACGGCGGGCAGGCTCACGGCGCACGGGGCGCGCCCGCCGGTGGCCATGAGCACCGGTGCGCCGGGCCGATTGGTCCACCACCAGCGCACCATGCGCTCGTCGGTGGTCGCGGCGAGCAGGCCCGGGTCGAGCGGGTGGGCGCCGGGGAAGGCACAGTCGGGGTCGGGACACGCGCAGCGCGTGGTGGCACTCCGCGGTGCGGACGCACCGGTGCCCTTGGCGGCCTTCCTGGCGGCCTTGCCGGTCCTCCTGCGGGTGTCGCCCTGCCGGTCCGCGCGCGCGCCGAGGGTGTCGAGGCCGTCGAGGCCCCGCCTGACCTGGTCCTCCGTACCGATGCCCGGCAGCACGGGCCATCGCCACGCTGTCGCGAAGGTCAGGGCCGCGAGCAGAGCAGGACTCTGGTCAGGCTTCCTACCGACTCGCCAGGACAGGAGCCTGCGTCGCCTTCCGAGGATCTCGCGCATGAGCGCTCGTTCCTTTCCGTTACACGCAGAGGGACACTTCGGGCCACATCACACCATGAGTGGATCTCAATCGCCGTGCGTACGAGGTGCGCGTACTAGGTGCATGCAAGTGCGTACAGGTGCGTACAGGTGCGTACAAGCTGGCGCATCACACCCCAGCCTGCGGCATGGGGCTCCCCTATGGGCCGAGCGTTGACGTGGCGAGGGGTGGCGACGCCTGGCGTTTGCCGTCCCGCGCATTTCATGCCGCCCGTACCGCGGGAGGATGGGGCACGGTCGCCGTGGGTTTAGACGCTCGACTCGGCCACCAGGTTCCGGGCACCGTACAACTGCCCCCGGCCATCACCGAGTACGTACCCCACACGACCGCTGTGACGCTCCTTCGAACAATGTCAGTCGACCGCAATATGCCGTTCGCTGCAACAGTTTTCAGACAAGTTCTCAAGATCGGTTCCAGTTCACGGAATTCACCCGCGTCGCACTGGACACCACGAATCCTTGCAGGACAATGCTGGACATCCCCTCTTCCCTGCGTGTAGATGTGGAGACATTGCCAGCGACGCAGAATGACAGGGGGTTTGCGATGCTATCGAGCAATACGCGCTGGTCGGAAAGCCGTCAGCCATGAACGCCCCGCATCCTCCGAAAGTGGCCGGAATCGATTCCACTGTTCCCTCGCCCGCCCACACTGCCACGCCCGCCCCAACCGCTCAGGGCGCGCCGGGGGCACTGATCCAGGACCGTCTCGCCGGCTGGGTCTCGGACCTCACCACCCTGCACGAACTCTCCGAGCGCCTGTCCCGCACGGCCACCCTTGACGACGCGCTCAAGGAACTGCTCCGCGCCGGGGCCGCGCTGGTCGGCGCCGCCCGCGGCCTCGTCGTCCTGGAGCCCGCCGACGGCCGCGGCCCCGACACGACGGTCGGACTCGGCCTCACCCGCGCCGACCTCGGCCATCTGGAGACGGTGCCGCGCACCGCGACGTCGCTCGGCAGACTGCTCGACGCCACCGCCGCGTACGCCCCCGGCGCGGCCGACGCGGCGAGCGCCCCGACCGCGGGGGAGACCCCCGCCATGGCCACCGCGGGCACCCCCGCGCCCCGGCCGCCCGTCACCGAGATCGTGCAGCCCGACCTCTTCGCCGACGACACCCTCGACCCCCGCCACCGCGAGGTCGCCCTCCGCATCGGCTACGCCGCGAGCTACGCGCTGCCGCTGGTCACCGACGCGGCGGGACGGGTCGGCGCGGTGGTGTGGCTGTACGCCGAACCCGCCGAGCCCGCCGAGCGCCGACGGCACCTCGCAGGCCGCTACGTCCAGTACGCGACCGAGCACCTGGCGCGCTTGGTGGAGCTCGACCGCGCCCGTACGACCACCGCGACCCTGCGCGAGGAACTGCTTCCCTCGCGGCTTCCGCGCGTGCCGGGGGTGCAACTCGCGGCCCGGCACCACGCGGGACCGCGCGGCGGCGGCGACTGGTTCGACGCGCTGCCGCTGCCCGAGGCGGCGCTCGGCCTCGCGGTCGGCTCCGTCACCGGGTCGGGGCCGAGCGCTGTCGCCGCGATGGGACGGCTGCGGGCGTCGCTGCGGGCGTACGCGGTGATGGAGGGCGAGGACCCGGTCGCCGTCCTGTCCGACCTGGAGCTGTTGCTCCGCCTGACCGAGCCCGCGCGCTCGGCGACGGCGCTCTTCGCGTACTGCGAACCGGCGCCGCGCAAGCTCGTGCTCGCCGGGGCCGGGCACAGCCCGCCGCTGATCATCGGCGAGCGGCGCACGGAGTTCCTGGAGACGTCCCTGTCGGCGCCGCTCGGCATGCTCGCCTGCTGGGAGGCGCCCAGCGTGGAGCTCGACGCGGAACCTGGAGAAACGGTGCTGCTCTATACGGACGGGCTCCTCCACCGCACCGGTGACTCGATGGACCGCGCCTTCGCCCGGCTGCACGCGGCGGCGGTCGGCGTACCGAAGGCGGCCCGCGAGGACCCCGGCGCCGTCGCCGACCACATCCTGCGCACGATGCTGCCGGCGGGCCCCGACGCCCCGAACAGCGTGCACGGCGCGGACAGCGAGGAGGACGTGGTGCTGCTCGCGGTGCGCTTCGAGTGAGGGTTCGCGGTGCGCTCCGGCCAGGACTCGGGGTGCGCCCGACGTAAGGAACCCGCCCCGCGCAAGGAAACCGCCCGGCGCAAGGAACCCGCCCCGCGCAAGGAACCCGCCGGCTGTAAGGAACTCGGTACTCCGCGTAAGCCTGCCGCCGTGGGCCTTCCGGCCCTGGGCCCCCTCCCGTACGACCGTACGATGGAGGGGCTCCAGTGACGTACACAGCCGTGAAAACAGGAGGCAGACCGTGTCGGACGCCCTCAACCCGGAGACCCCGGAAGAGCTGGTGGAGACCGAAGAAGAGCCGATCAAGCAGCGCAAGAACGGCCTCTACCCCGGTGTCTCCGACGAGCTCGCCGAGAACATGAAGTCCGGGTGGGCCGACACCGAGCTGTACGACCTGCGGCCCGTCCCGCAGGCCGCGGAGACCGCCGCCCGGCGCGCCGCGCTCTCCGCGCGCTTCCCCGGCGAGCGTCTCGTCGTGCCCGCGGGCAACCTGAAGACCCGCTCCAACGACACGGAGTACGCCTTCCGCGCCTCCGTCGAGTACGCCTACCTCACCGGCAACCAGACGGAGGACGGCGTCCTCGTCCTCGAGCCCACGGCCGAGGGCCACGAGGCGACCATCTATCTGCTGCCGCGGTCCAACCGCGAGAACGGCGAGTTCTGGCTCGACGGCCAGGGCGAGCTGTGGGTCGGCCGCCGTCACTCCCTGACCGAGGCCGAGAAGCTGTACGGCATCCCCGCTTCCGACGTGCGGGAGCTCGCGGACGCGCTGCGCGAGGGCACCGGGCCCGTCCGCGTCGTACGCGGGTACGACGCCGGGATCGAGGCGGCCCTGGCCGACAAGGTCACCGCCGAGCGCGACGAGGAGCTGCGCGTCTTCCTCTCGGAGGCCCGCCTGGTCAAGGACGCGTTCGAGGTCGGCGAGCTACAGAAGGCCGTGGACTCCACGGTGCGCGGCTTCGAGGACGTGGTGAAGGTCCTCGACAAGGCCGAGGCCACCAGCGAGCGCTACATCGAGGGCACGTTCTTCCTGCGCGCCCGCGTCGAGGGCAACGACATCGGCTACGGCTCGATCTGTGCCGCCGGCCCGCACGCCACCACCCTGCACTGGGTGCGCAACGACGGCGCCGTCCGCTCCGGCGAGCTGCTCCTGCTCGACGCGGGCGTGGAGACGCACACGTACTACACGGCGGACATCACCCGCACCCTGCCGATCAACGGCCGCTTCGACGAGTTGCAGAAGAAGATCTACGACGCCGTGTACGAGGCCCAGGAGGCCGGTATCGCGGCCGTCAGGCCCGGCGGCAAGTTCCGTGACTTCCACGACGCCTCGCAGCGCGTGCTCGCCGAGAAGCTCGTGGAGTGGGGGCTGGTCGAGGGCCCGGTCGAGCGGGTCGTCGAGCTCGGGCTCCAGCGCCGCTGGACGCTGCACGGCACCGGCCACATGCTCGGCATGGACGTGCACGACTGCGCCGCCGCGCGCCGCGAGTCGTACGCCGACGGCACCCTGGAGCCGGGCATGTGCCTGACCGTCGAGCCGGGTCTGTACTTCCAGGCGGACGACCTGACCGTGCCCGAGGAGTACCGCGGCATCGGTGTGCGCATCGAGGACGACATCCTCGTCACCGAGGACGGCAACCGCAACCTCTCGGCCGCGCTGCCCCGCCGGTCCGACGAGGTCGAGGCGTGGATGGCCGCGCTGAAGGGCTGACCGCGACGTGCTGGACGGGCTGGAGGTTTCCGGCCCGTCCCATGTACTGGGCGGCCCGGAGGCTCTGGCCCGTCCGATGTGCTGCGCGGCCCGGAGATTCCCAGCCCGCCGGACGGCCCGAAGATTCCCAGCCTGCCGGACGGGCCGGAGATTTCCAGCCCGTCCGGCGTTTGAGGACGAGGCCGCAGGCCGATTCTTGAACCCCAGCCGGGGACGGGCCGCAGGCCGATTCTCGACCCCCGGCCGGGGACGGGCCGCAGACGCCACAGGCCGGCGAGGGGGCGCCGGGGTCAGCCCCGACGCTCATCCGTCCCGGCAACCTTCCCCGTGGCGAGGGCGATCCGATTCCACGTATTGATCGCGAGGATCAGGGCGAGAACCTGCGCAAGCTCCGCCTCCGCGAACTCCCCCGCGGCCTCCGCGTAAGCGGAATCCGGCACCCCCGCGTCCGCGACACGGGTCACCGCGTCCGTCAGGGCGAGAGCGGCCTGCTCCTTGGCGGTGAAGAAGTTCCGGGCCTCGCGCCAGACGGCCACCATGTGCAGCCGGTCCTCGCTCTCGCCCGCCTTGCGCGCGTCGTTGGTGTGCATGTGCAGGCAGTACGCGCAGCCGTTGAGGTACGAGGCGCGGATCTGGATCAGTTCGACCAGGGCCGGGTCGAGGCCCTCGCGGGCGGCGGCGTCCAGGCCGATGACGGCCCTGAAGACCTTCGGGGCGGTCCTGGCGAAGTCGACGCGGGCGACGGTCCCGGTGGCCGCGGCGGTGTGCGTGCCGGGCGCGGTGTGGGTGGCGGCGGGGGCCGTGCTGTGGGTCGTGATGGGGGCCGCGGTGTGCGTCGTGGCGGGGGCCGCGGTGTTCGTGTTGTTCGTCATGACCATGAATCTATGGCCCGGAAAGACCACGGATAGGGTGCATTCCCATGGCGGAATCGTGGGTCAATTCGGCGGAGCGCATCGGCAGTGACCTGCACCTGGAGCTCTCCGGCGGCGGCAGCCGCAGGGCCGCGCTCAGCCGTGCCCTGCGCGCGGCGGTCCAGGACGGCAGACTCGCCCCCGGCACCCGGCTCCCCCCGTACCGCTCCCTCGCCGCCGACCTGGGCATCGCCCGCAACACCGTCGCCGACGCCTACGCCGAACTCGTCGCCGAGGGCTGGCTGACGGCCAGGCAGGGCTCGGGCACCCGGGTGGCCGAACGGGCCGCCCCACCGCCCGGCGTGCGCGTGCCCAAGCGCTCCGCGGCGGCCGCGCGCCCCGCGCACAACCTCGTCCAGGGCCAGCCGGACACCGGCTCCTTCCCCCGCACCGCCTGGCTCGCCGCCGCCCGGCGTGCCCTCACCGCCGCGCCCAACGAGGCCTTCGGGCCCGGCGATCCGCAGGGGCGCATCGAGCTGCGCCGGGCGCTCGCCGGGTATCTGGCGCGGGCGCGCGGGGTGCGCACGACCCCGGAGCGGATCGTGGTGTGCTCCGGCTTCGCGCACGCGCTGCGGCTGCTGTTCGGCGGGCCCGGCGGTGGCGGAAGCGGAGGGGTGCTGCGCGGTCCCGTCGCCGTGGAGGCCTACGGACTCGGCTTCCACCGCTCGCTGCTCGACGCCGCGAAGGCGCGGACCCTGCCGCTGACCCTCGACGAACACGGTGCCCGCGTCGAGGAGTTGGCGGACCTTCCGGTACCCGTACGGGCACTGCTCCTGACGCCCGCGCACCAGTTCCCGACCGGCGGGCCGCTGCACCCCGGGCGCCGCAGCGCCGCCGTCGACTGGGCCCGTACCAGCGGCGGGCTGATCCTGGAGGACGACTACGACGGTGAGTTCCGCTACGACCGGGAACCCGTCGGCGCGGTCCAGGGCCTGGACCCCGAACGCGTCGTCTACACCGGCTCGGTGAGCAAGAGCCTGTCGCCCGCCGTACGGCTCGGCTGGATGGTCCTCCCGGAGCATCTGGTCGACGCCGTCGTCACCGCCAAGGGCGAGCGGGAGGCCTGGGCGAGCGTCCCCGACCAGCTCACCCTCGCCGACCTGATCGACTCCGGCCACTACGACCGGCACGTCCGCCGCATGCGCCAGCGCTACCGGCGCCGCCGCGACCACCTCGTCGCCGCCCTCGCCGAGAGCGCCCCGCACATCACCGTCACCGGCATCGCGGCGGGCCTGCACGCCGTGCTCCGGCTGCCGCTTGGCACGGAGGCCTCCGCCGTGAAGGCCGCCGCGTGGCAGGGCGTCGGCGTGGAGGGCCTGTCCGACTACCGTCACCCGGCCGCGCCGGACCGGGCACCGGACGGCCTGGTCGTCGGGTACGCGACACCGCCCGAGCACGCGTACGCGGCGGCGGTCGAGGCCCTGTGCAGGGTGCTGCCGCCGCCCCCGGGCGGGCCGGGGCTCTGACGGCCACCTGCGCGCCCTTCTGGGCCGTGCCCCGATCCCGGCACTGGATGTGTACGAGAGGACGGTACGGACCACTGGGCGGTACGCGGCCTGAGGAAAGCCTCAGGCAGAGACGAGCGGGGCGCCCTCACGCCACTTGAGGACCTTGTCGAAACTGATCACCGCGCCGCCGCGCCCAGACTTGTTGTCCAGGTCCACGTGGTCGGCGAGCTCCCTGATGAGACACAGGCCGCGCCCGCTCTCCGACGTCTCGGGAGGCAGGGGGAGCGCTGGGGCCGGAGCGGGGCGCCGGGACCGGCGCCGCCCCCGGCGGCCCGCGGACACGCGCACCCGGCTCGGCGGGAAACCGGGGCCGGAGTCGGCGACCTCGATGCGGCACTTCTCGCCGTCGAGGTACGCCGTGACCCGGTAGGCGCCGCCGGGCGCGTCGGGAGGCGCGGCCCCGCCGTGCTCCACCGCGTTGGCGCAGGCCTCGGTGAGCGCGAGGGACAAGTCGTAGGAGTCGTCGGGGTGCACCCCCGCGCTCTCCATCGTGCCCATCAGCAGGCGCCGGGCGAGCGGGACGCTCGCAGCTTCGCGCCGCAAATGGAGTGACCACCAGATGCTCATGCTCCAGCCTCCTGGCTGCGGCTCGACATACCGATACGTATTGCCGCGCACACCGGCGGATAAGCGCCCTCTTGCCGTGATGCCGCCCATACGGCGGACGCGGTGCCAACCCCGCCCGGTGTAGTCGCGTACCCGTTCCACGAAGCGGAAGCCTGTCGACCTGCCGTAGGCGCGGGAGGCGCCTGGTGCGATGATGGCCCGGCCATGACTGCCCCCCACCAGCGCCACGCGCGCACCGGAGCCGACCTCCGGCTGCTGCGGGCCGCGACGTTCGCCGCGGTCTGCGTCGCGCTGTCCGCCGGGGGCCATGTGCTCGCCTCGTGTGCCGCCGTACCGCTGTGGACGCTGGCCGTGGCCTTCCTCGCGGCCCTCGCCTTCGCCATGCCCCTCGCCGGGCGCGAGCGGACGCTGCCGGGGATCGCGGCCGCGCTCGCCGTGGGCCAGCTCGCGCTGCACGCCCTGTTCGGCCTCGGCCAGCAGCACGGCACGGCGATGACCGCGGCCACCGCCGGTGGCGGACAGGACACCGGTTCGCTCGTCGAGCGCGCCGCCCGCATCGTGTGCGGCGCCGGCGGGGCGACCATCACGCCCCTCCAGGCCCGGCAGATCCTGGAGGGCGCCGGGCTCGGCCCGGCGGGCGGCGCGCACGCGGCGCACGCCCCCGCCGGGGCCACGGCGGCTCCCCCGCCGCCGACGGGGCCCTCGATGGGCCCGGCGATGGACACCGGTACCGCGGCCGCCCTGCTGCCGTCCCTGCCGATGCTGCTCGCGCACCTCCTCGCGGCGCTCGCCGCGGGCTGGCTGCTGCGCCGCGGCGACCTCGCGCTCGGCCGCCTGGTGCGGCTCTCCGCCCAGGGGGCGTACGGAGTCGCCGAGGCGGCGCTCATGCGCTCCCTGCGGGCCGCTCTCGCGCTGGTACGAATCCTGCGCGCCGGGCTCACCGGCGCACCCACGGCAGGCCCGGTGCGCGCCGCCCACACCCTCGTACCGCCGCGGCCGAGGACACCCGCGCTCGATGACACGGTGATCCGCCGGGGCCCGCCCGCGCCCGCCGCACTCACGCTCGCCGCCTGACGCGGACCGCTCCTCCCGTACGACCCGGAGGGGTGCCGCGTGGCGCACCCACACGCGCGCACGCGTGGCCGTACGGCCCGCCGCCGCGTCCCCTTCCGAACACCACAGTGCGTACGGCCGTATTCACCGTTCATCACGGGCACGACCTCGTGCCCGCCTGCTGAAACTGGAGCACTCCGCCATGAAGTCCCTGACCCGCGTCTCCGTCGTCGCCGGCACCGCCGCCTCCGCCGTCCTGCTGCTCTCCGCCGTCCCCGCGTTCGCGCACGTCAGCGTCACCGCCGAGGGCGTGGCCGCCAAGGGCGGCTACGCGACCGTCAACTTCAAGGTCCCCAACGAGCGCGACGACGCCTCGACGACCAAGCTCGAGGTCACCTTCCCCGCCGACCAGCCGCTCGCCTCCGTGATGACCCAGCCCGTGCCCGGCTGGAAGGCGAAGGTCACCAAGACCAAGCTGAAGAAGCCGCTCGAGATCCACGGCGAGAAGATCGACGAGGCCGTCTCCAAGGTCACCTGGACCGCCGACGGCAAGGGCATCGAGCCCGGCACCTTCCAGAAGTTCCCGCTGTCCGTCGGCCAGCTCCCCGAGGACGCCGACCAGATGGTCTTCAAGGCCCTCCAGACGTACAGCAACAAGGAAGTCGTCCGCTGGATCGAGCCGCAGCAGAAGGGCGCGGAGGAGCCGGACTTCCCGGCGCCCGCCCTCGCGCTGAGCGCCGCCGACGACCACCACGGCGGCGGTGCCGCGTCCGACGACGCCGACGACGACGCCGACGACGCCGACGACGCCAAGGCCGCCGGAGCCAAGGACGGCGAGGAGGCCTCCTCGAAGGCGTCCGACAGCGACAGCAGCGACACCACCGCCCGGACCCTCGGCGTCGTCGGCATCGTCGTCGGCGCCGCGGGCGTGGCCTTCGGGGTGCTCGCGGGCCGTCGCCGCGCCAACAGCTGAGCCACCCGCGGGACGCGCCGCGGGCCCGGCCCCGGCGCGTCCCGGACTCCTCACATCTGGGACATTTTCGTATGCGCAAGTTGAGCAAGTCGAGCAAGCCGAACAACGGATCGAGCCACAAGCCGAGTAACAACCCGAGCAACGAGTCGAGCAACAAGCCGGGCAACAAGCCGGGCAAGCAGACCACGAAGGCGCTGGCCGCTGCCGCGTTGCTCACCGCGGCCGCCCTCTCCCTGACGGCGTGCGGTTCGGGCGACGGCAAGAAGGACAAGCCGGTCGCCGACGTGTCGATGGAGTCGGGCACGAAGAAGGCCGCGACCGTCCTCGACAAGCCGTTCAAGAAGCCGGACCTGGTCCTGAAGGACACCCACGGCAAGAAGTACGACCTGCGCGAGCAGACCAAGGGCAAGCCGGTGCTCCTCTACTACGGCTACACCAACTGCCCCGACGTCTGTCCGCTGACGATGAGCAACATCGCGGTCGCCAAGAAGAGCCTGCTACAGAAGAAGACCGTCACGAAGGCGGAGCTCGACAAGCTCCAGGTCGTCTTCGTCACCACCGACCCGAAGCGGGACACCGGCAAGGAACTCGGCACGTGGCTGAAGGCCCAGGACCCCGAGTTCATCGGCCTGACCGGTGACTTCCCGACCATCCAGGGCAGCGCCCGCACCGTCGGCATCAGCATCGAGCCGTCCAAGGAACTCAAGAACGGCAAGATCGAGTCGATGCACGGCACCCAGGTCGTCGCCTTCTCGCCGAAGTCCGACACCGGGTACGTCGTCTACAACGGCAAGGACGCGACGGCCAAGGACTACGAGCGGGACCTCCCCAAGATCATCGAGGGGCGGAACCCGTGAACCACCGCACCACCCGCCGTCGCCGTCTCCTCAGCGGCGGCGCCCTCGCGCTGACCGCGGGCCTCGCCCTCGCGGGCTGCGGCGACGACTCCGGCTCCGGCTCGGCATCGGCGTCCTCCGAAGCCGCGAAGAAGCCCGAACTCGCCGTCAGCGGCGCCTACATCCCCGCCCCCGCCATGGACAACATGGCAGGCGGCTTCTTCAAGATCACGAACAGGGGTGCGGCCGACAAGCTCGTCTCGGCCTCGAGCCCGCTCGCGGGCAGCGTCACCCTGCACGCCACCGTCGGCTCCACGATGAAGGAGCGGAAGTCCTTCGACGTGCCAGCGAACGGCGAGCTCGACTTCGCCCGCGGCGGCAACCACATCATGCTGGAAAAGCTGAAGCACAAGCCGGAACAGGGCGACGAGGTCGAGGTCACCCTCCGCTTCGAGAAGTCGAAGCCGATCACCGTCACGATGCCGGTGCGGGCCGCGACGTACAACCCGGACGCGGGCTCCGAGGACTCCGGCGCCACGGCGAAGCACCCCTCCGGCGCCGCGGAGAAGCACGAGTCCGGCTCCACGGGGAAGCACGACTCCGGTTCTACGGAGAAGCACGACTCCAGCTCCGCGGAGAAGCACGACTCCGGCAACACCAAGACCCACTCCACCACCGACAAGCACGCGGCGGCCGACGAGCCGACCGACCTGCACGCGTCGCACTGAGGGGACTGAAGAGTTGATGCGGACCACCGCTCCCCGCCCGGGGCCGGCCTTCCCGACCGGGTACGGGCGCCTGCTGATCGTCGCCGTCGCCCTGATCGGCGCCGTCCTCGGCTCCCTGCTCGCCGCGGCGGCGCCCGCCGACGCGCACGCCGCGCTCACCGGGAGCGACCCCAAGCAGGGAGCGGTGGTCGACGAGGCACCCCGGCAGGTGTCACTGACCTTCTCCGAGAAGGTCGCCCTGTCCGACGGCTCGGTACGGGTCCTCGACCCGGCCGGGAAGCGCGTCGACACCGGCAGGACCAGTGACCTGGGCTCGCACGCCTACGGCGTGAAGCTCAAGCCGGGGCTGCCCGACGGCACCTTCACCGTCGCCTACCAGGTCGTCTCCGCCGACAGCCACCCCATCGCCGGCGCCTTCACCTTCTCCATCGGCGCGCCGTCGGCCACCAAGGTGTCGCTGTCCGAGCAGGAGGTCGGCGGCGGACTCGTCGGCGGACTCTACGACTTCGCCCGCTACATCGCGTACGCGGGATTCACCGTCGTCGTCGGCGGCGCCGCGTTCGTGCTGGGCTGCTGGCAGCGCGGTGCGGGCGTGCGGGCGCTGCAACGCCTCGTGGTCGGCGGCTGGCTCGCGCTCACCGGCGCCACCCTGGTCACGCTGCTGCTCCGCGCGCCCTACACCGGCTCCGGCAAGCTCGGCGACGCCTTCGACCTGGCCGAACTCGGCGACGTGCTCCAGACCAAGACCGGTGCCGCCCTCGTCTCGCGGCTGCTGCTGCTCGCGGCCGCCGCACTGTTCATCGCCGTGCTCTTCGGCGTGTACGAGCGGCGCGAGGACCCCAAGGAGAAGCGGGACCTCGCCTTCGGCCTGGCCATCGGCGGCAGCGTCGTCGCCATCGGCATCGCGGCGACCTGGGCGCTCGCCGAGCACGCGTCGACCGGTATCCAGCCCGGGATCGCCATGCCCGTGGACGTGCTCCACCTGCTCGCCGTCGCCGCCTGGCTCGGCGGCCTCGCCGCGCTCCTGCTGTGCCTGTACCGCGCGCCGCTCGTCGACGCCGACGCCGTGCGCCGTTTCTCCCGTGTCGCCTTCGCCAGTGTGGTGACGCTCGTGGCGACCGGCCTGTACCAGTCGTGGCGGCAGGTCGGCTCGTGGTCCGCGCTCACCGGGACCGGGTACGGGCAGTTGCTGCTGGTCAAGGCCGGGCTCGTCGTCGTCCTCGTGGGCGTCGCCTCGATGTCGCGGCGCTGGACCGGCCGGATCCTCGCGGAGGCCGGGGGCCTGACGCCCGAGGCGGCGGCCGCGGCGGTCGTCGAACAGCGGACGGGCGCGGTGGGCACCGCGGGCACCACGACCAAGAGGAAGAAGCCCGTCGCCGTGGCGCACAGCTCGAAGACGGGCGTCTCGGCTCGGGTCGAGACCCCGGACGTCGAGGGCGACGGCGGCGGCAAGCGCGGCGGAGTCGACAGCAGCGGCAAGCGCGGCGGAACCGGCGGCGCCAGCAGTGGCAACGGCAGCCACGGCGGTGGAGTCGACGGCGGCGAGAAGACGGGCAGCAAGGCCCCCGGCCAGGACAAGCGGTCCGCGCAGCTCGCCCGGCAGCAGGCCGCCGTGGACGCCGCCCGCGAGAAGCGCATCCGCGACGCCGACCCGCACCGCTCGGGCCTGCGGCGCACGGTCTTCGTCGAGGCGGGCATCGCCGTCGTCGTGCTCGCCGTCACCACGCTCCTGACCAGCACCGAACCCGGCCGTACGGAGGAGGAGGCCAAGAACGCCTCCTCGGTCTCGGCCCAGCAGCCCACAGGCCCCGTCAAGCTCAAGATCCCCTTCGACACCGGTGGCCAGGACGGCAAGGGCACCGTGCGCCTGGAGCTGGCACCGGGCCGCACCGGCAGCAACGACCTGCACGTCTTCGCGAACCGGCCCAACGGCAGCGCCTTCGACCTGCCCGAGGTGAAGGTCGCCCTCACCCTCGAGGCCAAGGACGTCGGCCCGCTGCCCGTCGCCCCCGACCGCATCGCGACCGGACACTGGAGCGCGAGCGGCGTACAGATCCCGATGGCAGGCAAGTGGCAGATCAAGCTGACCGTGCGCACTTCCGACATCGACCAGGTGACCCTCGACAAGAACGTGCAGATCGGCTGACCCCATGGCGGACCACACCATTTCGCGACGGCGCCTGCTCGGCACGGCGGGCGCCACCGGCCTCGCCCTCGGCACGGCGGGCAGCGCCGCCGGATACGCGGTCGCGTCCTCGGACTCCTCCGGCGGCTCCGGGGCGGCCCTGACGACGCTCGGCACGGACGAGGTGATGTTTCACGGGAAACATCAGCCGGGAATCACCACGCCCGTGCAGTCCCGCGGCCATCTGGTCGCCTTCGACCTCGCCGCGGGCGCCGGGCGCAAGGAGGCGGCGGCTCTGCTGCGCCGCTGGTCGACGGCCGCCGAGCAGCTGATGGCGGGCAGGCCGGTGGACGGCGCGGGACCGGACACGGACGTCGCGCGCGACGCCGGACCGTCCGCGCTCACCGTCACCTTCGGCTTCGGCCACAGCTTCTTCGGCCGCACCGGCCTGGAGAAGCAGCGCCCCGCCGCCCTCGATCCGCTGCCGGACTTCTCCTCCGACCACCTCGACAAGGCCCGCAGCAACGGTGACCTCTGGGTACAGATCGGCGCGAACGACCCGCTCGTCGCCTTCCACGCGCTGCGCGCCCTGCAACGCCTCGCCGGTTCGGCGGCGAAGGTGCGCTGGCAGATGAACGGCTTCAACCGCTCGCCCGGCGCCACCACCCGCCCCATGACCACCCGCAACCTCATGGGCCAGATCGACGGTACGAACAATCCCCAGCCGTCCGACGACGACTTCAACAAGCGGATCTTCGTGCCCGGCAGACCGGACGGCACGGATCCGGCCTGGATGGCCGACGGCTCCTACGCCGTCGTACGCCGTATCCGGATGCTCCTCGACGACTGGGAGGAGCTGTCCACGCGCGCCCAGGAAGAGGTCATCGGCCGCCGCAAGTCCGACGGCGCGCCCCTCACCGGCGGCACGGAGACCACCGAGATGCAGCTGGAGAAGACCGGCACCGGCGGTGATCTCGTGGTTCCTCTCAACGCGCACGCCCGTATCTCACGGCCGGACCAGAACGGCGGCGCCGCGATGCTGCGGCGGCCCTTCTCGTACCACGACGGCTTCGACGCCAAGGGCGACCCCGACGCCGGTCTCCTGTTCGTCTGCTGGCAGGCGAACCCCCTCCAGGGCTTCGTCCCCGTACAGCGCAAGCTCGACCGCGGCGACGCCCTCTCCGCGTTCATCCGCCACGAGGCGAGCGGTCTGTTCGCGGTGCCGGGCGGGGCGGGGGCCGGGGAGTACGTGGGGGAGCGGCTCCTGGAGGGGTGAGGCGGCCGAGGGCGCGCGGCGGGCCGGACGCGGCACGGGGGGGCCGCGGCACGGGGGCCGCGGCACGGCGTGGCGCGCGAGGCGGCGTCAACAGTGGCCGCCGCCCTGCTGTAGCGGTCGCCGTACGCCATCCGTCCCACCCGGCGCATTAGTGTGACGGCATGTCGGCGACGCGATATACCTACCTCGGCCCCGAGGGCACCTTCACCGAAGCTGCCCTGCGGACCCTGCCCGAAGCGGCCACCCGTGAGCTGGTCCCGATGGTGTCCGTGCCCGCCACCCTGGACGCGGTGCGCAGCGGGGAGGCCGCGGCCGCGCTCGTCCCCATCGAGAACTCGGTGGAGGGCGGTGTCACCACGACCGTCGACGAGCTCGCCAAGGGCGAGCCGTTGATGATCTACCGCGAGGTCGTCCTGCCGATCGCCTTCGCGCTGCTGGTGCGCCCCGGTACCAAGCTCAAGGACATCAAGACGGTGACCGGCCACCCGGTGGCCCAGCCGCAGGTGCGCAACTGGCTCGCCAAGCACCTGCCGCACGCGGTGTGGGAGTCGGCGGCGTCGAACGCGGACGGCGCGCGGCTCGTGCAGGAGGGCCGGTACGACGCGGCCTTCGCCGGTGAGTTCGCGGCGGCTACGTACGGCCTCCAGGCCCTGGTCACCGACATCCACGACGCGCAGAACGCGGCGACCAGGTTCGTGCTGGTGGGCCGTCCGGCCAGGCCCGCCGCGCCGACCGGCGCGGACAAGACGTCGCTGGTGATCTGGCTGGGCGACGACCACCCCGGTGCGCTGCTCGAACTGCTCCAGGAGTTCGCGGTGCGCGGCGTCAACCTCGTACGCATCGAGTCCCGGCCGACAGGACAGGGCATCGGCAACTACTGCTTCAGTGTCGACACCGAGGGCCACATCACGGAGCGGCGTGTCGGTGAGGCCTTGATGGGCCTGAAGCGGATCTGCCCGAAGGTGCGCTTCCTCGGGTCCTACCCGCGTGCCGGTGTGGCCCTCGAGGACGTGCGGCCGCTGCGGCCGGGGACCTCCGACAGGGAATTCATGGCGGCGGCGGACTGGCTCACGCAGTGCCAGGACGGCCGATTCTGAGCGTTTCTGCGGTCCTACCTGCGGATTTACGTTGTCCACAGAAGTTATCCACAGGTGCCCTTCTCGATCTGGGGACAAGTCGACAACGAAGTGCGACATGGTCGACAAAGCGGCTCTCGGACCCCAGTGGTGTCCACACCCCCGCACGTCACCTCTCGTCCACCCTTTTGTATTGATCAACTCTTTGGAGTTAACCAATTCCACTCGAAAGTTGGCCGGGAGGGGGTTTGGGGGAGGAATCCAGTGGGGCGGGAGGAGTATTGGGAACCGCCCATTCCGGCGTCCACAGATCTTTCGCACAGCCTGTGGATAACTTTTCGGGACCCCCCACCCCTGTGGACAACCGCACCCCCAAGTCCCGTTGCCCGCAAGGTGATCCGGTCAAGGCGACAAGGGGGCTGTGCCCCGTTTCGGGGAATCGTGTCCGCTTTATTGACCTTGCGTGAACCGGTCGATACGGGTCGGCGCGGGCCGATGCGGGTCCGAAGCGAGTCCGAGGCGGGGCGATCTTCGGCCATCCCGGTCGGCACCGGAAGTGACGCGCGAGACCCGATGCATTCCCGTATCCAATCCGGCAAAACGGTCATAACGTACACAGCGAGAATATCGATTCGTGGGCCGCAACGACGCGACGGTAGCCTTGAGGGGTGATTGACCTTCGCCTGCTCCGTGAGGACCCCGACCGTGTTCGCGCTTCGCAGCGCGCCCGTGGAGAGGACGTCGATCTCGTCGACGCCCTGCTCTCCGCCGACGAGCGGCGCAGGTCGTCCGGGCTCCGCTTCGACGAGCTGCGCTCCGAGCAGAAGGCGCTCGGCAAACTCATCCCCAAGGCAGCCGGCGACGAGAAGGCCGGGCTCCTGAAGAAGGCGGGCGAGCTCGCCGCCGCGGTCAAGGCCGCGAACGCCGAGCAGGACGAAGCCGACGAGGAGACCAAGCGCCTGCTCATGCGCCTCGGCAACCTCCTGCACGAGGACGTGCCGGTGGGCGGCGAGGAGGACTTCGTCGTCCTGGAGACGCACGGCACGATCCGCGACTTCGCCGCCGAGGGCTTCGAGCCCAAGGACCACCTGGAGCTCGGCGAGGCCCTCGGCGCCATCGACGTCGAGCGCGGCGCGAAGGTCTCCGGGTCCCGTTTCTACTACCTGACGGGCGTCGGCGCGCTGCTCGAGCTCGCGCTGGTCAACGCGGCCATCGCGCAGGCCACCGAGGCCGGGTTCACCCCGATGCTCACGCCCGCCCTGGTGCGCCCGCGCGCCATGGAGGGCACCGGCTTCCTCGGCCAGGCCGCCGAGAACGTGTACCACCTGGAGAAGGACGACTACTACCTGGTCGGCACCTCCGAGGTCCCGCTCGCGGCGTACCACATGGACGAGATCATCGACGCCGACAAGCTCCCGCTGCGGTACGCCGGGTTCTCCCCCTGCTTCCGCCGCGAGGCCGGTACGTACGGCAAGGACACCCGCGGCATCTTCCGGGTGCACCAGTTCGACAAGGTCGAGATGTTCTCGTACGTCGACCCGCAGGACGCGGAGAACGAGCACAAGCGCCTCCTCGACTGGGAGAAGCAGTGGCTGACCGGCCTCGAACTGCCCTTCCAGGTGATCGACGTGGCAAGCGCCGACCTGGGCGCTTCGGCCTCCCGCAAGTACGACTGCGAGGCCTGGATCCCCACCCAGGGCAAGTACCGCGAGCTGACGTCGGCGTCGAACTGCGACAGCTTCCAGGCCCGCCGGCTCTCGGTGCGCATGCGTGAGGAGCGCGACGGCAAGAAGGCCGTGCAGCCGCTCGCCACGCTGAACGGCACGCTGTGCGCGGTGCCGCGCACGATCGTGGCGCTCCTGGAGAACCACCAGCTCGCCGACGGTTCCGTACGCGTCCCCGAGGTCCTGCGGCCGTATCTGGGCGGCCGGGAGATCCTGGAGCCCCTCGCCAAGTGAGCACCGCCCCCGCCGCCCCGACCGGCACCGCAGGACCGGCCTTCCCGTACCCCCTCGTCGCGACCGACCTCGACGGGACGCTCCTGTCCCCCGACGACACGGTCTCGGCGCGCACCCGGGACGCGCTCGTCGCGGCCACCGCGGCGGGTGCGGCCCACATCGTCGTGACGGGCCGCTCCGTCGCCTGGACCCGGCACATCCTGGACGACCTCGGCTACCGCGGGATCGCGGTGTGCGGGCAGGGCGCGCAGGTCTACCACGCGGGCGAGCACCGCCTGCTGACCTCCGTGACCCTGGACCGGCAGCTCGCCGGGCTCGCCCTCGCCAAGATCGAGGCGGAGGTCGGTCCGCTGGCGCTCGCCGCGAGCCGCGACGGCCTGGACGGCGAGGTCCTGGTCGGTCCCGGGTACGCGGTGCAGGAGGGCCCGCTCCCCGTCGTCCCGTTCACGGACGTGGCGGACCTGTGGGCCGCGCCGCTCAACAAGGTGTACGTCCAGCATCCCGGGCTCGGTGACGACGCCCTGGCGGCCGTGGCGCGGGAGACCGCAGGTGATCTCGTCGGCGTGACGATGGCGGGCGAGGGGATAGTGGAACTCCTGCCGCTCGGCCTGACGAAGGCGACGGGCCTGTCCATCGCGGCCCGCCGCCTCGGCGTGAAGGCCGCGGGCACCATCGCCTTCGGCGACATGCCCAACGACATCCCGATGTTCGCCTGGGCCGCGCACGGCGTGGCCATGGCCAACGCCCACGAGGACCTCAAGGCCGTGGCCGACGAGGTGACGTCGTCCAACGAGGAGGACGGCATCGCAGTGGTCCTGGAACGCCTCCTGCCGTAGGCCAGGCTTCCGGCACAGGCCTCCGGCTCACGGCGGCTTGCCCTGCGGCGACTGGTCCGTCTGCCCCGTGGGTGACTGGCACGCCAGAGCCGACCCCGGGTCGCGGGAACGTTCCCGTGACCCCGGGATCGGCCCGGCGCGACGTTGGGTGGGCGGCCCGCGCAGCGAAGGTGCGCGCTCGAAGCGGCCGCCCCGGGCGATCCCCCGTAGCGCGCTCGGACGGAGTGAGTAACTACCCCGGAGCGCACCCGAATCGCCCTGCCGGGAGCGCGACGAACCGTCGAAGGGACGCCGTCGGCTCCACTCCCAGAAGGTGAGCACCGGGACGAACCCGGCGCGGTGGCATCCCCAACTCTGCCGCTCCCCGCGGCGGACCGCCACCGAATTTAGCTGTCGGCAGCAGACCGCCCCGGGGCCCCCGACCCCCCGTGCACCCCAGGGGAGCGGCCTACTCCTCCCCGGCCAGCGTCAGCGTCCGCAGCTTCTGCCCCGCGTACCAGGTGGCACCGGCCGTGACCACGGCCAGGAGGATCACCGCGGCGGGCAGCCCCACGTCCGAGGTGACCAGGTCACCGCCGTCCGCGGCCCTGTGGGCGACGGCGAGGGACCACTGCTGGACGCTGAGCGTGCGGGCACCGGCGACGAGGGACCCGAAGAGCGCCTCCCACACCAGGGCGTAGACGAGCCCGAAGACCACCGCGTGCCGGGTGATGGTGCCGAGCAGCAGGAAGATCGCCGCGTACGCGATGGAGGAGACCAGGGCGGCGATGGTGTAGGCGACGGCGACCTGCTGGCCGTTGCCGTTCAGGATCATGCCCGCGGCGAAGGTCGGGAGCGCCGAGAACGCCATGGTGACGGCGACCGCGACGGTCAGCTTGGTGACGATGATCGTGGGCCGTTTGACCGGCTTGGACAGCAGGTAGAGCACCGAGCCGTCGTCGATCTCGGGACCGATCGCGCCGGTGCCCGCGATGACACCGATGATCGGCACCATCGTGGCGAGCGCGAAGCCGCCGAGCAGGTCGGACGCGACCTGGTCGTCGGCGCCGCTGAGGGCCCGCACCGCCACGGAGATGACGATGAGCAGCAGCGGCAGGGCGAAGAGGATGAGGGCCCGGCGGCGGCCGAGGAGCGCCCGGTAGGTGAGCCGGGCGACAGTGGGGTCGTACACGATGGCTCCCTTCAGGCCGCGACGAGGTAGGAGAAGACCGACTCGAGCGACTCGTCCGACGGCGAGACGGTCAGGAGCCGGATGCCGTGCTCGCGGGCGATGCGTGGCAGGAGGGTGGTGAAGCGGCCGAAGTCGACGGCCTGGATGCGCAGTGCGCCCTCTTCCGGGTCGACCTCGATGCCCGCGGTCGACGGGTCGGCGATGAGGACGGCGGCGAGCGCGCGGTCGTCGCTCGAGCGCACCAGGTAGCGGTGCGGCCGGTCCGTCATCAGGCGGCGGATCCTGCGGAAGTCGCCGCTGGCCGCGTGCCGCCCGGCGACGATCACCTCGATGTGGGAGGCGAGTTGTTCGACCTCTTCGAGGATGTGCGAGGAGAAGAGCACGGTGCGGCCCTCGTCGCCCATGGCGCGCAGGAGTTCCATGAGCTGCATGCGCTGGCGCGGGTCCATGCCGTTGAAGGGCTCGTCGAGCAGCAGCACGGACGGTTCGTGGACGAGGGCGGAGGCCATCTTCACGCGCTGCCGCATGCCCTTGGAGTACGTCGAGATCTTGCGGTCCTGCGCGTACTCCATCTCCACCGTGGCGAGGGCGCGCTGAGCGGCCTTCTCGCCGAGGCCGTGCAGCTCGGCGTTGGCCACGACGAATTCGCGGCCGGTGAGGAAGTCGTACATCCCCTCGCGCTCGGGGACGATGCCGAGGTGCTTGTAGATCGTCTCGTTGCGCCAGGTCGGCATGGTGTCGAGGGTGACACTGCCCGTGGAGGGGGCGAGGAAACCACCCATCATGCTGATGAGGGTGGACTTCCCGGCGCCGTTCGGGCCGAGCAGACCGGTGACTCCGGGGCCGATGGTCATGGTGATGTCGTTGACCGCCACGACGTTGCCGAACCAGCGGGAGACGTGGTCGATGGTGAGAGAACTCATGGGCGCTGCCCGTTCCTTGGAAGGGTGGTGGTGGGCGACGGGTGGGCCATGGCTCAGAGCCCTGCCTTCCGGTAGCGGCGCATCAGGCCCGCGTAGCTGCCCGCGATGAGGGCGAGGACGACGAGGACGTACACGACGCCCGTGCCGGCCGAGGGGCCCTCCTGCCCCGGGAAGGCGGACGTGGCTCCCAGGAAGGCGGTCTGCACGCCGTCGATGAGGGTGATCGGCGAGAACAGGCCGAGCCAGCTGATGGCACCGTCGCTGCCCTGCTCGTGCGCGATCGCCTGGACGGTGGACACCGCCCCGAAGGTGATGGTCAGGACAGCGATGACGGCGGCGATACCGAGGCCGCGACGCGGGGTGACCGCCGAGATGAGCAGCGCGATCCCGGCGAACAGTACGGAGAGCAGTGCCACGGAGACCAGCCCTTGGGCGAATCCCTTCGTCTGGTCGGCGAAGTCAAGTTTGGCGAGCAGCGCTCCTACGTAGAGCACGATCAGGGGCGCGGCGGTCAGGATGAACAGGGCGCTGGAGAGTGCCGCGAACTTCGCGCGTACGTAGTCGACGCGTTCGATGGGGCGGGAGAAGTACAGCGGCACGGTCTTGAACCGCAGGTCCCTGGAGACGGTCTGCGGGGCCTGGGCGGCCAGGTAGAGGCTGATGACGGCCTGGAGGACGATGGCGTAGCGCGTGTAGTCCACGGGCAGGTCGTTGGCCTTGGTGGCCACCGCGACCGCGACCATGATCAGCGCGGGGGCGCACATGACCCCGAAGAGGATCATCGGCAGGACCTTGGACTTGGCCGAGCGGCCGAGCCCGTAGGCGCCGCGCAGGCTCTGCGAGAACAGTGAGCGGGTGGCGTAGGCGCGGCCGAGGCGCTGGCCGTCGTAGTGGCGGTAGCCGATGTTGTGGATCTGGGTGGAGTCAGCGGGCATCGCGGCCGCCTCCCGTCTGCTCGGCGGCTCCCGCGGTGGCTGCGGTGGCCTCGGTGGCCGTGGACGCCTCGGTGGCCGTGGTGGCGTTCCGGGCGGCGGGCTCGGGGGCCGCCTCCTGCGCGGCCTGCGCGACCTGTTCGTCGTGGGCGCGGAAGACCTCCGCTATGTGGTGCCTGCGCTGTTCCATCCGGACGAGACCGAGGCCGAGTTCGGCCACCACGTCCCGCAGCAGGTCGTAGGTCTCCTCGCTCTCCGCTTCGAACAGCACGGTGTGTCCGGCGCCGGGCAGTCCGCCGCCGTCGTCGTGGGTGGCCACACCGCGGGCCGCCAGTGCCTCGCGGAGGGCGGCGGTGCCGTCGGGGTGGGTGTCGCTGTCGGTGACCTCCACGGCCACCGTCGTGGTGCTCTGGGTGAAGTCGGTGGTGGAGCTGGAGCGCAGGAGCTTGCCGCCGTCGATGACGACGACGTGGTCGCAGGTGCGCTCCAGTTCGCCGAGGAGGTGCGAGGTGACGAGGACCGAGATCCCGAAGTCGGTGTGCACGCGCCGGATCAGGCCCAGCATCTCGTCGCGGCCCACCGGGTCGAGGCCGTTGGTCGGCTCGTCGAGGAAGACCAGCTGCGGGTCGTGGACGAGGGCCTGGGCGAGCTTCACGCGCTGCTTCATGCCGGTCGAGTAGCCCCCGATGGGGCGGTAGCGCTCTTCGTAGAGACCGACGTGGCGCAGGGTGTCCGCGGTGCGCTCGCGTGCCGCGGCAGGTGGCAGGCCCGACATGCGCGCCATGTGGACGACGAACTCGGTGGCCGAGACGTCGGGCGGCAGGCAGTCGTGTTCGGGCATGTAGCCGACGCGCTCGCGGATCTGGCCGCCGCTGGTGGCGACGTCGAGGCCGAGCACGGCCGCGCGGCCCTCCGTGGCGGGGGACAGACCCAGCAGGATCTTGATCAGTGTGGACTTGCCGGCTCCGTTGGCTCCGACGAGTCCGGTCACACCGGGCCCGATATCCATGGAGAGCCGGTCAAGCGCGGTCACCTTGGGAAACCGCTTGCTCAGGCTTTCGGTCGCGATCACAGTCACGTTCCGAACCTAGTGGCGCGGGCCACAACGGGCGTCAGCCCTGAGACCCGGTCCGGCGTCACTCTCGAGTATTACGGGCCCGTAGGGGTCGCCCGGAAGCCGACCCCGAGGTCGACGGGAGTCGCGTCTCCGGGCTCCCTCGGGGAACTTCCGGATCTGTCCCGCGGGGTCGCGCAGACCTATTGACGCAGCCGTCAGGCATTGTCACATTCATCAGTGTCAAGTTACGAACGCGTACGGAGACGGACGTCGGCGCGGCGGTGCGCGGCGCCCGGCGTGGTGGAGACGGCGGACGGACGGTGGCATGACCTCAGCAGTGAAGGGTGGACTCTCCGCGGAACTGCGGGGGTTCCAACGCGTGCAGACCCTGGCGTACGCAGGTGCGGAAGCGGTCGCCGCCCAGCTCAAGCCGGGGGTGACGGAGCGCGAGGCGGCCCGGATGCAGCGGGACTGGCTGCGGGCGCGGGGCGTGCGGGACTGGTTCCATCTGCCCTTCGCCTGGTTCGGGGGCCGCACGGCCTTCGCGAACTTCCGCATACCGCTCCAGTTCTTCCCCACCGGCCGCCGCCTCGAGCCGGGGATGCCCTTCATCCTCGACATGGCGCCGGTCCTCGACGGCTTCACGGCGGACATCGGCTATTCCGGCTGCCTCGGCCTGAACCCCCTGCACGACAAGCTGCTCGCGGACCTGGAGGCGCACCGCGAGCTGATCCTGCGGGAGGTGCGCGAGCGCCGTCCGCTCCGGAAGATCTACGAGAGCGTGGACCGGCTCATGGTCCGCCAGGGGTATGCCAACCGCCATCGCGCGTATCCCTTCGGTGTCATCGCGCACAAGGTGGACCGCGTCAGGGAGCGCCGCTTTTCGCCGCACGTCCTGGGGTTCGGCACGCAGTCCCTGAAGGGCCTGGCGAGCGACGCGCTGCACGGCCACCGGGACGGCTGGTCCCCGCTGTGGTCGCCGTACAGGTTCTCCGACCATCCGCCGCGGCCGGGCCTGTGGGCGGTCGAGCCCCATCTGGGCTTCCGCGGTACGGGCGCGAAGTTCGAGGAGATCCTGGTCGTCACCGACTCCGCGGACCCCGAGCAGAGCGCCTTCTGGCTGGACGACGATCTGCCGCATGTGCGGCGCTGGGCCGAGGAAAGGGCTGCCGCATGACCACCGTCGATCTTCTGGGTGCGCGTGAGCGCCGGGTGCGTACGGGCGGCGTCGAGCTGTGCGTCGCCGAGCTGGGGGACGCCACGCGGCCCACGGTGCTGCTCGTGCACGGCTATCCGGACTCCAAGGAGGTGTGGTCCGAGGTCGCCGTCCGCCTGGCGGACCGCTTCCACGTGGTGGTGTACGACGTGCGCGGCCACGGCGGGTCGACGGCGCCGAAGCCGCTGCGCGGCGGCTTCACACTGGAGAAGCTGACCGACGACTTCCTCGCCGTCGCCGACGCCGTCAGCCCCGATGAGCCGGTGCATCTGGTGGGCCACGACTGGGGTTCGGTGCAGGGCTGGGAGTTCGTGACGGTAGAGCGCACCCAGGGGCGCGTCGCGTCCTTCACGTCGATGTCGGGCCCCTCCCTCGACCACTTCGGCCACTGGATCAAGAAGCGCGTGTCTCGGCCTACACCGCGCAGGGCCGCCCAGCTCATCAACCAGGGCGCCAAGTCCTGGTACGTGTACATGCTGCACACCCCCGTCCTTCCCGAACTGGCCTGGCGCGGCCCGCTCGGCAAGCGCTGGCCGAAGCTGTTGCAGCGCCTGGAGAAGGTCCCCGCGGACGGCTATCCCACGCCGTCGCTGCCCTCGGACGCCGCGCACGGCGCCTGGCTCTACCGCGACAACGTCCGTTCCCGGCTCCGCAGGCCCCGCGCCGACGCGTACGCCCACGCCCCCGTGCAGCTCATCGTCCCGTCCGGCGACATCTTCCTCTCCGAGAGGCTCTACGACGACCTCGACCGGTGGGCACCGCAGTCGATCCGGCGCACGCTCCCCGCCAAGCACTGGGTGCCGCGCACCCGCCCGGACCAGCTCACGGCGTGGATCACGGAGTTCGTCACGGCACACGAGGACGGCGGTCCTGCCGCCCCGTCGCGTGCGGCGGCCCCGGCTCCCGGCAGGCACGCCGAGCGGTTCGCGGGCCAGCTGGTCCTCGTCACGGGGGCGGGCAGTGGCATCGGCAGGGCCACGGCGTTCGCGTTCGCCGAGGCGGGCGCGCGGGTGGTCGCCGTCGACCGGGACGCGGAGGCCGCCGCGCGCACCGCGGAGCTGTCCCGCCTCGTCGGAGCCCCGGCGGCCTGGGCCGAGACGGTGGACGTCAGCGACGAGCAGGCCATGGAGAAACTCGCCGAAAAGGTCGCCACGGAGTACGGCGTGGTGGACGTCCTGGTGAACAACGCGGGTATCGGTCTCTCCGGTTCGTTCCTCGACACCAGTGCCGAGGACTGGAAGAAGGTCCTCGACGTCAATCTGTGGGGCGTGATCCACGGCTGCCGCCTCTTCGGACGGCAGATGGCCGAGCGCGGCCAGGGCGGCCACATCGTGAACACGGCGTCCGCCGCCGCCTTCCAGCCCTCCAAGGCCCTCCCCGCGTACAGCGCGTCGAAGGCCGCGGTCCTGATGCTCAGCGAGTGCCTGCGCGCCGAGCTCGCCGGGCAGGGCATCGGCGTCTCGGCGATCTGCCCGGGCTTCGTGAACACGAACATCACGGCGACCGCCCGCTTCGCCGGTGTCTCCGCCGACGAGGAGAGGCGCCGCCAGAAGAAGTCCAGTCGCCTCTACGGCCTGCGGAACTACCCACCGGAGAAGGTCGCCGACGCCGTGCTGCGCGCCGTCGTCCGCAACCAGGCCGTGGTGCCCGTCACCCCGGAGGCACGCGGCGCCCATCTGATGTCCCGCTTCACGCCCAAGGCCCTGCGCGCGATAGCCCGCCTTGAGCCACCGTTGTGAGCGCGCAGGCAATCCGAGCCTCGGGAAGGTCTTGAGCGTGGAGGAACGGCCGGCAGTCGCCGAGGTGTCGGTGCCCGCCCCGGGCGAGCCGCGGGTGGAGTACCGCATAGAGGACCTCGCGCACCACAGCGGTGCCACGGTGCGCACCATCCGGGCCTACCAGGACCGCGGTCTGCTCCCCCGCCCCGAGCGGCGCGGCCGGTCCAATGTGTACGGGGACGCGCATCTGGCCCGGCTGCGCCAGATCGCCGACCTGCTCGACCGGGGCTACACCCTGGCGTCCATCAAGGAGCTCCTGGAGGCCTGGGACGCGGGCCGCGGCCTCGGGGGTGTGCTCGGTCTGGTAGCCGAGGTCGACGGCCCCTGGACGGACGAGAAGGCCGACCGGATCACGCGGGCGGAGCTGGACGCGGCGTTCGGCGGCAACCCGGACGAAGCGGCGGTCGCGGACGCGGTCGCGCTCGGTGTGCTCGAACCGCTGCCGGGACGCGACGACGAGTTCCTGGTGCCGAGCCCGCAAGAGCTGGCGGTGGCGGCGGAGTTGCACGCGGCGGGGGTTCCCCTCTCGGCGATAGCCGCTCATTTGCGGGAGTTGAGGGGGCAGGTGGAGCACATCGCCGCCCGCTTCCTGGAGTTCACCAACGAGCACGTCTTCGCGCGTTATCTCGGCGTCAGCCCGCCGAGCGAGGCCGACGCGGCGGAAGCGGCCGCACTCGTCCGCCGCCTGCGCCCCCTGGCCCAGCAGTCGGTCGACGCCGAACTGGCGCGCGCCATGCGGACGTTCGCGACCCGGTACCTGCGCCGCCACCTCACCCCGGAGGTAGCCGCCCAACCGAGCGACGAGCCGCAGCATGTGGCCCTGCCCGCGCGCACAATGCGCGCTGTGCAGAGCTTGGTTGGGGTGGAGCACGCCGCGGCGTTCATTGCGGCTGCCGTTGAACGAGAGGTACAGAGCCGTACATTGGACACACTTGCGGCAAGTCATAGCAAGGAGTCAGGAGTTGATCAAAAGGATTAATGCGCCGGAGAGTTGTCCACAGAATTAGCAACGGACCTGTGGATAACTGGAGTTGGTTGTGGATCAAACCTTCCGCTCGAAATTCGTCGATGAAGAGTGGGTGGCGCGAAATAGAGTGCGCGGAGAACGAGCCTTCGCGCGCGCCTGACCTGCGGTACGCCCCGTACGACTGGCGTACGGTCCGCCCCATGCGCCTGACGTGCGGTCCGGCCCGCACCCGCACCCTCGCCCTCGCCCTCGCCCGCGTGATCCCGCGCACGCCTTGGCTGGACGCCCGGGTGCGCCGGGAGCCCGGTCGGAGCCGACCCGTGGTCACGGCGGGCGTCGCCGTACCCTCGGAGCCATGAGTCTGCGTCTGAGCACCGTGATCCTCCCCGTACGCCGCTGGCACGACGGCGGCAAGGAGCGCTGGCAGCGCGCGGAGGAGCTCGGTTTCCACACCGCGTACACCTACGACCACCTGTCCTGGCGGACCTTCCGCGACGGGCCGTGGTTCGGCGCGGTGCCCACGCTGACCGCGGCCGCGGCGGTGACCGAGCGCCTGCGCCTGGGCACGCTCGTCACCTCGCCGAACTTCCGGCACCCGGTGACGCTCGCCAAGGAACTGATCACGCTCGACGACGTCTCCGACGGACGGATCACGCTCGGCATCGGCGCGGGCGGCAACGGCTTCGACGCCAGTACGCTGCGCAGGGCCGGCGAGGAGCCCTGGACACCCCGTGAACGCGCGGACCACTTCGCGGAGTTCCTGCCGCTGCTCGACCGTCTCCTCACCGAGGACTCGGTGACGTACGAGGGCGAGCGGTACGCGGCGTACGAGGCGCGGAACATCCCAGGCTGTGTGCAGCGCCCCCGGCTGCCGTTCGCCGTGGCCGCCACCGGCCCGCGCGGTCTGCGGCTCGCCGCCCGGCACGGACAGGCGTGGGTGACCACGGGCGACCCGAAGATCTCCGAGTCGGGCACCCCTGAGCAGTCCCTCGACGCCATCCGTGGCCAGGTCGACAGGCTCGGCGCAGCCTGCGCGGAGATCGGCCGCGACGTCGGCGAGCTCGGCAAGGTGCTGCTCACCGGTTTCACGCCGGACCGCCCGCTCGCCTCCTTCGACGCCTTCGTCGACTTCGCGGGCAGGCACGCCCCCCTCGGCGTCGACGAGATCGTGCTGCACTGGCCGCTGCCCGGCACGGACTTCGCCGCGGACGAGAAGCTCTTCGAGCGCATCGCCACGGAGGCGCTCGCCCAGCTCTGAGCGGACACCCGACACGAGAGACGGCAGGGGAGCACGGGCGCGCGGCGCACTCAGATGTGCGCCCCGCCACACAGCCGTGCGCGCATATGCGGGACAATCGCGTACGTGACCTCAACCACCCCCCGGCCCCCGGCACCCACCGTCCCGCCCCGGCTGATCGCCACGGACCTGGACGGCACCCTGCTGCGCGACGACAAATCCGTGTCGCAGCGCACGGTGGCCGCGCTCGCCGCCGCCGAGGCCGCGGGCATCGAGGTCTTCTTCGTGACCGGCCGCCCGGCCCGCTGGATGGACGTCGTCAGCGATCACGTGCACGGCCACGGCCTGGCGATCTGCGGGAACGGCGCGGCGGTCGTCGACCTGCACGGCGGCCCCGGCAACCACCGCTTCGTGAAGGTGCGGGACTTGGCGCCCGCGACCGCCCTGGAAGTCGTCGGCATCCTGCGCGCGGCGGCGCCCGGCACGTCGTTCGCGATCGAGCGGACCGGCGGCGTGCACCACGAGCCCGCCTACCCGCCGCTGCACCTCGACCCCGCCGCCGGTGTGGCACCCGCGGAGAAGCTGCTCGCGGCCGAGTCCGACGGCGCCGACCAGCCCGTGCTCAAGGTCCTCGCCCACCACCCCGAGATCCTGCCCGACGCCTTCCTGACGCTCGCCCGGATCGCCGCGGGCAGCCTCGTGGAGATCACCCGGTCCAGCCCGACCGCCCTCCTGGAGATCAGCGGCCCGGGCGTCTCCAAGGCCAGCACGCTCGCCCTGTGCTGCGCCGAGCGCGGCATCAGCCACGAGGAAGTCGTCGCCTTCGGAGACATGCCGAACGACATCGAGATGCTCACCTGGGCCGGTGCCTCGTACGCGATGGGCAACGCCCACGCGGACGTGATCGCCGCCGCGTCCGGCCGCACGGCGGCCAACAACGAGGACGGCGTGGCGGCCGTCATCGAACGCATCCTGGCGCAGCGGTAGGCCTGGCAGCGGACCGGACCGCCAGGCGGCAGGGCATGAACGGCCCGGCGGCGGACCAGAAGCGACCCGGCCGCGGACCAGAAGCGGTCGGCAACGGACCAGAAGCGGCCCGTAGCGGGACCAGGACTGCCCGGTGGACCGGACCCCGGCAGCGGGACCCAGGGCCCCGCTCGCGGCCTACAGGTCGACTCCCCGTTCGGCCAGCCACTCCACCGGGTCCACGCCCGAGCCGTGGTGCGGCGTGCGGCGGGCCTCGAAGTGCAGATGGGGTCCTGTCGAGTTGCCGGTGGTGCCGACCTGGCCGATCCACTGGCCGACGCGCACCAGCTCCCCCTGGTCGACGGCGGCGGACGCGAGGTGCGCGTACTGCGTGTACGCGTCGTCCTCGTGCCGCACCACGACCTCGATGCCGAAGCCGCCGCCGCACGACACGCGCACCACCCGGCCGTCGCCGACCGACCGCACCGGCGCGCCGATGCCCACGGCGAAGTCCTGCCCGGTGTGCCGGCCTGCCCACCGCTCGCCCACGCTGTCGAAGCCCGCGGACAGTTCGTACGACGCCACGGGCGAAACCCACGCGCGCGTGGACGACGACGGCGGCTGGGCGTGCCGCACGGCGCCCCGGCACCGGCCCGCCGCGGCCGACCGGTCCGCCTCCCCCTGCAACCGCCACCGGGCCGACTCCAGCTTCTCCTCGATGTCCCGTTTCAGGCGCCCGAGCTGTGCCGTGCGCCGGTCGAGGACGCGGCGGGCGCGGTCGGCGGCCTGCTTGGCGACGCCGAGCCGGGCCGCGGCCCGCTGTGTCCTCGCGACGGCGTTGGTGACGGCCAGATCCACCTGGCCGACCACGCGCCGGCCGCGCAGCAACTGCTCGGGGTCGTCGGCGAGCAGCAGCTGGGCCGTGAGGGGCAGCCCGCCGCCGGTGCGGTACTGGGCGCTCGCCATCCGCCCCAGGTCCTCGTGCAACACGGCGACCTCGTGCTGCTCATCGGCGAGGAGCCGGTCGAGGCGCCGGACGCGGGCGCGCTGGGCGTCGGCCGCGCGTGCGCCCTCTTCGTAGCGCGCGGTGGCCGCCTGCGCCTCTTCGTAGAGGTGGCTCACCGCGGCGCCCGCGGCGGGAACCCCGGGACCCGCGGCGCCGTCGTCGTCCGCAGCCGCCGAGGGCGGCATGCACAGGGCGGTCAGGGCGACCGTCGCGCACAGCAGGAGCGGGACGACGGGCGGGCGGGGGCGCCGGTGGCGGAACGGTGCACGCATGTCCCGGATCGTTGCCCCTACGTACGGTCGGAGGTCCGGACGACTCGTACGCGCGGGGGACCTCGTGACCCGTACGGGGCACACCCGTACCGCCGAACAGGGGTGGGCCCTCAGTGCGGTGCCTGCCACACCACCGTCGTGCCGCGCCCGTCCTCGCCGGTGCCGGGGCCGTACCAGCTGTCGCCGCCGAGGGACTCCGCGCGCCGCTTGAGGTTCCTCAGGCCGCTGCGCCGACCCCCCTCCTTGATACCGACGCCGTCGTCGGCGACGGTCAGGCGTACGCCCGGCCGCCCGTCGGGAAGGAGCACCGTGGCGTCGACGACGACGTCGATACGGTCGGCCCGGGCGTGCCGGAACGCGTTCGACAGGGCCTCGCGCAGTGCCGCGACGAGGTTCTTGCCGGTGAGTTCGCCGACGAGCGCGTCCACGGCGCCCACGAAGTGGTGCGAGGGCTTGAAGCCGAGCGGCATCGCCGCCATGTTGATCTCGCGAAGGACCCGGGTGCACAGCCCGGCGGGAGCCTCCGCGGGCCCCTGCTGGAGCGCGAAGATCGCCGTGCGGATCTCCTGGATCGTCACGTCCAGCTCGTCCACGGCGTTGCCGACGCCCTGCTGGACCTCCGGTACGAGGGACCGCCGCCGGGCGCCCTCCAGCATCATCCCGGTGGCGAAGAGCCGCTGGATGACCAGGTCGTGCAGGTCGCGGGCGATGCGGTCGCGGTCCTCGTAGACGGCGAGCCGTTCCCGGTCACGCTGGGCCTCGGCCATCATCAGGGCGAGCGCGGCCTGCGAGGCGAACTGGGTGGCGAGGGTGCGCTCCACCTCCGTGAACGGCCGTGCCCCACGCGCGCGGGGCGTGACGAGCGTCCCTAGGACCCGGCCGTCGCTCTGTAGCGGCAGCACCATGGCGGGCCCGTAGCCGCGCGCGAGATCGGTCGTGATGCGGGGGTCCGTGGCCGCGTCGTCGATGAACACGGCCCGCCCTTCGAGCAGATCGGCGATGATGCGGCTCTCCGGGGGCACGGTCATGCCGAGGGCCGCGCTCGGCCGGTCCGAGGACACGGCGACGATCTCCATGCCGCCCTCCTCGTCGGGCAGCAGCACGATGCCCGCGGCCGAGTCCGCGAGGCGGCGCGCCTGCTCCGCGACGACCGCGAGCGCCTCGTCGGCGTCGGAGCCCGAGAGCAGCGCCGTGGTGACGGCCACGGACCCGTCGATCCACCGCTCGCGCTGCTTGGCGGCCTCGTACAGGCGCGCGTTGCCGATCGCGATCCCGGCCTCCGTGGCCAGTACGCGCACCAGGTGCACGTCGTGGTCGTTGAACTCGCCGTCGCGCTTCTCCGTGAGATAGAGGTTCCCGAAGATCTCGCCCTGTACGCGGATCGGCACCCCCAGGAAGCTGCGCATCGGCGGGTGGTGGGCGGGGAAGCCGCAGGAGCGCCGGTCGTCGGCGAGTTCGGCGAGGCGCAGCGTCTCCGGTTGGTGGATGAGCGCACCGAGCAGCCCGCGGTGGCCGTCGGGGGGCCGGCCGATGCGCCGGGCGGTGGTTTCGTCGATGCCCGCGAAGACGAAGTCGCAGAGCCCGTCGGCGTCTTCGGAGACGACGCCGATCGCCGCGTAACGGGCGTCCGTCAGCTCGGCCGCGGTCTCACAGATGCGGTCCAGGGTGGTGTGCAGTTCGAGCCCGGCGCCGACGGACCGCATCGCCTCCAGAAGCTGCGGCACCCGCGCGGTCAGCTCGCTGGAGAGCCCCTGAAGCCCTTGCGCCGCCCGGGCCGCCGCCTTCGCCGGGTCCGGGGCGCCGTCAGGGGGCGGGGTGGGGGCGGAGGCCGGGGGGACGGGCATGCCTTGAGAGTAGTAAGTCCGATTTGCCAGGGAAAGTCGAACCGCGACCGGGCGGTTCGCGGGCACGGCCCGGTTCGCGGGCGCGCCGCTGCGGGTTCGCAGCCGTGGGTTCGCAGCCGCGGGCGGCGGCAGGAGCGAGCACGCGGGCGCAGGCACGCGGCCACCGCCAGGCACCCACGGACCAGGGCGCAGGGCGCGCAGCGCCGGTTTGGCAGCCCCAGCACGCAGCACCGTTCGCAGGGCGGGCTCGCAGCACCGTTCGCAGGGCGGGCCCGCAGCCGCACCCACCCGGCTACCGGCACACAGCGGGGCACGCAGCCGCAGGCACGCCGCTACCGGCACGCAACCGCGCCCGCTCAGCCGCCCACGGCGGTCAGCAGGTCCGCCGCCGCCTCCCGTTCCTGCATGCGCCGCAGCGGCCCGTCGGCGGACAGGAGCTCGTCGTACGACCCGCGCTGCACCACTCGCCCGGCGTCCAGGACGAGCACCTCGTCAACTTTGTCGAGTCCGACGAGACGGTGTGTGATGAGCACCGAGGTGCGTCCCTCGGTGGCCGCGAGCAGGTCGGCAGTGAGTGCGTCGGCGGTCGGCAGGTCGAGGTGTTCGGCGGGCTCGTCGAGCACGAGGACGGGGAAGTCGGCCAGCAGTGCGCGAGCGAGCGCGAGCCGCTGGCGCTGTCCGCCGGAGAGCCGGGCACCGTGCTCGCCGACCGGCGTGTCGAGCCCGTCGGGCAGGGACCGTACCCAGCCGTCGAGACGTGCCGCCGCGAGCGCCGCGTACAGCTCGTCGTCGGCGGCGTCCTTGCGGGCGAGCAGCAGGTTCTCCCGCACGGTGCTGTCGAAGACGTGCGCGTCCTGGGCGCACAGCCCGACGGAGCGGCGTACGTCGTCACCGTCGAGCACCGCCACGTCCGTGCCGGCCAGCGTGTACGTCCCGTCGGTGGTCCCGAGGAAGCGCAGCAGCACATGGGCGAGCGTCGTCTTGCCGGAGCCGGACGGGCCGACGACGGCGACGCGGCGGCCGCGCTCCAGGGTGAGCGAGACGTCCGCGAGGGCGTCGCGGTCCTGCCCGTCGTAGCGGGCGTGCACAGCGTGGAGGCGCAGGGGGAAGGGGGCCCGCGGGTCCGGCGCCGTGGCCTCGACCACCGCCCGCCCCGGCCCGGAAGCTTCGATCCCTGCCTCCCTCAGCCCCGGAGCTTCGATCCCTGCCTCCCCCAGCCCGGAGGCTTCGGTCGCCGCCTGCCCCGGCCCGGAAGCTTCGGCCGCCGTCCGGCCCGGCGCTAGGGCGACGCCCGCCCCGCCCCGCGCGGGGGCGGCAGGAGCCGGTACGGGCTCGGGGGCGTCGAGGACCTCGTGGACCCGCTCCGCGCTCTTTTTGACGCGCTGGCGGTACTGGACGGCGAGCGGCAGCCCGGTCACCGCCTCGAACGCGGCGAGAGGGGTGAGGACGACCACGGCGAGCGCCACGCCGCTGAGCCGCCCGTCGTGCACGCCCTGCACGCCGACGAGTGCGGCCGCCGCCACGGTCAGGCCCATGGCCAGGGCGGCGAGCCCGTCGCCGAGCGCGGTGGCACCCGCCGTCCGCGCGGCGATCCGGGTCAGCTCGGCGTCGGCGGCCTTCGCCCGGTCGGTACGGCCGCGCAGGGCGCCCGCGACCGTCAGCTCGGCGGTGCCGGTGAGCAGGTCGGACACCCTGGTGGCGAGCACTCCGCGCGCGGGGGCCAGCCTGCGTTCGGCACGGCGGGCCACGGCTCCGCTGACGAGGGGCACGCCGACACCGGCGGCCAGCAGGCCCACCGCCAGGACGGCCCCCGCCTCCGGGAGCAGCCACGCGGTGAAGCCGACGGCGCCGGCGCTGACGAGAGCCGCGGCGCCTGCGGGCAGCAGCCAGCGCAGCCAGTAGTCCTGGAGGGCGTCCACGTCGGCGACGAGGCGGGACAGCAGGTCACCGCGGCGGGTCGTCCGCAACCCCGCGGGGGCGAGGCGCTCCAGGCGCCGGAACACCGCGACCCTGGTGTCGGCCAGCATCCGGAGCACCGCGTCGTGCGACACCAGCCGCTCGGCATAGCGGAAGCAGGCCCGCCCGATGCCGAAGGCGCGGGTCGCCGTGACGGCGATCATCAGGAACATCACCGGGGGCTGCTCCGAGGCCCGCGAGATCAGCCACCCGGAGGTGGCCATGAGCCCCACGGCACTCCCGAGGGCGAGGCTTCCCAGCAGCAGGGCCAGCGCCAGCCTCCCCTTGCGCTCCCGCGCCGCTTCCCTGACCCGAGCGAGCACCCCACGCTCCGACCCCCGCCAGGCACCCGCCCCCTCGGAGCCGGTTCCCTCGCGCCCGTCCCCCTCGCGGACAACGACCCCAAGACCGCTACCGCTGCGGGCAACCGCGACGCCCTCATCACTACTGCTGCGGGCAGCGGCGACACCCTCACCGCCACCGCCGCGGGCCACCGCGACGTCTGCACCACTACCACCGGGGGCACCCGCCCCGCCCCCGCCGCTCCCGCTGCGGGACACCGCCCCGCGCGGCGGAACGGCTGGGCTCAGCCCGACATCCCGAGCACCGTCGACGTCCGCACCCACCCGTACGACCCTGTCGGCGACAGCCAGGAGCGCCGGCCGGTGGACGACAAGCACCACGGTCCGGCCGACAGCCAGCCTCCGTACCGCGTCGACGACCCCCGCCTCGGTCTCCCCGTCCAACGCGGCAGTGGGCTCGTCCAGAAGCACCACGGGCCGGTCGGCGAGAAACGCCCGCGCCAGGGCGACCCGCTGCCGCTGCCCGGCGGAGAGCCCGACCCCATCCTCCCCGAGGACGGTCTCGACGCCCCGCGGCAAGGCGGCCACGAACTCCCAGGCCCCCGCCGCCCGCAGCGCGTCGGCCACGTCCGCGTCGTCCGCCCCGGGGCGAGCCAGCCGGACGTTGTCCGCGATGGTCCCCGCGAACAGGTGCGGCCGCTGCGGCACCCAGGAAACCCGCTCCCGCCACCGCCCCAGGTCGACGTCACCGAGATCACTGGCACCGGGCGCGCCGTCGCCGACCAGCACCCGCCCCCGCGTGGGCCTGACGAAGCCCAACAGAACATTCAGCACGGTCGACTTGCCGCCGCCGCTCGGCCCCACAAGGGCCACCGTCTCCCCGTCCGCGACGGAGAACGACGCCCCGGAGACGGCGTCCTCCGTCCGCCCCGGGTACCGCACGGTGAGGTCCTCCACCCGCAGCCCGCCCCGCTCGGGTACCGGCCCCGTCCCCCCGTCGGGAACCGGGGTCTCCAGGACCCCGAAGATCTCCTCCGCCGCGGCAAGCCCCTCCGCCGCCGCGTGGTACCGCGCCCCGACCTGCCGCAGCGGCAGATAGGCCTCGGGCGCGAGGATGAGGACGACAAGACCGTCGTACAGCTCCATGTCGCCGTGGACGAGCCGCATGCCGATGGTGACGGCGACGAGCGCCACCGAGATGGTGGCGAGGAGCTCCAGGGCGAACGACGACAGGAACGCGATGCGCAGGGTGCGCATCGTCGCCTGCCGGTACTCCCCGGTGATCCTCCGGATCGACTCTGCCTGTGCCTTGGCGCGGCCGAACACCTTCAGCGTCGGCAGACCCGCGACGACGTCCAGGAAGTGACCGGAGAGCCGGGAGAGGAGCTGCCACTGGCGGTCCATACGGGCCTGCGTGGCCCAGCCGATCAGCATCATGAAGATGGGGATCAGCGGCAGCGTCGCGACGATGATCGCCGCGGACACCCAGTCCTCGGTGACCACACGCAGGAGCACCGCGGCGGGCACCACCACCGCGAGGCCGAGTTGCGGCAGATAGCGGGAGAAGTAGTCGTCGAGCGCGTCCACACCCCGGGTCGCCAGCGTGATCAGCGAGCCCGTCCGCTGGCCGGTCAGCCAGCCGGGACCCAGCTCCCCCGCCCTCTCCAGGAGGCGCCCGCGAAGCTCCGACTTGACCGCCGCGCTCGCCCGGTGCGCGGCGAGTTCGGTGAGCCATGCCACCAGCGCCCGGCCCACCGCGACGACCGCCAGCACAAGCAGCGGCGTGCTCAGGTCACCGGCGTCGAGCCCGTCCTGGAAGCCGCCCACCACGATCTCGGCGATCAGCATCGCCTGGGCGACGACGAGGCCCGCGCCGGCCAGGCCGAGGACCACCACGGCGACGAGGAAGAACCGCGTGGCACGCGCATAGCGGAACAGGCGCGGGTCGATCGGTTTCACGTGAAACACACCCTCCCAAGGAGCTTGCGCGTCAGTCGAGTTGGGTCAGTACTTGGCTTCGCCACGCAAGCTCTGTGCACAGTCTCGTCACCTTAGCTGTACGCGCGGCATCGTCACGGAACTCCCGCGGTACCTCGTCACCTCTACGCGCCACCTCGTCACGCACCCGTCAGTGTGCGGCGTCGACCGCGTGCGGGCCGGGCTCGTGCGGGTCGGTCGGGTGCGGGCCGGGTGACCGGGGGTTCGGCGCGTGCGGGTCCGGTGCGATGTGCTGCGTACCGATCCGCTTGCGGAACACCCAGTACGTCCACGACTGGTAGAGCAGCACGATCGGCGTCGCGACGCCCGCGCACCACGTCATGATCTTCAGGGTGTAGGGGGTCGACGAGGCGTTGGTGACCGTGAGGCTCCAGTCCTCGTTCAGCGACGAGGGCATGACGTTCGGGAACAGCGTCAGAAAGAGCATCGCGACGGCGGCGACGATCGTGACGCCCGAGAGGGCGAATGACCAGCCCTCGCGCCCGAGTTTGATCGCCACGACGGCCGCGGCCAGGGCCACCACCGCCACGATCATCGCGGCCAGGCTCTTGGCGTCGCCCTGGTCGGCCTGCGTCCAGACGAGGAACCCGAGCGCGAGCACCGCGGTGACCAGGCCCAGGGCGAGCGCCAGCTTCCGCGCCCGCATCCGGATGTCGCCGACCGTCTTCAGGGCCGTGAACACCGTGCCGTGGAAGGTGAACAGCGACAGGGTGACCAGGCCGCCCAGGAGCGAGTACGGGTTGAGCAGGTCCCAGAGGTCGCCCACGTACTCCTTCTGCGCGTCGATCTTGACGCCGCGCACGATGTTGCCGAAGGCCACGCCCCACAGGAACGCCGGGAGCAGCGAGGTCCAGAAGATCGCGTGCTCCCAGTTGGTCTGCCAGCGCTCCTCGGGGCGCTTCGCCCGGTACTCGAAGGCGACACCGCGCACGATCAGGCAGAGCAGGATGATCAGCAGCGGCAGATAGAAGCCGGAGAACAGCGTCGCGTACCACTCGGGGAAGGCGGCGAAGGTCGCGCCGCCCGCCGTGAGCAGCCACACCTCGTTGCCGTCCCAGACCGGGCCGATGGTGTTGATGAGCACCCGCTTCTCGGTGCGGTCGCGGGCGAGCAGTTTGGTGAGGACGCCGACTCCGAAGTCGAAGCCTTCGAGGAAGAAGTAGCCGATCCACAGGACGGCTATGAGCACGAACCAGACGTCGTGAAGTTCCATGTCGCCTGTTCTCCTTCAGGACGAGAAGGCCATCAGTACGAGAAGGCCATGGGCCGGTCGGCCTCGGCCTCGGCGTCGGTGTCCGCGCCCGCTCCGCCGGGCGGGCCGCCGATCCTGGTGGGCGGGTTGAGGTCGGCGTCGGTGAGCTGCGGCGGCCCCTGGCGTACGTACTTGAGCAGCAGCCGGACCTCGATGACGGCGAGGATCGCGTAGATGAGGGTGAAGACGATCAGTGAGGTGAGCACCTCGCCCTGCGAGACGCCGGGGGAGACCGCGTCCTCGGTGCGCAGGACGCCGTAGACGACCCAGGGCTGCCTGCCGGTCTCGGTGAAGATCCAGCCCCAGGCGGTGCCGATGAGCGGGAAGATCAGCGTCCACTGCGACAGACGCCACCACCAGATGCCGACCTTGGGGGTCAGCTCCTTGTTCTTGGTGAGCATCAGCCTCGGTATGTCGTCCGCACCGGTGCGGTGCTCCGGCGCGAGCCAGAACCTGCGCCGGGTGAGCCAGAGCCCGGCGATGCACAGGGCCATGGAGACGCCGCCGAAGCCGATCATCCAGCGGTAGGACCAGTAGGTGGTGGGAATGTTCGGCCGGTAGTCGCCGGGGCCGAACTTCTCCTGTGCCTCCCGGTTGAGGTCGTTGATGCCGGGGATCTCGGAGCTGAAGTCGTTCTTTGCGAGGAAGGACAGGATGCCGGGTACCTCGATGGCGACCTTGTTGTGCCCCTCGGCGACATCACCGTACGCGAAGATCGAGAACGGTGCGGGCTTCTCGGACTCCCACAGGGCCTCGGCCGCCGACATCTTCATCGGCTGCTGCTCGTACATCACCTTGCCGAGGGTGTCGGCGCTGACGACGGTGAGCAGGGTGCCGGCGAACGCGGTGACCAGGCCGAGGCGCAGCGACATCCGCATGGTGCGGACGTGCTGCTTCCTGCGCAGGTGGAAGATCGCGATGCCGGTCACGAAGGCGCCGCCGACCAGGATCGTCGCGGCGATCACATGGAAGAAGTTGACGAGCGTCGTCTCCTGGAACAGCACCTGGGAGAAGTCGGTGAGCTCGGCGCGCTTCTTGCCGTCCCGCTCCGTGATCCTGTAGCCGACCGGGTGCTGCATAAAGGCGTTCGCGGCGATGATGAAGTACGCCGACAGGATGGTGCCGATCGACACCATCCAGATCGTGGCGCAGTGCAGCTTCTTGGGGAGTTTGTCCCAGCCGAAGATCCACAGGCCGATGAAGGTCGACTCGAAGAAGAAGGCGATCAGCGCCTCGAAGGCCAGCGGGGCACCGAAGACGTCACCGACGAAGCGCGAGTAGTCGGACCAGTTCATGCCGAACTGGAACTCCTGCACGATGCCCGTGACGACGCCCATCGCGATGTTGATCAGGAACAGCTTGCCCCAGAACTTGGTCGCTCTGAGGTAGTGCTCCTTGCCCGTCCGCACCCAGGCCGTCTCGAGGATCGCCGTGAGGGCGGCCAGGGAGATCGTCAGGGGGACGAAGAGAAAGTGGTAGACGGTGGTGATGCCGAACTGCCATCGCGCCAGGGTTTCCGGCGCCAGAGCCAGGTCCACGTCGACTTCTCCTTACGTGCCGTGGTCGAACCGGCGTTTTGCTCCTTTTGTCAGGGACATCCCCGGAGCAAGTAGGACACGCTTGTGAACGCGTTCACATTCACAAGCATTATGTCGTACGAGCGGACGATCTCCGAACTGGGGGTCCCCCTTACCGGGGGGACGGGGTGGGCAGCCGCGCGGGGTGCCCGGGACCGGGCATGGCGAAGGGGCCGACGGCGCAGTCTCCTGCCGTCGGCCCCTCGGTTCGGCTTCGCGGTCCGGCCCGCGTCGGGCCGGACCGGGGTCGGACCGGACCGGGGTCGGACCGCTCCGGGGTCGGGCCGCTCCTGGGTCGGGCCGCTCCTGGGTCGGGCCGCTGCGCCTACAGCTCCTTGCGGAACGCCTCCGCGGCCTGAAGGAAGATGTCGTTGGCCTCGGTCTCCCCGATCGTGATCCGCGCCCCCTCGCCCGTGAACGGCCGCACCACCACCCCGGCCTTCTCACAGGCCGCCGCGAAGTCGACCGTACGGTCGTCCAGGCGCAGCCACACGAAGTTCGCCTGCGTCTCCGGGACCGTCCAGCCCTGAGCACGCAGCGCGTCGACCACCCGGGTGCGCTCGTCCACCAGCGCGCCGACCCGCTCCATCAGCGCGTCCTCGGCACGCAGGGAGGCCACCGCCGCGTCCTGTGCCAGCTGGCTCACGCCGAAGGGCACCGCCGTCTTGCGCAGCGCCGCGGCCACCGGCTCGTGGCCGACCGCGAAGCCGACCCGCAGGCCCGCGAGGCCGTAGGCCTTGGAGAACGTACGCAGCACGCAGACGTTCGGCCGGTCGCGGTAGATCTCCAGGCCGTCCGGCACGTCGGCATCGCGGATGAACTCCCGGTACGCCTCGTCGAGCACGACCAGGACATCGCTCGGCACCCGGTCCAGGAAGCGTTCGAGCTCGGCCCGGCGCACCACCGTGCCGGTGGGGTTGTTGGGGTTGCAGACGAAGATGAGGCGCGTGCGGTCGGTGATCGCGGCGGCCATCGCGTCCAGGTCGTGCACCTCACCCGGCGTCAGCGGCACCCGTACCGACGTGGCGCCGCTGACCTGCGTGATGATCGGGTACGCCTCGAAGGAGCGCCAGGCGTAGATCACTTCGTCGCCCGGGCCCGCGGTCGCCTGCACCAGCTGCTGGGCGACGCCGACAGAACCGGTGCCGGTGGCGAGGTGCGAGACGGGCACACCGAAGTGGTCGGCCAGCTCGCTCATCAGACCGGTGCAGGCCATGTCGGGATAGCGGTTGAAGCTCCCGGCCGTGGCCAGCACGCTCTCCATGACGCCGGGCAGCGGCGGGTAGGGGTTCTCGTTCGAGGACAGCTTGAAGGCCACCGGGCCGCCGGCCGCGGCGGGCCTGCCCGGCTTGTAGGTGGGGATACCCTCCAGCTCGGCGCGCAGCCTCGGGCTCGTCTCGCTCACCGCGGTCCTCCTCGTGATCATCCGAACTTCAATGATTCTCACCTTATGAGGATTCGGCGCCGCTGCGAATGGGCTGTCGGTCTCGGTTGCGCATGAGCTGTCGGTCCCGGCTGCGCATGAGCTGTCGGTCCCGGCTGCGCACGGGCTGTCGGTCCCGGTCCGGACAATGGCACCGGTCCGCCCTCGGAGAGCACCCGCCCCGGAGGGCTGTCCCAGGGGCTCTCCCGGGGGCCGTCCCCGGGGCAGCAGCGCTCGGCGTCAGGGGGAGCGCATCCCGCTCCGGCACGCGCCGGTGGCTCACTCCGTGGCGCGCATCACCCGTGAAGGTGAGTTGAGACCTCTTCGAGACCTGGGTCATTTGGCAGGCCCTTGCGCGACGACAAGGTACCGATGCCTAACTGTGCGCCCAACTCCCTGTGTTTCCAAGGTCATTGCACGTTTTCCGCCATGCAGAAACGTGCCTGTCAACGGGTGCATATGCGTCCGCACTACCCACCCCCATGAGCCCTACTATCGGCTCGCCATGACAGCAGCAGGGAAGCACCAGGTGAGCCGAGCGGAGACCTCCCGCCGGGGCAACCGGCAAAGCCGAGCGGGTATCAGAGACGTCGCCGCGGCAGCCGGTGTCTCCATCACGACTGTCTCAGACGCCCTCAACGGCAAGGGCAGGCTGCCCGACGCCACGCGACGCCATGTCCGCGAGGTCGCCGACCGCCTGGGCTACCGCCCGTCGGCCGCGGCCCGAACCCTCCGTACCGGTAAGTCGGGCCTCATCGGCCTCACCGTGACGACGTACGGGGATGAACCTTTCACCTTCACGGAATTCGCGTACTTCGCGGAGATGGCGAGAGCCGCGACCTCGGCCGCGCTCGCCCGGGGCTACGCCCTGGTCATCCTCCCCGCCACCTCGCGCCGCAGCCCCGTCGACGTGTGGTCGAACGTCGCCCTCGACGGCACCGTCGTCGTCGATCCCTCCGACCACGACCCGGTGGTCAGCGAGTTGGTGCGGCAGGGTCTGCCGGTGGTCTCCGACGGCCGCCCCGCCGGTTCGCTCCCGGTCACGGCCTGGGTCGACAACGACCACGAGGCCGCCGTCCTGGAGATCCTCGAACACCTCGCGGCGGCCGGCGCGCGCCGCATCGGCCTGCTCACCGGCACCACCACGGACACCTACACCCATCTCTCCACCACCGCCTATCTGCGCTGGTGCGAGCGCGTCGGCCAGGACCCGGTGTACGAGTCCTACCCCGCGCACGACCCCTGTGCGGGCGCCGTCGCAGCCGACCGGCTGCTCGCCCGCCCGGACCGCCCGGACGCGGTGTACGGCCTGTTCGACCCGAACGGGACCGACCTGCTCGCCGCCGCCCGCCGCTACGGCCTGCGCGTACCCGACGACCTGCTGCTCGTGTGTTGCAGCGAGTCCACCGTGTACGCCACCACCGAACCGCCCATCACCACGCTCTCGCTGAAGCCGCGCCGCATCGGCACCGCCGTCGTCCAGCTCCTCATCGACGCCATCGAGGGGCTCGACGCCGGGCGACCCGTCGAGCAGGTGATACCGACCGAACTGATCGTGCGCACCTCGTCCGAGCGACGTCCACCCCGTACGACGGTCAGCCCGCCGCGGTCCCCCGGCCACAGCTGACCCCGTTCCCTCCGACCGGCCCGGGGCCCGCCACCTGCGGAAAAGCAGGGGGAAACCTCGGGCCAATTCGGGAGAAAAGCGCAGTGAACCGGTTCCCCGCACCGATTCACCACCCCTGGTGCACCACACAGCGACAGCCGCATTCCTATGATGGGCGGACGACACCGCGGGCCGCTGCGACCAGGCAGTCCGATCCCGGTGCAGATGCGGCGCGATGGTGGTGGAGGGGTCGATGACTCAGGGGGCCGGTCAGGGACCCGAGGTGCGGACGGCGACGCTGCGTGACTTCCGCGTGCCCGCGTACGTCTATGAAGGCGTCCGTGAGACCGACCTGCCCGCCGCGCAGGAGCAGGGCGGTGCGCCTGGGGCCGACCCCGACCGAGGGTTCGCGCCTGATCAGGGGTTCGCGCCCGAGCAGGGCCTCGCGCAGGTTCCGCCCGCGGAGGGGCTCGGGCAGGGGCCGGTTCCGCCCGCGCAGGTTACGCCCGCGCAGGCTCAGCAGGCCCCCGTACAGCCCCAGCAGGCGTCCGTGCCGCAGCATGCGCCCGTACAGGACCGGCAGGCCCCCGTACAGCCCCAGGCCGAGACGCAGGCCACCGCGCACCCCGGATCCGCCGGTGAGGTCCCGGAGGGCTACACGCCCACCGAGCGCGACCTTCCGGTGATCAACCGCGGTGACACCCTGGTCGAGGTGCGGGAGATGCCGGAGCCGCCGCCCGCCCCGGAAGGCGACGGCCTGGGTCCGCTGTACGTCGTCGGTGACGTGCACGGCTACCTGGACGAGCTGCTCGCCGCCCTCGCGGCCGAGGGCCTCATCGACGCCGACGGCACCTGGTCCGCCGGCAACACGCGCCTGTGGTTCCTCGGCGACTTCACCGACCGCGGCCCCGACGGCATCGGCGTCATCGACCTCGTGATGCGGCTCTCCGCGGAGGCCGCCGCCGCGGGCGGCTACTGCAAGGCGCTCATGGGCAACCACGAGCTGCTGCTCATCGGCGCCAAGAAGTTCGGGGACACCCCGGTCAACTCCGGCGCGGGCACCGCCACGTTCCAGGCCGCCTGGCTCCTCAACGGCGGCCAGCGGGCCGACATGGAGCGCCTGGAGGACCACCACCTGCAATGGATGGCCCGCCTCGACGCCATCGAGGAGGAGGACGGGCACCTGCTCGTGCACTCCGACACGACCGCCTACCTCGACTACGGTGACTCGATCGAAGAGGTCAACGACACCATCCGCGAGGCGCTCACACGCAACGACGCGGACGAGTACTGGGACCTGTTCCGCAAGTTCACCAAGCGCTTCGCCTTCCGCGACGACTCGGGCCCCACCGCCGTACGCGAACTCCTCGACGTGTACGGCGGCAGCCGCATCGTCCACGGCCACAGCCCCATCCCCTACCTCCTCGGCGAGGTCGGCTCCGAGTACGACGGGGACGACGACGGGCGCCCGGTCATCGAGGGCCCGCACGTCTACGCGGACGGCCTGGCCATCGCCATGGACGGCGGCGTGACCATGGCCGGAAAGCTACTGGTCTGCCAACTTCCACTGGGGAACTGAACGTTCATCCCGAACGTTCACGGGGCACGTGCCTCCATACAGGATCACGCTGGCCAGAGGGCCAATTCTTGATAACCCCTGTCACCGCGTGCCGTCACCGCTCTACCATCGCCTTATCCGTAGCAGGCTCCCCTCCGTTTCTGCCCGACGGCTCGTAACCATGCGAGCCCCAAGCCCTACGGAGCATCGGGGGATGCACATGAACAGCGCTCCACACCTGCTCAATGAGGACCGCCCCCAGTACGAGCGGGTCCTCGATGAGGCGCTGCGCACCGCACCGAACCGCCCGGAGCTGGCCGCGGTGGGCCAGCGACTCAATCCCGAGCAGCTGCGCACCATGGCTCTCAGCGCCACCGCACTGATCACGGCTGCCGCCGCGACCGAGTACCACCACTATGTGAAGGCCCGCGAGGAACTGCGCGACCCCGGGCCCTCATCCGCGACAACGATGCGTGAAAGGAGCGGATCCGGATCCGACTCGCCCGAGTCCGGCTCCGGCGGTATAGGCCTCGCCACCACCATGGGCGAGGTCACCGAAACCGCGGGCGCCGGTCTGGTCGCCGTGGTCGCGGTGCTCGCGCCCGTCCTCGCCGGGGCGGCCGCCGCGATCTTCCTGCTCGTCGGCTACATCCTGAAGATGCTCGACCCCGAGCCCGCCTTCGCGGACACCCTGCTCACCGCCGGGTGGCTGTTCGGCGCGCTCACGGCGGGCGCCATCCTGGTCGCCGCGGTCGGTCTGCTCCTCACCGCCCTGCGCAACGGCTCCACCTCTCTTCAGGCAGGCTCGCACCATGAGCGGGACGAGGCGGTGGAGCGGGCCAGGGAAGCCTGGTGCCGGGCGCTTCTCGAGCGGGGCATCCTGCCCTTCCTGCGCGAGGCGCTCGCGGACCCGGACGCCACGGCGGCGCCCACGCCCCGCACGCCGTCCGCGGGACCTGCCGGGCGCATGCCGCAACTGGGCTACCACAGGCCGGGCTTCAGCAGCCCGGACGGCGGCTCGACCACCGGAACGCGTCCGAGCTACACCAGTCCGGACTTCTCGAGCCCGGACTACGGCGGTCCCGAGCACCGGCCGGACTGACCGGGAGCAGGTTCGTCCGGCCGCCGGACGAGCAGGTTCGTCCGGCCGCCGGACCGACCGGACGCCTGTCCGTCGGACCAGGCGAGCTCGGCACGTACCGCGGGAGAGGCGACGGGAAGATTGGCACCCTTGCGCAGGGAACTGGCAGTCATGCGGCCAGTCTGCCCAGCCCCGCGCCGCGGGGGTACCCGTGCTGTGGGGGTAACCGTGCTGTGGGGGTAACCGTGCTGTGGGGGTAATCGTGCTGTGGGCTCAGTCGGCCAACGGCAGATAGACCCGGTTCCCCGCCGCCGCGAACTCCTCGGACTTCTGCTGCATGCCCTCCTCGATCTCCGTCTGCGTGGTGCCGTGCTCACGCCGGATGTCCTGCGAGATCTTCATCGAGCAGAACTTCGGCCCGCACATCGAGCAGAAGTGCGCCGTCTTCGCCGGCTCGGCGGGCAGCGTCTCGTCGTGGAACTCCCGTGCCGTGACCGGGTCGAGGGCAAGGTTGAACTGGTCCTCCCACCGGAACTCGAAGCGGGCGTCCGAGAGCGCGTCGTCCCAGTCCTGCGCCCCCGGGTGCCCCTTGGCGAGGTCCGCCGCATGCGCCGCGATCTTGTACGTGATGACGCCGGTCTTCACGTCGTCGCGGTTGGGCAGGCCGAGGTGCTCCTTCGGCGTGACGTAGCAGAGCATCGCCGTGCCCCACCAGCCGATCATCGCGGCGCCGATGCCGGAGGTGATGTGGTCGTAGGCGGGAGCGATGTCCGTGGTCAGCGGGCCCAGCGTGTAGAACGGCGCCTCCTCGCAGATCTCCTGCTGGAGGTCGATGTTCTCCTTGATCTTGTGCATCGGGACGTGACCGGGGCCCTCGATCATCGTCTGTACGTGATGACGCTTGGCGATCCGGTTGAGTTCCCCGAGCGTGCGCAACTCCGCGAACTGCGCCTCGTCGTTGGCGTCCGCGATCGACCCGGGCCGGAGTCCGTCGCCGAGCGAGTACGTCACGTCGTACGCGGCGAGGATCTCGCACAGCTCCTCGAAGTGCTCGTAGAGGAAGCTCTCCTTGTGGTGCGCCAGGCACCAGGCCGCCATGATCGAACCACCGCGCGAGACGATACCGGTCTTGCGGTTCGCGGTGAGCGGCACGAACGGAAGGCGCACGCCCGCGTGCACCGTCATATAGTCCACGCCCTGCTCGGCCTGCTCGATGACCGTGTCCTTGTAGATCTCCCAGCTGAGCTCCTCGGCCCGGCCGTCGACCTTCTCCAAGGCCTGGTACAGCGGCACCGTGCCGATCGGCACGGGGGAGTTGCGCAGGACCCACTCGCGGGTCGTGTGGATGTTCCGGCCGGTGGACAGGTCCATGACCGTGTCGGCACCCCACTGCGTGGCCCACGTCATCTTGTCCACCTCCTCCTCGATGGAGGACGTGACCGCGGAGTTGCCGATGTTGGCGTTGACCTTCACCAGGAACTTCTTGCCGATGATCATCGGCTCGATCTCCGGGTGGTTCACGTTCGCGGGAAGCACCGCCCGGCCCGCGGCGATCTCGTCCCGCACCACCTCGGGCGCCATGCTCTCCCGGATGGCCACGTACTCCATCTCGGGCGTGATCTCCCCCCGCCGCGCGTACGCGAGCTGCGTCACGGCCTGCCCGTCGCGACTCCGGCGCGGCTGGCGCGGGCGGCCGGGGAACACCGCGTCGAGGTTCTTCAGGCCTCCGCGGGGCGAGGTGTGCTTGATGCCGTCGTCCTCGGGGCGGACCGGACGGCCCGCGTACTCCTCCGTGTCACCGCGGGCGATGATCCAGTTCTCCCGGAGCGGTGCGAGGCCCCGGCGGACGTCGGTGTCGATATCGGGGTCGGTGTACGGCCCCGAGGTGTCGTACAGCGTCACGGCCTTGCCGTTGGTGAGGTGCACCTGGCGGACCGGCACCCGCAGATCCGTGCGCGAGCCCTCCGGGCCCGCCACATACGCCTTGTGCCAGCCGTTGGACTTCCCGCCCCCGGCACCCTCGGTGCTGGAGGCAGGCGTGCGTGCGTCCGATGTGGTCATGAGACCTACTCCCTACGCCGGCATTACCCGGTAACAGGTTCGGCGGTCGACGCAGCCGTTTCCGTACGGTCCGAACCGGTATCTGCCCGTTCGTACGGAGGTCAGCGCCCTCTCAGCCCGGTGCTCCGAGCTCCCGCGATTGCAAAGGTGCCTCCACGCTAGCGTCCCATCGGGCGCGGTGAACAGAGGGCCCCCACCGTTCTTGCGATGATCGGGCCGTGACGACGACACCTACGCCCACCGGGCCCCCCACCCCGGAGCCGCACGGCCACAGCCACAGTCATGGCCCCGCAGCCCCCGTGTCCCAGCACCTGCGCAAGGTCATCGCCGCCGTCCTCATCCCCTTCGCCGCAGCGGTCCTCGTCGGCCTGGTGGTGCTGTGGCCGGGCGGCGCGCCCGCCCACGAACGCACCGGCGTCGGCTTCGACCGGCAGACCCAGTCGGCCACCGTGACCAAGCTGGACAAGCTCCCCTGCAAGGACCTCAACCCTTCGCAGACCCCGCCGGGCGGCGACACCTCCACCGCCGAGGGGCAGTCCGCCGAGGCCCGCACCCAGGGCACCTGCGGCCGCGCCACGATCAAGGTCACCAGCGGACCCGACAAGGGCCGCACCTTCACGGAGATCGTCCAGCCCGACGCCCCCCGGCAACTGCGCAAGGGCCAGGACCTGGTGGTCGCCTACGAGCCCAAGGCCCCCAAGGACCTGCAATACTCGGTCACCGATGTGAACCGCAAGGTCCCCATGGCCCTGCTCGCCGGCATCTTCGCCCTCGCGGTCGTCGCCGTGGGCCGCTTGCGGGGTGTCATGGCCCTGGTCGCCCTCGCGGTGAGCTTCCTGGTCCTGACCTTCTTCATCCTCCCGGCGATCCTCCAGGGCTCGAACCCGCTCGTCGTCGCCGTGGTCGGGGCGAGCGCCATCATGCTGTGCGCGCTCTACATGTGCCACGGCCTGACCGCGCGCACATCCGTCGCGGTGCTCGGCACCCTGGTCTCCCTCCTGCTCATCGGCCTGCTCGGCTCCCTGTTCATCGGCTGGGCCTCCCTCACCGGCAACACGGACGACAACACCGGCCTGATCCACGGCCTGTACCCCGACATCGACATGAGCGGCCTGCTGCTCGCCGGTGTCATCATCGGCTCCCTGGGCGTGCTCGATGACGTCACCGTCACCCAGACCTCCGCGGTCTGGGAGCTCCATCAGGCCAACCCGACGATGGGCCGCCGCGGTCTGTACCGCGCGGGCATCCGCATCGGCCGCGACCACATCGCCTCCGTCGTGAACACCCTCGTCCTCGCCTACGCGGGCGCCGCGCTGCCCCTCCTGCTGCTGTTCTCCATCGCCCAGAGCAGTGTCGGCACCGTCGCCAACAGCGAACTCGTGGCCGAGGAGATCGTCCGCACCCTCATCGGGTCCATCGGTCTCGTCGCCTCCGTTCCCGTCACCACCGCGCTCGCGGCCCTGGTCGTCTCCGCCGACCGCCCCGGCCCCACCACCCCCTCGTTGTCCGCCCCCACGCCCCCGTCGCCGACCCCGCCCGGAACCACGCCCCCCGCCTCCCCGGGCCGCCCGGCACCTCGTCGCCCCTCCTTGGCAGGCAAGGGCCGCCGCCGCAAGACGTGAGCCCTTGGTCCCAGTCCCGGCCCCGGCCCCTGCTCCAGCACCGGCGTCGACCCCGGCACGGCCCAAGTGCCATGAAATGCCCTGGTCCGCCACCTGCCAGGGTTCGTTGAGGACGCCGAGTCAGCCAGCGCTCTGCTCCGCGAGGATCCGGTCCAGGGCCTCGTCGAGATGCGTCTCGAAGTCGACCAGCGACCGCTCCTGCCCCAGCGGCACCAGCTTGTCCGTCCGGTCGAGAAAGGCGAGCAACGGCGGAATGCCCACCTTGAACAGGGCCTGGTCATGCCCCACTTGCAGCCGGATCAACGCCTCGTCCAACGGGTCGGGGCCCGTCGGCGAGATGCGCACATCCCCGTCCCCGCACGCCCTGCCCACCCCGTCCGCCAGCAACTCCCGCCCGAACGCCCAGGTCACCGGGACGTCTCCGGGGAGGTGGAAGGTCAGCCGCACGGCATAGGGATCGCACGTCTCGTAGCGCAGCTCCACCGGGATACGGAACGACAGCTCCTCCGACACAAGGAAGCTCATCATGACCTCTGCCTGGACCGACTCTCGCATCGCCGTCTACCCCGTCAGTAGCTTTGAGGTGGCAGGAACCAACTCCCTGACACTCTTGGCATCTTGCTTAACGTGCACACCAGATCACAAGGAGTGAGTTTTCAGATGCTGATAGAGAAGGCGAGTGTCCGTAGTAGCTTTCCGGTCTCTTCCTGCAACAGGCGCGTCGCCGGTTTCAGCCGGTAGGCCTGCGAGGACGGCACGGAGATGGCCATCGTGCCCGCGGTCGTGCCCACCGTGACCGGGATCGCGGCGCACACCGTCCCCAGCGCGTACTCCTGTTGCTCCACCACCGGAGTCATCCGCCCCAGCGCGTCCAGTCGGCGCAGCAACGTCCGATCGTCACGCACCGTGTTCGGCGTGAGCGAGCGCACCGGGTGGCGGTCCAGGTGGTTCCGTCGCTCCCCGTCGTCGAGTTGAGCGAGCAGACACTGCCCGATCGCGTGGGCGTGACCCGTCTCCCGGAAGTCGGCCCACTCCTCTACCGCAGGTGCGCCCGCGGTGTCGGCCACGGACACGACTTCGATCTCACCGTCCCGGTAGATCGCGAAGTAGACGGGCACCCCGATGAGCTCGCACCAGTGCGCCAGGGTCTCTGCGATCACGGCGCGACGCTTCTGCTCCGCCGCTCCGGCACTGAGCCGCTCGGTCGCGGCACCGAGCACGAACACCCCCTTCTCCCTTCGCAGATAACCCTCGTGGTTCAGCGTCCGCAGCAGGTGGTACGCCGTCGGCAGTGCGAGGCCGGCCTCGCGGGCCAACTGCTTCGCCGGCGCCCCGTTCGGGTGCGTGGCGGCTGCCTCCAGGAGCCGCATCGCACGCTGCACGGAGCCGATGAGGGTGGGGCCGACACCCTCGGGCGCTGTGGTGGTGTCGGATCCGTTGCTACGGGGCCACGGAACGCGCTTGCTGTTCGGCGGAGTTGACGTGTCGTCGCCGCTCGAAGGTGCGTCACCTGCGCGTTCGCTCGGCTGGGTGTCACGGGGTGCGTCGTCAACCGCGGCCATGGGTCACTCCCGGAGCACATGGGGGTCCACCTCCGCCCGGAGGCATGAGAGTGGCGCAGTGGGCCCGCCTGCGGGGGTGAGCCCGCGTCGGTTTTCGGACTCTAACCCCTGGCCCCCGGCGTGGGGCGCCGTGGCGGAAAACTTCCCCCTGGGGAGGGACTCGGCGTTCGCCCTCTCACCAGGCGCTGCGTCGTCGTCCGTCGCCTGTTGCTCGCCAGGCGTCGCTGCGGCTCGCTCGGCGCGTGCTCACCGCTCTTGAACTCGCTGCTCGTGAGCTCGCTGCTCCGGTGCTCCGGTGCTCCGGTGCTCCGGTGCTCACCAGTCGCCGCGTGACGAGGATGAGCTGGATATGAACTTCCGTACCACGTAGACGACTCCGCCGACCAGGGCCACGAAGAGCAGCAGCTTGAAGAGCAGGCCGAAGACGAAGCCGATGACGCTCGCTATCAGGCTGCCGAAGACGACCAGGGCGATGACCGGCACCGCGATCCACTTCACCCACCACGGCATACCCGTGAAGATCTCTCGCATTGCCCTTGCCTTACCTTTCTCCGCAGCTTCCGGGAAATCCGCTCATGTGCAGATTTCCCACTTCATGCATTCGATGCTAGGACGGAAAAGGCCAGTTCGGGGCGGCGTGAGCCCTTGTCCTCCCCTGACTCTCCCCCTAGGGAACCCCTAGACCTGGCCCCCTAGACCTGAGTCCCAACACCTGGGTCCCGATACCTGAGTCCCTATACCTGGCCACCCGGGCGGGGTGCTCGGGGAGGGCCTGAGTGCTCGCGAGGGCTGGCACCGTCCGGGCCCGTCCCGGTCCCGTCCCGGCCTCACCGCTCCGGCGGCGAGAAAACGACCAGAACCCGCAGGTCCTCGCTGATGTGGTGGAACTTGTGCGGCGCCCCGGCCGGTACGTACACGACACTGCCGCGCGCTACCTCCGTCGTCTCCATCCCGACCGTGATCGAAGCACGGCCGCTGACGACCATGTACACCTCGTCCTGCCCGTGCGGCTGCTGCGGGTCGTTCTCGCCCGCATTCAGCGCGTAGAGCCCGACCGACATGTTCCGCTCACGGAGAAATTGCAGATACGCGCCGTCGTTCGCGGCCCGCTCCGCTTCCAGCTCGTCCAGTCGGAAAGCCTTCATCGCTCTGTCTGCCCCTTGCCCCGGGTCGTGCACCGACCTCTGTTGACCTTCGTCTGCCACGATCAGACACATGAAGAATTTCGTAGTCAAGACGCTCGCCAACGCGGTGGCCCTGGCCGTCGCGGTGTGGCTGCTCGACAAGATCACGCTCACCGGTGACAGCACGGGCAAGAAGACCCTCACGCTGCTCGCGGTCGCCCTGCTGTTCGGCTTGGTGAACTTCCTGGTCAAGCCGATCGTGCAGGTCCTGACCTTCCCCTTGTTCATCCTGACGCTCGGCCTGATCACACTGGTGGTCAACGCCCTGATGCTGCTCCTCACCTCGTGGCTCGCCGACAAACTGGACGTCAGCTTCCACGTGGAGGGGTTCTGGACCGCCGTACTGGGTGGCCTGATCATCTCGATCGTGTCCTGGGCACTGAACGTCGCGCTCCCCGACCACAAGGACTGACCCGCACGCCATGCCTCATTCCTCCTCCGTGCCACCCACACCGTCCGGAACATCCGCATTACCCGGAACCTCCGCCTTGTCCAGAACATCCGCCTCGACCGGAACTCCCGTATCGTCCGGCACCCCCGGACCGTCCGGGACACCCGTGCCGCCCGGAACCTCCGTTCCCGAGGCTTTCGCCGTCTGCTTCGTGTGCACCGGCAACATCTGCCGCTCGCCCATGGCCGCGTCGGTGTTCCGCGCGCGGGTGCGTGACGCGGGCCTCGACGGGGTCGTCGTGGTGGACAGCGCGGGCACCGACGGCTGGCACGAGGGGGACGGTGCCGACCCGCGTACCGTCGCCGTCCTGGACTCCGCCGGGTTCGAGACCGAGCACGTGGCCCGCCAGTTCCAGGCGGACTGGTTCGCCCGGCTCGACCTGGTGATCGCCCTCGACCGGGGCCACCAGCGCTCCCTGCGCCGCCTGGCGTCGACCCCGGAGGACGCCGACAAGGTCCGTCTGCTGCGTTCGTACGACGCGTCGGCAGGCGGTGACCTGGACGTTCCCGACCCCTACTACGGCGAGGTCGACGGGTTCGAGGAGTGCCTGACAATGGTGGAAGCGGCGAGCGAAGGCCTGCTCGAAGCGGTACGGGACGCGGTGGAAGGACGAGCGGCATGACGGACGGGGAGCGGATACCAGACCCGGCACCGGCACCGGCACCGGCACGGGAGCACACGCCCGGCGTCGCGGACGCTGCCCACGCCGCGCGGGGCCGTGAAGACACCGGGAAAATTTGGAACACCGGGGGCACCAGGGGTGCTAGGGACAGCGGAGGCCCCGGAGACAGCACCCGCGCCGTGCGTGCCGGGCTGCCCGACCCCGCGCAGTACGAGCCGACCCTGCCGGGCCCGGTGTTCGCGGCCCACTTCCACCTCTCCGGCGAGCCCACCGGCCCCTACACGTACGGCCGCGACTCCAACCCGACCTGGACCCGTCTGGAGCGTGCCATCGGGGAACTGGAGTCCCCGGAACCGCCCGGCGGGCACGGCACCCCCCACGGTGACGCCCGGGAGGGCGCGGCCGGGGAGAGCGCTCCCGCCGCGGAGACACTCGTTTTCGCGTCCGGCATGGCGGCGATCTCCGCGGTGCTCTTCTCCCAGCTCCGCGCCGGCGACGCCGTAGTCCTGCCGGACGACGGCTACCAGGCGCTGCCGCTCGTGCGGGAGCAGCTCATCGCGTACGGCATCGAGGTCCGTACCGCGCCCACCGGCGGCGACGCGCAGCTCGACGTCCTCGACGGCGCCCGTCTCCTGTGGATCGAGACCCCGTCCAACCCGGGCCTCGACGTCTGTGACGTGCGTCGCCTGGCCGACGCCGCCCACGCGCGCGGTGCCCTTGTCGCCGTCGACAACACCCTCGCCACCCCGCTCGGCCAGCGCCCCCTCGACCTCGGCGCCGACTTCTCCGTGGCCAGTGGCACCAAGCAGCTCACCGGACACGGCGACATCCTGCTCGGGTACGTGACCGGCCGCGACGCCGAGCTGATGGCCACCGTACGGCGCTGGCGCAAGATCGTCGGGGCGATTCCGGGCCCCATGGAGGCCTGGCTGGCCCACCGCTCCCTCGCCACGCTCCCCTTGCGCGTCGACCGGCAGAACGCGAACGCCCTGGCCCTTGCCGAGGCGCTGCGGACGCGGGCCGAGGTGACCGGCCTGCGCTATCCGGGGCTGCCCGACGACCCCTCGTACGAGATCGCGCAGAAGCAGATGCGGCGCTTCGGGTGCGTGGTGTCGTTCGAACTGCCCTCGCGCGCGCGTGCCGAGCGTTTCCTCGCGGCGCTGCGGCTCGTGGACGACGCGACGAGCTTCGGTGGCGTACGCTCCACCGCCGAGCGGCGCGGTCGGTGGGGCGGGGACGCCGTAGCGGAGAGCTTCATCCGCTTCTCCGCGGGGGCGGAAGACCCCGAGGACCTCGTAGCGGACGTGCTGCGGGCCCTGGACGAGTCGAAGAACTGAGCCCGGTCCGATCGCGGCGGCCTCGCGGCCGCCGGGACGCAGGGGACGACGTGGCGGGCCCCGAGGGGAGCCGCCTACGTACAACGGACGGCCCGAACCTCCCCCCTCGTGGCTCGGGCCGCCCCGGTTCTGCGCGCGAAGAACCGCGCGAACAAGGCTAGTTGACTCTGTGTCAGTGTCCAATCACAGTAGCGACAGCAACCTATCGACAAATTTATAGTTGCGCGGTGCGCGGGGGCTGACTGGAGAGGACGGCTGCACCATGGATCTGGCCCTGCTGCGCACCTTCGTGACCGTCCACCGGGCCGGGTCCTTCACGCGCGCGGCAGCTCTCCTCGGGCTCTCCCAGCCCGCGGTGACCTCCCAGATCCGCGCCTTGGAGCGGCAGCTGGGCCGACCGCTGTTCCTGCGCCAGGCTCGCGGCGTGACCCCCACGACCATGGGCGACGAGCTCGCCCACAAGGCCGCCCCACACCTCGACGCCCTCGTCGAGATCACCGAGGAGGGGCTCCACGAGGACTCCTCGGACCGTACGCTGCACCTCGCCGGACCACCGGAGTTCACCGCGGGGCGCGCCCTTCCGGCCCTCACCGCGCTCACGGGCGACGACGGCCACGGGTTCGCCCTGCGTGCCTCATTCGGCAACGCGGAGGAGGTCCTGGAGGGTCTTGCCGCCGGCCATCACGACCTGGCCCTCACCACCGCCCGGCCGCGCGGCGCGTTGCTCACCGCGACCCCTCTGTGCGACGAGGAGCATGTGCTCGTCGCCTCCCCGCGCTGGGCCGCCCGCATCGGCCCCGGCAAGCTGCGCCGCAAGGGTGCCGGGGCCGTGGAGAAGCTGCCGGTGGTCGAGGTCCACGAGTCACTGCCGCTCGTGTCGCGCTACTGGGCCGCCGTCTTCGACTCCCGGCCTGCCGCCTCGGGTGCCGTGATCGTGCCGGATCTGCGGGCGGTGCTGGCCTGTGTCACCACCGGCGCCGGGCTCGCCGTACTGCCCCGCTATTTGTGCGCCGACGCCCTGGAACGCGGAGACGTCGTGGCCCTGCTCGACCCGGCGGTTCCACCACTGCGTACGTACTTCCTGGTCGTCCGCACCGGCACACTCGCGATGCCGCACATTGCGCGGGCGCACGAGTGGCTGCGGCACGCTGCGAGCGACTGGACCTGAGGCGGCCTCCACCCGGCTCACGATGTTTCACGTGGAACAGTCCGGGCCACATTTCTCCCATGACCGTCCGACCCGTGGTCAAGCGCACCGCACGTGCCGTCCTCCTCGACGGGGACCATCTGATCCTGATCAAGCGGACCAAGCCGGGTGTGGATCCGTACTGGATCACCCCGGGCGGTGGCGTGGAAGCGGAGGACGCGACCGTGGTCGACGCGCTCCACCGGGAAGTGCATGAGGAACTGGGCGCCAAGATCACCGATGTGGTGCCGTGCTTCGTGGACACGGTCGAGCACATCGGCGAGGACAGCGGCACGACGGGTGTGAAGGTGCAGCACTTCTTCGTCTGCCATCTGGAGTCGATGGACACGGGGCAGCGGCACGGCCCCGAGGTGGACGAACCCGCCGGCGAGTACGAGATCGTACGGGTGCCGTTCACCCGCGTCGGAATCGCCTCGGTCCACCTCGTCCCGCTGTCCCTGCGCCACTACCTGGACGGCAACATCGAGGGCGTACGCGCGATGCACGCGCCCGACCTGGGCTGATGCCCGCGAAACAGCATCAGGTGGGGCTGGTTCACGCGAGCTGGTCGCCCGCCGCCACCAGTTCCTCCACCGAGTCGTGCCGGATGCGGCCCGCGGGAATGCCCACGTCCCGAAGGGCGTCCACTCCGCTGCGGATCATGCCGGGCGGGCCCGAAAGATAGGCGTCGTACTCGGTCCACGGTCCGTACTCGCGCACCACGTCGGGCAGCTGGGCCGCCCGGTTGTCGACGATCGGGCGGACGGCCAGCCACGGATGGCTCTGCTGGAGGCGCAGCATGGTGTCGATGTCGTACAGGTCGTGATCGGTGCGCGCGCCGTAGAAGACCTCGACCGGGCGTCGTCTGCCGTGCTCGGCGACATCCTCCACGAGCGCCTTGATGGGCGCGATGCCGGTGCCGCCGCCCAGGCACAGCAGACCGCTGTCGGTCGAGTGGTCCACGGTCATGGAACCTGCGGGCGGACCGAGCCTGAGCACATCGCCCGGGCGGGCGTGGTGCACGAGGGCGTTGGAGACCCAGCCCGCCGGGACCGCCTTCACATGGAAGGAGAGCAGTCCGTCGGAGCGCGGCGCCGACGCGAAGGAGTAGTGCCGCCAGACGCGGGGCCACCAGGGGGTTTCCAGACTTGTGTACTGGCCGGCGAGAAAGGCGTAGGGCTGGTCGGGGCGCACGGTGACGACAGCGATGTCCGACGTCCTGAGGTCGTGCGCGACGACTTCCGCGTACCACCAGGCGGGCGCGCGCAGTTCGTCCTCGGCAGCCGCGTCGATCATGATTTGCGAGATCGTCGTGTACGCGCGGACCCAGGCGGCCTCGGTGTCGTCGTCCCAGACCGAACTCGCGTACCGGCTCAGCGCGCCGATCAGACACTCACCGACGGCCGGGTAGTGCTCGGCCTTGGTGCCGTACTTGCGATGCCCGCGCCCGAGGTTGCGCAGATAGCCGACGAGCGTCTCGGTGTGGTCGATGTGCTCCGCCGCGGTCAGCAGCGCCTTGAGCAACCGGTCGCGCTGGGTGTCCATCGCCGCCGGGAACAGGGCCCGCAGATCGGGGTGGCGGGTGAAGAGCAGCGCGTAGAAGTACGAGGTGACCTTGTCGGAGATCGGCGCGATCTCGGCCATCGTGCGCTGTACGAGGATGGCGTCGGGGGACGCGTTCGGGCTGTGGGGGGCGGCTTCGGCGGGGGCGAGAGCGGCGCGCGGGGGTTCCTGCCGGGCGTCAGCGCGTTCGGAGGGCTCGGGTGGGGCTGGGGCGCTCCCAGCGGCGTCGGGCCGGGCGTCGGGGCCTTCGGGGGCGTTCTCACCCCGGTCCGCGACCACGGCCACGCCCACGGCATCGGCATCGACATCACCGGCAAGGTCGGCCTCGTACGCACTCTCGTCAAGGTCGACTTCGTCGACTGCGTACGCACCGTCCGGCTCATCGGCCTTGTTCACATCTGCGGCACTGCCAGCCTCGTTCATGCCCGCGGCACCGTCAGCCTCGTGCTCGCCCGCGGCACCGTCAACCTGACTGGCCTCGTTCGCACCCTCGGCCTCGTACCCGGTCGTGGTCTCGGCTTCTGCCTCGGCCACAGGCTCCGCCTCGGTCACAGGCTCTGCCTCGGCCACGGGCTCCGCCTCGGCTACAGGCCCGGTCTCTGCCTCTGCCTCCGCGGGGCGTATTCGCCCGGTTCCAAGCCCGGGCGCGGCATCGCCCTCAGGTCTGGGCCTGCCGACCGGACGTATCGTCGACACCCGCCGGCCCGGTGTCGCCTCCCGCTGACCGCTCTCGTCGGCGGGCGCGTGCCCCGTCTGCGGCGTGGAGCCGGGCGATTCCACGTCCTCCCGCGTCTCATGGCGCCGCGGCGCCACACGCGGCGTGAACCAGCCGCCGGAACCGCCGCGGTCCCCAGAAGTGCCGTTGCCCGCCGACGTGGTGGTCGGAGCGTCCATGCTGTGCCTCGCCTCGAACATCTCTCAGTCGGTCCGTGCACTTCCGCAACGGAAGGTGCGTGCGTTCCCCGCTCTGCCCCGGCAGCCCATATCGACCACATTGAACCCTGACGCCCCAAGAGTTACGGACAAGTAGGGAGGAATGTGACATTGACCGCAGTCGCCTCAACCGCAGCATCGCAGCTGCGCCGCTCGCCCACTGGGCAAAGCGAGAAGTACGGGTTCTCGATCCAGCCGCCTCGATAGGCTTTGTTGACCTACGTCCCGCCCCCTCGGTGCGCACGTCCACGCCCGGCTCGAATCGCCTTCACCTTTGGCCTGAACCGGATTCGACCATACCGGCCGCAGCTCAGCGCACAAGTCCCCTTCCGTCACTCGGAATTCAAGGCTCTCCCCTCATCGAGTGCCTTTATCGCCGGAATGCGCACCAGTTCGTACGCCTTCCACAAATCGCGCCCGACATACGTATGTGTGGCCAGGTCGACCAGCCGGGCGTCCGCGTTCACCGCGACGGAAACAGGCATGGCGGCGAACAGAGCCAGGTCGGACAGCGAGCCGTGCGTGGCGTGGGCTCCCCACTCCAGCAACCGCTCCACGAAGAACGAAGGAGAGAGCGAAACAACGGCGCAGTAGTCGCTGTTCGCACGGAGCGCCTTCCAGGTCTCCCGGATGCCGGTCAGCCAGGGCGCCCCAGGCGTGCCATGTACGCCGAGGCTAGTACCCGCGGTTACTCCCTCTGTCAGACGCCCCGGCCGCACGCTCCCGGCACCGTGTTTCACGTGAAACTACGCCGCCCCGCACGCCGGGCCACCCTCGTCGTCCATGTCGCCGCCTCCGCCGGCTGGCTGGGGCTCACACTCGGTCTAGTCGCGCTCGCCGCGGCAGCCATCACCACCGACTCCCACCCGACCGTCGAGGCCTCCGTCCGCGCGATGAAGGTGTTCACCGACTGGCTCGTCCTGCCGCTGGCCTTCCTCACCCTGCTGAGCGGGCTCCTGCTCTCCCTCGGCACACCCTGGGGGCTGGCACGGCACCACTGGGTCCATACGAAGTTCTGGCTGACCCTGGCCACGACCACCGCCACGACCTTCGCCCTGCGCCCCGGGATCAACGACACGGCAGTGAAGGTCTCCGCCGGAGAGCCCCTGGCAGCCTCGACCGACCTCATCGCCGGTCCGATCGTCTCGCTGAGCGCGTATCTGTTCATGACGGTCATCTCGGTCCTCAAGCCCTGGGGGCTGACCCGCCGAGGACGGCGTCTACGCACCTCGCATCAGCCCGACCAGAAGCAACATGGCCAAAAGCAACGTGCTTCTCCCCACAAAAAGGTGGACGCCGAGGTCATGCGTCAGACAGCCTGACCCGCGTGTCGACACCTTCCCTCTCCGCACTGCCCATCCGCAGGCTGACTCCCCGCGATCTCGCAGCCTGTGCCGATCTGTCCGAGAACCGTGGCTGGCCCCGTGAAGAGCACAAATGGGGCCTGCTCCTCTCGGCCGGAACGGGCTACGGCATCGACGACCCCGACGCCCCCGGACTGATCGCCGCGTGCGTCGTGACCCAGTACGGCTCCCTCGAAAACCCCGAACTCTCGGCGATCGGCATGGTGCTCGTCGCAGAGCGCCATGCCCGCAAGGGCATCGGCCGCCACCTGATGCGGAACGTCATCGAATCCGCGGGCACCACTCCGCTCACTCTGCACGCCACCTCGAACGGCCGCCTCCTCTACGAACAGCTCGGCTTCAAGACGACCGGCCGTGTCGAAATGGTCAGGGGCCGCTTCACTCCGGACGCCTCGGACACCGGGTCCGCGGCTTCGGGGATCACCACCCGGGCGGCGACAGCGGAGGACCTGCCGACCCTCATCAGACTCGACACAGAGATCTTCGGCCTGGACCGCACCCACGTACTCACCCGCCTTCCGGCATTCACCGACCAGCTGCGGGTAGCGGAGGCGGACGGTGAGATCGTCGGCTGCGCGGGTGCGTGGCCGAACATGGAGACCCACGTCGTCGGCCCCCTGATCGCCCGGGACACACAGACGGCTAAGGCGCTCATCGCGTCGCTCGGCGCCCGCACCGATCGACCGCTGCGCACCGACATCGACGTGCGGCACGAGGAACTGCTCACCTGGGTGAAGGCGCGCGGCCTCGAGTCCGTCGCCTTCAACGCCGTGATGACGTACGGCATCACGGAGCTGCCCGGCGACTGGACGCGCCGCTTCGCCCCGTTGACGGTGGCCGCAGGCTGAGCGGACCACCGGCCGCACACGCGTCGAAGCCCGCCCCCGAGCGCCATGTTCCTGTCGGCGCCCGGGGGCGGGCTTCGTTGCTGCGGGCGGGTACGGTGCTCGCTCGTACTACGGGGGGAGTACGAGGCCCATGGCCGCCCGGTCGGCGATTCGCTACGCGAGGGACCGCGTGGCCTCGGTGGCGAACTCGTGGTCCTGCTCCGGGGCACCACCACCGACACCGATGGCGCCGATCAGGCGACCGTCACGGTGGACCGGCAGGCCGCCCGCGATGAACAGGAGCGGCCGGTCGAGTGCCGTGGGCAGGGTGTGGAACGGGGCGCCGGGCTGTACCGCGTCGACGAGGTCGGCGGTCGGGGCGTTCAGCTGGAGTGCGGTGTATGCCTTCCGGGTGCTGGTCTCCCCGGAGATCAGCACGGCACGGTCGTCGCGCCGGAAAGCCAGGAGGTGACCGCCCGCGTCGAGGACGGTGACGCTCACCGTGACGTCCGCTGCTTCGGCGGCGCGCCGGGCGGCGGCTACGAGGACCTCGGCGTCGGTGGTGGTCAGCGGGGCGACAGCGGTGGCGGGGGTGGTGCTCATGGGGGGGCTCCTCGGTGGTTCTTCCAGGGGTGAGGCCGGGGCGGAAAGGGTTTCGCCCGGGCCGAGAGGTGGTTACGGCGAGAGGTGGTTATGGCGGGCCGAGAGGTGGTGTCGGCGGGCCGTGGAGGTGTTCCGTCCGGGCCGGAGATGGTTTCGTCCGGGCGGCGGTAGGGACGGGTGGGGTCAGCGGTGAGCGGGGGCGGGCACGGGGACCTCAGCCGTGCCGGGCTCTACCGCGGGAGCAGCACCCGTGACGACCCTGCTGGTGCCGGTGGAACGACGTTCCAGGGCGGCAGAGAGGAGGGCCAGGGCGAGGGCGGAAGCGGCCAGCGCGGCGCCCACCCAGTTCGGAGCGGTGTAGCCGAATCCGGCGGCGATCACGATTCCGCCGAGCCAGGCGGCGAGGGCGTTGCCGAGGTTGAAGGCGCCGATGTTGGCGGCGGACGCGAGGGTGGGGGCGGCGGCGGCCTGGTCGAGGACCCGCTTCTGCAACGGCGGCACGGTGGCGAAGCCGAGCGCACCGATCAGCATGACGGAGACGGCGGCCGTGAACTTGTCGTGCGCGGTGACCGTGAACAGGGCGAGCACCAGGGCGAGTGCGCCCAGCGAGACGAACAGCATCGGCATCAGGGCGCGGTCCGCGAACCGGCCACCGATCAGATTGCCGCCGACCATGCCGAGGCCGAAGAGGACGAGCAGCCAGGTCACGGAGGAGTCGGCGTAGCCCGCGACGTCCGTCATCATCGGCGTGATGTAGGTGATGGCCGCGAAGACGCCGCCGAAGCCGAGGACGGTCATGGCCATGGCCAGGAGCACCTGGACATTGCGGAAGGCTCCGACCTCGTCACGGAGCCGTACGCCTTCGGGCTTGGGCAGGTCAGGCACGAGCTTGGCGACGCCGACGAGGCCGATCACGCCGAGAGCGGCGACGACGACGAACGTGATGCGCCAGCCGATGGCCTGGCCGACGAACGTGCCGAGCGGCACACCGACCACGTTGGCCACGGTCAGTCCGGTGAACATCAGGGCGATGGCGCCGGCCTTCTTCTCCGGGGCGACGAGCTCGGCGGCGACGACCGAACCGATGCCGAAGAAGGCACCGTGGGCGAGCGAGGCGACGACGCGCCCGGCGAGCATGACGCCGAACGACGGAGCCACGGCGGAGAGCAGATTGCCCACGATGAACAGACCCATCAGGAGCATCAGCATCCGCTTGCGGGAGATCCGCTGACCGAGAACGGTCATGAGCGGGGCTCCGGCGACGACACCGAGGGCATAGCCGGTGACGAGCAGACCGGCGGTGGGGATGGAGACGTCGAAGTCACCCGCGACCTCGGGAAGCAATCCCATGATCACGAATTCCGTGGTCCCGATTCCGAAGGCCCCGATCGCGAGGGCCAGAAGCGCGAGAGGCATGGAGCTACCTTCCAAACGGTTGCAGGTGCGCTTAACGTGCGTCCACAATAGTTGCAGACGCGGGATAAATGCAAGCGCGGGATATTGCACGGGTGGCTTATCCTGGAGCAGGACGGGCCGCAGGAAGACGGAGGAGCAGTCATGACAGCGACAGACCCCGCACTCACCGCCCTCGCCCAGGGCTGGTGCGCTCTCTCCCTCCTCCACGGAAAGATCGAGGCTCATGTCGAGCGGGCCCTCCAGGCCGAGCACGGCCTGAGCGTGCGGGAGTACAGCCTGCTGGACGTCCTCAACCGCCAGCACGACGGCGACGGGGGCCACCTCCAGATGAAGCAGGTGGCCGACGCCGTCGTCCTCAGCCAGAGCGCCACCACGCGCCTGGTCACCCGCCTCGAAGAGCGCGGGCTCCTCTCCCGCTATCTGTGTCCCACCGACCGGCGCGGCATCTACACGGACGTCAGCGAGAGCGGCGCAAAACTCCTCGCCGAGGCGCGGCCCACCAATGACGCGGCGCTGCGTGAGGCCCTGGACGAGGCCGCCAAGCGCCCCGAGCTGGCTCCGCTGGTCCGGGCGGTCGAGGCGGTCCACGCCCCCGCGTAGCGCCCACGGGGCCCGCGGGACGGGCACCCGGTGCCCCCAGGACAGAGCCCGGAGGCCCTTGAACGGGCGTCCGGCTGCCGCCATGGGGCAGGCCCTAGGCTGCCGCCATGGGAGATCTTGAAATACGACCCGCAGCCGCCGACGACATCCCCGCGATCGTGGCCATGCTCGCCGACGACCCCCTGGGCGCCGAACGCGAGTCCCCTGACGACCTCACGCCCTACGCCGAGGCGTACGAGCGACTCGCGCAGGACCCGAACCAGCGGCTGGTCGTCGCCGTCCGCGAAGGGCGCGTGGTGGGGACGCTCCAGCTCACGATCGTGCCGGGCCTGTCCCGGAAGGGCGCGACCCGGTCCATCATCGAGGCCGTCCGCGTGCACGCCGACGAGCGGGGCGGCGGGCTCGGTACGCGCTTCATCCAGTGGGCCGTCGACGAGTCCCGCCGCGCGGGCTGCCAACTGGTGCAGCTGACATCGGACGCCACCCGTACCGACGCCCACCGCTTCTACGAGCGCCTGGGGTTCACGGCGTCCCACGTGGGCTTCAAGCTACAGCTCTGAGCTCTGAGCCCTGACGACACCGGGTGCACAGCGGGGGTCGAGTGCGGTGCGTCCAGGGTCACGGAGGGGTGCGCGGTGCAGGGGTTGCACGGTGCAGGGGTACATGGTGCAGAGGTGCGCGGTGCAGGGGGCCCGGCCCTGTTTCACGTGAAACAGGGCCGGGCCCCCTGCACTCGGTCCCAGGCGTCCCGGTGGTGTGGACCCCCGCACGGCCGCCCCGGCCCCGCGCGCTCCTCACGCCAGCCCGCGCCAGCCCTCCGGGTCCACCCCGCCGGGCACCGGCGCCCCCGCCTCGTACGGCTCGCGGGTGAAGACGAACGACGCCAGGTCGAGGTGGCTCACGGAGCCGTCCGCGCGCCGCACGGCCTCGAGCCGCTCGCCCGCGTAGTACCCGTCCAGCCCCGTCCATGAGCCGTCCCCGTTGGGCCGGAACCGTGAGCCGCGGCCCGCACCCGAAAGCGGCCCCACCTCGACCCAGCCGTCCCTGGCGAGGCGCAGCGCATAGACCCCGGTCCCCCAGTACCAGGGTCCTGTCAGCTCCAGCACGGACCGGTCGACGTCCGGCAGGGGCTGCCACGGCTCGGGAATGCGCGGTTCGGCCTCCGCCACGATGCGCACGAGATCCGCCGCCAACCCGGCTATCGACACCCCTGAAGTGCAGTTGGCAAGGGCCACCGCCGCCAGCCCGTCCTGCTCGCTCATCAGGAGCGCTGCGAGGAACCCGGGCAGCGAACCCGAGTGACCGGCCAGGACACGCCCGTCCCGGACGATGAGCTCCGCCCCGAGCCCATACGTACGCTGCCAGTCCCCGGCACCCGCCGGAGCCGCGGGTGTCCTCATCTCACGCACCGAGTCGGCGCTCAGCACCCGTTCGTCGCCCTGCATGAGAAAGACCGCGAACCGCGCCAGGTCGGCGGTGGTGGACCACAGTTGACCGGCCGGTGCCATCAGCCCCAGGTTCTGGCTGGGCTCCGGCAGCAGTACGTCCGCCCACGGGTGGACCGCCCACCCGTCGGCGTGCGGTGCCTGCGGGTGGGCACTGGTACGGCGCAGGCCGAGGGGTTCCAGGACCTCCCGGCGCAGGACGTCCTCCCAGGGTTCGCCGCGCAGCGCCTCCACCAGCGACCCCAGCAGGGTGTACCCGGGGTTCGAGTAGTGGTACCGACGCCCCGCCGGGTGCTTGCGCGGCTGCTCACCGAGCACGTCGTGCAGTTCGGGACGCAATGACCCCGCGCTGCGCTCCCACCACACTCCGGGCGACTCCGCCGCCAACCCGGCGGTGTGCGAGAGGAGTTCCGCGATCGTCGACTCGCCCACGCCCGTGTCCGGCAGGTGCTTCTCCAGGGGGTCCGCGAGGTCGAGGACGCCTTCGTCACGCAGTCGCAGCACGAGTACGGCGGTGAACATCTTCGTGATCGAACCGATGCGGTACTGCACGTTCTCGTCGGCTGTCCGGCCCGCCGCCGACGTGCGGGCCCCGTTCCACACCACCTCGCCGTCCCGGACGACCGCGGCGACCACGGAGGGTGCCCGCCCCTCCGCCTGGGCGGTGGCGAGGCGATGGGTCAGGGAGCGACACGTACCGGGAAACAGCTCTTCATGGGTCATGGGGCAAGTCCACAGGCACCACTGCCGATGTCACAAGCCCCTGAGGAACATGTGGACCGCCGTGGCGAAGCCCGCCGGGTCCGTCTCGTGAGTGGCCGTGCCCCATGGCCCCACTTTAGGTCTGAGCCATGTCCACGAACCTCGAATAATGGCCCTGGAACGCCACGGTGATCGTCGCGGTCGGGCCATTACGGTGCTTGCCGACGATGATGTCGGCCTCGCCCGCGCGCGGGGACTCCTTCTCGTACGCGTCCTCACGGTGCAGCAGGATGACCATGTCCGCGTCCTGCTCGATGGATCCGGACTCGCGGAGGTCGGAGACCATCGGCTTCTTGTCCGTGCGCTGCTCGGGGCCACGGTTCAGCTGGGAGAGCGCGATGACCGGGACCTCCAGCTCCTTGGCGAGAAGCTTCAGGTTTCGCGACATGTCCGAGACTTCCTGCTGGCGGCTCTCGGCGCGCTTGGAGCCACCGGACTGCATCAGCTGAAGATAGTCGATGATCACGAGCTTGATGTCGTTGCGCTGCTTGAGCCGGCGGCACTTGGCGCGGATCTCCATCATCGACAGGTTCGGGGAATCGTCGATGTAGAGCGGAGCCGCCGACACCTCGGGCATCCGGCGGGCGAGTCGCGTCCAGTCCTCGTCCGTCATCGTGCCGGAACGCATGTGGTGCAGGGCCACCCGCGCCTCCGCGGACAGCAGGCGCATCGCGATCTCGTTGCGCCCCATCTCCAGGGAGAAGATGACGCTCGGCAGGTTGTGCTTGATGGAGGCGGCCCGCGCGAAGTCGAGGGCCAGCGTGGACTTACCCATGGCGGGGCGGGCGGCGATGACGATCATCTGGCCCGGGTGCAGCCCGTTCGTGAGCGAGTCGAAGTCGGTGAAGCCCGTGGGCACACCCGTCATCTCACCGCTGCGCGAACCGATCGCCTCGATCTCGTCGAGGGCGCCCTCCATGATGTCGCCGAGCGGCAGATAGTCCTCGCTCGTGCGCTGTTCGGTGACGGCGTAGATCTCGGCCTGGGCGCTGTTGACGATCTCGTCGACGTCGCCGTCCGCCGCATACCCCATCTGGGTGATGCGCGTGCCCGCCTCGACCAGGCGGCGCAGGACGGCGCGCTCGTGGACGATCTCCGCGTAGTACTCGGCGTTCGCTGCCGTCGGGACGGTCTGGACGAGCGAGTGCAGATACGAGGCGCCGCCGACCTTGGTGATCTCGCCGCGCTTGACCAGCTCGGCGGCGACGGTGATGGGGTCGGCCGGCTCGCCCCTCGCGTACAGGTCGAGGATCGCCGTGAAGATCGTCTCGTGCGCCGGCCGGTAGAAGTCGTGGCCCTTGATGACCTCGACGACGTCCGCGATGGCGTCCTTGGACAGCAGCATGCCGCCGAGCACGGACTGCTCGGCGTCGAGGTCCTGTGGCGGCACCCGCTCGAAGGACGTGCCCCCGCTGTCCCAGGTGCTCTCCCGACCCCGCTCGTGCTGCTCCTCACGGCCACGGCCCGAGTCACGGCGCGGCCGGGAGACGGGCAGACGATCACCTGGACCGCTGTCGGCCCACGGGTCGTCCAAGGGCTCGGAGATACTCACCGGGCCACCTCCTCCGTCCGCCGCGCGGACCTCGCCGTGCACCTCTTTCCTAGGGCACGACACTGACAAATAAGGGGGCCCGACTCCGCTTCTGACGCGTCGGATTTGCGGGGTTTCCGCGATGGCAGGACGAGGCGGGCGCCGGACCACGGTAGGCCTGTCGGCACCGTCAGCCAATCTGGTTATCCACAGGCGCTGTGGATGACGGGCCCGATGCTGTGGAGAACCCGGCCAAACCTGTGCACGGGCCGGTGGACAGGCCTGTGAACAAGCCCTCAGCCCACTTTCCACACACGCTTTGACCTGCCGTTTTCCCGTCCACCGGCTGTGCAGAAGAAAAACTTTCCCACTCGGCCCAAGTTCTTGTCGAACAGCGCCCTGAGCACTGCCTCGACTTGAGCAAAGTAAGGGTCCTAAGGCAATTGCATCTCTTACCTGTGGAAGATTAGATTGGTGCCCATGACACAGGCTCCCGCGGCGCCCAAGGCCGCCCGCCGACGGCACGACCGAGAGATCGTCGCCCTCGCCGTTCCCGCCTTCGGCGCACTCGTGGCCGAGCCTCTCTTCCTGATGGCCGACAGTGCCATCGTCGGCCATCTGGGTACCGCCCAGCTCGCCGGTCTCGGCATCGCCTCAGCACTCCTGGGGACGGCCGTCAGCATCTTCGTCTTCCTTGCCTACGCCACCACGGCCGCCGTGGCCCGCCGCGTCGGCGCCGGGGATCTCCAGGCCGCCATCCGCCAGGGCATGGACGGCATCTGGCTCGCCCTGCTCCTCGGCGCCGCCGTCGTCACCGTCGCCCTGCCCACCGCACCCGCACTCGTCGACCTCTTCGGCGCCTCCCCTTCGGCCTCCCCGTACGCAGTCACCTATCTGCGCATCTCCATCCTCGGCATCCCCGCGATGCTCGTCGTACTCGCCGCCACCGGTGTGCTGCGTGGCCTACAGGACACCAGGACCCCGCTGTACGTCGCCGTCGGCGGCTTCGTTGCCAACGGTGCCCTGAACGTGCTCCTCGTCTACGGCTTCGACTTCGGCATCGCCGGTTCCGCCTGGGGCACCGTGCTCGCCCAGTGCGGCATGGCAGCCATCTACCTGTACGTCGTCATCCGCGGCGCCAGGCGTCACGGCGCCTCCCTGCGCCCCGACGCGGCCGGCATCAGAGCCTGCGCCCAGGCCGGTGTCCCCCTGCTGGTCCGCACCCTCGCGCTGCGTGCCATCGCGCTCATCGCCACCGCGGTGGCAGCCCGCCTCGGCGACGCCGACGTGGCGGCTCACCAGATCATCCTGTCGTTGTGGAGCCTGCTCTCCTTCGCCCTCGACGCCATCGCGATAGCCGGGCAAGCCATCGTCGCCCGGTACCTGGGGGCGGGCGATCCCCAAGGCGCTCGGGACGTCTGCCGCCGCATGGTCCAGTGGGGCTTCGTCTCGGGTGCCGCTCTGGGACTGCTGGTGGTCGCGGCCCGGCCCGTGTTCGTCCCGCTGTTCTCGGGCGACTCCGCCGTCCAGGACGCGGCGCTGCCCGCGCTCATGGTGATAGCCCTCGCCCAACCCATCTGCGGCATCGTCTACGTCCTCGACGGCGTCCTGATGGGCGCGGGGGACGGCCCCTATCTGGCCTGGGCGATGCTGGTCACGCTCGCGGTGTTCGCGCCCGCCGCCCTTCTCGCCCCCAGCCTCGGTGGCGGGCTCACCGCTCTGTGGGCCGCGATGACCCTCATGATGGCCGTGCGCGCACTGACGCTGTGGGGGCGATCACGCTCGGGCCGGTGGGTCGTCACGGGCGCGACCCGCTGACGTTGCGGAGCATTGACGTCCTCGTACGCCGACCTACGTCTCGGACACCGTGTTTCACGTGAAACACGGAAAGTCCTAGGTGGTGGACCACGGCACGTTTCACGTGAAACCACAGCAGGACGTCGAAGAGGGCGAAGTCGGATACGGAAGAGCCGGATACGGCAAAGGGGCCGCACCCGTGGGTGCGGCCCCTTCACTCAGTCCTGCGAGCGCAATGTTGCCGCTCAGGCAGAGACGACCTCGACGTTGACCTTCGCGGCCACCTCGGGGTGCAGACGCACGGACGTCGCGTGGGCGCCCAGCGTCTTGATCGGCGAGCCCAGCTCGATGCGGCGCTTGTCGACCTCGGGGCCACCGGCAGCCTTGATCGCCGAAGCGACGTCAGCCGGGGTGACGGAGCCGAAGAGTCGACCGGCGTCGCCGGAGCGGACGGCCAGACGGACCTTGACGCCCTCGAGCTGGGCCTTGATCTCGTTGGCCTGCTCGATGGTCGCGATCTCGTGGATCTTGCGCGCACGACGGATCTGCGCGACGTCCTTCTCGCCACCCTTGGTCCAGCGGATCGCAAACTTCCGCGGGATCAGGTAGTTGCGGGCGTAGCCGTCCTTGACGTCTACGACCTCGCCGGCGGCACCGAGGCCGGAGACCTCGTGGGTGAGGATGATCTTCATGTGTCGGTCACCCTTCCCTTATCGCGCGGTGGACGTGTAGGGCAGCAGCGCCATCTCACGGCTGTTCTTCACGGCCGTGGCGACGTCACGCTGGTGCTGCGTGCAGTTGCCGGTCACGCGGCGGGCACGGATCTTGCCGCGGTCGGAAATGAACTTCCGCAGCATGTTCGTGTCCTTGTAGTCCACGTACGTGACCTTGTCCTTGCAGAAAGCGCAGACCTTCTTCTTAGGCTTGCGCACAGGCGGCTTCGCCATGGTGTTTCTCCTGTGTGATCAAGAAGTGTGGGTACGACCCGCCTTCTCGTCCCGGGCCCGGGGGCCCTGGGCCTAGAAGGGGGGCTCGTCCGAGTAGCCGCCGCCGGAGCCGCCGGAGCTTCCGCCCCAGCCACCGCCGCCGCCATTGCCGCCCTGCTGGCCGCCGCCGGCCGGCGCACCGGTCGCCCAGGGGTCGTCGGCGGGAGCACCGCCGCCGCCACCCTGCTGCTGACCGCCACCGGAGCCACCGCCCCAGCCGCCGCCCTGCTGGCCGCCGCCACCGCCGCCGTACCCACCCTGGCCGCCGCGACCGGTGGTCTTGGTGACCTTGGCCGTGGCGTTCTTCAAGCTGGCGCCGACTTCCTCGACGTCCAGCTCGTAGACCGTGCGCTTGATGCCCTCACGGTCCTCGTAGGACCGCTGCTTCAGCCGGCCCTGCACGATGACGCGCATGCCTCGCTGGAGCGACTCGGCGACGTTCTCCGCCGCCTGACGCCAGACCGAGCAGGTCAGGAACAGGCTCTCGCCGTCCTTCCACTCATTGGTCTGCCGGTCGAAGGTGCGGGGGGTGGACGCGACACGGAACTTCGCGACCGCCGCACCGGACGGGGTGAAGCGCAGCTCGGGGTCGTCGACAAGATTGCCGACAACCGTGATGACGGTCTCGCCTGCCATTGGGGGAACCTCTCGGCGGGTTTGCTGCGGGCTGCTTGTGTTGCTGCTACTCGGATCCCGAGTTCCGTCGAGCGATGAGGCTCAACGGGTCTGAGCCGTAGCTCAGTGCATCTCGGGGCGGAGGACCTTGGTCCGGAGGACCGACTCGTTCAGGTTCATCTGGCGGTCGAGCTCCTTGACGACCGCAGGCTCGGCCTGCAGGTCGATGACCGAGTAGATGCCCTCGGGCTTCTTCTTGATCTCGTACGAGAGACGACGACGGCCCCAGGTGTCGACCTTCTCGACCTTTCCGTTGCCCTCACGGACGACGGAGAGGAAGTTCTCGATCAGCGGGGAGACAGCGCGCTCCTCGATGTCGGGGTCGAGGATGACCATCACTTCGTAGTGACGCATGTGGAACCCACCTCCTTTGGACTCAGCGGCCACGGTCGTTCCGTGGCAGGAGGGTCGTGATGCGTACGCAACGGTATCGGCAGCCACTGACAATCGACTCCCGCAAACGGGTTTCGTCCTGTGGCCTGGGCAGACACCGGTGCAGACGGTACAGAGTACCTGCACCTGGGCTTCCGGTTGAAATCCGGCGGCGGACGGGCAGAATCTGTACACATCGGGTGTGTACGGCGCTACGATGCGCCGCCTTCCGCAGGAGGTGCCTCCATGGCACAAGCAATGCGACGCAACACCGCAAGCTCCCTCTTCGCCACCGACGGCAAACCCCACCCCCTCCAGGACACCCTGCTCGGTGTGACGCTGGTGCTCGGAGCCATCGCGTTCGTGACCGCGATGTTCCACCACCTGCATCTGCTGAGCTCCTGGACCGGTCTGGTGGGGATCTTCACCGGGGCCTACGGCCAGTTCATCTCGGTGACGACACGCGAGCGGTTCTTCCTGATCGTCGGCCTCGGCGCCGCAGCGATGGGCTTCTTCCTGGGCATGGCACACGGAGGGCTCTTCGGCGGGCTCTGGTGACCCCGCCGCCGCACGGCCGCGGCCCGGCCCCCGCCGGGGGTCGGGCCGGTCGCTGAGGGGCTCCACTGCCGCCGGTCGGAGGCCGGCGGGGCCAAAGGTTCCATACGCCCAGACGGGGCGCTCACAGGGCGCAGTAGGCTTCGGCGCGAGAGCCGGAGCCCCTGAACCCATGGGGACACACCAGCCCGAGGAGCGCCGCGAATGAGCCTGACCCTGAGGACCATCAGCCGAGAGCAGCATCTGGCGTACATCCAGAGCCTGCCCTCGGCAAGCCATTGCCAGGTCCCCGCATGGGCAGACGTGAAGAGCGAATGGCGCTCCGAGAACCTGGGCTGGTTCGACGACCGCACCGGTCAGCTGGTCGGTGCGGGTCTGGTGCTGTACCGCCAATTGCCCAAGGTCAAGCGCTATCTCGCGTATCTGCCCGAGGGTCCGGTCATCAACTGGTACGCCCCGAATCTGGACGAGTGGCTCCAGCCGATGCTGGCGCACCTGAAGAAGCAGGGCGCCTTCTCCGTGAAGATGGGCCCGCCGGTCGTCATCCGCCGCTGGAACGCTCCCGCGATCAAGGCCGGCATCCAGAACCCGGACGTGAAGCGGCTGCGCGACGTCGAGCCCACGACCATCGAGCCGCGTGCCTTCGAGGTCTCGGACAAGCTGCGCCGGATGGGCTGGCAGCAGGGCGAGGACGGCGGCGCCGGCTTCGGTGATGTGCAGCCCCGTTACGTGTTCCAGGTACCGCTGGCCAACCGGGCCCTGGACGACGTGCTGAAGAACTTCAACCAGCTGTGGCGCCGCAACATCAAGAAGGCCGAGAAGGCCGGTGTCGAGGTCGTCCAGGGCGGTTACCAGGACCTGGCCGAATGGCAGCGCCTGTACGAGATCACGGCGATCCGCGACAAGTTCCGGCCGCGACCGCTGAGCTACTTCCAGCAGCAGTGGCGGGCCCTCAACTCCGAGGACCCCAACCGCATGCGGCTGTACTTCGCGCGCCACAACGGCGTGAACCTCTCGGCGGCGACCATGCTGGTCGTGGGCGGCCACGTCTGGTACTCCTACGGGGCGTCCGACAACATCGGGCGTGAGGTCCGGCCCTCCAACGCCATGCAGTGGCGGATGCTGCGCGACGCCTACGCGCTGGGCGCGTCCGTCTACGACCTGCGGGGCATCTCCGACTCGCTGGACGAGACGGACCACCTCTTCGGCCTGATCCAGTTCAAGGTCGGCACCGGTGGCGAGGCCGTGGAGTACGTCGGCGAGTGGGACTTCCCGCTGAACAAGCTGCTGCACAAGGCCCTCGACATCTACATGTCGCGTCGCTGATCCCGCGCCATCTCTCGCGCAGTCGTCTGCGCAGTCCCTTCCGCAGTTCCTTCCGTATCTCCTTCCACACCTCTGTTACCGCAGACACCAGAAAGGTTCCGGGACCAGCCATGGCGCTCACGCTCTATGTCGACACCGCGCGCTGGCGGGCACACCAGAAGCACATGCTGGAGCAGTTCCCGGGGATCGTCCCGGTCTGCAAGGGCAACGGCTACGGCTTCGGTCACGAGCGGCTCGCAGAGGAGGCCACCCGCTTCGGGTCCGACGTGCTCGCCGTCGGCACGACCTACGAGGCCGCCCGGATCAAGGACTGGTTCAGCGGTGACCTGCTGGTCCTGACGCCGTTCAGGCGCGGCGAGGAGCCGGTGCCGCTGCCCGACCGTGTCATCCGCTCCGTGTCGTCGCTCGACGGCGTGCACGGTCTCGTGGGCGCCCGTGTCGTCATCGAGGTCATGTCCTCCATGAAGCGTCACGGCGTCAGCGAGCAGGACCTGCCCCACCTGCACGCCGCCATCGAGGACGTGCGCCTCGAAGGCTTCGCGATCCACCTGCCGCTCGACCGCACCGACGGCTCCGACGCCGTCGAGGAGGTCATCGGCTGGATGGACCGGCTGCGCGCGGCCCGCCTGCCGCTGCACACCATGTTCGTCAGCCACCTCAAGGCGGACGAACTCGCCCGGCTGCAACAGCAGTTCCCGCAGACCCGCTTCCGCGCGCGGATCGGCACGAAGCTGTGGCTCGGCGACCACCACGCGACCGAGTACCGCGGTGCCGTCCTGGACGTCACGCAGGTCGCCAAGGGGGACCGTTTCGGCTACCGCCAGCAGAAGGCGGCGTCCGACGGCTGGCTGGTCGTCGTCGCGGGCGGCACGTCGCACGGTGTCGGCCTGGAGGCCCCGAAGGCGCTGCACGGCATGATGCCGCGCGCCAAGGGCGTCGCCCGCGCCGGCCTCGCGACCGTCAACCGCAATCTGTCCCCGTTCGTCTGGGGCGGCAAGCAGCGCTGGTTCGCCGAGCCGCCGCACATGCAGGTGTCGCTGCTCTTCGTGCCGTCGGACGCGCCGGAACCCCAGGTGGGCGAGGAACTCGTGGCGCACCTGCGGCACACGACCACCCAGTTCGACCGGATCCTCGACAACTGATCCGCACGGGGCGGACGAGCGGGAGCAACTGAGCGGCTGAGAGGCCGCACAGGCAGACGCCGGAGGGCCGGTACGCGCGAGTCGCGCGTACCGGCCCTCCGGCGGCACCGCGGTCCCCTCGGCCCCGCTCCGCGCTACCGCGCTGACGGGCCCCCGTCGGGAGCCGTTCCCCACGTCACACAGGTCCCCACGCCCTCGTGCACACCCTGGTGTCGCGGGCGCGCCGCCGGGCCCAGCACGAACACGTCCGGAGCACCGTCGAGGACCCCTCCGGAAGGATCGTCCTCCCCGGTTCTGCGCACCACGTCCCGCTCCGGCAGGTAGATGTCACGTACGACCACGGCACACAGGTACAGCGTCCCCAACAGGTGAACGGCGATGGCCAGCTGATAGCCCTCGGTGGGCAGCCCCTTGTGGGCGTCTCCGCTCGTCGTGAACGCCAGGTACATCCAGATCCCCAGGAAGTACGCGACTTCGCACACCTGCCAGATGAGGAAGTCGCGCCACCGCGGCCGGGCCAGCACGGCGAGCGGAATCAGCCACAGCACGTACTGCGGTGAGTAGACCTTGTTGGTGAGGACGAAGGCGGCGACGATCAGGAAGACCAGTTGCGCCAGCCGTGGGCGGCGGGGCGCGGTCAGCCCGAGCGCGGCCACTCCCAGGCAGCAGAGCAGCATCAGCGCGGTCGCGAGTGAGTTGACCGTGTCCGTGGTGAGCGGGTCGTCCATGCGCTGGGAGAGGATCAGCCAGAACGAGCCGAAGTCGACCCCGCGTTCCTGGCTGAACGTATAGAACTTCGCCCAGCCCTCGCGGATGTGGAAGCCGGCCGCGTCATGGCTGATCATCACGGGCAGGTTCACCGCGAGCCAGGCGCCCACCGCGCTCGCTGCGGTGGGCCAGAAGGCCCGCCATCGCCCCGTACGCCAGCACAGCACGAGCAGTGGCCCGAGCAGGAGCGCCGGGTACAGTTTCGCGGCGGCTGCGAGGCCGATCAGGATGCCCGCGGAGACCGACCGACCCCGCGACCACATCAGCATGGCCAGGGCCGTGAGGGCGACCGCGAACAGATCCCAGTTGATGGTGGCCGTCAGCGCGAAGGCGGGGGCCAGGGCGACGAGCAGGGCGTCCCAGGGGCGGCGGCGGTGGATGCGGGCCACACAGACGGCGATGATGACGGCGCAGATCATCAGCATCCCGGCGTTGACCATCCAGTAGAACTTCTCCTGGTGCTGGATGCTCCCGCCGTCCGGCGTCAGCCAGGCCGCCACCTGCATGAACAGGCCCGTCAGTACCGGATACTCCAGGTACTCCATGCCGTCGCCGGGCAGCCGGTCGAAGTACGGCACGAGCCCGTCGGCGAAGCCCCGCCCCTGGTAGAGGTGCGGGATGTCGGAGTAGCAGGCGTGCGTGTACTGCGAGCTCGCGCCCACGAACCAGCCGCCGTTGTAGCACGGCGCCTTCTGCACCATCCCGAGCGCGAACATCCCGATGGCGACCAGTGCGATGACGCGTACGGGTGTCAGCCGGGACGTCGACAGCAGGGCTCTGCGGCCGATCGGTCCACCGAACAGTTCGCTGCCTGCCGTAGCGATCTTGTCCTGTTGCGTGGGCAGCACAGGCTGCGGCGCTTGCTCGGTTGCTGGCTGATGCGCGCGTGTGGGGGGCATCTTCTCTGCGCTGGGCATGGCGCACATCCTGCCGTACAGGTCTGAGAACTCCGGTGGAACGTGCCCGAGAAGTCCGGTTCCGTCCCACCGGACAGCTCCGAGGTCGCGGAAAGTCCCCTTACGCCGCTCTGCGGGGATGCACGAGGCCGCCGCACCTCACCAGGTGCGGCGGCCTTGTTTCACGTGAAACACGCCGTTTCACGTGAAACGTGCGGGAGGCGGAGGGTCAGTCGTTCGGGTCGCCGAACCACCCTCCCTCGTTGTCGTTGTTTCCGTTGTTCCCGCCGTTGCCGTTGCCGCCGTTCGGCGGTCCTGTGGTCAGTGTGGGCTCTCCTCCGCCGGGTCCACCAGGTCCACCGGGTCCACCGTTGACGCCGCCGTTCTCCGCACCGCCGTTGTTGTTGCCACCGTCGTCGCCGCACCCGATTTCCCAGTCCTTGCAGGTCTCGGTGGGGTCGGGCGACTCCGAAGGCGATGTCGGGGTCTCGCTCGGCTCCTTGGTCTCCTTGGTCGGCGTCGGAGCCTGGCTCGGTTCCTTGGTCTCCTTGGTCGGCGTCGGGGAGGGGGGCGGCGGGGTGTCCCCGACGACCTCACCGATCGGCTGCGGCACCGGGAACTTCAGGATCGGCTCTCCCTCGAGCGCGTCACTCATGTAGTCCCGCCAGATCTGCGCGGGGAACGAGGCGCCGTGGATCTTCTTCTCGCCACCGGTGCCGAACATCTCCAGGAACTCACGCTTGCTGTTGTTCTCGTCGTCGTCCAGCCGGTACATGCTGATCGCCGTCGACAGCTGCGGGGTGTAGCCGACGAACCAGGCGGACTTGTTGCCGTCGGTCGTACCGGTCTTGCCCGCTACCTGGCGACCGGGGAGCTGCGCCGCGGTGCCGGTGCCCTTCTCGACGACGGTCCGCAGCACGTCGGTGACGTTGTCCGCCACCTCGGGGGAGAAGGGGCTCTTGGTCTCGACGTCCTGGGTGAAGACCGTCTCGCCCTCCTTCTCGACCTCCTTGACGGAGTACGGGTCCCGCTGCTTGCCGCTGGCGGCGAAGGTGGCGTACGAACCGGCCATACGGATGGCACTCGGTGACGAGGTACCGAGGGAGAAGGACGGGTAGGTGGCGCCCGCCATGGTCCGGTCGTCCCTCAGGCCCGCGTCCATCGCCGCACGCTTCACCTTGTCGAGCCCGACGTCCATGCCGAGCTGGACGTAGGCCGAGTTGACCGACTCCCGCATCGCCTCACGCAGGTCGATCTTGAAGGTCGGCGCGTTGTACGACTTCTGGCCGTCGTTGGTCTGCAACCACTCCTTGCCGTTCTTGTCCTGCCAGACCGTGCCGTCGTACTTCTTGATCTTGAGCTTGTTCTTGCCGCTGTACAGGCTCTTCGGGTTGACGACGGTGCGTTCGCCGTCGCTCTGCACCTCGCCGCCGGTCTCCTTGCGGATGCCGTTCTTGAAGGCTGCCGCGAGCACGAAGGGCTTGTACGTCGAACCGACCTGGGCGCCGGTGATGTCCGCGTTGTTGGTGAAGTGCTTGGTCGCGTCCTCACCGCCGTAGATCGCCTCGATCGCGCCGGTCCTCGGGTTCACCGAGGCGCCACCGAACTGGACGTGGGTGTCCTTGTCCGGACGCTGCTCGGGGTCGAGCTTGGCCTCGCGGACCTTCTGCACGGCCTTCTCGAGCTGCGCGACCTTCTTCTTGTCGAAGGTCGTGTGGATCTCGTAGCCGCCCTGTTCGAGCTGGCTGGCCGTGATCTTCCCGTCGCTGTTGTTGATGACGTACGCCTTGGCGAGCGAGACCAGGTAACCGATCTGACCGCTCAGCTTGACGTTGGAGCGGGGGCTCTCCAGCTTCGGGAACTCGGTGTACTTGTTGCGGACCTCGGCGCTCAGACGGCCGTCCTTGACCTCCTCGTCGAGGACCCACTTCCAGCGCTTCTCGGCACGCTCCTTGTTGGCCTTCGGACTGGCCGCGGGGTCGATCTCCGGATAGCCGGCCGGGTCGTAGTACGTGGCGCCCTTGAGCACCGTCGCCAGGAGGGCGCACTCGCTCGGGTTCAGCTTCTCCGCGTCCTTGCCGAAGTAGGCGCGCGCGGCGGCCTGGATGCCGTAGGCGTTGCGGCCGTAGTAGGCGGTGTTCAGGTACCCCGCCATGATGTCTTCCTTGCTCACCTCCCGGCCGACCTTTATGGAGATGAACAGTTCCTTGAACTTACGGGTGAACGTCTGCGACTGGTCGTCGAGGCGGGCGTTCTTCACGTACTGCTGCGTGATGGTCGAGCCGCCCTGGGTCTGACCGCCCTTCGCCATGTTGACGAACGCGCGGGCGATGCCCATCGGGTCGACGCCCTTGTCCTTGTTGAAGGACTTGTTCTCCGCCGAGATGACGGCGTTGCGCATGGCCTTCGGGATGTCCGCGTACTTGATGATCTGGCGGTTGGTCTCACCGCCCGTCGCGACCATCTGCGAGCCGTCGGCCCAGTAGTAGACGTTGTTCTGGGCCTTGGCCGCCTTGGCGACCTCCGGGACCTCGACGAGGGCGTACGCGATGCCCGCGACCGCGAGCAGGCTGCCGAGGAACCCGACGAACAGGCCTGTGACCAGGCGCCACGAGGGGATCCAGCGCTTGGCCCCGTACTTGCCCGCACGCGGGTAGTCGACGAAGCGCTTCTTGGCGGGATCGTGGCCGCGCCCTGCGCCGCGCCCCCGGCCCGCGCCGCTCTCCATGGCCCTGCGGCGGCCGCCACCACCCCCCACGGAGCCGTTTCGGGCAGCGCGCCGGGCCTCGGCGCGCCCCCCGTAAGGGCGCTCCTCACCCTCGGGAGCCCCCGGTCCGTGCGCCGGCGGCGAGGCCGGTGATCCAGTGGCGCCACGCGGTGCTGCGCGGCGGCCCGACGGCGGGCCGGATGCGCCACGCCTGGCCGCGGCACGTCCGCCGCCCTGCGGCTGCGGCGGTTTGCGACGGTGCTCGCTCATCGAACGACTACTCCTCGGGCAGGCGCGGACCCCCGCGCCTGGAAACGGCGGCTGGCTTCCGGACCCCCCGATGTACGGATGCGGCCGTACCGGCACTCATCCGCACTGCACCGGGGACGACGACGCCACCACGCGTCACTCGGTTCCCGGCGATATTCATGGCGCACAGACTACGCACCGTCAAAACCCTCTTAGGACCGAAGTTCACCCCAAAACAGGCAAGTTACTTCCTACGAATCGGTGATGTGACGCCGTTCACCGTGCCCCCTCTTGTCGCAGACGCAACGTCGTTCTATCGTCGTGATGTATCGAGCCGATACATCAGCTCGGCATAAACGGCCGTGTACGGCAGACTGGAACAGACGGGAGGCAACGATGAGCAGACGCTCCGGCATCCTCGAGTTCGCTGTCCTCGGCCTGCTCCGGGAGTCCCCGATGCACGGCTACGAGCTGCGTAAGCGGCTCAACACCTCACTGGGTGTGTTCCGCGCCTTCAGCTACGGCACTCTCTATCCCTGTCTCAAGACTCTGGTCGCGAACGGCTGGTTGATCGAGGAGTCGGGAACTGCCGGCGGAGAGGCCCTTGCGGCCCCCCTTGCGGGCCGTCGCGCCAAGATCGTCTACCGGTTGACGGCGGAAGGTAAGGAACACTTCGAGGAACTGCTCTCGCAGACCGGCCCCGACGCGTACGAGGACGAGCACTTCGCGGCCCGCTTCGCCTTCTTCGGGCAGACCTCGCGGGACGTACGGATGCGGGTGCTCGAGGGCCGCCGCAGCCGGCTCGAGGAGCGCCTGGAGAAGATGCGCGCATCCCTGGCCCGCACCCGGGAGCGCCTCGACGACTACACGCTTGAGTTGCAGCGGCACGGTATGGAGTCCGTGGAGCGCGAAGTGCGCTGGCTGAACGAGCTCATCGAGAGCGAGCGCGCGGGACGCGATCAGCAACGGTCCGGCCCCGAAGGCTCCGCTCAGCAGAACAGCACATCTGGGGAGTCGGGCGTCCTGCCCCGGCGGCGGGGCAGCACCCCGCCGCCGGATGCGTCCGACGACACCACCAAGTGAGCCCCCGCATTCGGCGGGGTCTCATCCGGAATACCGAGATCACACAGGGAGCAACCGGAATGGGTTCGGTTCGCGTAGCCATCGTCGGCGTGGGCAACTGCGCCGCCTCGCTGGTCCAGGGCGTCGAGTACTACAAGGACGCCGACCCGGACGCCAAGGTCCCGGGCCTGATGCACGTCCAGTTCGGCGAGTACCACGTCGGTGACGTCGAGTTCGTCGCCGCCTTCGACGTCGACGCGAAGAAGGTCGGCCTCGACCTCGCGGACGCCATCGGCGCCAGCGAGAACAACACCATCAAGATCTGCGACGTGCCGAACACCGGCGTGCAGGTCCTGCGTGGCCACACCCACGACGGCCTCGGCAAGTACTACCGCCAGACCATCGAGGAGTCGGCGGAGACCCCGGTCGACGTCGTCCAGATCCTCAAGGACAAGCAGGTCGACGTCCTCGTCTGCTACCTGCCGGTCGGTTCCGAGGACGCCGCGAAGTTCTACGCGCAGTGCGCCATCGACGCCAAGGTCGCCTTCGTCAACGCCCTCCCGGTCTTCATCGCGGGCACCAAGGAGTGGGCGGACAAGTTCACCGAGGCCGGTGTCCCGATCGTCGGTGACGACATCAAGTCCCAGGTCGGCGCCACCATCACGCACCGCGTCATGGCGAAGCTGTTCGAGGACCGCGGTGTCCGTCTCGAGCGCACCATGCAGCTGAACGTCGGCGGCAACATGGACTTCAAGAACATGCTGGAGCGCGACCGCCTCGAGTCCAAGAAGATCTCGAAGACGCAGGCCGTCACCTCGCAGATCCCCGACCGCGAGCTGGGCGAGAAGAACGTCCACATCGGCCCGTCGGACTACGTCGCGTGGCTCGACGACCGCAAGTGGGCGTACGTCCGCCTCGAGGGCCGCGCCTTCGGTGACGTCCCGCTGAACCTGGAGTACAAGCTCGAGGTCTGGGACTCCCCGAACTCCGCGGGTGTCATCATCGACGCCCTGCGCGCCGCGAAGATCGCCAAGGACCGCGGCATCGGCGGCCCGATCCTGTCGGCGTCCTCGTACTTCATGAAGTCCCCGCCGGTGCAGTACTTCGACGACGAGGCCTACGAGAACGTCGAGAAGTTCATCAAGGGCGAGGTCGAGCGCTAGATCCGGCGTCGCTGCCGCCGGTGCGGGACACGCGCTGGACCATGCGCTGAGCGGCGCACGAGCGTGCGCTGAGCAGCGTACGAGCCTGCGCTGAGCCGCCTGCGGCTGTGCGCTGAGCCGCGTACAGCTGCGCGGCGGCCGGATCCACGGGCCGGCCGCGCCGCACGCCAGCCGAGGGCCTCCGGGGCACACGCACCCGGGGGCCTTCGCGTATGTGAGGCTGTCCGCCATGTCTGTCGTCGGTGACCTGCGTGTTCTGCTGCGCCTTGGGGACTTCCGGCGCCTGCTCGCCGTGCGGCTCCTCTCCCAGGGCGCGGACGGCGTCTACCAGGTGGCGCTCGCCGCGTACGTGGTCTTCTCGCCGGAGAAGGAGACCTCGCCCGCCGCGATCGCCTCCGCCATGGCGGTGCTGCTCCTGCCCTACTCCCTCGTCGGCCCGTTCGCGGGTGTCCTGCTCGACCGCTGGCGCCGCCGTCAGGTCCTCCTCCACGGCAATGTGCTGCGGGCCGCGCTCGCCGGTACGACCGCCGCCCTGATGCTCGCCGGGGCGCCGGACTGGCTCTTCTACGCGTCCGCGCTGTGTGTCACGGCCGTCAACCGCTTCGTCCTTGCCGGCCTCTCGGCGTCCCTGCCGCGTGTCGTCGACGCCGATCGCCTGGTGCTCGCCAACTCCCTCTCCCCGACCGCCGGCACGCTCGCGGCCACCGCGGGCGGGGGCCTCGCCTTCGTGCTGCGCGTCGTGGTGGCCGACTCCGACGCGGCCGTCGTCCTGCTCGGCGCCGCGCTCTACCTGTGCTCGGCGCTCGCGTCGCTGCGCATCACCCGTGACCTGCTCGGCCCCGATCCCGAGTGGGTGCAACCCCGTCTGGGCACGGCGCTCGCGGGGACCGCACGCGGCCTGCTGGAGGGCGTGCGCCATGTCGCCTCCCGTCGCCCCGCCGCGCTCGCCCTGGTGTCGATGACGCTGATGCGGTTCTGCTTCGGCGCGCTGACCGTCATGGTCCTGATGCTGTGCCGGTACGCGTGGGGGACGACGGAGGACGACGGGCTCGCCCTGCTCGGGGTCGCCGTGGCCGTCTCCGGCGCCGGGTTCTTCGTGGCGGCCCTGATCACTCCCTGGGCGGCCGGGCGGTTCGGCCCGCACGGCTGGCTCGTGCTGTGCGCGGGAGCCGCAGCCGTTCTCGAGCCCGCGCTGGGGTTGCCCTTCGCCCCGGCACCGATGTTCGTTGCCGCCTTCGTCCTGGGTCTGACGACACAGGGCGCGAAGATCTCCACGGACACGGTCGTCCAGGAGGCCGTGCAGGACGGCTTCCGAGGCCGGATCTTCTCTCTGTACGACGTGTTGTTCAATGTCGCCTTTGTCGGCGCGGCGGGAGTGGCGGCGCTGATGCTGCCCCCCGACGGCAGGTCGGCCCCGCTGGTCGTCACCGTCGCCTTGATCTACGCAGCGATTGCTGTGGCTATGGCCAGGTTTGACGATCAGTAAGTGTCACATCAGTGCCACAGAGCCTTTTTCGGCTTCAGTCCGCGCACAGGAGCCCGATAGCTTACGGGGGGTCAATTCGCGCCATCGCGCAACCAACCCGCGTGCCGTGCACTCTCTATAGGGGGATTTCCGTGTCCACTCCGCCGCCCCAGGGCGAGAACCCGTTCGCCCAGGGCCAGCAGCCCTACGGTCAGCCACCGGGCGGTGCCCCTTACGGCCAGCCCCAGCAGGGCGGCGCGCCGTACGGTCAGGCTCCCGGCGCGCCCTACCCGCCCCACCAGGGCGCCCCGCAGCCGGGCATCCCCTTCTACCAGGGCGGCCCGGACCCCGCGGCGCCCCGCAAGGGCAAGAAGAAGCTGATATTCGGCATCGTGGCGGTCGTGGCCGTCGCCGCGATCGTGGGTGGCGCGGTGTGGGCGGGCCAGGACGAGGCGGCCGCCGCCGAGGTCGGCGACTGCATGAGCATCGGGAACCCGGAGAGCGCGACGGATCCCGATCTGAAGATCGTGGACTGCGGCGACAAGGACGCCAAGTACAAGGTCGTCGAGAAGAAGGACAGCGGCACCTGCGACATCAAGAAGTACGCCACGTACCGGGAGACCGGCGGCAGCAACGACTTCACGCTCTGCCTGGAGCCGTACAGGCAGCCGTAAGTCTCCGCGTGTGCCGAGGGGCACACATGTAGGGGTGCATGTACTGAGGGGCGATGTTTCACGTGAAACATCGCCCCTCGGCGTAGACACGCGAAGCACATGGAGAGAGTGCTGTGTTTCACGTGAAACACAGCACGCCGCACCCCGCACCCCGCCACGCAGGCCGGTCCCTCGCACCCCACCACACAGGCTGGGCCCCGCGCCCCACCCGGCAGGTCAGCCTTCCGCCGCCCACCACTCCTTGAGCGCCGCCACCGCCGCGTCCCGTTCCATCGGGCCGTTCTCCAGGCGCAGTTCCAGAAGGAACTTGTAGGCCTTGCCGATCACCGGGCCCGGGCCCACGCCCAGGACTTCCTGGATCTCGTTGCCGTTGAGGTCGGGGCGGATGGAGTCGAGCTCCTCCTGCTCCTGGAGGCGGGCGACGCGCTCCTCCAGGCCGTCGTACGCGCGCGACAGTGCGGTAGCCTTGCGCTTGTTGCGGGTCGTGCAGTCGGATCGGGTCAGCTTGTGGAGGCGGTCGAGCAGGGGACCGGCGTCGCGTACGTACCGGCGTACCGCCGAGTCCGTCCATTCGCCCGTGCCGTAGCCGTGGAAGCGCAGGTGCAGCTCGACCAGGCGTGAGACGTCCTTGATGAGCTCGTTCGAGTACTTCAGGGCCGTCATGCGCTTCTTGGTCATCTTCGCGCCGACCACCTCGTGGTGGTGGAAGGAGACCCGCCCGTCCTTCTCGAAGCGGCGGGTCCTCGGCTTGCCGATGTCGTGCAGCAGGGCCGCGAGCCTCAGCGTGAGGTCCGGGCCCTCCGTCTCCAGCGCCATCGCCTGTTCGAGGACGATCAGGGTGTGGTCGTAGACGTCCTTGTGACGGTGGTGCTCGTCGCGCTCGAGGCGCAGTGCGGGCAGCTCCGGCAGGACATGGTCGGCGAGCCCGGTGTCCACGAGCAGCGCGAGGCCCTTGGCGGGGTGCGCGGACAGGATCAGCTTGTTCAGCTCGTCCCTGACCCGTTCGGCGGAGACGATCTCGATCCGCCCGGACATCGCCTTCATCGCGGCGACCACCTCCGGGGCCACCTCGAAGTCCAGCTGCGCGGCGAAGCGCGCGGCCCGCATCATCCGCAGTGGATCGTCCGAGAAGGACTCCTCGGGCGTGCTCGGCGTGCGCAGCGCACGCTCGGACAGGTCGCCCAGGCCACCGTGCGGGTCGATGAACACCTTCTCCGGGAGCGCCACGGCCATCGCGTTCACGGTGAAGTCCCGGCGGACGAGGTCCTGCTCGATGGAGTCGCCGTAGGAGACCTCGGGCTTGCGCGAGGTCCTGTCGTACGCCTCCGATCGATATGTCGTCACTTCGACCTGGAAGCTCTGCTCGGCGCCGTCCACCAGCGCTTCCTTCTGACAGCCCACCGTGCCGAAGGCGATCCCCACCTCCCACACCGCGTCCGCCCACGGACGGACGATCTTCAGCACGTCCTCGGGACGGGCGTCGGTGGTGAAGTCCAGGTCGTTGCCGAGCCGGCCCAGGAGCGCGTCCCGGACCGAACCGCCGACCAGGGCGAGGGAGAACCCGGCCTCCTGGAAGCGGCGGGCGAGGTCGTCGGCGACGGGGGAGACCCGCAGCAGCTCGCTCACGGCGCGCTGCTGCGCCTGACTCAGGGCGCGGGGAGTGTCTTCGTTGGCGTTCGGCACAACAGAAAAGGGTACGTGCCCCCGACCATCGCGGCCGCCCGGATTTCCGCAACCGTCGTCCAGGGCGTCCACCCTGCTCATCACGGCCGTCGCCGGTGCGGCGGACCGATGGTGCGATCTTGTGGAGCAGTCCGCGGCACTCAGCCCCGGCGCACCTCGTTACCATGCGTGGACGCAGCGAACGACAAGCACCGACACAGCTGACGACGACGAGGGACGGGCGACGCGTGGCCGAGGCGGCAGACTTCCCGGGGACCAGCCCCTCACCTGCCCGCCGGTGGTTCCGGCACACAGCGGCACTGCTGGCCGGAGCACCGCTGCTCGCCGGTCTGCTACAGGTGCCCGCAAGCCCCACAGCGTCCGCGGCCACCCCCGGAGCGAGCCTGGCCGCGACCGGCGCCGCACACCGGGCCACCGAAGCGGGAAGCGCCCAGAAGACCGCCTCGTCACCCAAGGCCGCCGCCACCGGATCCCGCACCGTCAATGTGTCCCTGAACTCCCTCACCCCCAACGCACCGCGCGAGGGCGACACCGTCACCGTCTCCGGCACGGTCACCAACGACGGCAGCCAGACGATCACCGGTGCCCGGGTGGGCCTCCGCATCGGGTCCCCGCTCGGCGGCCGCACAGCCATCGACAGCGCCGCGAACCGAACCTCGTACCAGCCGGGCGCAGACGGCAGCGAGGTCGGCGGGAAGTACGTCGAGAAGTTCTCCCGGCTCGCCCCGGGGGTCCGGCACGACTTCAGCATCTCCGTGCCCGTGAGCGCCCTGGACCTGGGCCTGGACGGGGTCTACCAGCTCGGTGTCACGCTCACCGGCCAGACCGCTGCCCAGCCCTTCCCGCAGGTGCTCGGCATCGAGCGGACCTTCCTGCCGTGGCAGGACGGCGCGGCCGACACGAAGACCAGGACGACGTTCCTGTGGCCGCTCATCTCGTCCACGCACCTCACCGCGCGGACCCGTTCGGACGAGGAGCAGACCCCGCTCTTCAGGGACGAGAGCCTGGCGAAGGAGCTCCAGCCGGGCGGGCGCCTGCAACAGCTCCTGACGCTCGGTTCCCAGCTCGACGTCACCTGGGTCGTGGATCCCGACCTGCTGGTCTCGGTCGACGCGATGACGACGAGCTACGACGTCCAGGGCGCGGACGGCACCCCGGTCGCGGGCAGGAACCAGGCCGTCGCGAAGCAGTGGCTCAACCAGCTCCAGAAGGCCGTGAAGGGCAAGAAGGTCGTCGCGCTCCCCTTCGCGGACCCCGACCTCGCCTCGCTCGCCCACAACGGCAGGCCTGTCACCGGCTCCCTCGGCCACCTCAAGGAGGCCACCGAGGTCGGTGCCCAGTCGGTGAAGGACATCCTCACCGCCAAGGTCAGCACGGACTTCGCCTGGCCCGCCGAGGGGGCGATCGACCCGTCCGTCGTCGACATCGCCACGTCCGCTGGCGCCCACTCGGTGATCGCCCGCAGCGACAGCCTGCGCGAGACGGCCGGACTTTCGTACACGCCCAGCGCGGCGCGGCCCATCGGGGGCGGCACGACCGCGGTGGTCGCCGACTCCCGGCTCTCCACCGCCTTCCGCGGTGACATGACGGGCGCCGAGGACTCCACGCTCGCCGTCCAGGAGTTCCTGGCGCAGACCCTCATGGTCACGTTGCAGGACCCAGGCAGGCAGCGGAGCATCGTGGTGGCGCCGCAGCGCATGCCCACCGCGAGCCAGGCCCAGTCGATGGCGCGGGCGCTGACCGCCCTCGACGACAAGCGCTGGTCGCAGCCGCAGGACCTCCAGGCGGCGGCCAAGGCCCAGCCGGATCCGGCCGCCACCACACAGGTCCCGTCGACCGGTGCCTACCCGTCGTACCTGCGCAGGCAGGAGCTGCCACGCTCGGCCTTCCAGGAGGTCCAGGACACGCAGGAGAAGCTGGACCGCTTCAAGCAGATCCTTTCCGAGCCCGACCGCGTCATCACGCCGTTCGGGCGGGCGATGGACCGTGAGCTCGCCGCGTCGTGGCGCGGGCGTCCGGCGGAGGCGCAGAACTTCCGCAAGGGCGTACAGGGCTATCTGACCAGCCTCACCCGACAGGTGAAGCTGATCAACAAGTCCGACGTGAAACTGTCGGGCCGCAGCGCGACCATCCCGGTCACGGTGCAGAACAACCTGGTCCAGGGCGTCGACCACCTCGTGCTGCGCCTCACGTCGACCAACCCCACCCGGCTCAAGGTCGGCGACGGGCTCTACGAGGAACAGCCGGTCAAGATCACCGGCGGTGGTCACACGCAGTCCGTGAAGTTCACCACCACGGCTAACGCCAACGGCCCCGTCACCGTCTCGGCACAGCTCTACACCGAGGACGGGCAGCCCTACGGCGCCGCCGTCCGCTTCGACGTCAACGTCACCGAGTTCACCGCCACCGTGATGCTGGTCATCGGCGGCGGCGTCCTGCTCCTCGTCCTCGCCGGGTTCCGTATGTACACGCAGCGCAAGCGCGCGGCGCAGCGGCGGGCGGAGGCGGGCCCGGACGGCGGGTCCGACGGGGACGCGGGCGACGCCTCAGGAGCCACTCCCGACCCCGAGCCCGGCACCGGCGATCCCGAGCAGCCGAGTGACCCGACCCCGGACACCGCACCGGAAAGCACCGAGCCGTCGCACACGGGTGAGAGAGTGGACCGTTGAGCGATGTCGTGGCCGGTGGGCCCGCGGACCATGAGGTGGGGTAAACCATGAACGCGCCGTACGACGGTGAGCGCGGCCAGGGCGCGGGCAGCTCCGGTTCGGCCGGGGGCCCGCCACCCGGCACTCCTGAGGACGGTCAGGTGCCGCCGCAGCACGCGCCGGACGCCTATCTCCAGGACGCGTACGCCCAGGACCCCTACCGGGCCCAGGACCTCTCGGCCCAGGACCCGGTGGCCGAGGCGCTCTACGACCGCTCGGCACACCCCCCGCCCGCGCCCGGCAGCTACCCCGACCCGCAGCAGCTCTACGGACAGCCCCCGTCGTCGCAGTACCAGCCCGACCCGCGCGTGTGGGCCCAGCCTCCGCCCCCCGAGCCGGACGGCGCGACCCGCCATCTTCCGTACGGCGACGACCCGCGCAGCACGCAGTACGTGGGTGTGGACGACCTCGTCACGCAGGCCGGTGAGGAGCGGCACCAGCCGGACGCCTTCGCCCACCTCTTCCGCGACCAGCAGGCCGGCGGCTACCAGGACCCTGGCGCCGGTGCCTACGGCGACCCTCGCGCGCAGCAGCCCCCCGGGTACCAGGGGCAGCAGCACGCCGGGTACCAGGACCGGCAGCCCGGCCAGGACCAGCAGGCGTACGGCGGCCACCAGGGCCAGCAGGACGATCAGCACGGCGGCTATCAGGGGCAGCACGGCGGTCAGCACGCCGGGTACCAAGGACAGCAGCACGCCGGGTACGAGGGACAGCAGCCCGGGTACCAGGGCCAGAGCCACCACCAGGAGCACACCGGATACCAGGGTCAGCAGCAGGGCGGCGGATACGCGTATCCGCCGCAGCAGGGCCAGGCGAGCTTCCCGGGCCCTCCGCAGGCGGGCCAGGAAAGCTATACGGACCCGCTCCTGGGCCAGGCAGGCTACGCGGACCCCCAGCAGGCCGACTACGCCGGTCAGCAGCAGGGCGCCGGGTACGACCAGCACGGCACGCCGTACGCGCAGAACGACGTCTACGGACATCAGCAGGCGGCTCAGTACGCGCACCAGCAGGGCGCGCCGTACGCCGACCAGCAGGGCGGCGGGTACTACCAGGATCCGGGCCAGTACCCGGACCCGAACCAGGGTGGCTACCACCAGGACCCGCAGGCCGGCGTCGCCCGTCCGGCCGCGGAGCCGGCCGGAGCCCCGTCCGTGCCCGCCCCGGCCAAGCCGCCCGCCCCCGCGGCCCCCGCGGGCAAGCCCGGTGGCAAGGCGTCGGGACTGCTGAAGTCGAGCGCGGTGATGGCCGCGGGCACGATGGTGTCCCGCCTCACCGGCTTCGTCCGTTCGGCCATGATCGTCTCGGCCCTGGGCATCGGCCTGCTCGGCGACACCTTCATGGTGGCCTACCAGCTGCCCACGATGATCTACATCCTCACTGTCGGCGGCGGCCTCAACTCGGTGTTCGTGCCGCAGCTCGTCCGTGCCATGAGGAACGACAAGGACGGGGGCCAGGCCTACGCCAACCGGCTCCTGACGCTCGTCATGGTGGCGCTCGGTGTGCTCACGGTGCTCGGCTGGTTCGCCGCGCCGCAGCTTGTCCACCTGCTCTCCGCGCCGGTGGCCAAGGACCCGGACGCCAACGAGGTGGCCATCACCTTCGTCCGCTACTTCCTGCCCTCGATCTTCTTCATGGGCGTGCACGTCGTGATGGGCCAGATCCTCAACGCCCGCGGGAAGTTCGGCGCGATGATGTGGACCCCGGTCCTCAACAACATCGTGATCATCGCGACGCTCGGGATGTTCCTGTGGGTGTACGGCACGTCCGAGAAGTCGGGCATGCGCGTCACGTCCATCCCCGACGACGGTGTGCAGCTCCTCGGGGTCGGCGTGCTGCTCGGACTCGTCGTCCAGTCGCTCGCGATGATCCCTTACCTGCGCGAGACCGGCTTCAAGCTGCGGCTGCGCTTCGACTGGAAGGGTCAGGGACTCGGCAAGGCCGCCAAGCTGGCCAAGTGGACGATGCTCTTCGTCCTCGCCAACCAGGCGGGCGCGATCGTCGTGATCCAGCTGGGTACCGCGGCGGTCAAGCACGGCGGCATGGACGGCACGGGCTTCGCCGCCTACTCCAACGCCCAGCTCATCTGGATGCTTCCGCAGGCCATCATCACGGTCTCCCTGATGGCCGCTCTGCTGCCCAGGCTGTCGCGCTCGGCCCACGAGGGGGACAACGGCGCCGTCCGTGACGACATCTCCCAGGGCCTGCGCACCTCGGCCGTCGCGATCGTGCCGATCGCCTTCAGCTTCCTCGCGCTCGGTATCCCGATGTGCACGCTGATCTTCGGCTCGTCCGGCGTCAACGCCGCCACCCGCATGGGCTACATGCTGATGGCCTTCGGCCTCGGCCTCATCCCGTACTCGGTGCAGTACGTCGTCCTGCGTGCCTTCTACGCCTACGAGGACACCCGCACCCCCTTCTACAACACGGTCATCGTGGCCGCCTTCAACGCGGCCGCCTCCGGCATCTGCTATCTGGTGCTGCCCGCCCGCTGGGCCGTGGCGGGCATGGCGCTCTCGTACGGCGCCGCCTACGCGATCGGTGTGGGCGTCGCCTGGCAGCGGCTGCGCAAGCGCCTCGGCGGCGACCTGGACGGCGCCAACGTGATCCGTACGTACGCCAGGCTCGCGATGGCCTCCGCTCCGGGGGCGATTCTCGGCGCCGCGGCCGGGTACGCGATCACGAAGACGCTCGGCCAGGGCCTCATCGGTTCCCTCGCCGCACTGATCGTCGGCTTCGCCGTCCTCTTCGGTGTCTTCTTCCTCGCCGCACGGCGCATGCGGATCCAGGAGCTGAACTCCCTGGTGGGTATGGTGCGCGGACGGTTGGGACGCTGATGTGAAGAAGTCCGCACAACCATCGTCGGCCACCGTGTGTCGTGCATAGCGCCAGACTGTGGGCACAATTGGCTTCGGCGTCTGACGAAGCGCAACGGATGGGGAGGCAGGAACGACGGTGGCGGAACGGAGCACGGCTGCCGTCGACGTGGCCGACAACAGCGGCGAGGAGCCGCTGACCGCGCAGGCGGGGCAGTCCACGGCCGACGGGGAGGCCCAGACCCGGGAGCGGGACACGGCGGACGACGGCACAGCCAAGACGAACGAGCCCACCGGTCCGTCCGGGGCGACCACATCCCCCGAACTGCACAGCGGCCACAAACTCGCCAGACGCTATCGCCTCGAGGAGTGCGTCACCCGTCTGGACGGATTCAGCAGCTGGCGCGCGGTCGACGAGAAACTCCGCCGGGCAGTGGGTGTGCACCTGCTTCCCGCCGATCACCCCCGGGCCCGTTCGGTGCTCGCCGCGGCCCGTTCCGCGGCGCTGCTCGGCGATCCCCGCTTCGTCCAGGTCCTGGACGCGGTCGAGGAGAACGACCTCGTCTACGTGGTGCACGAGTGGCTCCCCGACGCCACGGAACTCACCGCGCTGCTCGCGGCGGGCCCGCTCGAGGCGCATGACGCCTACCAGCTCGTCGGCCAGGTCACCCAGGCCATGGCTGCCGCCCACCGGGAAGGCCTCGCGCATCTGCGGCTGACGCCGAGCGCCGTTCTGCGCACGTCCTCGGGCCAGTACCGCATCCGCGGCCTCGCGGTGAACGCCGCGCTGCGCGGCATCACCACCGAGACTCCCCAGCGCACCGACACCGAGGCGATCGGCGCCCTCCTGTACGCCTCGCTGACCCAGCGCTGGCCCTACGACAACGACGCGTACGGGATGTCCGGCCTGCCCAAGGACGTCGGCCTGATCTCGCCGGACCAGGTCAGGGCCGGCGTGCACCGCGGCCTGTCGGAGCTCGCCATGCGCGCGCTCGTCAACGACGGCGCGACGGCGTCCCGCCAGGAGCCCGCGTGCACCACGCCGGACGACCTGGTGAAGGCCATCGCCGAACTCCCCCGCATCCGCCCGCCGGAGCCCGTCTTCACGGCACCGCCGGAGTACCAGCGCACGACGTACCAGCAGGGCAACTACGGACGCGGTATGCCGCCCCCCGGTGTCACCCAGCCCGTCCCGGCCCCGCCGCCGCCTCTGCACAGCCGCACCGGCAGGGCCCTCAAGTGGGCCGTGTCCGCGCTGCTCATCGCCGCCCTCGGCCTCGGCAGCTGGCAGCTCGCGGACGCCCTGCTCGACCAGGACAAGTCCAAGGAGTCCGGCACGACCAGGACGACCGACGGCACCGACAAGAAGCAGCCGAGGCCCAGCAGGCCGCTCGCCGTCCAGAACGCCCAGGAGTCCCTGCTCGGCGGTAAGGCACAGGACCCGGAGAGCGTCCCGAAGACGTACGACGGCGACGCCTCCACGCTCTGGCGCACCAAGTCGTACGTGGACGGTCCGCGACTTGCCCCGTACCGCCCGGGCGTCGGCATCGTCTACGACCTCGGCTCCGCGAAGAGCGTCACCACCGCGTCCCTCTCGCTCAAGTACCCGGGCTCCGAGACGACGATCGAGCTGTACGCGGCCGACTCCATGGCGCCCTCAGGACCGGTCAGCTCGCTGAAGAAGATCGGCGACGGGAGCACCACGGACACCAGCTTGAAGATCAAGGCCGACAAGCCGGTCGAGACGCAGTACGTGCTTCTCTGGATGACGCACGTACCGGAGTCCGGCACGGACGGCTACTACGGCGCGGGCTACAAGCAGGGCATCACGGAAGTGAAGTTCAAGGGCTGACCGTTCCGGCGGACGCCGAGGGGCTAGGGAGGGGGTTGCGCAGTGGACGGCACCGAGCTCGGCGAGCTGAGCGACCAGGACCTTCTGGCACGCCACGTGGACGGTGACGAGGACGCCTTCGGCGAGATCGTGCGCCGTCACCGCGACCGGCTGTGGGCCGTGGCCCTGCGCACGCTCGGGGACCGCGAGGAGGCCGCGGACGCCGTCCAGGACGCCCTGGTATCCGCCTACCGCGCCGCCCACACCTTCCGCGGGCAGTCCGCCGTGACGACCTGGCTGCACCGCATCACCGTGAACGCCTGTCTCGACCGGGCGCGCAAGGCCGCCTCCCGGAAGACTGCACCCGTCGACGACGCCGAACGCCTGGACCAGCTCCTCGAACCGCACGAGTCGGCCGCCGCACCCGTCGAGCGGGGCGACCTGCACCGTGAGCTCTTGCAGGCGCTCGGCACCCTGCCGGCCGACCAGCGCGCCTGCCTCGTCCTGGTGGACATGCAGGGCTATCCCGTCGCCGAGGCGGCCCGGGTGCTCGACATCCCGGCCGGCACGGTGAAGAGCCGCTGTGCCCGGGGGCGGGCCAAACTCCTTCCCCTCCTCACGCATCTGCGCACGGAGGCCCCACCACGGCGCGAGAGCACCCGTGCCGTAGGCGAGAACACCCCTGCCGTCGGTAAGGACGGCGGCACGGAGGACGGCGGCGGTGGCGAAGACGGCAGAGACTCTGTCCCGGGACGGAACCGGACGCAGGGGACAACCGTCCCACCCGCAGCGGAGCCGCAGGACGCGGAGTCCGCTCCGGATGCGGGACCCAGTGACTCAGCGGCAGTGAAGGGCGGAGGTGGGCGAGCGTGACCACGACGACAGACTCGGCTGGGCACCCGGACGTCGCCGAGATCTCCGACCTCACCGAGGGCCTGCTCTCCCCTTCCCGCACCCACGACGTACGCCGCCATCTGGACGGCTGCCCGCTCTGCACGGACGTCTACGAGTCCCTCGAAGAGATCCGCGGCATGCTCGGCACCCTGCCCGGGCCGCCCCGGATGCCCACGGACGTCGCGGAGCGCATCGACGCGGCCCTGGCGGCCGAGGCACTCCTCGACTCCGCCGCCCCGTCCACGGCGGCTACGTCGGACGCCTCGGACACGACGGGCGCCACGGTCATGGCGGACACCCCAGACGCCTTGGGCGCGAAGCGCGCCACAGTCACCTCCGGGGCGACGAGCGCGGCGGAGGCCGTACCCACCGCGCATGTTTCACGTGAAACATCGTCTACCGGTCCTTCCGCCAGCGGTCCCGCCGGGCATCCCCGTGCAGCCACCGGACCCGGCCGTAGGGGCCGTCTGCGACGCCACCGTCGTCGGACGGCCGTACTCGGCGCCGTCTTCACCGCGGTTGCCCTGGGCCTGGGGACCTTGCTGATCCAGCCCTGGAGCGATGACTCGAAGGATTCCCCCCACAGCGCCGCGACGGACACGGACAGCACGTTCGCGAAGAACAAGCTGGAGAAGCGGGTCTCCACACTCCTTGCGTCCGAGCAGAGCGGGTCCAAGAAACCCGGCCCCTCACAGCCGTCGTACGACATGCGGTCCAGCCCGGAGGGGATTCCCTCCAAGGGCTCCACAATGCGCGAGGACTACGTCGAGGTCCCTCCCTGTATCGAGCGAGGGCTCGGCGGTCGCACGCCGCTCGCCGCCGACAAAGGCACCTATGAGGGCGAGGCCGCCTATCTCGTGGTCGTGCCGCACGACTCCGACGGCGACAAGGTCTCCGCCTATGTCGTCGACGCCGCCTGCGTCAATGCCTCCGCGGCACCCGACGCCACCGGCAAGGTGCTGCTCACCGCGTCCTACGCCCGGCAGTGACACCCCGCCGCCGGTGCTGACCCGCTGCCCGTCGTCGCGTCGGGCGGTGATCGCATCCCGCACAGACGCACCTCTCCTCCCTTTCTCGCCTCCTCCGGGGCGTACCGCTTCCGTGTGCTCGGACACGTCGGGAATGCTCGCCCCGTAGGATCCGTTGGGTGGGGTGAGAGTCCTGAACAGGCCCCCGGCAGTACACAGCAGTCCCCAGAGACGAGGAATCAAGCCGTGACCGACGTCCGTAACGTGATCATCATCGGCTCCGGGCCCGCCGGCTACACGGCGGCGCTCTACACCGCGCGCGCCTCGCTGAAGCCCCTGGTGTTCGAGGGCGCCGTCACCGCGGGCGGTGCACTGATGAACACCACCGATGTGGAGAACTTCCCGGGCTTCCGGGACGGCATCATGGGTCCCGACCTCATGGACAACATGAGGGCCCAGGCCGAACGCTTCGGTGCCGAGCTCGTTCCGGACGACGTGGTCTCCGTGGACCTCACCAACGAGATCAAGACGGTCACCGACACCGCCGGTACGGTGCATCGCGCCAAGACGGTCATCGTCACGACGGGCTCCCAGCACCGCAAGCTCGGCCTGCCGCGCGAGGACGCCCTCTCCGGCCGTGGCGTGTCCTGGTGCGCGACCTGCGACGGCTTCTTCTTCAAGGACCAGGACATCGCGGTGATCGGTGGTGGCGACACGGCGATGGAGGAGGCCACCTTCCTCTCCCGCTTCGCCAAGTCCGTGACCGTGGTCCACCGCCGCGACAGCCTCCGCGCCTCCAAGGCCATGCAGGAGCGTGCCTTCGCCGACCCGAAGATCAAGTTCGTCTGGGACAGCGAGATCGCCGAGATCCATGGCGACCCGAAGCTCTCCGGCCTCACGCTGCGCAATGTGAAGACGGGCGAGACCTCCGAGCTGCCGGTGACCGGCCTGTTCATCGCGATCGGCCACGACCCGCGCACCGAGCTGTTCAAGGGCCAGCTGACGCTCGACGACGAGGGCTACCTGAAGGTGGACGCGCCGTCGACGCGGACGAACGTGCCCGGCGTCTTCGGTGCCGGTGACGTCGTCGACCACACGTACCGCCAGGCGATCACGGCGGCGGGTACGGGTTGCTCCGCCGCTCTCGACGCCGAGCGTTTCCTCGCCGCCTCCGTGGACAGTGAGGCAGCCGCCGCTGCCGCCACTGTCTGACCACCTCACCCCACCTGAGCCTCACAGCATCAGCAAGATAGGAGCCCACCGTGGCCGGAGTAGTGAAGCACGTGACTGACGCCTCCTTCGAGGAGGACGTGCTCAAGAGCGACAAGCCCGTACTGGTCGACTTCTGGGCCGAGTGGTGCGGCCCGTGCCGGCAGATCGCGCCGTCCCTGGAGGCCATCGCGGCCGAGCACGGCGAAAAGATCCAGATCGTCAAGCTCAACATCGACCAGAACCCGGACACGGCCGCCAAGTACGGTGTCATGTCGATCCCGACGCTGAACGTCTACCAGAACGGTGAGGTCACCAAGACCATCGTCGGCGCCAAGCCGAAGGCTGCCCTGGAGCGCGACCTGGCGGACTACATCGCCGAGTAGGCACTGTGACATCGGCGCTCGCCGCGATGGCGTCGCGCGATGTTTCACGTGAAACACGAATGGGCCAACCCCGTGGGGTTGGCCCATTCGCCGTCTGGGGGCCTACAGCGGACGTAGCGCCGGTTCCTTCTGGACCGCGCCGAGGAGTCGGTCCAGGGCTAGCTCGACGTCCTCCTTCCAAGAAAGCGTCGTCCGTAGTTCCAGCCGCAGCCGGGGATGAACGGGGTGGGGGCGCACCGTCTTGAAGCCCACCGCCAGCAGATGGTCCGCCGGCAGCACACAGGCCGGTTTCTCCCAGCGGGCGTCGCCGAACGCCTCGATGGCTTTGAACCCTCGCCGCAGCAAGTCTTTGGCGACGGTCTGCACGATGACACGGCCGAGCCCCTGCCCCTGGTACCCCGGCATGATCCAGGCGGTCATCAGCTGGACGGCGTCCGGCGAGAGGGGGCTCGTGGGGAATGCGGTGGAGCGGGGCACATAGGCGGGCGGGGCATAGAGCACAAAGCCCACCGGCACGTCGTCGACGTATACGACCCGGCCGCAGGATCCCCACTCAAGGAGGACAGCGGAGATCCACGCCTCCTTCTCCAGCTCTGGGGTCCCGGCCTTTACCGCGGCCTGGCCGCTGACCGGGTCCAGCTCCCAGAAGACGCACGTGCGGCAACGCTTGGGAAGGTCCGGAAGGTTGTCCAGTGTGAGCGGTACGAGCCGTCGCCCCATGTAGGCGGTTCCTCACTTCCTTCGCCCGCGGCGCCACGAGCCGCTGTCAGTGCGCTCCGTTCCCGGAGCAGGCTGCCCACGAAACCCCCGACCGCTCCGAGCCCCAGCCCAGCTGTCATCAGTCCTGTGCGGCTCACCGATCGCATGGCCCCTGCCTCCCCTAAAAGGTGTCGTCAGGTGGATGCGCCATACCCGATCGCATCGTATCCACGAAGCGATTGCCCCGATACCGCAAGAAAGGAAAGAGCAGGCCGTGTTCCGGCATACACCGGACATGACCTGCTCTTACCGTGGCCACGGAAGCGTGTCCCGTGGCTTCGGCCTGCCTACGTCTGCTCGTCCTCGACGCCCTCCGCAGCCTCGGCCTCCGCGATGCCGTTCTTGAGGACCGGCCCCTCCTCCGGGGCGAGCGTGGACAGGATGCGCTCCAGGTCCTCCAGCGAGGCGAAGTCGACGACGATCTTGCCCTTCTTCTGCCCCAGATCGACGCGCACCCGCGTCTCGAACCGGTCCGAGAGCCGGTTGGCGAGCCCGGTCAGCGCCGGGGACAGCCGGGCTCCCGCGCGCGGCCCCTTCGCTTTCGGCTTGTTCTGGGGCCGCGACCCCATGAGGGTCACGATCTCTTCGACGGCACGCACCGAGAGTCCCTCGGCCACAATGCGGTGCGCGAGCCGGTCCTGCTCCTCGGAGTCCTCCACAGACAGCAGTGCACGGGCATGGCCCGCGGAGAGGACACCGGCGGCAACTCTGCGCTGCACCGTCGCCGACAGCTTCAACAGCCGCAGGGTGTTGGAGACCTGCGGGCGCGAGCGGCCGATGCGGTCCGCCAGCTGGTCGTGCGTGCAGTTGAAGTCCTTCAGGAGCTGGTCGTAGGCCGCGGCCTCCTCCAGCGGGTTCAGCTGGGCGCGGTGCAGGTTCTCCAGGAGCGCGTCCAGGAGGAGCTTGTCGTCGTCCGTCGCCCGGACGATCGCCGGGATGCGCTCGAGGCCCGCCTCACGGCAAGCCCGCCAGCGCCGCTCGCCCATGATGAGTTCATAGCGCGCCGGTCCCAGCTGCCGCACAACGACCGGCTGGAGAAGGCCGACTTCCTTGATGGAGGTCACCAGCTCGGCGAGAGCGTCCTCGTCGAACACCTCACGCGGCTGCCGCGGGTTGGGCGTGATGGAGTCGAGCGGGAGCTCCGCGAAGTGCGCGCCCGCCGCACTCGCCGGCTCCTCTACGGAATTGCCGTTCAGCGGTTCCTCCGTTTCACGTGAAACGGTTTCACGGGAGACGGGGCTCTGCGGAAGAGCGGTCACCTTGGCGGCTGCCACACCTCGCTCGGCGGTGAGGACCGGCACGGACGAGGGCGAGGTGGAGACCCCGCCACTCGCGGCCGGAGTAACGGACTTCTCTGTGGGAGCCGCAGGGATCAGAGCGCCAAGGCCCCGCCCCAACCCTCTCCGTCGCTCGCTCACTGGATCCCCTCCGTCGTGCTGTGCTGTTTGTTCTGGTTGCCCGTGTGGCCGTGCTGCACGTCGTAGTGCACACCGACCCCGCGAAGGGCGATCTCGCGTGCTGCCTCGAAGTACGAAAGGGCGCCACTGGAGCCGGGGTCGTAGGTCAGTACGGTCTGCCCATAGCTGGGCGCCTCGGAGATGCGCACCGAGCGCGGGATGCTCGTACGCAGTACCTCTTCGCCGAAGTGGTTGCGGACCTCGTCCGCTACTTGAGAGGCCAGTCGGGTCCGGCCGTCGTACATGGTGAGCAGGATGGTCGACACGCGCAGCAGCGGATTGAGGTGTCCCCGCACGAGGTCGACATTGCGCAGGAGCTGTCCCAGACCTTCCAGTGCGTAGTACTCGCACTGGATCGGGATCAGTACCTCCGCACCTGCCACCAGGGCGTTGACCGTCAGCAGTCCCAGCGACGGCGGACAGTCGATGAGGATGTAGTCCAGCGGCTGCTCATAGGCCTGGATGGCCCGCTGCAATCGACTCTCTCGTGCCACCAGGGACACCAGCTCGATCTCCGCACCGGCGAGATCGATGGTCGCCGGGGCACAGAAGAGTCCCTCGACGTCGGGGACCGGCTGTACGACTTCGGAGAGAGGCTTGCTCTCGACCAACACGTCGTAGATGGACGGCACTTCGGCGTGGTGGTCGATGCCCAGGGCCGTGGAGGCGTTGCCCTGCGGATCGAGGTCGATCACCAGAACGCGTGCGCCGTGCAGGGCGAGCGAGGCGGCAAGGTTGACGGTTGTCGTCGTCTTGCCCACTCCGCCCTTCTGGTTGGCGACCACCATGATTCTGGTCTGCTCCGGTCGCGGCAGCCCCTCGCCGGCACGGCCAAGAGCTTCCACCGCCAGCTGGGCGGCGCGACCGATGGGGGTGTCGTCCATCGGGCTCGGTGTTTCACGTGAAACATCCTCCCCCGCCGACTCGGTACGGGGACCGGGGACCGGATCGGTCATCGGTCCCGCGATGTTGGCGTCGGACCGCAAGGATTCACTCTCCTCGACTTCAGGCTCGCAATGAACAGAGCCTCCCATGCTTTCAGGGTCGTGAACCAGCGAGGCCCGGTCTTCTGTGGACGAATCCCCCTCTGTGGACAACTCCGTGCCCTTGTCGAGGGAACCGAGCGGCCGACGTTCGCGAGGTTCCGCAGCGCGACCGCGACTGATGATGCCATGCAGCAGTGAGCGACGTTTCACGTGAAACACGATGCACGGCGACCGGGGTGCCGCTGGTGCGACACCCCGGTATGCGTACGTTTGGCAGCTTGTGTGGAGTACGGCTCGACGTCAGGGAGGATCAGCGACGGCGACGAGCGCGCCCGACTCGGGCGGCCTTCGCCCGCTTGGCGGCGAACCGTACGCCACCGGGGCTCTCGCCGACCTCGACCCGCACCACGGTGGACAGGGGATCCACGACGCCTTCGCCGACGTGCACGACGGACACGGTCTCCGCCCCGAGCTTGTTCAGGGCGGCGCGTGCTCCCTTGACCTCCTCCTCCGCGGTGTCACCCTTGAGAGCCAGCATCTGACCGTAGGGACGCAGCAGGGGGACGCCCCAGCCCGCGAGCCGGTCCAGCGGGGCCACGGCCCGTGCGGTCACCACATGGACGGGCGGCAGCTTGCCGAGAACCTCTTCGGCGCGGCCACGGACGACCGTCACATGGTCGAGCCCGAGGAGTTCGACGACCTCGCTCAGAAAGTTCGTACGCCGCAGCAGGGGCTCAAGAAGGGTGATCTTCAGGTCCTCGCGGACCAGGGCGAGCGGGATACCCGGAAGCCCGGCACCGGAGCCGACGTCGCAGACCGTCACGCCCTCGGGTACCACCTCGGACAGTACCGCGCAGTTCAGCAGGTGCCGCTCCCACAGCCGGGGCACCTCACGGGGGCCGATCAGGCCGCGCTGCACTCCCGCTTCTGCCAACAGCTCCGCATACCGGACCGCATCCGGGAACCGCTCGCCGAAAACCGTCCGCGCCTCCTCCGGCGCCGGGGGGAGCTCCGCTGCCTCCGTCACGGGGACCGTCCTTCCGTACCGCACTGGTCGCTGGATCGCTGGGTAACAGGCTGACAAAGACCGGCCCCGCCTGCGAACAGACGGGGCCGGGGAAAACGTGTGTGGTCAGGCCGGGAGGACCACGACGAAGCGCTGCGGCTCCTCGCCCTCGGACTCACTGCTCAGTCCGGCTGCCTTGACCGCGTCGTGCACGACCTTGCGCTCGAAGGGCGTCATCGGCTCCAGCTTGACCGGCTCGCCGGAGCTCTTTGCGTCGGCGGCGGCCTGGGCGCCCAGCTGGGACAGCTCCTCACGCTTCTTCGCGCGGTAGCCCGCGACGTCGAGCATCAGGCGGCTGCGGTCACCGGTCTCGCGGTGCACGGCGAGACGGGTCAGCTCTTGCAAGGCCTCAAGGACCTCACCGTCGCGGCCGACCAGCTTCTGCAAATCGCGGCTGCCGCTGTCGCTGATGATCGACACGGCGGCGCGGTCGGCCTCGACGTCCATGTCGATGTCACCGTCGAGGTCCGCGATGTCCAGCAGACCCTCCAGGTAGTCCGCCGCGATCTCCCCCTCCTGCTCGAGGCGAGTCAGGGTGTCGCCGGCCTCAGCCGCGGAGGTGGTGGTGCCTTCCGTCACGGGATGGACTCCTTCTACTTCTTGGACGGGTGCTTGGGCCGCTGCTGGCCCTTGCGCTGCCCGGACTTGGCTTTGCTGCGGGTGCCCTGGCCGGGCTGCTGGTTTCCGGAGCCGGGCTTGCCCTTGGCGCTCTTGGTCGTCGCGGCGGGCTTGTCCTCGACCGTGGCGGCGGCACCGTCGTCGGACTTGCTCAGCGACGGCTTCGTGTCGGAGCCCGTGTCCGTGTCCGCGTCCGTCCTGGCGATCCCGGCTCCGGGACCGGCCTGGCGCTTGGCCTTGCTCTGCCGCTTGGGCTGCTGCCGCTTGGGCGCGCCGCCCGCGGTGGGGGAGCCGTCCTCGGCGGTGGCGACGGCGGTCTCGCTGACCACGACCGTGCCGTCGGGCTGGGCCGCGAGGCCCGCCTTATTGAGGCCGTTGATGAACTTGCGCTCGTACTCGTTGCGGTCGCGGCCCTTGGCGACGACGGCCTTGACGGCGCGGACCTGGCCACGGCTGCGGGTCTTCTTGGTGTCCGTGAGGTGCTTTTGCAGGCGCTCCAGGTACGCGGCCTGGGCCTTGGAGCCCGGCGTCGGGTTCTGGCGGATCACGTACATCTGCTGGCCCATGGTCCACACGTTGGTGGTCAGCCAGTAGACGAGGACACCGACGGGGAAGTTGATGCCGAAGACGGCGAACATGATGGGGAAGACGTACATCAGCATCTTCTGCTGCTGCATGAACGGCGTCTTTACCGTGGTGTCGACGTTCTTCGTCATCAGCTGGCGCTGGGTGAAGAACTGCGACGCCGACATCAGGATGATCATGAGCGCGGTCACGACGCGCACGTCGGTCAGCGAGGCGCCGAGGGAGGCGACCTTGTCCGCGCTGTCCGTGAACTTCACCGCGAGCGGAGCACCGAAGATGTGGGCGTCACGAGCGCTGTCGAGCAGCTGCTGGTCGATGACGCCGACCTTCTTGTTGGACGCGATGCCGTTGAGCACGTGGTACAGCGCGAAGAAGAACGGCGACTGCGCCAGGATGGGAAGGCACGAGGAGAGCGGGTTGGTGCCCGTCTCCTTGTACAGCTTCATCATCTCTTCGGACTGGCGCTGCTTGTCGCTCTTGTAGCGTTCCTGGATCTTCTTCATCTCGGGCTGCAAGGTCTGCATGGCCCGGGTCGCCTTGATCTGCTTCACGAAGAGCGGGATCAGGCAGATACGGATCAGGATCACCAGGGACACGATCGACAGGCCCCAGGCCCAGCCCGTGTCAGGGCCGAAGATCGCACCGTACAGCGAGTGGAACTGGACGATGACCCAGGAGACGGGTGTCGTGATGAAGCTGAAGAAACCGGCAATCGTGTCCACTAATCAGGCTCCTTGAGCATGGGACGGGGTCTCGGCGGCCGGGCTCGCGGGAGCCGGGGGGAGGTCTCCGGACGGCACGCCTGCGGCGGAGGGCCCGCCCTTGCGTTCCCGCCAGGCGGTGCGCAGCATCTCGTGCCACCGCGGGCGCTTGCGCGGTGCGACATGGTCGACACCGCCGAGCGACCACGGGTTGCACCGCAGAATGCGCCAGGCAGTGAGCGCCGTGCCCTTGATCGCGCCGTGGCGGTCGATGGCCAGGTAGCCGTAGTGGGAGCACGACGGGTAGTACTTGCAGACCGGGCCGAGGAGTGGACTGATCGTCCACTGGTACAGCTTGATCAGCGCCAGCAGCGGGTACTTCATCGGGCGCCCCCTCCCAGCAGCCGCTCAAGAGCGGCGTCCAGGTCTCGGGCCAGCTGTGCATGGTCGGCGTCGCCCGCTCCGGGCAACGCTCGTACGACTACCAGGCTACCGGGGGGCAGCTGGGCCACCCGGTCGCGCATGAGATGGCGGAGTCTGCGCTTGACCTTATTGCGCACCACGGCTCCACCCACGGCCTTGCTCACGACGAAACCCGCACGTGTCGGGGGAAGGCTCTCCCCCGGCACGTGCGGGTCCGTTGCACGGCTGCGTAGATGGACGACGAGAAGCGGGCGGCCGGCCCGACGACCCCGTCGTACCGCGGTCGCGAAATCTTCGCGCCGCCTCAGCCGATGCTCGGTAGGCAGCACGACGTCATGACCTAATGCGCTTAGGCGGACAGGCGGGCGCGACCCTTGCTACGGCGGGACGCCAGGACGGCGCGGCCGGCACGGGTGCGCATCCGCAGCCGGAAGCCGTGGGTCTTCGCGCGACGACGGTTGTTCGGCTGGAAGGTGCGCTTGCTCACTCGGGGGCTCCAGAAATGATGTGTGTGGTGGCGGGACATCGCCTGGCTGTCACCGTGCGCCCACGAGAAGCTCGCGAATACGCACCGAGTGCACCGCTTCACAATCACAGATCGTGATCTTTGCCCATCGGAGGCAGGCGGCAGCAGCCATCGACAACTCGACCTGGTTACGGTACGCGGGGCTACGCCATCCGGTCAAACCAGCAGCCTTGGAGAGACACTGTGCACAGGCTGTGGACAACAACTTGAACCGCACCCGTCGCCCTGACTACCGTGGCTGAACTCCGTTTCGTTCCCTTCCCCCTGCCCCTCCCGATTTCCGTCACTACCCGTCCCAAGAACCACACCTTCGTGGGACCCGTGAGAGAGCGTGCCCTGTGGCTGACGTACCTGCCGATCTTGCCGCAGTGTGGCCACGGGTACTGGAACAACTTCTGGGAGAGGGGCGGGGTCAGGGTGTAGAGGCGAAGGACGAGCACTGGATCAAACGGTGCCAGCCGCTGGCGCTCGTCGCCGACACGGCCCTGCTCGCCGTGCCCAACGAGTTCGCCAAAGGGGTCCTCGAGGGCCGTCTCGCCCCCGTCGTCAGCGAGACCCTCAGCCGTGAGTGCGGCCGGCCGATCCGCATCGCGATCACGGTCGACGACTCCATGGGCGAGCCCGCGGCGCCCGCGGCCCCGTCCGGGCAGCAGCAGTCCCGCTACGACGAGCAGCCTTCCCGGTACGAGGAGCAGCCGTCCCGCTACGACGAGCAGTCCTCCCGGTACGAGGAGCGCCCGTCCCGCTACGAGGGCCAGCCCCCCCGGTACGAGGACCCCCCGCAGCGGTACGAGGAGCAGGAACTGCCCTCCTCCGGTCAGGGGCATGACACCCGCGGCGCCCGTGACCAGCACAACTCGCACGACTCGCACGACGCGCACGCCCCCCGCGACACTCGCGACCCGCACGGCGCCCGCGACCCGCACGACACCTACGACGGCTACGGCCGCCGCCCCGGTGACGACCACGGCACCCGGAGCGACCAGCACTCCTCCGCCCGCGGCGACCAGCTCCCCACCGCCCGCCCGGCCTACCCCGGCTACCAGCGCCCCGGCGCCTGGCCGCAGCAGCCCCCGGACGACTACGGCTGGCAGCAGCCACGCCTCGGCTACCCCGACCGCGACCCGTACGCGAACCCCCCGCAACAGCCGCAGCACGACTACCGCCCGCAGCCGCACGAGCGCGGACCGTACGACCAGGAGCGCCAGGAGCGGGACCGCGAGCGGCAGGCGCAGGACAGGCACGAGCGCCGGGAGCGGCACGACCGGAACGAGCAGGGCGGCGGCGCGGGCCCCAACGGCCACAGCGGGCCCTCGGGCCACACGGGCCACACCGGTCCCGGCGGGCAGGGCGGCCGCGGTGGGCCGGGCGGACCGCCCATGGGCCGCGGCGGCACGCCCCTGCCCGCGTCGAGCGGCGCTCCGGGACCGCTGGCCGCACAGCCCGCACCGGCGACCGGCCCCGGCGAGCCCACCGCGCGCCTGAACCCGAAGTACCTCTTCGACACCTTCGTCATCGGCGCGTCGAACCGGTTCGCGCACGCCGCCGCGGTGGCCGTGGCCGAGGCCCCGGCGAAGGCGTACAACCCGCTGTTCATCTACGGGGAGTCGGGACTCGGCAAGACGCATCTGCTGCACGCCATCGGGCACTACGCCCGCAGCCTCTACCCCGGCACGCGCGTGCGCTATGTGAGCTCCGAGGAGTTCACCAACGAGTTCATCAACTCCATCCGCGACGGCAAGGGCGACAGCTTCCGCAAGCGCTACCGCGAGATGGACATCCTCCTGGTCGACGACATCCAGTTCCTCGCGGACAAGGAGTCGACGCAGGAGGAGTTCTTCCACACCTTCAACACGCTCCACAACGCGAACAAGCAGATCGTGCTCTCCAGTGACCGGCCGCCCAAGCAGTTGGTGACCCTGGAGGACCGGCTGCGCAACCGCTTCGAGTGGGGTCTGATCACCGACGTCCAGCCGCCCGAGCTGGAGACGCGTATCGCGATCCTCCGTAAGAAGGCGGTGCAGGAGCAGCTCAACGCCCCGCCGGAGGTCCTTGAGTTCATCGCGTCGCGCATCTCGCGGAACATCCGTGAGCTGGAGGGCGCGCTGATCCGGGTCACGGCGTTCGCCTCGCTCAACCGGCAGCCGGTGGACCTCGGTCTCACGGAGATCGTCCTGAAGGACCTGATCCCCGGCGGCGAGGACGCGGCGCCGGAGATCACGGCGACGGCCATCATGGCGGCGACCGCCGACTACTTCGGCCTCACGGTGGACGACCTGTGCGGGTCCTCGCGCAGCCGGGTCCTGGTGACGGCACGACAGATCGCCATGTACCTCTGCCGGGAGCTCACCGACCTCTCCCTGCCGAAGATCGGCGCGCAGTTCGGCGGCCGCGACCACACGACCGTGATGCACGCCGACCGGAAGATCCGCGCGCTGATGGCCGAGCGCCGCTCCATCTACAACCAGGTCACCGAACTCACCAACCGCATCAAGAACGGCTGACGGCAAGCGCCAGCCACATCGGGAACGACCGACAGCAGGCACCAGCCACATCAGGAACGGCTGACAGCAAGCACCCACCGCATCAGGAACGGCCGACAGCAGGCCGTCGCGCGGCTCCAGGGGCGCTCCGGAAGGCATTCCGGAGCGCCCTTTCGCCTTGTCCGGCGCTCTCCGGCCTCGCCCGGCGTCGTCCACACGCCTGTGAGCGCGACCGCGCCGACACCTGATGTTCGATTACGGGTCGCCGACGGCACGTTCTCCACAGCGGTGTGGCCTTTGCGCCGTCCACACCCTGGGGAGAGGCGAGTTGTCCAGATCGTGTCCACAGGGGACCCTGCTGAATGTTCATCAGACCAGGTCAGTGGGTTGTGGATTCGTGGACGAAGAGTTTCCACAGGCTGTGGATGAAGTTTCTGTCCACAGGGTCCCCGAAGGGTTGTCCACCGGCGGCCCACAGGCTGGGGCCGGTTGTGCACAGCTTCCCCACAGGCCTGTCCACTGTTCGGCAACGCGACGCGCCCTCTCACCGTGACGAGTGAAAGGCGTCACACCAAGGTGCCGGGTTGGCCTGTGGGGAAGCTGGGTAAAACTGGGGACAGGGCTGGGGAGAAGTAGCCCTTCCCTGTGCATGGGGTGTGCAGAACTTTCGCCCGTCCACAGATTCCACCGGTTTTCCACCGCCTCCGCCCACAGGGTCGGTGGACAAAAAACCGATGTTGACCTGGCCTTTCGCGGTTATCCACGGTTTCCACAGGCCCTACTACTACTACCCCCTAGAGTGACCTGGGAATCCGTTTCGAAGTGGGGCCTGTGCACAACTCGCCGCTCGGCCCGCCTCCGCCTCCCGGCACGACTTGACCCCGACGGGCACCAGCTGTCAGTGCGGTGCGTCAGACTGGTCCCCAGTGCCAGCAACAGCAGGAGGGCGGCTAAGTGAAGATCCGGGTGGAACGCGACGTACTCGCGGAGGCGGTGGCGTGGGCGGCACGCAGCCTCCCGGCCCGGCCGCCGGCGCCCGTCCTCGCGGGCCTGCTGCTGAAGGCCGAGGAGGGCGCCCTCTCCCTGTCCAGCTTCGACTACGAGGTCTCGGCGCGGGTCTCCGTGGACGCGGAGGTCGACGAGGAGGGCACGGTCCTGGTGTCCGGCCGACTGCTCGCCGACATCTGCCGCGCCCTGCCCAACCGCCCGGTGGAGATCTCCACAGACGGTGTACGGGCGACGGTGGTCTGCGGCTCCTCCCGGTTCACACTCCACACCCTGCCTGTGGAGGAGTATCCGGCGCTGCCGCAGATGCCCACCGCGACCGGCACGGTCCCCGGTGAGGTCTTCGCCGCCGCCGCGAACCAGGTCGCGATCGCCGCGGGCCGCGACGACACCCTCCCGGTGCTCACGGGCGTGCGCATCGAGATCGAGGGCGACCGGGTCACCCTCGCGTCCACCGACCGCTACCGCTTCGCGGTCCGCGAGTTCCTGTGGAAGCCGGAGGACCCGGAGGCCTCCGCGGTCGCCCTGGTGCCCGCCAAGACGCTCCAGGACACCGCCAAGGCGCTCACGAGCGGCGACACGGTCACCCTGGCGCTCTCCGGCTCCGGCGCGGGCGAGGGCCTGATCGGTTTCGAGGGCGCGGGGCGCCGCACCACCACGCGGCTGCTCGAAGGCGACCTGCCGAAGTACCGCACGCTGTTCCCGACGGAGTTCAACTCGATCGCCGTCATCGAGACGCCGCCCTTCGTGGAGGCCGTCAAGCGCGTCGCCCTCGTGGCCGAGCGGAACACCCCGGTGCGGCTCAGCTTCGAGCAGGGCGTGCTCATCCTGGAGGCTGGCTCCAGCGACGACGCACAGGCTGTGGAAAGGGTCGACGCCCAGCTCGAGGGCGACGACATCTCGATCGCCTTCAACCCGACGTTCCTGCTCGACGGCCTGAGCGCGATCGACTCCCCGGTCGCCCAGCTGTCGTTCACGACCTCCACCAAGCCCGCGCTCCTGAGCGGCAGGCCCGCTCTCGACGCCGAGGCGGACGACGCGTACAAGTACCTGATCATGCCCGTACGTCTGAGCGGCTGAGCCCACAGGTGTGTGGCCGCGTCCGGGCGTAGGCTCGGACGCGGGTACGAAAGTGCCGCGGGTACAGCAGGTGCCCCCACGCCACGTCGCTAGTTAGGAAAGCACTGATGGAGCTCGGTCTCGTCGGTCTCGGCAAGATGGGCGGCAACATGCGCGAGCGCATCCGCCGCGCAGGCCACACCGTCATCGGATTCGACCGCAACCCGGACCTCGCGGATGTCGACAGCCTCGAAGAGCTCGTCGGCCGTCTCAAGGGCCCGCGCGTGGTGTGGGTGATGGTGCCGGCCGGAGCCGCGACCCAGTCCACCGTCGACGAGCTCGGTGAGCTCCTCGAGCCCGGCGACGTCGTCGTGGACGGCGGCAACTCCCGCTGGACGGACGACGAGAAGCACGCCGAGGAGCTCGCGGCCAAGGGCATCGGCTTCGTCGACTGCGGCGTCTCCGGCGGCGTCTGGGGCCTGAAGAACGGCTACGCGCTGATGTACGGCGGCGACAAGGAGAACGTCGCCAAGGTGCAGCCGGTCTTCGACGCGCTCAAGCCCGAGGGCGACTTCGGCTCGGTGCACGCGGGCAAGGTCGGCGCGGGCCACTTCGCGAAGATGGTCCACAACGGCATCGAGTACGCGATGATGCAGGCCTACGCCGAGGGCTGGGAGCTCCTGGAGGCCGTGGACTCGGTCACCGACGTCCGTGAGGTCTTCCGCTCCTGGCAGGAGGGCACGGTCATCCGTTCCTGGCTGCTCGACCTCGCGGTCAACGCCCTGGACGACGACGAGCACCTGGACAAGCTGCGCGGCTTCGCGCAGGACTCCGGCGAGGGCCGCTGGACGGTCGAGGCGGCGATCGACAACGCGGTGCCGCTGCCCGCGATCACCGCGTCCCTGTTCGCCCGGTTCTCCTCGCGGCAGGACGACTCGCCGCAGATGAAGATGATCGCCGCGCTGCGCAACCAGTTTGGCGGCCACGCGGTCGAGTCCAAGAGCGAGCACTGAGCAAGCCCGGTCGTCCGTCCACAGCCTGTGCGCGGGGGCGGAGCACCGAGAAGCAGATGAAGTAGGCCGGGGGAGGTCGGCGTACACCATGCACGTCACGCACCTTTCCCTGGCCGACTTCCGTTCCTACGCCCGGGTCGAGGTCCCGCTCGACCCGGGCGTCACCGCGTTCGTGGGCCCCAACGGCCAGGGCAAGACCAACCTCGTCGAGGCCGTCGGCTATCTCGCCACCCTCGGCAGCCACCGGGTCTCCTCGGACGCGCCCCTCGTACGGATGGGCGCCGACCGCGCGATCATCAGGGCCAACGTCCGGCAGGGCGAGCGCCAGCAGCTCATCGAGCTGGAGCTGAACCCCGGCAAGGCGAACCGTGCCCGGATCAACAGGTCCTCGCAGGTCAAGCCCCGTGACGTACTGGGCATCGTACGGACGGTCCTGTTCGCCCCCGAGGACCTGGCGCTGGTCAAGGGCGACCCCGGGGAGCGCCGCCGCTTCCTGGACGAGCTGATCACCGCGCGCTCGCCGCGCATGGCCGGTGTGCGCTCCGACTACGACCGCGTCCTGAAGCAGCGCAACACCCTCCTGAAGTCGGCCGCGCTCGCGCGCCGCCACGGCGGCCGCTCCATGGACCTGTCCACGCTCGACGTATGGGACCAGCACCTGGCCCGCGCGGGCGCCGAGATGCTCGCCCAGCGCCTGGACCTGATCGCCGCGCTCCAGCCGCTCGCCGACAAGGCGTACGAGCAGCTGGCCCCCGGCGGCGGCCCGCTCGCCCTCGAGTACCGGCCCTCCAGCGCGGACATCGTCGGCCACGCGCGCGAGGAGCTGTACGAGCAGCTGATCGCCGCCCTCGTGGAGGCCCGCAAGCAGGAGATCGAGCGCGGCGTGACGCTGGTCGGCCCGCACCGTGACGAGCTGCTCCTCAAGCTCGGCCGGCTCCCCGCGAAGGGGTACGCGAGCCATGGCGAGTCCTGGTCGTACGCCCTCGCCCTGCGCCTGGCCTCCTACGACCTGCTCAGGGCTGAGGGCAACGAACCGGTCCTCGTGCTCGACGACGTCTTCGCCGAGCTGGACACGCGGCGCCGGGAGCGGCTCGCGGAGCTGGTGGCCCCGGGCGAGCAGGTCCTGGTGACCGCCGCCGTGGAGGACGACGTTCCGGGCGTGCTCGACGGCGCGCGGTACGCGGTGGCCGAGGGCGCGGTGGAGCGCGTATGACCGGCGCAGTGCCGTGGCAGGGCGGCGGCGGACCGTCCGGCGGCTCCGCTTCCGGCCCCACTCCGCCCGGGCCCACTTCATCCGGGCACACTCCATCCGGTCCGGCCGCGTCCGGCAGCTCCGGGCCCGGCAGCTCCGGGCGCGCCCCCCGCGACAGGCCTGCCGACACCCCGGGCGCCCCCGGCGCCCCCGGCACTCCCAAGCCCCCCGAGCCCTCCGGCGTCGACCTCGCCCGGGTCGCCCTGCGCGCCGCCAAGGAGCAGGCACGCGCGCGTGGTGACGCGACGCAGCAGAAGAAGCAGGCGCGGCGTGGCGGGCTGCGCTCGGGCGCGCGGGCCGACGGGCGCGACCCGCTGCCCCTGGGCTCCGCCATCAACCGTCTGATCACCGAGCGCGGCTGGGAGACCCCGGCCGCCGTGGGCGGCGTGATGGGCCGCTGGCCGCAGATCGTCGGCGGCGACCTGGCCAACCACTGCGTGCCCCAGCGGTACGACGAGAACGAGCGCGTCCTGACCGTGCTCTGCGACTCCACCGCCTGGGCGACGAACCTGCGCCTGCTCGCTCCGCAGCTGGTCGCACGGCTCAACGAGGACCTGGGCCATGGCACCGTACGCATCATCAAGGTCCTCGGCCCCGGCGGCCCCGGACACCGCTACGGACCCCTGCGCGCCCCCGGCAGCACGGGCCCCGGCGACACCTACGGATGACGTGGTCCTGGCTGTAGCTGGCGGTTGACCTCCCGAAGCGCTGAGTGCCGCTGTGAGCCTCTGGGACCCCGGGGCCGCATATGGGGAGTCGGCTGAGCCCGGTTCAGGGCGGCACATGCGGACTCAGGTACCGGCAAACCCCCATCACTGTCGGAGCTACCGGTAGACTGGAAGCCAATCCCGCCCCAAGCGTGGGGAGCGACGGGAGAAGCTGAGCAAGAGCTGAACCAGGCTTACCAACGCAACACGCCGCAGCCGCTCCGGCGAGCGCCGGAAGCTTGGCTTGTGCTGTGCCAGAAAGGGCGCTTCGTGGCCGATTCCGGCAACCCCAACGAGAACATCCCGTCCACTTCTGCCGGCGCCGGTGCTGGCGGCGCACCCGCCGGGGGCAACGCCTCCGGCGGGACCACGTCGTCGTACGACGCCAGTGCCATCACCGTCCTCGAGGGTCTGGACGCGGTCCGCAAGCGGCCGGGCATGTACATCGGCTCGACCGGTGAACGTGGTCTGCATCACTTGGTGCAGGAAGTCGTCGACAACTCCGTCGACGAGGCCATGGCCGGGCACGCGGACACCATCGACGTGACGATCCTGGCGGACGGCGGCGTGCGCGTCGTCGACAACGGCCGTGGCATCCCGGTGGGCATCCACCCCGTCGAGAAGAAGCCGGCGGTCGAGGTCGTGCTCACCGTGCTGCACGCGGGCGGCAAGTTCGGTGGCGGGGGGTACGCCGTCTCCGGCGGTCTGCACGGTGTGGGTGTCTCCGTGGTGAACGCGCTCTCCACCAAGCTCTCCGTCGACATCAGGACCGACGGCTATCGCTGGACGCAGGACTACAAGGGCGGTGCCCCCACGGCCCCCCTGGAGCGGCACGAGGCCACCGAGGAGACGGGCACGACCGTCACCTTCTGGGCCGACAGCGACATCTTCGAGACGACCGTGTACTCCTTCGAGACGCTGTCGCGGCGCTTCCAGGAGATGGCGTTCCTCAACAAGGGCCTGACGATCAGGCTCACCGACGAGCGTGAGTCGGCCAAGGCCACGGTGGGCGCCGACTCCACCGAGGCCACCGACGACACCGTCGAAGAGGTCCGCACGGTCACGTACCACTACGAAGGCGGCATCGTCGACTTCGTGACGTACCTCAACTCCCGCAAGGGCGAGGTCGTCCACCCGACCGTCATCGACGTCGAGGCCGAGGACAAGGAGCGCATGCTCTCGGTCGAGATCGCGATGCAGTGGAACTCCCAGTACAGCGAAGGCGTTTACTCCTTCGCCAACACCATCCACACGCACGAGGGCGGCACGCACGAGGAGGGCTTCCGCGCCGCGCTGACCGGCCTCGTCAACCGGTACGCACGCGACAAGAAGCTGCTTCGCGAGAAGGACGACAACCTCACGGGTGAGGACATCCGCGAGGGTCTGACCGCGATCATCTCGATCAAGCTCGGCGAGCCGCAGTTCGAGGGTCAGACCAAGACGAAGCTGGGCAACACGGAAGCGAAGACCTTCGTCCAGAAGGTGGTGCACGAGCACCTGACGGACTGGTTCGACCGCAATCCGAACGAGGCCGCGGACATCATCCGCAAGGGCATCCAGGCCGCCACCGCGCGCGTGGCGGCCCGCAAGGCCCGCGACCTCACGCGCCGCAAGGGCCTCCTGGAGACCGCGTCGCTGCCGGGCAAGCTCTCCGACTGCCAGTCGAACGACCCGACGAAGTGCGAGATCTTCATCGTCGAGGGCGACTCCGCCGGCGGCTCGGCCAAGTCCGGCAGGAACCCGCAGTACCAGGCCATCCTGCCCATCCGCGGCAAGATCCTGAACGTCGAGAAGGCCCGCGTCGACAAGATCCTCCAGAACCAGGAGATCCAGGCGCTGATCTCGGCCTTCGGCACCGGGGTCCACGAGGACTTCGACATCGAGAAGCTCCGCTATCACAAGATCATTCTGATGGCGGACGCGGACGTCGACGGCCAGCACATCAACACCCTGCTCCTGACGTTCCTGTTCCGCTTCATGCGGCCGCTCGTCGAGGCCGGACACGTCTATCTGTCCCGTCCGCCGCTCTACAAGATCAAGTGGACCAAGGACGACTTCCAGTACGCGTACTCGGACCGCGAGCGCGACGCGCTGATCGAGATCGGCCGCCAGGCGGGCAAGCGCATCCGCGAGGACTCGGTCCAGCGCTTCAAGGGCCTCGGCGAGATGAACGCCGAGGAGCTGCGCATCACGACCATGGACCAGGAGCACCGCGTGCTCGGCCTGGTCACGCTCGACGACGCCGCCCAGGCCGACGACCTCTTCTCGGTCCTCATGGGCGAGGACGTCGAGGCGCGCCGCTCGTTCATCCAGCGCAACGCCAAGGACGTCCGCTTCCTCGACATCTGAGCCGGTCAGGCGCCCCGACGGCTGCTGACTGACGTACGAAAGGACCTTGACCGGCCATGGCCGACGAGAACAACCCCACCACGCCCGAGGACGACGAGGGCCAGACGCTGCGGATCGAGCCCGTCGGGCTCGAGACGGAGATGCAGCGCTCGTACCTCGACTACGCGATGTCCGTCATCGTGTCCCGTGCGCTGCCCGACGTGCGCGACGGCCTCAAGCCCGTGCACCGCCGCGTCCTGTACGCGATGTACGACGGTGGTTACCGGCCCGAGAAGGGCTTCTACAAGTGCGCCCGTGTCGTCGGCGACGTCATGGGCAACTACCACCCGCACGGCGACTCCTCGATCTACGACGCGCTCGTCCGCCTCGCGCAGCCGTGGTCGATGCGGATGCCGCTCGTGGACTCCAACGGGAACTTCGGCTCCCCGGGCAACGACCCCGCCGCCGCCATGCGCTACACCGAGTGCAAGATGGCGCCGCTGTCCATGGAGATGGTCCGGGACATCGACGAGGAGACCGTCGACTTCACGGACAACTACGACGGCCGCTCCCAGGAGCCCACCGTCCTGCCCGCCCGCTTCCCGAACCTGCTGATCAACGGTTCGGCGGGCATCGCGGTCGGCATGGCGACCAACATCCCGCCGCACAACCTGCGCGAGGTCGCCGCGGGCGCCCAGTGGGCCTTGGAGCACCCCGACGCCTCGCACGAGGAGCTGCTCGACGCCCTCATCGAGCGCATCAAGGGCCCGGACTTCCCGACCGGCGCGCTGGTCGTCGGCCGCAAGGGCATCGAGGAGGCGTACCGCACGGGACGCGGCTCCATCACGATGCGGGCGGTCGTCGAGGTCGAGGAGATCCAGAACCGCCAGTGCCTGGTGGTCACCGAGCTCCCCTACCAGACGAACCCGGACAATCTCGCGCAGAAAATTGCCGACCTGGTCAAGGACGGCAAGGTCGGCGGCATCGCCGACGTCCGCGACGAGACGTCCTCGCGCACCGGCCAGCGACTGGTCATCGTGCTCAAGCGCGACGCGGTCGCCAAGGTCGTACTGAACAACCTCTACAAGCACACGGACCTCCAGTCGAACTTCGGCGCCAACATGCTGGCGCTCGTCGACGGCGTCCCGCGCACGCTGTCCCTCGACGCGTTCATCCGGCACTGGGTGGCGCACCAGATCGAGGTCATCGTCCGGCGCACCAAGTTCCGGCTGCGCAAGGCCGAGGAGCGCGCCCACATCCTGCGCGGCCTGCTGAAGGCCCTGGACGCCATCGACGAGGTCATCGCGCTCATCCGGCGCAGCGACACCGTCGAGGTCGCGCGCGGGGGCCTGATGGACCTCCTGGCGATCGACGAGATCCAGGCGAACGCCATCCTGGAGATGCAGCTGCGCCGCCTGGCCGCCCTGGAGCGCCAGAAGATCGTCGCCGAGCACGACGACCTCCAGGAGAAGATCAACGAGTACAACGCGATCCTGGCCTCGCCCGAGCGGCAGCGGTCGATCGTGAGCGAGGAACTCGCGGCCATCGTCGACAAGTTCGGCGAGGACCGCCGCTCCACCCTCGTGCCCTTCGACGGCGACATGTCCATGGAGGACCTGATCGCCGAGGAGGACATCGTCGTCACGATCACCCGCGGCGGCTACATCAAGCGCACCAAGACGCACGACTACCGCTCGCAGAAGCGCGGCGGCAAGGGCGTGCGCGGCACGAAGCTCAAGGAAGACGACATCGTCGACCACTTCTTCGTGTCCACCACGCACCACTGGCTGCTCTTCTTCACCAACAAGGGCCGTGTCTACCGCGCGAAGGCCTATGAGCTGCCCGACGCGGGTCGGGACGCCCGCGGCCAGCACGTGGCGAACCTGCTCGCCTTCCAGCCGGACGAGCAGATCGCCGAGATCCTCGCGATCCGCGACTACGACGCGGTGCCCTACCTGGTCCTCGCCACCAAGGCCGGTCTGGTCAAGAAGACGCCACTGAAGGATTACGATTCGCCTCGCTCCGGCGGCGTCATCGCGATCAATCTGCGCGAGACGGACGACGGCGCGGACGACGAACTGATCGGCGCCGAACTGGTGTCGGCGGATGACGATCTCCTTCTGATCAGCAAGAAGGCCCAGTCGATCCGCTTCACGGCGACCGACGACGCACTGCGTCCGATGGGCCGCGCGACCTCCGGCGTGAAGGGCATGAGCTTCCGCGACGGCGATCAGCTGCTCTCGATGAATGTGGTCAGGCCCGGTACGTTCGTCTTCACCGCCACCGATGGTGGGTACGCGAAGCGGACCGCCGTCGACGAGTACCGCGTCCAGGGCCGCGGTGGCCTCGGCATCAAGGCCGCCAAGATCGTGGAGGACCGCGGCGAGCTCGTCGGCGCGCTGGTGGTCGAGGAGACCGACGAGATCCTCGCCATCACCCTCTCCGGCGGTGTGATTCGCACGCGAGTCAACGAGGTCAGGGAGACGGGCCGTGACACCATGGGCGTCCAACTGATCAACCTGGGCAAGCGCGATGCCGTGGTCGGTATCGCTCGTAATGCCGAGGCCGGGCGCGAGGCCGAGGAAGTCGACGGTGACATCGTCGTCGACGAATCGTCCGACGCCGAGCCGGCCGTGGGTACGGACGAGGGCACCGAGCCCCCCGCCGAGTAGCGCGAGGAGAGAGTCATCGTGAGTGGAGCCACGGGCGCCGGAGCCGCTGGAACGAGTGGAACCGGTACGGAAGGTGCCCGTGGCTCAGCCACCGATGCACCCGACTCGCATGAGTCCCATGGATCCCAGGGGGGGACTGTGACAGACACCCGAGGCCGCGTCGGTACGGACACCGACGACGGTGCCTCCAGCGCCTCCGGTGCTTTGCCCGGCGAGCGGCAGCCGCAGCAGAGCAGCCAGCCGTACCACCCGCCGCAGGCGTACCAGGCTGCGCCCACCGGCTCGGTGAAGCGCCCCCGCACCGGGGCGCGCACCACCCCGCGCACGCGCAAGGCCAGGCTGCGGGTGGCCAAGGCCGACCCGTGGTCGGTGATGAAGGTCAGCTTCCTGCTGTCCATCGCGCTCGGCATCTGCACGATCGTCGCGGCGGCCGTGCTGTGGATGGTCATGGACGCGATGGGCGTCTTCTCCACCGTGGGCGGCACGATCTCCGAGGCCACAGGCTCGAACGAGTCCAACGGCTTCGATCTCCAGGCGTTCCTCTCGCTGCCGCGCGTGCTGATCTTCACCACGATCATCGCGGTCATCGACGTCGTCCTCGCGACGGCCCTCGCCACGCTCGGCGCGTTCATCTACAACCTGTCGGCGGGCTTCGTGGGCGGCATCGAGCTGACGCTCGCCGAGGACGAGTAGGGGTTTCCCGGGCGCCGGAACCCATCGATTTTGGGACTGGCCCGGACGTGCGCTAATCTTCAGAGGTCAGCGCGCGGGGCGATCCCGCAGAGCGCGGCGGGGCTATAGCTCAGTTGGTTAGAGCGCATCCCTGATAAGGATGAGGCCACAGGTTCAAATCCTGTTAGCCCCACCAGCCAGAAGACCCCCAGTCGGTGACGACTGGGGGTCTTTGGCATGTCTGGGGGCCGTCGGTACGTGCGCGGGGGCCGGGGTCGGTCATGCATGGGGTCAGCCATGCATGGGGTCAGCCATGCATGGGGTCAGCCATGCATGGGGTCCGTCCTGAGAGCGGTCCGTCCTGAGAGCGGTCCGTCCTGGAAGCGGTCCGTCCTGCGAGCGCCCGAGGGCAGTGAAAAGCCCCCCGGCCGCGGTGGCCGGGGGGCTGCTTCGAGGTTCCTCGGGGTGCCTACGGCTCCGGGGCGAGACGTTCCTCCTTGGGCACCCGGGTGTCGTCCTGGGCCTCCGGGTCCGTCGTCGGCAGGTGGCGGCAGCTCGGGGTGGCGCCGTGGGCCTCGGCGCGGATGCGTTGCTTCATCGTGGGCGGCAAGGACCGTTCGTACGCCGCCGCCCACAGGGCCGCCATCGCGGCCGTCGGGCTCGCGGGGCTCTCGCACGTCGTGGCGGGGCGTTCTGCCGGGGCGGCCGCCGTGGCGCTCGTCGTGAGTCCCAGCGTCGCGAGCAGGGCGAGGACGGCGGTGACGAGTGCGGTCCACAGCTTCATGGCCTTGGAGGCGGAGGCGGTCATGGCCCCTCACTTTCAGGTTGGGCGATTTGCGTACTTTCCTCATGATGTGTATGTCGAGCCCGAAGTGCGGGACCGACGCCGCCGCGCCGTCGATGTTCGGATGAACACCACTCGGACGGGTGCAAGCGGGCCGGGAGTTGAGGACGGCGGGAAGGGCCCGATCCAGGTCACCGACCGGTATCGGTCGGTGTGTATAGTCGGGCGGCAGAAGTCCCCTACGTCAAAGGAAAGACGAGGTCGCGCGGTGAAGAAGCTTCTCCTGGTCGCACTGGCCGCCATCGGCGGGCTCCTCGTGTACCGCCAGATCCAGGCGGATCGCGCCGAGCAGGATCTGTGGACGGAGGCGACTGACTCCGTGCCCACGGGTTCGTGAGCATCGACAGCAGTCTCGTCACAGGGCCCCGATCGCATGAGCGGTCGGGGCCCTGGGCTGTTCCGGGGCCCTTTTGCCCCGCTTCTTCTCCCGGGTGGCGGGGTTCCTCCGCCTCGTGTAAAAGGGCCGGCGACGTCAGCGCGTTTCCCCGGCGCGGTGCGGGTGGGCCGCCTTCACACCGCCTGAACGCCGTGACGTCACCCGGATAGTTCACTCGCGTAATTTCATTCCTTGCTTGAGCGAATCGGTGGAGGGTGAGGGTGGGGGGTCGGGGCACGCGGGCCCAGGTGAGGCGGTTCGCCGGGGCGGTGCTTTGCGGGGTGCTCTGCGCGACAACATTGCTGGTGGAGGGCGCGGCGGCACGGTCTCATGGGGCGGCGGGCGTGGCCCGGGCCGAACCGGGTCCGTACGCGTTCGCCGACGACGTGAAGAGCGTCGCCGGTGCGACGAGTACGGCGGGGAGCAGGATGCTCGTCCCCGGGGCGACGTACAGGAGCGCCATCGGGCACCCCGGGCCGGGGGCGACTTCTCCGGGGGCTTCGGGGGTTACGCCGTCTCCAAGGTCTTCGGGGTCTTCGGGGTCTTCGGGGGCTTCGCCGTCAGGGGCGGCCCGGGGGAGCGAGCTCTATTACCGGCTCGAGCTCGGGGCCCGGGACACCGTGTACGTCTCCGTCACCGCGCTGCCCCCGCCGGGCAGCCGCGTCGCCTTCGCCGACGGCGTCAAGGTGTCCGTGCAGGACGCCGACGGGTTCGCCTGCGACTACGGCTCCGCGCGGTTCGGCGCGTCGCTCGACCCGCGGCCCCTCACCGCGTCCGCGGCCCGCAGGGCGGGACCGGAGGTGCGGCGGTGCGGGACTGCCGGTACGTACTACGTCGTCGTCGAGCGGACCGTCTCCTCCAGGTCGCCGGTGTCGTCGGCGCCCGCGGAGAAACCGTCCTCCACGGAGGACTGGGATCTGGAGCTGTACGTCGCCTCGGAGCCGGCCCTCGCGAAGGCGGGCCCGACGACCCCGCCGCAGGCCTGGGACTCGATCGCACCGGAGCCGCCCGCCGGAGCGCCGCTGCCCCGCGAGGGCGGCAGCGGCTTCGCCACCGCCAGGGCACTGAGCACGGGTGCGTGGGCCGACCGGGTCAGGGCCGGACAGACCCGCTACTACCGCGTTCCCGTCGGCTGGGGGCGGCGCCTCTCCGTCACCCTGGAGATCGGTGGCGGCGCCCGCGGCGGTGACTACGTGACGTCCGCGCTCGTCATGGAGCTGTTCAACCCGGTACGGAGCCGGGTCGAGGACATCGACTCCGCGTACGACGGCCGGCAGCGGACGACCTCCTTGCCCGCGCTGCCGCCGGTCGCCCACGACAACCGCTACGAGGCCCTCCACCGGGTCTCGGGGATGCGGTTCGCCGGGTGGTACTACCTCGCGGTGCACCTCGACCCCGACGTGGGCGCCCGGTTCGGCACGGATGCCGTCGGCCTGACGCTGCGGGTGAACGTCGACGGGGAGCACCGCCGCGGACCCGTGTACGCGGGAACGCCGCGGCCCGCCGACGCGTTCACCATTACGGAGCGTGATGAGTCGGCAGCGCGGAAGGGGGTCGGTGGGGGTGGTTCCGGCGGGCCCGGGGCGGATGCGGACCGTGCCTCGGGGGCGCCGGGCGGCGAGGGCGGCGGCATGGCCATGAAGGTGCTCGCGGCGGCCGGTTTCGGTACGGGGACCGTGTTGCTCGGGGTTCTGGGGGTGTGGAGGGCGGTGGCGCGGCGTCGGGTACGTATGTCGGCCTGAGCGCCCTGATGGGAGGTCAGGAGCAAGTCGCCGTACGGGGGTCAGATCTGGCTGAGGGCCCAGAAGCCGAGCGCGAAGCAGGCCAGGGCGGCGAGCAGCATCGGCAGGGCCACCTTGGCGGGCGGCCCGGGACGCGTCGCGCGTGCGGCGGCACCGGCGGCGTGGCGCGCCTGATGCCGGGCCGGACGCCTGGCTTCCGGCAGCGGGCCGGGAGTGAGCGCGCCGCCGACAGGCACGTGCTCGGGCTGCGCGGCGTACGGCGAGACGGCGGCGTGGACGGGCTCTGCGGCTAGCGCCGGGACCCGGCCCGGGACTGGGCCCGGGCCCCGGCCCTGACCCGGACCTTGACCCGGGCCTGGGCCCGTACCTGGGACAGAGCCAGAGGCAGAGGCAGGGGGGTGGGGTGGAAACGGCGTGGGGGGAGTGGGGGGCTGCACGGGGTGCGGAGGCGGGGTCTGAGGCGGTGCCTGCGGCGGTAGGGCGGGCGGGGGGAGCGGGAAGCTGCCGGACTCCGACATCGGCGGGTGCTGGATCGGCTGGCGCTGGATCGGCGGGTGCGGCGTCGGTGGGTGCGCGGGGGGCGCCGTAGGGCGTACGGGTGCGGCGTTGGGGGTGTTGGGTGTGGGGGGTCCGCCCAGCTGGGGCACCGGGGCCGGTGTGGCCGGGGGTGGTGTTACCTGCGCCGGTGTCACCTGGGGGTGTGCGGCCGGGGCTTGGGGCATGGAGGGCTGGCCCATCGGGGCTTGGGCTACCGGGGCCTGGCCCATCGGGGCTTGGGCTACCGGGGCCTGGCCCACCGAGGCCTGGGCCACCGGGGCATGGGTCTCCGGGGCCGGTGAGGCCGGGGCCTGTGCCACTGGGTTCTGGGTCACGGGCCGTGCCCAAGGCTGAGGCGTTGCGGAGCCCGGTGTTCGGGGCTGGGCCGTGGCGGGGGCCGGTGCCCATGGCTGGGCCATGGGTTGGCCCGGTGTGTGGGGTGGGGGCGTGGTGGGGTCCGGTGTGCGGGGTGGGGGTGGTGGTTGCTGTGGGGGTGGTTGGGGGGCGCGGGTGAGGGGGCCTTCGGGGCCGAATCCCGTGGGCAGGGGCGCGAGTTGGTCGAAGATCTCGACGGTCTCGTCGTCGGGCCCGGCCTCGGGCAGCATCTCGACGGCGGAGGCGAGCGCCTTGCGCGCCCCCGTGGCGGTACGGAACCGCGCCTGCGGATCGGGCTGCAACAGCGTGGCGAGGACCTGCCAGAGCGGCTCGGGCACGCCCCTCGGTGCCCCCGGGGTGCCGTGCGCCGCGAAGTGCTCGATGAGGGCCTTGGCATCGGGCTTGGCGCCCTGGAGGAGGTACAGCGCGACCAGACCGGCGGCGAAGAGGTCCGCGGTGAAGTCCGGTTCGGCGCCCATCATCTGCTCGGGCGCGAAGTAACCGGGGGTACCCACCACGTAGTCCGTCTCGGTGAGCCGCGGCTCGCCCTTGCGCATGGAGATGCCGAAGTCCGACACCCGCAGGTGCGGCCGCCCCGTGCCGGTGGCCTCCAGGAGGATGTTGGCGGGCTTGATGTCACGGTGGACGACGCCCTCGGCGTGCACCGCCGCGAGACCGGCGAGGAGCTGGTCGAGCAGGGTGCAGGCGAACCGGGCGGGCAGCGGCCCGTAGTCACCGATCACATGGGCGAGGGAGCCGCCGGTGATCAGGTCCATGGTGAAGAGGACTTGGTCGTCGTCGGCGGCCCAGCTGGCGGGAGCGAGCACATGCGGATGGTCGATCCGCAGCGCCTGCTCCCGCACGAAGCGCAACAGTGTGTGAGCGTTCCGCTGCTGAAGGACTTTGGCGGCCACATAGCGGCGCCTGCGGTGGTCCCAGGCGCGCCATACGGCGCCCACTCCCCCGCGGCCGACCGGGTCGACGAGTTCGTACCGGCCGGCGAAGACCTCACCCATGGTCGTGCCCCCCTTCCGGGCCGCCCGGCAGCGGCCCGGTCGACGGCTCAGCTCTGGTGCGCCTCGTAGTGGGCGACGGCGTCCGCGGTGCGGCCCGCTCCGTACACCCGAAGGAACTCTGCCAGCTCCGGGTGGGTCGGGGCGAGCGTGTCCGCGGCATCGATGATGTCGCCCGCCGCCGCGACGGAGCGCAGCAGCGACTGGATCTCACGCACCACACGCTTCACGGTGGGCGCGCCCGAACTGGTCGTGCTCTGGGACGTGTTGGTCAGTACGGAACCCCCCTGGGACTTCTTGATCTCGTCCATGCGGTTGGTCGCCTCCGCGGCGCTCACACTGCCGTCCGCGACCTGCCCGGCCAGCTCCTGGAGGAGCTGGACGCGCTGGACGACGGCCGGATTGCCGATCTTGGCGCGCTGGCCGCTCATCAGCTGCGACAGCATGGGTGCGGAAAGACCGAGCACCCCGGCGAGCCGGGCCTGGTTCAGGCCCAGATCGTCGATGAGGCGACGGAAGAGTGCCCCCAGCGGCTCCCCGTACCAATTCCGCTGGAGCTCCCGTGCTCTGGCGGTCGATTCTTGTTGCGCTGCGTCCATGTTGCGTCTCCCCATCGCTTCCCCGAAGGACCGCGGTTCGCTGCCGCGAACCACGTCGAGCATCTTACGGAGAGTGGTCGCGGACGGGGACCCCCAATCCTTTTGCGAGATCCGGGGGGAGACCCGGTACTCTGGTCTGCGACGCCCGCCGGGTGTGCTCCGCACACACCGGCATCGTCACCCTCGGGGCCTTAGCTCAGTTGGTAGAGCGCTGTCTTTGCATGGCAGATGTCAGGGGTTCGACTCCCCTAGGCTCCACCCCACAAAACCCCTCCGACCTGCGGAAACGCGGGCGGAGGGGTTTTTGCTGCCCAGGGGGAGGGCGGGGCCGGGAGGCGTGCGGGGAGGCGGCTTCGGCGACGTCGGCAGTGGCGTCAGGAGGCTGGAGGCCAGGGCCCGAGCGGGGGCCGGGTCGGGGTTCGGGGCGGGGTCCGGCTCAGGGGCAGATTCATGGGGTCGCAACAGGGTTGTGCCCAGGGCGCGCTCAGGGGCGCGGTGCCCGGGTCGGGCTCGGGGCGGTGACCGAGGGTGGGGTCGGATGCCGGGCCCGGGGCCGCAGCCGGGATCTTGGCCGGGACTCAACCGGGGTCGCGGCCGGGACTGCGGCCGGGACTGCGGTCGGGGGCGCGACCTGGGCGGTGAGAGCCTCCAGGGAGATCTTGAGCGCCCCCGCGAGGGGTAGCCCGTGGCCGCCCGTATTGGTTTGCAGATGTACTCTCGCGCCGCCTCCGCGTGCTTTCGGCCACCCCGGCGGAGGCGCGCGGATCGATCAGCACTTTGCTCACGCTACTTGACCGTTGTTCAGTAGTCGGTCGGTCCCGGACGCACGAGGTGGCCGCCACGAGGGGATGTGGCGGCCACCTGATGCGGTGCCGGTGAGGCGCGGGGCCGTGCCGGCCCTGTGGCGTCAGTGGTTGTTGATGCCGTTGCCCGAGAGCGCCGGGATGTCGTTGAGGATGTGCGACAGCGGCTCGTCGCCCTTGGCCTGCGTGGAGTTCTCGGTGCAGATCTGCTTCTGCTCCGCCGAGAGGATCGGGATGTCCTGGACGGCGACGTTGACCAGGCCCACGAGGGAGCCGACGTTGGCGTCGACCGGGATCCCCAGGCAGAGCTTGTTCAGGGAGCCCTGAACCAGCGTCATCTGCGGGCTCATGTTGCCCTTAGTGGCGGAGTTGCCGTACGACTCCTCCGCGCCGTTGCCGCTCATGGACTCGGTGCCCGAGTCGTCACCGATGGCCAGGGCCGTCGGGGCCGCGAGCGCGGTGATACCGACGGCGGCGATGGCGGCGCTTGCCAGCATCTTCTTCATGGTGAGGGTTTCCCTTCGGAGACTGGCTCCGTTGCGGAGCCGCATGCTGATGAACTGCGTGGTGGAACGATGGTTTCGGCGAGTAGCCCGGTCAGCGGAACGCTGTGCCCGGCCCGCCGACGACGGGGTACGTCACCGCCCGTCTCCGGCCCCCGGACCGGGCGCGACGCCACAGCCGGGCGGGCATCGAAGCCGGGCGGGCGTCGAAGCCAGGCGGGACGCCGGGACCGGCAGGACACCGGACCGGCAGGACACCGGACCGAAAACAGCGGGCCGCCGAGGAGAGGGGGCGGCCCGCTGGCTGTTGGCCGGTGTCAGTGGTTGTGGGTGCCGTTGCCCGACAGGAGCGGGATGTCCTGGAGGATGTGCGACAGCGGCTCGTCGCCCTTGGCCTGCGTGGAGTTCTCCGTGCACTGCTGGGTCTGCGGCGCCGAGAGGATCGGGATGTCCTGGATGGCGACGTTCACGAGACCGACGAGCGAGCCGAGGTTGGCCTTCGCGGGCAGCGCGATACAGGGCTTGTTGAAGGAGCCCTGGATGAGCGCCATCTGCGGGCTCATGTTTCCGTAGGTGGCGGAGTTGCCGTACGACTGCATGGCGTCGTTGCCGCTCATCGTCTGGGTGCCGCTGTCGTTGCCGATGGCGGACGCCGTGGGAGCCGTGGCAGCCGCCGCTCCGACAACAGACGCCGATACCGCGGCCGCGGCCATAACCTTCTTGAGCACAGCATTTCCCTTCTGGATATGAACCCCGTCCCTGGAGCACCCTGAGCAACTGCGCCGGACCTGCGTAGTTGCTGCGGTTCACTCTGATGGACCATTAGTGGGTCTGCCGCGATGCTTTTATTACCTCTTCTCGCGAGGTGCTGTACGGATAATCCGATTGCTTGCCGTGTCGGTCGTGCGGTGCACGGGGGAGTGTGAAATTCGGAAATGCGCCGGTTCGCTTCCTGGCCACGAAAAGATCCGATGGAGTGAATGAGCGGAACCAAACGTCCGAGGGTGAGTTGAACAGCCCGCAGCAACCTGTGCGTTCGCCCAGAAAAGGAACAGCAAATGCTCAAGAAGGCAATGGCAGCGGCCGCAGTCGCAGTCTCCGTCGCCGGTATCACCGCCCCCACCGCGACGGCCATCGGTGACGACAGCGGTACCCAGTCGATGAGCGGCAACGGTGCCAAGCAGTCGTTCGGCAACTCCGGCACCAAGGGCGACATGAGCCCGCAGCTGTCCCTCGTGCAGGGCGCCCTGAACAAGCCCTGTGTCGCCATCCCGATCGACGCCAACATCGGCTCGCTCGTGGGCCTGGTCAACGTCGCCGTCCAGGACATCCCGATCCTCTCGGCGGAGCAGAAGCAGATCTGCGCCCAGAACTCCACGCAGGCCAAGGGCGACGAGCCGCTGTCGCACATCCTCAGCGACATCCCGCTCCTGTCGGGCAACGGCACCAACAACGGCTGAGCCCGACGTGCCGCGGGCCGCTCGGGCCGCCTCGACTCCTTCGAGCGGGGTGGCCCGCGCGGCTTTTCGCTGTCCGGCCGCATTCGAGTGACGTGCTGAACTCCCGGATGCTGCCGGTTTCTTCTGTGCTTGTCGATCGTTGGTCAGGACTCAGGACTCAGGACTCAGGTCGCGGTGCGGGTGTAGATGCTGCCCGCCCGGCTCCCACCGCCGTCAGGCGCGACCCGACAGAAGGGAAATGTTATGCAGCTCAAGAAGAGTGCAACCGTCTTTGCTGGTGCCGCCCTGGCGCTGGGCTTCGGTGCTCCGGCATTCGCCGACGCGGGTGCCGCCGGTGCGGCCGCCCACTCTCCGGGTGTCATCTCCGGGAATGTCCTGCAAATTCCCGTTCACGTTCCCGTCAACGTGTGCGGGAACACGGTCGACATCATCGGTCTGCTGAACCCGGCGTTCGGCAACAAGTGCGTCAACGACTGACGTAGCGACTCAGCCGTCCGGCTGTGTCTCCGCCGGCCTTGGCAGGCCCCATGGTTTCCAAGGCCGGCTTCCCTTCGCGCAGAGGAAGACCAGTAGATTGCGACAGGCCCTCACCAAGGGGATGCTTTCTGCGGCGGCCGCCACGAGCATCCTGTCCCTGCCCGGTCAGTCCGCGCTGGCCGCGGACGCGCAAGGGCAGGCCACGGGTTCGCCCGGCTTCTTGTCGGGAAACAACGTGCAGGCCCCGCTGGAGGTGCCGCTGAACGTCTGCGGCAATTCGGTGAACGGCGCGGCCGCCCTCAACCCGACCGCGGGCGCCTCCTGTGCGGGTGCCGCTCCGGCCGCCCCCGCACCCCGGCCCGCTCCGGCTCCGCAGCCCGCGCCCGCCCCCGAGCGCGCGGCTCCGCAGCCCGCCCCCGCGCCGCAGCCCGCCCCGGCTCCCAGGCCCGCCCCGCGGCCCGCCCCCGAGCGTGCGGCCCCCGCGCCCGCGCCCGTGGCGAAGCCGGCGCCCGCGCCCCGGCCCGTGCCCGAGGTGAAGCCCGCTCCCGTTCCGCAGCCACCGCCCAAGGTGAAGCCCGCGGCGGCGAAGCCTGTGGCGGTGAGGCCCGCGCCTGCCCCGAAGGCTGCACCCGCCCCGAAGCCCGCACCTGCCCCGAAGGCCGCGCCCGCGCCCAAGCCCGCGCCCGCTCCGAAGCCCGCCCCGGCTCCCGAGCGCGCGGCGCCCAAGCCCGCGCCCACCCCCCAGCGCACGGCCCCCAAGCCCGTGGCGGAGGCGAAGCGAGCGCCGGTGGCGAAGCCCGAGCGCGCCCCCAAGGCCGCTCCCCAGCGCACGGCACCGAAGCACGCGGCGCCCAAGCACGCGGCTCCGAAGCCTGCCGTCAAGCGCGAGTCCTCCAAGCCCGCGCCCAAGCACGCGGCGCCGAAGCACTCGGCCCCGAAGCACGCGGCGCCGAAGCACGCGGCGCCGAAGCACGCGGCTCCCAAGCACGCGGCTCCCAAGTCCGCTCCCAAGCCCGCCCTCAAGCGCGAGGCTCCCAGGCCCGCGCCCGAGCGGGTGGCTCCGAAGCCCGCCCCCGAGCGGGCGGCTCCCGAGCGCGTGGCGCCGAAGCCCGCGCCGGAGCGCGTGGCCCCCAGGCCCGCGCCCGCGGTGAAGCCCGCGCCCGCCCGGCCGCACGGCGGCGGGGTCGGCGGCTCCCGGGCCGAGGGCGGTGCCACGCACTCCCCGGGTGCGCTGGCGGGCAACGTGCTGGACGCCGTGCTCGACGTGCCGGTGGACGTGTGCGGCAACACGGTGGACGTCGTGGGGGTCCTCGCGCCGGCCGTGGGGAATGCGTGCGACACCCCGGCCGAGGCACCGCACCGGCCGCGGCAGCCGCACCGTCCGCACGAGGACCCGCCGCGGCCCGAGCGCCCGGACGACCGGGTCGTGCCGCCCGAGGAGCAGCCCCGGGCGCCGCGCGAGGTTCCCCGGGCCAGGGAGGTCCCGCAGGAGGCTGGACCGCGGCCCGTAGAGCGGGCGGACGTGCCCAAACCCCGGGCGGGCGCGCGGCTCGCGGAGACCGGTACGGACCAGAACGCGCTCGGGATGGCGGGCGCCGCTGCCGGGCTGCTGCTCGGTGGGGTGCTTCTCTACCGGCGTGGACGCCGCGTGTACTGAACCGGGGTACGCACCCCGAGCCGGAGCGCGCTCCCCCTGCGCGCGGGCGCTCGGGTGACGGAATGACAACTGAAGAGCCGGACATGCACGGAGTCGGGCAACGAAGGAGGACGGACGGGTCGGCGACGGCCCGTCCGTTCTTCATGCGTGTGCGTGTGCGTGTACGCGACTTTCGCTCGCCCAATGGGGGGATGTGAGGCAGCGAAGGGTTAAGGACTCGTTTGGCGCAATAGGAATACATATGACGGAACGTCAGTATTCCTGAGCAGGTCCCACGAGGAGCACTCATGCGTCTTGCTTTTGTCGCCGCCGGAATCATCGCGGTGACGGCGGTCACCGCCGGGCCGGTACACGCCGTCGCACGCATTCCCGCGCCGGAACCGCCGCCCGCTCCTGCCGTACCGAAGGTGCCGGAGTCCGTGCAGGCTCCCGCCATCGGCGCCTACCTCGACTACGGCCCCGACGGCGTCGACCGGATGACCGACCTCAGCAAGTGGCTGGACGGGACCGAGCTGCGGGTCGGGCACACCTATCTGCCGGGCGACCGCTGGAGCAACATCGAGGGAGCGCCGCGCTTCCTGGAGAGCTGGGCGGCCTGGCGCAAGGCCAAGGACGACCGGATGTTCGTCCTCAACGTACCGATGATGGAGCGCAACGAGGACGGTGTCGACGACTGGGAGGTGCGCGGGCTGCTGCGGCGGGGTGCCGCCGGTGCATTCGACGAGCACTACCGCGTCCTGGCCGAGCGCCTCGTCGGCCTCGGGGTGCCGGACACGGTGATCGTGCTGGGCTGGGAGATGAACGGCACCACGTACACCCATCGCTGCGGCCCGGATCCGGATTCCTGGAAGGCGTACTGGAAACGCATCGTCAAGACCATGCGTGCGGTTCCTGGGCAGAAATTCGCCTTCGATTTCGCCCCGAGCCGCGGGCGGGACGCCATTCCCTGGCCGGAGTGCTATCCGGGGGACGAATCGGTCGACATCATCGGCATGGACTCGTACGACCAGCCGCGCGGGATGACATTCGACGAGCAGGTGCGCGAGGAATACGGCCTCCAGCATCACGTGGATTTCGCGAAGGCGCACGGCAAGCCCGTCTCGTACCCCGAATGGGGGCTCTTCCGCAACGGTGACAACGACGAGTACATGCGCCGGATGCTGAAGTGGATGGGGGAGCACAAGCCGCTGTACAACACGGTCACCGACTACTGCCCGCACGGCGTGTGGCAGTGCAAGGACAACCCGAAGGCCACGAAGGTCTACCGCGAGGCGCTGTCGGGGCTGCCGGTGAACCCGACGCCGAAACCGAACGACCCCGCGCGGCCACCGCATTGTTCGCCGCTGGACCTGGGTGACTGGGTCGAGTACTGGCTGGGCGGCAAGCTGTGTCTGCGGTTCGACTGGTGGGAGCGGAAGGAGCCGCCGCGGGCCTGAGTCCCCGGCGGCGGCCGGGCGCGGGGGCGGAGGCGTCACGGGGCGCCTCCGCCCCCGCCCTCACCCCCCGCCCTCACCCCGCCTGCCCGGCCCGCCGTCCTTGCCGTTCCTGCTGATCCCGCCGTTCCTGCCGATCCCGCCGTACCCCTCGCGCCCACTCCCGTGCCGAGGCCTCGCAGACCGCGGCCGTCAGGAGGGGGGCCGTGCGGCCGCGGGCCAGCAGGAAGCGGCGGTTGGGGGCCGCGGTGGGGCGCCAGTGGTGCTTGTACGGTTCGTCGCCGCGCAGCAGGCTCAGGGTGCGCGGCTGCTCGCCCGAGGTGTGCCGGGTGCAGGCGTCGAGCAGCATCGTGGCGACGTCGACCTTGCGTTCCCGCAGGCTCGGGTGGGCGCCGTAGAGGTAGCCGCCCGCGAGGCGCGACGACAGGAGCGTCAGGTCGGCGGCAAGGACCTCCCCGTCCACCAGGAACTCCGTCACCACGGCCTCGCCCGCCGCGACCATGGGCGGCACCGCGCGCAGCAGATGCTCGCGGAACCGCGGCCGCAGGTGCTCCGACGTCACCTTGCGTCCCTGCCACTGGAGTCGGTGCAGGCGCAGCAGCGTGCGTACGGTCGACTCCGCCTCGTCCGCGGGGACGACACGGTGCCGCACACCGGCCGCGGACAGCTTGCGCAGCTTGGCCCGGGCGCGCTGCGAGGTCGTCGAGGGCAGCCGCTTCAGGAGCTCGTCCACGGGCAGCGGGGGCAGTTCGAGGCAGCGGGAGTCCACCAGTTCGCGGCGCGGGCCCTGCCAGCGTTCGCAGACGCGCTCGACGCACGCGCCCGCACGCACCTCGCGGAAGTCGATCGGCGCGGTACGGGCGAGGGCCCGCAGCCCTTCGGTCAGCGCGTCCGCGGCGCGGTCGCGGATCCGGGCGGAGAGCAGGACGTCCGCGAAGTCCGAGATCGCGCCGCCGAGCGGACGGTGTGCGGGCACCGGCGCGTGCACCCGCATCAGGGGCGCCGCCGCGACCAGTTCACCGCCCTCGCGCACCAGGACCACGCGCAGCCGTCCCGGTCTGCCGTACGAGCGCCACCACGAGGCCAGCCACGCGTGGCTCTGGAACGAGGTCGCCTCCTCGCACTCCTGATAGAGCCGCCGCCAGGGCCCGGCGAGGGCCGCGAACTCGCCCTCGTCCACGCAGAGTCCGGTGGTCAGGTCCGTCGTCACGCGCCGCTCCCGACCTCGGCGCCGCGGGGCCGCACCAGGAGCACGAGGCCCCCGAGCAGTCCGCCCGCGCACAGGCCGACCAGTGTGCTCACCGCTGTGGAGAGGTTGGAGGGCGCGGTGGGTTCGACGGCGCGCGAGAACGGCAGGAGCTTCACCTGGGTGCTGTCCTTGGTGTGGTTGGCGCCGGTGGTCAGCGCGCGGGACACCGCGTTCGCGAGGACGGCGGCGTCGTCGGACCGGGCGGCCGATGCGGCGACGGAGATCATGGGGGCGTCGGGGGACGTCGCCACCTTGACGCGGTTCCGCAGCTCGCCCGGCGACACCCGCGCGGCGACCTGCGCGTCGCCGAGGACCGCGAGCTGGGTGGCGACCTTGCCGTAGGCCTGCGCGAAGCCCAGAGCGGTCGCGGGGTCGGTCCTGCCCTGGGGCACGGCGACGACATAGCTCGTGGCGGTGTACTCGGGCGCCTGCGTCAGCCCGTACGTGCCGCCTGCCAGGGCGCCGAGGGCGGCGCAGGCCGGGAGGATGGTCCAGCGGGGCAGCCGGGCGAGGGGGGCGAGGCGGGTACGCAGCTCGGCGCGCAGGCGCGCGCCGGGGGACGCCTGCGCCGTGCCGCCGCCGTGCCCCGCGGAAGCGGCCGGGGCGTCCGGCGAGGAGGCCTGGGCTCCGGGCCGGGTGGCCGTGGAGCTGGCGGAGGACGTGGGGGCCGTGGGGGCCGTGGGGACCGAAGGGTTCGGAGGGGCTGTGGAGCCCGGGGAACTCGAAGGCGCCGAAGAGCCTGAAGCGGGCGAAGAGGTCAAAGAGGTGGGTGAGGGCGAAGAGGTCGAAGAAGTTGGAGAGGGCGAAGAGGGCGAGGGGGCAGTTGCAGGGGCGCTTGAGGGGGCGCGCATCAGGGGGGTCACCTCCTGGTCGGGGCCGCCCAGCACGGACGCGTACACGTCCATGAGCCGGTCGGCGCTGCGGGTGATGTCGTAGTGCCGCACCGCGGCGGGCACCGCCCGGTGCTGTGACAGGTGGCCGCCGCGGCGGTGCAGGCCGTGCAGGCCGTTCAGGGCCCGGGCGAAGGAGTCGGGGTCGCTCGCGCAGTGCGCGGAGTCGACGCGCGCCCGCGCGGGCAGCGCGTCGACGGCAGGGCAGGACGAGTACAGGACGGGCAGCCCGGAGGCGAGGCCCTCCATGAGGGCGAGGCCGAACGCCTCCTCCGGCGAGGGGGACGCGAGGGCGTCCATGGCCGCGAGCAGGGAGGGCAGGTGGGCGGCGGCCCGGACGAGTGGGCGCGGGGCCTCCTCGGGACCGGTCTCGCCCGCGAACCGCACCCGCTCGGCGATCCCGAGCCGCGCGGCCAGCAGCCGCAGCTCCCGCTCCTGCGGCCCGGCCCCCACCAGCAGGACCCGTACGTCGTCGGGGAGCAGGGAGGCGGCGCGCAGCAGGACGTCGAAGCGCTTGCCCTCGGTGAGGCGGCCGACGCCGCCGATCACGAAGGCGTCGTCGGGCAGGCCGAGCTGGGCGCGCGCCGCCGCGCGGGCGGCCGGGTCGAAGGCGAACCGGTCCACGTCGATGCCGTTCGGCACCACCCTGATCCGCTGCCACGGCACGCCCCACCGGTGCAGCCGGGTTCCCACGGCCGGGGACACGGCGACGGTCATCCGGCCGAGCCGCTCCCCGGCGAGGTACAGCGCGCGCACCCCGGGGGTCAGCGGCCGCCCCTCCATCTGCGAGTCCCCCAGGGAGTGTTCGGTGGCGACGACCGCGCGCACCCCGGCGATCCGGGCGGCGATCCGCCCGTACAGGCAGGCGCGGTACAGATGGGTGTGGACGACGTCGTAGCGCCCCGCGCGGATGAGCTGGACGAGCCGGGGCAGGGCGGCGAGGTCCCGGTTGCCCGCCATGCCGAGGTCGGTGACGCGGGTGCCGTCGGCGGTGATGCCGCGGGCGACGCTGCCCGCGTTGGTGAGGGTGAGGACGTCACAGGTGGCGGGTACGTGGCGCAGGAGCAGGCGCAGTTGCTGCTCGGCGCCGCCCATGCCGAGGCCGGTGATGACGTGCAGGACCCTCACGCGGTCACCGCCGCCGGCGCGGATGTCAACGCCTCCGGGCGGGGCGTGCGGCCGCGGGGGCCGCCCGTGGCCTGCTTCAGGCGCAGCCGCCAGGCGGTGTCCCGCTGGCCGATGTGCATCCGGGGCAGCGCGAGCGGTCCGGTGAGCTCCCCGGGCGCGATGGCGCAGGCGTAGCCGTACCCTGCGGCCCGTACGGCGGCGAGTACGCGCGGGTCGGCCTTCCCGTACGGGTAGCAGAAGCCGTGTACGTCCTGTCCCGTCAGGTCGGTGAGGGCGGCGCGGCTGCCCGCCACCTCCTGGTGCAGGGCGTGGTCGTCGGCAGCGGTGAGGTCGATGTGGGTGTGGCCGTGCGAGGCGATCTCCATGCCGTGCGCGGCGGCGCGCCGGATGCCGTCGGCGTCGAGGAGGGGCTTGCGGGGGCCGAGCGGGTCCCAGGCGTTGTCGCCGCCGAGCCTGCCCGGCAGGACGAAGACGGTGGCGGTGCAGTGGTAGCGGTGCAGCAGGGGCACGGCGTGGTCGAGGAAGTCGCGGTACCCGTCGTCGAAGGTGAGCCCCACCAGGCCGCGGGCGCGCCCCCGCCGTGCCGCGTCGAGGAGCCGCCGCATCGACACGCCGCGCAGCCCCCGGCGACGCAGCCAGGCCAACTGCGCGTCGAGCCGCTGCGGCGACACGGTGATCCTGTACGGGTCGTCGGCGGGGTCGGCCACGGAGTGGTACATCGCGATCCAGGGCGCGGTGCCGGCCGTGCGCGGCGCGGGCGTGGCACCCGCCGGGCGCGCGCGGCGGTTGCGGTCATCGGTCATGGCGGCGTCGCTTTCGTGTGACGGAGCGAAGGGCACGGGCGGTCAGGGCGTGCCCGCGGGCGGCACGCGGCAGCGCGGCGCACCGGCCGAGGACGTACGCGCACGGCCACGCCCCCAGGGCCCGGCCGAGGAGCAGGAACGCGACGGCCACGACGAGGCCGCCCGCACAGACGGCGAGCGCGGGCGGCCCGGCGTGGTGCGCGCAGAGCGCGCCGAGCGCCGCGGACCCGGCGGCGGCGAGCCCGAGCCGGGCCAGCCGGCCGACGACGGCCCGGGTGCGCAGGGGCACGGCGCGCGGCCCGAGCGCCCGCAGCAGGAGCGCCGCGGTGACGCAGATACCGGCGGCGTTGGCGCCCGCGATCCCGTACACGCCAAAGCGGCCCACGGTCAGGGAGCCGAGGCCCGCCGTGGCGACGATGCCGAAGGCCATCGCGGCGAACGGCGCCCAGGTGGCGCGGCCGACGGAGAAGTGCGCGCGGGCGAGGGCGCCCACCAGGGTGTGGCCGAGCAGCCCGAGGGCGTACACCCGCATGACGGCGGCGGTGGTGGCCGTGTCCGTGCCGGTGAAGGCGCCGCGTTCGAAGAGGAGCCGGGCCAGGGCCGGGGCGCAGGCGACGATCGCGGCGGCACCGCAGAGCACGACGGCCCCGGCGAGCACGAGGTCCCGCTCGACCCGGTCGCGCGCCCGCCGGGTGTCGCCGTCGGCCAGGGCGCGGGCCACCACGGGGAAGGTGACGGTGCACAGCATCAGGGAGAGGACCATCGGCATCTGCGCGACCTTCTGCGCGTAGTTCAGATGCGAGATGGCTCCCGCGGGCAGCGAGGACGCGAGGAACCGTTCGATGAGCACCTGCGCCTGGCGGCAGAGCGCGAACAGGAGCACGGTCCGGATGACGGCGGTCTCCAGGCGCACGGCCGGTTCCCCGGCGGTACGCGCGACGGGCGGGGGCGCGGGCGTCCTGGCGGGCGCGGCCGTCCCCCGGTGCCGCCGCAACTGCCGCCAGAGGGTGGGGGCTTGTACGAGGACCATGCACGCCCCGCCGACGGCGACCCCCAGGGCCGCCGCCCGTACGCCCAGGGGCGCGGCGAACAGGGCCAGGGCGGTGATGATGGCGGCGTTGTAGACGACGTACACGGCCGCGGGCGCGACGAAGCGCTGGTGGGCGCGGAGCGCGGCGCTGGCGTAGCCCGCGAGGCCGAAGGTCAGGGCGCAGGTGGCCGTGAGGCGGGTGCAGTCCACGGCGAGCCCGGGGTCGGGCAGGCCGGGCGCGAGCAGGGCGACCAGGAGGGGTGCGGCGGCGATGAGCGCGAGCCCTGCCGCCACGAAGCACAGGGCCATCCTCGGCAGCGAGGTGACGACCAGGGCACGTACGGGATCGGGGCCCGGGCCCGAGCCGTGGCCCGGTCCGGGGCCCGGACCGGACGCGGTCGCGGCGCGGCGGGCCAGGGCCGCGCTGAACGCGGGCACCAGGAAGAACGCGAGCCCGTCCTCGATGAGCAGCGTCGCCGCCATCTCCGGCACGGTCCACGCCACCAGGAACGCGTCGGTCTCGCTCCCGGCCCCGAAGAAGTGGGCGAGCACCTGGTCCCGCACCAGGCCGAGGAGGGATCCGGCGACGGTCAGCGCGGCGGTGACGGCGGCGGCCCTGGCGAGGAAGGAGGGGCCGCCGCCCCCGCCGGAGGCGGTTCCGGCATCCGAAGCCGAAGCCGAAGCCGGTACCGGTACGAGCACCGGCGCGGGCTCCAGCGGTGCGGGGGCGGCGGGGGCGGTTGCGGTGGCGGGGACCGTGGCCGGAGCCGTCGGCCCGGTGCCGGGCACGGCTGTCATCGGGCGGCTCCGGCCACCGGGCCCCGCAGCCCCCACCAGGCGCACCCACCGAGCGCGACCGCGGTCAGAACGGTCGAAGGGCCGCCGATATCCGCGTACACGAAGTCGACCAACTGCCAGACGAGCAGCCCGCAGGCCACCAGCGCGCAGTCCACCTCCGCCGACGGCGACCCGCCCGGGCCCCGGGCCCCGCCGCGCCGTACGCGCACCCGCGCCCACCCCCGTACCGCGCAGGCGAGCAGCGCCAGCCAGCCGCCCGCGAGGGTGAGCAGGCCGAGGAGGCCCTGTTCGCTGAGGATCAGCAGGTACATGTTGTGCGGGGAGAGCAGCGGCTGGCGGCGGAACTCACTGCCGGCGCCCGCGGTGTCGCTGCCCGACGACAGGGCGAGGGAGGCGTGGCCGTCGCGGTGCTCGGGGAAGCCCTTGAGGCCGACGCCGGTCACCGGCCGCTCCCGCCACATGTCGACGGAGGCGCCCCACATCGCGTACCGGTCGGTGACGGACTGGTCGGGGGCGTCGGTGACCTGGGTGATGCTGCTGAGCCGGTCCTGGAGCAGCTGGGAGCCCATGCCGAACCCCGCGACCAGGACCACGGCCGCCGCGGCGGCCACGAGCGCCGTCCGCAGCGCGTACCGCACCCCGGCGAGCAGCAGCACCACCCCGACGGCCGCCGCCGTGGCGATCCAGGCGCCGCGGCTGAACGACAGCGCGAGCGGTACGGTCAGCAGGCCCGCGCAGGTCAGCGCGGCCGCCCGCTGCCGGGGCGCGTGCGGCCTGAAGGCGAGGGCGAGGGCGGCGACGAGGCCGTAGGACACGACCGTCGCCATGCCCATCACGTCCGTCGGCCCGAACGTGCCGACGGCCCGGATGTCCTCGCCCGTGTACGAGGCACCGGTGCCGGTGAGGTTCTGGTGTACGCCGAGAGTGCCCTGGAAGAGCGCGAGCGCGACGAACGCCCAGGCGAGCAGGCGGAACTGGCGCGCGTCCCGGACGAGGACCACGGTGGCGGCGGGGACCAGGACGAAGACCTGGAGGTAGCGGGCGGCGCCGGTGAGCCCGGTGGCGGCCGACGAGGAGGCGCACGCCGCCACGGCGATGCCGACGACCGGAAGGCCGAACAGCACGGCGGCGGTCCACGTCAGGGGGCGGCGCGTGGTGCGGACGACGTGGACGAGGGCGCAGCCGACGACCAGGGCGGAGAACGCGTCGGCCGGGGTGGACCCGGAGCCCTCGCCGTCCCCGGCGGGGACGGGCAGCGCGAGCAGGGCCACCAGGAGAACGAGGGGGACGACGGAGACGACGGAGACGACGGGGACGTCGGTGAGGACCGGCCGCAGGGCGTGTACGGAGATGCGTACGGACGTGCGCGCGGGCACACGTACGGGTGCACGTACGGGTGCACGTGCGGCCGGGGTGGCCGGGGCGGAGGCGAGGGCGTGGTCCACGGCGTCGTCTCAGCTCCCCGTACGGCGCAGCAGGCACCCGACGGTGCGCAGCAGGATGCAGAAGTCCTGCCAGAGCGACCAGCTGTCGATGTAGGCGTTGTCGAAGCGGCACCGGTCCTCGATGGAGGTGTCCCCGCGCAGCCCGTGGATCTGGGCGAGTCCGGTGACGCCGGTCTGCATGCGGTGGCGGTGCGCGTAGTGCGGGTGGCGGCGGCTGAACATGTCGACGAAGAAGGGGCGTTCGGGGCGCGGACCGACCAGGCTCATGTCCCCGCGCAGCACGTTCCACAGCTGTGGCAGCTCGTCCAGCGAGGTGCTGCGCAGGAACCGGCAGAACGGACTCATGCGGTGCTCGTCCGCGACGCTCCAGCGCGTGTCCGACTCCCCCGGGTCGGTGGGCCGGTGGGTGCGGAACTTCAGCAGCGTGAAGAGGCGGCCGTCCTTGCCGACACGTTCCTGCCGGAAGATCACGCCGGGCCCCTCGGTGACGCGGAGCACCAGGGCGCAGGCGGCGAGCAGCGGCCCGCAGAGCAGGAACATGACCCCTGCCACGACGACGTCGAGCAGCCGCTTGGCCGGGCTGGTCCGCAGCGGCCGCCCGGTGCCGCCGAGCGGGCGGCAGCGGAACCCGGCCACGTGCAGCGGACGTGCGCCGTCGCGGGGCGCGGGGTGTGCGACGTGCGCGGGGCGGTGGTCCACCTCCCACAGCTCGACACCGAGCCCGCGCAGCGCGGGCATCCGGGCCTCCTGGGCGGGACCGCCACCGGCGAGGAGCAGGACGGCTCGGACGTCGTTCTGGATGACGGCTCGGTGGAGTTCGTCGTTGGTGGAGAGGAGCGGGACCTCGGGGGCGGGCGGGGTGGGGTGGTCCTGGGCGGGGGGTGCGGGGACCGCGGGGGGTGCGGGGGCCTTGGAAGCCGCGTGGGGCTCGGGGGCGGTGGGGGGTGCGGAGGCCGCGTGGGTCTTGGAGGTGGCGGGGGGTGCGGAGGCCGCGTGGGCCTCGGGGGGTGCGGAGGCCGTGCGGGCCTCGGGGGCAGCGGGGGGCGCGGAGAGCTTGGGGGGTGCGGAGGGCGCGGGGGGTTTGGGGGGTTCGGTGGCGGTCGTGGGGGGTTGGGGGGTCGGCTGCCGAACCGTTTCCGTTCCCGGCGCCGGTACCGCCGCCCCCCTCGTCGCCGCGTGCTCGTCGTCCGCGGTGTCCCCCACCACCCCGACAGGCCGAAGCCCGCACCGCGGTCTGCGCAGGAGTGCCGCCGCCACGCCCCGGGCCTGGCCGCCGTGGCCGATGACCAGGACCGGCCGGGGGCTGCGCCGGACGGCGGCCCGCCGGTGCCAGTGGACCAGGGCGCGGCAGCCCGCCCCGAGCAGGCCGTGCACGGTGGCCGCGGTGAGCAGGGCGGTCAGGGGCAGCGGCGGTACGGCGGGGGCGAGGGCCGGGGTGAGGGCGGGGGCCATGAGCGCGGTCACGCACCAGGCGAGGGCGATCCGGCCGCAGAGCGCGGGCAGTTCGTCGAGCACGGCGGGCGCGAGCGTGTCCGCGTACAGCCGTCCCTGGACGTTGAGGGCGAGGACCCCGGCGAGCAGCAGCGGGAGCAGGACCGGCGAGCGGTACGGGCCGGGGAGCAGGAGGAAGGCTGCCACGGCGGCGAGGGCGTCGGCGGCGAGCAGGGCGGTGGCGTGGCGTCCACGCAGGCCGTGGCTTCCGCGCAGGCCGTGGCGTCCACGCCGGCCGCCGGTGCCACTGGGCCTGGCCTTTTCGGTCGTCCTGGCCTGGCCGGTGGTCCTGGTCTGGCCGGTCGTCCTGGCCTGGCCGGTGCTCCTGGCCTGCCCGGTGGTCCTGGTCTGGCCGGTGGTCCTGGCCTGCCCGGTCGTCCTGGCCAACCCAGTAGACCTGGCCTGCATGGTCGGCCCGACCTGCGAGGTCGGCCCGGCTTGCCCGGTCACCCCGGCCTGTCCGGTCACCCCGGCCTGTCCGGCCACCCCGGTCTGTCCGGTCAACCCGGCCTGCGAGGGCTGCTCCGCCTGCCCGGCCTGGGAGGGCCGTCCTGCCGGTGCGGCCTGCGGGGGCTGCTCCGCCTGTCCGGTCCCGGAGGACCGTCCTGCCTGTCCGGCCCGGGAGGGCTTCCCGTTCGGCGTGGTGACGGTTCGTTCCGCGCTCACGTGGTACTGCACTCCCTGTGCTCGGTGGGCGCCGTGCCCAGAAGTTCGCGGTACACCGCTTCGACCGCGGCCGCCGTGTGCCGGGCGTCGTGGTGGTCCAGGACGTGCGCGCGGCCCTGCCTGCCGAGGCGCTCGCGCAGGGCGGGGTCCCGCAGCAGGGCGGTCAGGGCCCCGGCGAGCGCGGCCGGGTCGTCGGGCGGGACCAGGGCGTGCTCGTGGTGGCCGGGCGGCAGGCTCTCGCGGGCGCCGTCCACATCGGTGAGGACGACGGCGCGGGCGCAGGCCATGGCTTCGAGGGGCGCGAGCGCCATGCCCTCCCAGCGGGACGGCAGGACCACCACGTCGGCGGCCTGGTACCAGGGCAGCGGATCGGCCGCCGCGCCCGCGAACGTCACCGGCCACGCGCCCGCGGCCGGCACCGGAGCCGCGTCCGCGAGCCCCCGCAGCGCCGCCGCGTCCGGCCCCTCGCCCACCAGCACGAGACGGGCACCGGGCACCCGTGCGGCCACCCCGGGCCAGGCGCGCAGGAGCACGTCCTGGCCCTTCTGCCTGCACAGCCGCCCCACGCAGACCACGAGCGGGTCGTCGGGGCCGACCAGGGGTACGGGCAGGGGGCCGTGCGGAGCCGTGAGCCGGGCGCGGGCCGCTCCCGGGCCGGGGTCCGCGGGTACGAAGCGCTCGGGGTCGACGCCGTTCGGTACGACCGAGCAGGGGCCCGTGATGCCCGCGCGGCGCCCGGTGTCCCGCTCCGCCTCGCTGACGCAGAGGGTGCGCGCCGTCCAGCGGGCCGCGTGCCGCTCCCAGGTGCGGGCGAGCAGTGCGACGCCGCCGTCGACGGCCTCGAACGACCAGGCGTGCGGCTGGAACACGGTGGGCACGCGGCCGCGTACGGCGACCCGGGCGGCGAGCCCCGCCTTCGCGCTGTGTGCGTGCACCAGGGTGGGCCGGACGGCGTCCACGATCTCGGCGAGGCCGCGTACCTCGGAGCGCAGTCCGGGGCCGGGGGAGCGGGCCGCCGCCCACGGGTGCACGGGCACGGCCGCGGCCCCGGCCGACCGGGCCAGGGTGCCGCCGTCCGGGCAGGCCAGGTGCACGTCCATGCCGGCCGCGAGCTGCGCGGCGACCAGGTCGGTGACGACCCGCGCCACACCGCCGTCGACGGGCTGGCTGACGTGCAGGACCCGCGGGGCGGGTGCCGGGTTCGAGGAGGCAGAGGAGTGCGAGGGCAGGTGCATGCACGACTCCTTGGGTTCCGTGGTCAGGACGGCGGAATACGCGCTACCGGGGCCTGTCGGCGGGCCGGGGGACCGTGCCCCCCGGCACATCCACCGCCGCGAAGAGCACCCCGATCCACGCCGCGTCCGCGCGCGAGGACACCCGCAGCGTCAGCTCGCCCCGCTGCCCGCGCAGCCGGTCGCCGAGGGGCAGCACGTCGGAGTCGTAGCCCAGGGTGTTGGCGTACGCCGGGCTCCTGCGGGCGGGTGGCCCCGGCTCGCTGACGGTGGAGTTGAGTACGTCGTCGGAGGGGTTGGCGGGGTCGGAGAGGGGGGCGGGACCGCTGCCGCGTCCGGCGGACACGCGCAGGGCGTCACCGCGGACACCGCGGTCTCCGTCGTACGCGACGACCCCGACGACCCCACCGGCCATGCTTGGCCCGTCGGCCTCGACGGCCCCACCGGCCATGCTTGGCCCGTCGGCCCCGACAACCCCACCGGCCCCGCTCGGCCTGTCGGCACCACCGACCCCGTCAACACCACTGACCCCCTTGGCTACGTCGGCCCCGACGACCCCACCGGCCCCCTTGGCTCCGTCGGCCCCGACGACCCCACCGGCCCCCTTGGCTCCGTCGGCCCCGACGACCCCACCGGCCCCACCAACCCCCCCGACGCCACGCCCCGCACCCACCCGCACCTCCGCGTGCTCCCGCCCCGGCGCCCCGAAGGAGTCGAAGCCGTCCCACAGCGAGAGGGAGCGCAGTGGCTCGTCCGCGTTCTCGTACGCCACGACCAGCGTCCAGCCGCCCCACGCCCCGGTCCTTGAGTGCCCCTTCGCCGTGTTGACCTGCGCCACCGTGTAGAGGCCCGCGCCGGAGTCGCGTACCAGCGAGGTGACGTCGGCGGAGGCCTGGAAGGCGTCCGCGCCGTGGGCCGCCTGGTGCCCGACGAGGGTGTCGGCGAACAGGGCGCGGTACCGGCCGCCGGGCTCGGCGATCAGCACCCGGCCGCTGTGCTCGGGCGGCTTCCGCTCACCGGCGCGGAGGTTGCCGCCCCAGTAGAGGCGGGCGTAGGAGACCCGGGACCCGGCGGGCATCCGTACCTCGCCCGCACTGGAGTTGTAGGTGTTCGGGTCGTCGTCGATGTCCGTGTGGGACATGTCGAAGCCGTGGTTCGCGCCGGGCCCGCCGCGCCGCACGTCCGCGCACGCCGCCGCGCCCGCGGCCGCCGACTGGGTGCGGGGCACGGGGCGGCGGCACGTGACCACGGAGTTGGCGGCCCGGACGAGCCCGCCGTGCTGGACCGCGTGGTACCGCTGCGCGAAGGCGATGCGTACCTCCTCGCCAGACGTCGCGGGCACGGCCGGGGCGCCCGCGACGGTGCCGTCCAGCGTGAGGCAGCCGGTGAGGGCCAGCAGGACGACGACCGTCCGACGCACCCGACGACGCAGGCCCAGAAGATGACGCATGACGGCACTGGCCTTCCATGGTGTGAAGAGTTCCGAACCACGGCTGTCAACGGTTGATCACATGTAATGAGCACATTTGAACGCATATGACCGAAATAGACTGAGAAGGAAGCGCAACAGTAGCGTTTATTGCGGGAGTTTCTACCTACTGCGCGGCGTGTGTCGGATTGGTGAAGCGTGTGGGCGAGCCGCGAGGGACACATCACTCATCTGGCGCACAACTCCACGTCGGGGAAGGCAGTTGATCCCCACACCGAGCATCACGCACGGATTCCGCAACATCAGATCAAGGAGCAGAACTCCATGTCGCGTACCAGCAAGGCCCTTGCCCTGTCCGCCGTCGCCGCCGCCGCGGTGGCCGGCGGCGCCGGTGTCGCCGCTGCCGACAGTGGCGCCCAGGGCGCGGCCACCCACTCCCCCGGTGTCATCTCGGGCAACGCCGTCCAGGTGCCGGTCCACGTGCCGATCAACATCTGCGGCAACACCGTCGACATCATCGGTCTGCTGAACCCGGCGTTCGGCAACACCTGCGCCAACGACTGACGCGGTACCGGCTGACGCGACGTCGTCACGACGTCGCCTGACGCGCAGTCGGCTCAGCGGCGGCGCCCCCTGTCTCGGGGCGGCCGCCGCTTTCGTGTGCGCGGGTCGCGGCGGCGGCGAACGGGCTACCCCCGGTTGCGGGCCCGGAGCGGTGTTCGGACGGTGAGCACAGGATCCGACGCACCACCGAAGGGAAAAGACCCATGCGAGCTCTGCCGGTACGGCGCATCGCGACGCCCTTCCTGTGCACCGTGCTGCTGCTCGGCACCGCGGGCCCCGTCCACGCCGTGTCCCTCGACGACCCGGCGCGCGACCCAGCGCAGAGCGTGCCGCGTGCGCCCTTGCCCGGCGCCGAGGCCCTGCTGGCGCAGACCAAGCAGCTTGCGGACCTCGCCAGCGTGCTCAAGCCGGTCACCGACCTGCTCGACGCGGTGCTCAAGGCACCCGACGGCAAACTGCCCGCCGCGGATCTGAACAAGCACGTCGAGGCCATCAAGAAGGCTCTCGAAACGGTCGAGGCACCGGCCCCCAAGGGCACCGGACTCACCGACAGCGAGGCCCAGGCCCCCGAGGGCACCCAAGTCCCCGACACCAAGGCGCCCCTCGACATCAAGGCCGACGCGGTGACCGCCCTGCGAAAGGCGATCGACGACCTGGTCAAGGCCGTCAACGGGGGCGACCCCAAGGCGATCTCCCGAGCGGCGCCCGCGGTCGTCACCGGCCTGGTGAACCTCGTCGCCGCCACCCTCATCGGCGGCAAGCTGCCCGCGCCGAACCTGCCGGGCCTGCCCCCGATGCCGAAACCGCCCGCCTGACACCCGCCGGTACCGGGAATCCGCCACGGGAATGGGCCGATCGACAGGAGAATGGCGAAGAATCCCGGACCGCGCTTATGCGGTGAGTCCGCGGAAGTTTCCTTTCAGGGGTTTCCGTACCGTCCTGCGCTCGTTAGGCGTAGTGAACCGAGGCGCCAGGCAATGGATGCCTGGGCCGTGCCCCACGGGCGACCGGATTCGCCGAGGAAAGGAACACGATGAAGTCCCTCAAGGCTGCCGCTGTCATGGCCGGATCGATCGCTCTCGCCGGTGCCGCCACCCCCGCCCTCGCCGGTGACCTGACGCCCTCCAGCCTCAACGGCGGCGTGGAGACCCTGACCAGCAAGGGGCTGCTCGACCCCAAGCCGATCGGCACCAACATGCTGTCCCCGGAGAACAAGGACTCCGTCGTCAACGCCGTCAACGGCGTGGCGAAGAGCATGAGCAAGAAGGGCGGCCCCGGCAAGCTGCTCGGCGGACTTCCCGTCGCCAAGTAGGAGAGCGTCATCTCCGCGTCCCACGGGGCTCGTTCCCAGTGCATCGCGCACCGGGTCCGGATCGAATCCGGCCCGCACAGATGACCCCAACGAGTGACGCCGCTGCCGCACTGCGCCAGACAGGTGACAAAGACGCCGGAACGGCCGCCGTACGTCTATACGGTGCAGCCCATGACCTCAACGTCCAACGAACAGCGCACCTTCCGGGTGTCCGACCTCGGGACCCTCGCCGTGCTCGCCTGGAGCGGCAAGCATCCGGAGGACGAGAAGGACATGGCCTTCATCCTCGCCTACTCCCTGGGCGATGCCGAAGGCGGCCCCGAAGCAACGGCCGAGGCCATCCGCACCCTCCTGCACAACGCGAAGCTGCCGATCGGCGGCCCCGTCCTGGACGGCGCCCGTCAGCCCTCCCTGCCGGTCGGCCTCCTCGTCGAGGCCGAGCAGGCCGTCGTGACCATGCCGTACGTCAAGGCGCAGTGCGCCGTCCCGCCGGAGTGGCTGACCGCCGTGCGGCTGCGCGGCCACGCCTACTTCATGATCTCCACGGTGGCGTGGCCCGAGGGCAAGCCGGGCAGCCCCGTGGACGAGGACGCCCTGCGGGCCTTCGCGGGCTCCGAGGAGACCATGCTGAACGCGGCACACTGCCTGCTGCCCGTGCGCAGGCTGCGCGGCTGATGCGCACCGCCGCACCGACGGGCCGGGTCCCCGCGCAGGGCTCCGCCACCGCACCAGGACCCGCCGCCGGCCCCGGCACCTCGCGTACGGCCGGGAGCGGGCGCGGTCTCGGACTGCTCCTCGTGCTTACGGGCGCGGCGGGGCTGCTCGCCTCCTGGGTCATCACCCTCGACAAGTTCAAGCTGCTCCAGGACCCGGACTACGTACCGGGATGCAGCATGAACCCCGTCGTGGCCTGCGGCGGCATCATGAAGAGCGAACAGGCGGCCGCGTTCGGGTTCCCCAACCCGATGCTCGGGCTCGCCGCGTACGCCGTCGTCTGCTGCGTCGGCGCGGGACTGCTCGCCGGGGCCCGCTTCCCCACCTGGTACTGGCTGGTGCTCAACGCGGGCGCGGCCTTCGGTGTGGCTTTCTGCACCTGGCTGCAATTCCAGTCCCTCTACCGCATCAACGCGCTGTGCCTGTGGTGCTGTCTGGCGTGGGCGGCCACACTCGTCCTGTTCTGGTACGTGACCTCGCACAATGTGCGCCGGGGAATGCTGCCGGCACCCGCGTGGCTGCGTACGTTCCTGGACGAGTTCACGTGGGTGCTTCCCGTGCTGCATTCGGGTGTCATCGGCATGTTGATCCTGACGCGCTGGTGGGATTTCTGGACGAGCTGATTTCCTGTCGCCACCTATTGCCGCCTATTGCCACCTGTTGTCACCTGTCGCCACGCATCACGGGAGGAGACCGTCCCAGTGCCGTTTCCACGCACCGTTCCCCGGGTGACGCGCAGGCGTCTCATCGCGGTCGCGGGCACGGCCGTCCTCGGTGCCGCGGGAGCCTTCCGCGGGCTGCGCGACCCGGACGACCAGGGACAGCCGGGGGCACCCGGCGGCCCGGCGTTCGACGAGACGTACCGGGGGCGGCGGATCCAGGGCGAGCCGACCACCGGCGGGGGCGCCCACGGCCCGCACGGCTGGCGGGTCACCGTCGACGGGAAGCCGCTCGGGGTGATGCGCCGGGCCGACGGCAGCTATCTCAGCATGGTCGACCACTACCGTTCGTACGGGACCCCGCTGGCCGCGGCCCGTGGCGCGGTCGACGAGCTCGGCCCCGGCCGGACCCCCAGCGGCCTGCTGCACTGAGCCCCGCCCCGCGCCCCTGACCGGAGAACGGACGGAGTCGACGGACATGGTCCACACGCGCAGGAACCAGCGGAGCCTCAGCCGTGCCGAGCGGCGCAGGTTCGTCGGCGCCGTGCTGGGGCTCAAGCGCAGCGGCGCGTACGACGACTTCGTCCGCAGACACATCGACCACTACGTCTCCGACGGTGAGGAGCGGCTGCGCGTCGCCCATATGACCCCCACCTTCCTGCCCTGGCACCGCCGCTTCCTGCTCGACTTCGAGCGGGCCCTGCGCCGCGTCGACGGCGGCGTCACCGTGCCGTACTGGGACTGGACGAAGGACCGCACGCCGGCCGCCTCGCTGTGGGGCGAGGACCTGCTGGGCGGGACGGGGCGGCGGGGCGACCGGCGGGTGACCACCGGTCCCTTCGCCCGCGGCAACGGCTGGATCGTCAAGGAGGACGTCACCGACGGCGACTTCCTCACCCGCGACCTCGGCCGGCGGGACGACCCGCTGGACCTGCCCACCCGGCAGGACGTGGCGTGGGCGATGGCGGAGCGGACGTACGACGTGTCGCCCTGGGACTCCACCGCGCCGCGCGGGTTCCGCAACCGCCTGGAGGGCTGGACGTCCGACATCGGCAGCGGACGGTGGCGCAACCACAACCGGGTGCACCGCTGGGTCGGCGGGCACATGCTCGGCGGTGCCTCCGTGAACGACCCGGTGTTCTGGCTGCACCACGCCTTCGTGGACCTGCTGTGGACCAGGTGGCAGCGGCAGCACCCGGACTCCGCCCCGTTCCTGCCGGAGCGCCCGCCCGCCCTCGGCGAACCCCAGTACGGGCGCGTCGTGGCACGCCACGAGCCCATGCCGCCGTGGCGGACGACCCCGCACGACATGCTCAGCCACCGGGGGATCTACCGGTACGCCGAATAGCGCCGTACGCGAAGAAGCCCCCGGGGTTTCCGGGGGCTCCGGCCTCAGGTCCGGGATCAGCCGCCGTAGCCGTGGTCGCCGCCGTTGTTGACGCACTGGTTGCCGAACGCGGGGTTCAGCAGACCGATGATGTCGACGGTGTTGCCGCAGATGTTGATCGGGACGTTGAGGGGGACCTGGACCAGGTTGCCCGAGATCACACCGGGGGAGCCGACGGCAGCGCCCTGCGCACCGGCGTCCGCCGCGGCGAGACCGGCGCCGCCGAGGACCATGGCACCCGTGCCGAGCGTGACAGCGGCTGCCTTCGCGAAACGAGACATCACGTTCTCCTTTTGCGTGGGAAATATGTTTGCGTGAAGAATTGCGGCCGCACGGGGGTACGGCCGTATTTCCTTTAACGCGCGCTGTTGACGCGAGGTCACGCCGACGGCGTCCGCCCGAATTCCCCACCGCATTTCCCGGCGCGGGGTGCGCTTCCTGAGTGACGTGGGGCGGCGGGCCGTATCCTCCGCCGCGCCCGGGCGTTTTCCAGGGCATGACATCAGCACGCCGACTCATGGCCGCCGTCTCCCTCGCCGCCGGTGCCGCGGCGCTGGCCGCACCCGCCGCGCACGCGTCCACGGACGCTCCGGCACCGAAACAGAAATCCGTCCTCGCCATGGTCGACGACTTGCAGACCTCGGCCCTGCCCGCCGAGCGGCGGCACGAGGTGCCCACCGTCGCCGGACAGCTCGGCGGGATGAACCAGCTCTGGCAGCTCACCCAGCTCGTCGCCCCGGTCGCGCCCCTGTTGAACCTGGTGCCCGCGGTAGCGGAGTAGCCGACGGCGGCGGAGCAGCAGAGCAGTCGACGGTGGCGGAGCAGCAGTCGACGGCGGCCGCCACTGGAGGAAGCCGCCCGCCCCCGCCCGCGTCTACAGCAGCCGGACCCCGCGTCTGGCCAGGTAGGAGACGGGGTTGACGTCCGAGCCGTAACCGCGCCGGGCCCGTATCTCCAGGTGGAGGTGCGGGCCCGTGGCTCGTCCGGTGGCGCCGCTGTAGCCGATCCGGGCACCGGGGCGGATGCGCTGGCCCTGACGCACCGAGATGCGCGACAGATGGCCGAAGACGACGTAGTGGCGGTCCTTCAACCGCACCGTCACCGCCTTGCCGTACGCCCCCGACCAGCGCGCGAGCACCACGACACCGCCGCCCACGGCGTACACCGGGGTGCCGTTGGGGACGCCGAGGTCGATGCCGGTGTGGTGTCCGGCGGCCCAGTTGCCGCGTACGCCGTAGCGCGACGTCACGCGGTAGCGGCGCCGCAGTGGTCTGGCGAATCGGCCCGTCGGGCGCGCGGGGGCGCCCAGGCCCCGGCTGTCCTCGTCGACGGGCAGGGCGGCCTCGGCCGCGGTGAGGTCGGCCTCGAACTCCTCGTCGAAGTCCGCGACGCACCCGTCACCGCCCGGCGCGGCCGATGTGGGGTCCCGCAGTGCCCAGTCCCCCTCCGGCGGCAGCCAGCCCTCCTCCCGCGGCACCCAGTCGTTCTCGTCGGCGGCCGCGGGGGTCGCCATCGCTCCTGACAGCGCCCCGCCGGCCAGCAGGCCCGCGGCAAGCCCGAGCGCGTCCCGTCGTGTGGTGCCCGCTTGGCGCGGGCTGTCTATGTCGTAGCCCATAGCTGCCAGCACAGCCGGGCGGGCACCGGCCCGCACGGCCGATTGCGCCGCCTGGGCTAAGGACGGGCCGCCGGGAGGGAGGACGGCCGCCCTCCGGGCACCCCGGGCCGGGGTGGTCGTTCCCGACGGCGGGGAGTCGGCCGAACGGTACGAGGCGTACCTGATCGAGTCCGCCCGTGCGCCGCACGCCGACCTCGCTGCCGTCCTACGCAGGCCGGCGGTCTGTCACCGCTCGTCGGACCTCCAGGAGGCGTTCGCGGGACGTGTGGCGAAGTGGGTGCGGGGGTGCGGGGAGCCACCGCGGTTCATGGCCGGTGTCGCCGAGGCGTGCGGCGCCAAGAGCGCGGTGCTCGTTCTGGTGGACGCGCGCAACAAGCAGCTCGCGGTGGCCGATTCGGGCGAACTCGCGCGTGCCGCACAGGACTTGGAGTTCGTGCTCGGTGAGGGCCCGTCCCGGGATGGCGCGACGCGGCACGGGCCGGTCGGCGCGACGGGGGACGCGATCGTGGCCCGCTGGCCCTGCTATGGTCCCGCGGTCATCGCGCTCAGCGTCCGTAAGGTCGCCGCCGCGCCCCTGGACACCGGTGCTTCGGCGCGCTCGCGGTGTTCGACCCGCGGTAGGCCGCGGGCATGGTCTCGGCGCATGTCGGCTGCCGTGTCGATGACGCGCTGGCACTGATCAGGGCGCGGGTGTTCTCACGGGGGATGCCGGTGGAGGCTCTCACCCGGGCGATCGTCGCAGGTGACCTCACACTCAGGCTGAAAGGACCGTCGTGACGGCACCCCGACCAGCCCCACACCGAAGGCGTACCGAAAAATTCCGTGCCGGGGGCCCGTCCGCGCGACCGCAGTCGCCCGCACCGCCGGTGGTCACCCCGGAGCCCGGCGTCAGCCGCACCAGCGCGAGGTGCTCGACCCGGCCGAAGTGGCGCGGAGGAAGTGGTGGAGGGCACGCTCAGGACCTGAGCCGCACCTCCACCACCGCGCGTGCCGCGCACGCGTGCCGCACGTGCGTGCGTGCCCTCAGCTCCGCTTGTCGTGGCCCTCGGACTCGGCCTCCGCCTCGGCCTGCTTGGCCTGTACCTCCGGGTCGAGGGACGTCTGCGCGCTGCCGTCGACCGAGGCCAGCGGCGTGCGGTCGGGGACCTCCGTGGCGGCCGGGGGTTCGACGAGCCAGTCCGGGTTGGCCTGCTTGTCCCACCACTTCCAGGCGGCGACGGCACCGGCGGCGAGCAGCCCGACGACGGCGAGGCGCTTGGCGAGCCGGCCGGTGCGGGCCCGGCGCGCATGCCGGCGGGAGAGCCGCTCGATCTCCTGCGGGGTGACCTGTCCGCGCAGCGCGGCGAGCGCCGCGGCGCCACGAGCGGCGGCCTCCTCACGGGCCGGGCCCGCCGCGGCCACGGCCTGCTCGATGCGCGGCTTGGAGAAGTCGGCGGCCTGGCGGGCCGCCCTACGGGTGCGGGCGGCGGCCTGGTGCGCGGCGAGGTCGACCTTCGGCGGCACATGCGTACGTACCTGCTCCAGGCGCGGTGCGACATGGGCGCCGTACTGGGCGCGGGCCTGCCCGGCGGCCTCGTGCGCCGCGTGCGACACCTTGGGCGCGAGCTTGGCCCGGGTCTCGTGGGCGTAGTGCGCCGCCGTCTCCTTGGCCGTGCCGGCGTAGGGCGCCACCACCTCTGCGGCGTGACGCACGCTGTCCTTGGCTGTGCTCGTCGCGGCGCGCACGCTGTCCTTGCGGGTCACGGGTTCCTCCTCCTCGGTGGCGTATAGGTATGTCACCTTTCCACCCTTTCGAAGATCATGCCTGCCGATATGACTCCGCGGCATGAAGAGGGCGGGCATCCGGGTACGGGGGTTCCCCGGCGACAATGCCACGGTTCGCCGACGGAGGAGCCTTCCCTGCGGGTACTCGTCAGCTACTGGTCCCAAACAAGTCCGTGCGAGGATCGTGGAGTCACAGACGACAACGGAAGGCAGATCGTGGCCGAGCAGCTCTACGCCACCCTCAAGACCAACCAGGGCGACATCGAGATCCGGCTGCTGCCGCATCACGCGCCCAAGACGGTCAAGAACTTTGTTGAGCTCGCCAAGGGCGAGCGCGAGTGGACGCACCCCGCCACCGGCAAGAAGTCCACGGACAAGCTGTACGACGGCACGGTCTTCCACCGCGTGATCAGCGGCTTCATGATCCAGGGCGGTGATCCGCTGGGCAACGGCACCGGCGGCCCGGGCTACGAGTTCGCGGACGAGTTCCACCCGGACCTGGCCTTCGACAAGCCGTACCTGCTCGCCATGGCCAACGCGGGCCCCGGCACCAACGGCTCCCAGTTCTTCGTCACGGTCTCGCCGACCGCCTGGCTGACGCGCAAGCACACCATCTTCGGCGAGGTCGCCAACGACGCGAGCAAGAAGGTCGTGGACGCCGTCGCCGGGACCCAGACGAACCCGCGCACCGACCGCCCGGTCAACGACGTCGTGATCGAGTCCGTCGTGATCGAGACCCGCGAGGGCTGAGCGCCGACGCGAGGTCTCCGGGGGCGGCCGCGCGGCAGCGCCCCACGAGGGAACCAAACCGCCCCGCCCGTCCGTAGAGGAAGGGCGGGGCGGCGCGTTCGTCACGCCGCGCCTTCGTACGGAGAATGAGGGGACCGCAATGGACCAGGCGCCAGGCAACCCGCAGGAGCCGCGGGACGTACAGGGGCCGCCGGGCTGCTACCGGCATCCGGACCGGGAGACCGGCATCACCTGCACCCGCTGCGAGCGCCCGATCTGCCCGGAGTGCATGATCAGCGCCTCCGTCGGCTTCCAGTGCCCGGAGTGCGTCCGCAGCGGTTCCGGCACCGGGCACCCGCCCACCGCCTCCCGGCCGCGCACCCTCGCGGGCGGCACCGTCGCGCAGGACCCCCGGCTGCTCACGAAGATCATCCTGGCGGTCAACCTCCTGGTGTTCGTCGCGGTGCGGGTGCGCGGCGACAGCCTCCTGAACGACCTGGTGCTCATCGGCCAGTGGCCCCCGTACCCCTTCGTGCCCACCGAGGGTGTCGCGGAGGGCCAGCCGTACCGCCTGGTCACGTCGATGTTCACGCACCAGGAGATCTGGCACGTCGCATTCAACATGCTCGGCCTGTGGTGGCTCGGCGGCCCCCTGGAGGCGGCGCTCGGCCGGGCCCGCTATCTGGCGCTCTATCTGCTGTCGGGTCTCGGGGGCGGTGCCCTGACGTATCTGGTGGCGAACGACCACGAGGCATCGCTCGGGGCGTCCGGTGCGATCTTCGGTCTGCTGGGTGCGACGGCCGTCCTGATGCGTCGCCTGAACTACGACATGCGCCCGGTCGTGTTCCTGCTCGCGCTGAACCTGCTCTTCACCTTCACCTGGAGCGGCATCGCCTGGCAGGCGCACGTCGGCGGCCTGGTCGCCGGTGTCGCCCTCGCGTACGGGATGGTGCACGCCCCGCGGGAGCGGCGCGCCCTGGTGCAGTGGGGCACGTGTGCGCTGGTGTTCCTGGTGATCGTGGTGGTCGTGGTGGTGCGGACGGCCCAGCTCGGCTGAGGCACGTTGTCCACAGTCTGTGCCCGATCTTGTGCACGAAGTGGGGAACGCGTGTTCCGAAGGTCACTGATCCGGGTTTTCCCAGGCAGGGCACGGGATGTGCGGACGGGGGCCGATCGCGGAACCGGTCACACCGGCGTCAACATCCGGAGAGTTATCCACAGATCTTCAGACCTTTCCCCAGGTCTGTGGATGGCAGTGCTCGCGCTGTGGATAACTCAGGCCAGGGCTTGCGGGCGGGGCGCGCTCATGCTGCCGTGGAGCACCCACTCCATGGCATGCGTCAGCCGCCCCACCGCGCCCTCAGCTCAGTGGAACCGTTACTTCCACTGCGTGGAGACGCCGAAGCCCGCAGCGATGAAGCCGAAGCCGACGACGATGTTCCAGTTGCCGAGCGGGTCGATCGGCAGCTCCCCGTCCGTGACGTAGAAGACGACGATCCAGGCCAGGCCGATGAGGAACATCGCCAGCATCACCGGGGCCACCCAGCTGCGGCTGGTCAGCTTGATGGCCGTCGCCTTCTTGGTCGCCGGCGGCGTGTAGTCGTCTGCCTTCTTGCGGATACGTGACTTCGGCACGAGGGTCTCTCCTGTCGATGCGCTGCGTGGCCGCGCAGGGAACGGGGCGTGGCGCCGGGCGGGCACTGGGGGCACTCAGGTGCGCCAAGTCCTCCCCCCGGGCGTCCGTTAGCGTAGTGCTTCCGCGGCGGTGAAGGAGATAAGGGTACGTTGAGCAATTCTGCCGACTTCCCGGGAGGCACGAAACGACGTGGTCGCCTGCACCCCGTGCGGCTCCTGACGATCGCGGTCTTCGCCCTCGCCGGACTCATCTTCGTCACCAGCTTCAACACGGCCAAGGGCACCAACATCCGTACCGACGCCTCCCTGTTGAAGCTCTCCGACCTGGTCCAGGAACGCAGCCGCGAGAACAAGGACCTGGAGGACGCCAACGGCTCCCTGCGCGGCGACGTCGACTCCCTGGCCCAGCGCGACAGCCCCGCGACCAAGGCCGACGAGGCCCGCCTCGGGGCCCTGGAGCGGAACGCGGGCACCAGGAAGCTCAGCGGCGATGCCGTCACCGTCACCCTCGCCGACGCCCCGCCCGACGCCACCGCCAAGCTCCCCGGCTACCCCGAGCCCCAGCCCAACGACCTGGTCATCCACCAGCAGGACCTGCAAGCCGTGGTGAACGCCCTGTGGCAGGGCGGCGCCGAGGGGATCAGGGTCATGGACCAGCGCCTGATCTCCACCAGTGCCGTGCGCTGCGTCGGCAACACCCTGATCCTCCAGGGCCGGGTCTACTCCCCGCCGTACAAGGTCACGGCCGTCGGCGACCCGGGCCGCCTCAGGAAGGCCCTCGCCGCCTCCCCCGAGATCCAGAACTACATGCTGTACGTCAACGCCTACGGACTCGGCTGGAAGGTCGACGACGACGGGACGGTGACGCTTCCCGGCTACTCGGGCACAGTGGATCTCCACCACGCGAAGCCCGTACAGCCGTAGCCAGTCGTAGCCAGCCGTAGCCCTTGGGGGACACCGTGCCGGTGCGAGTGATCGTCAGGACGTTCAGCGAACTCTGCCTCACCGTCGGCACCTTGATCGTGCTGTTCGTGATCTACGTGCTGTTCTGGACCGGCGTGCAGGCCGACCGGGCGATGGACCGGCAGATCGACCGCCTACAGGACCAGTGGGCCGAGCAGTCCCTCGGCGGCGACGGCATGGGCGAGGGCGGCGCCCCCCTCCTCGCCCGGAACGACGGGCCCTACAAGGACGGCGAGCCCTTCGCCGTGATGTACATCCCCCGCTTCGGTTTCACGTGGAACAAGCCCGTGCTCCAGGGCACCGCCACGGGCACCCTGAAGAAGGGCCTCGGCCACTACGCCCGCACGGCCCGGCTCGGCCAGAAGGGCAACTTCGCCGTCGCCGGGCACCGCCGCACCCACGGGGACCCCTTCAAGGACTTCCCCGAGCTGCGCCCGGGCGACGCCGTCGTCCTCACCGACGGCAGCACGTGGTTCACGTACCGCATCGAAAGGAAGCCCTACCGGACCCTCCCCACGGACACCGGCGTCATCGACCCCGTGCCCCGCAAGTCCGGCTACCGCACGCCCGGCCGGTACCTCACCCTCACCACCTGTGAACCCGAGTGGGGCCACAGCCACCGCCTGATCGCCTGGGCCCGCCTCGACGCCACCCAGCCGGTCGAGGCCGGGAAACCGGGGGTACTGCGCCGTTAGTCTGGTGCCGTACGGCGACGGAAGGGACGGCATGTACGGCTGGATCTGGCGGCATCTGCCGGGGAACGCATGGGTGAAGGCACTGCTCTCGCTCGTGCTCGTCCTCGCGGTCGTCTACGTGCTGTTCCAGTACGTCTTCCCCTGGGCGGAGCCGCTGCTGCCCTTCAACGATGTGACGGTGGACGGCCAGTGAGCTCAAGCAAGAACGCCCGCATTCTCGTCGTCGACAACTACGACAGCTTCGTCTTCAACCTCGTGCAGTACCTCTACCAGCTCGGCGCCGAGTGCGAGGTCGTGCGCAACGACGAGGTCGAGCTGAAGCACGCTGAGGACGGCTTCGACGGCGTGCTGCTCTCACCGGGCCCGGGCACGCCCGAGCAGGCCGGTGTCTGCGTGGAGATGGTGCGCCACTGCGCCGCGACCGGGGTGCCCGTCTTCGGCGTCTGCCTGGGCATGCAGTCCATGGCGGTGGCGTACGGGGGCGTGGTGGACCGGGCGCCGGAACTCCTGCACGGCAAGACCTCGCCGGTCACCCACGAGGGCAGGGGCGTCTTCGCGGGCCTGCCGTCACCGTTCACCGCAACCCGCTACCACTCCCTCGCCGCCGAGCCCGCCACCGTCCCTGCCGCCCTCGAGGTGACCGCGCGCACGGCCGACGGCATCATCATGGGCCTGCGCCACCGCGAACTGCCCGTCGAGGGCGTCCAGTTCCACCCCGAGTCCGTGCTCACCGAGCACGGCCACCTCATGCTGGCCAACTGGCTCGCGGAGTGCGGCGACACCGGTGCCGTGGCCCGGTCGAGCGGGCTTGCCCCGGTGGTGGGCAGGGCCACGGCGTGACCCCAGGGGCGCACGGGGGCGCCGACGCCGACGGGGCGGCGGAGCATCCGTCGCCGTGGTTCCGCGCCGCGCCGCCCGGAGGGCCCGTCCAGGAGCCCGCGCCCGCCGACGACGAGACCATCGGGCTGCGCGCGGTGGACCCGCGGCGGACCGGGGCCCCGGAGCCACCGGCGGCCGTCGTACAGGGCGGGCGCGCCGCACGCCGCAAGGCCGCCAGGCACAAGGGACGGCGGGGCGCGAAGGCGGGGACGCCCGCCGGGAGCGGCACCGGGGCCCGGGCCGGGGCGGCGCCGACGGCCGCAGCGGGGGCGGCGGGGGCCACGGGGCCCGCGGGGACGGCGGAACGCCCCGAGCGCCCCCTGACCCGCGTGGAGGCCCGGCGTGCCGCACGTGCGGCCAGGCCGGGCCCCGCCACGGTGGCGAGCCGCGCGCTCGGGGAGGTCTTCATCACCATCGGCGTCCTGATGCTGCTCTTCGTCACCTACCAGCTGTGGTGGACGAACATAAGGGCTCAGCAGCAGGCCGACGCGGCCGCGCGCAAGCTCCAGGAGAACTGGGCGAAGGGCGAGGGCAAGCCGGGCGCCTTCGAACCGGGGCAGGGCTTCGCGCTGATGCACATCCCGAAGCTGGACGTCGTCGTGCCGGTCGCCGAGGGCATCGACAAGCACCGGGTCCTCGACCGCGGCATGGTCGGCCACTACAACAAGGGCGGCACCAAGACCCCCATGCCGGAGGCGGACCCCGGCAACTTCGCGGTCGCCGGGCACCGCAACACGCACGGTGAGCCGTTCCGCTACATCAACCGCCTGAAGCCCGGTGACCCCATCGTCGTCGAGACGCAGGACACGTACTTCGTCTACAAGATGGCAAGCATCCTGCCGCAGACATCGCCCGCCAACACGGCGGTGCTCGACGCGGTACCGCCGGGGTCCGGCTTCACGCGACCCGGCCGCTATCTCACCCTGACGACCTGCACCCCCGAGTTTACGAGTAAGTACCGGCTGATCGTGTGGGGCAAGATGGTCGAGGAACGGCCGCGCGACAAGGGCAAACCGCCCGCGCTGGTCGACTAGGCGCCGAGACGGACGGGGCGAGAGCAGTGGCAGCCACCACCGAAGAGGACGAGCAGGAGCGGACCGGGGAGCCCCCGCCCACGCCCGTCGCGCCGCGGCGCGGCCGCGGCCGGATCGCGACGGCCGTCAGCGTCTTCGGTGAACTCCTCATCACCGCGGGCGTGATCCTCGGTCTGTTCGTCGCCTATTCGCTGTGGTGGACGAACGTCATAGCGGACCGCGAGGCGAAGAAGCAGGGCAACCGCGTCCGCGACCACTGGGAGGCCAAGGGGCCCGCGGCCTTCGACTCCAAGGACGGCATCGGCTTCCTGCACGTACCCACGATGAGCGGTGGCGAGATCCTGGTCACCAAGGGCACCAACACCAAGACCCTCAACCACGGCGTGGCCGGCTACTACACCAAGCCCATCAAGTCCGCCCTGCCGCAGGACAAGAAGGGCAACTTCACCCTGGCCGCCCACCGGGACGGCCACGGGGCGAAGTTCCACCGGATCGACAAGATCGACGAAGGCGACCCGATCGTCTTCGAGTCCCGCGACAAGTGGTACGTCTACAAGGTCTTCAAGACCCTCCCCGAGTCCTCGAAGTACAACGTCCGCGTCCTTGACCCCGTCCCCAAGGAGTCCGGCGCGAAGCGGGCCGGCCGCTACATCACCCTCACCACCTGCACCCCCGTCTTCACCTCGAACTACCGCTACGTGGTGTGGGGCAAGCTGGAGCGCGTCGAGAAGGTCGACGACGAGCGGACGCCGCCGCCCGAGCTGGACTAGGCCGCACAGGTCCCTCGGACAGGCCGCCGCACGGGCCCCCAGGACAGGACGAAGGGCCCCGGCGCCACTCCTCAGGAGTGGCGCCGGGGCCCTTGTCCGTGTGCTCCGCGCGGGTCAGTCCCGGCCGTGGCGGCCCCAGCCGCCGGCGCCCTCGATGAAGCCGCCGCCGCCGTTGTCACCGCCGCCGTTGTCACCGCCGCCCTGGTCGCCGCCGCCCTGACCGCCGCCGTTGTCGCCGCCGCCCGGGTTGCCGCCGGTGGTCACGAGGTTGACCGACGTGCCGGTCTTGACCTGCTGGCCGCCGGGCGGGTCGGAGAGGACCACCACGGCGTCGTCGCCCTGCGGGCCCGTGATGTTGCCGACGGAGAGGTCCGCGTCATCGAGGGCGTCGCGGGCGTCGGAGAGCTTCTGGCCGCCGAGTGCGGGGACCGCGACGTTCTCCTCTTCCTCCTCCTCGGGTGCCTTCGCGACCTGGACCGTCACCGTGGAGTTCGGGTCGACCGAGGTGTTGGCCGCGGGCGAGGTCTGGACGACCTTGCCCTCCTCGACGCTCTCGCTCTCGACATCACTGCGCTGGGCGGTGAGACCGTTGGCCTCGATCTGCTTCTTCGCCGCTTCCCAGCTCTGCCCCGAGACGTCGGGGACGGTCACCTTCTGCTGCTTCTTGGCGACGATCAGGGTGATCGTGCTGCCCTTCTGCCGCTCGGCGCCCGAGATCGGGTCCTGCTCGAGGACCTCGCCCTCGGTCTCGCTGGAGACCCTCCGCTTCTGCTCGACCTTGAACTGGTACTTGTCGCCCTCGAGCTTCTCGCGCGCCTCGTCGGCGTCCAGGCCGATGACGCTCGGAACCGCCACCTTCGGCGCCCCCGTGGACACGACCAGATTGATCGTGTCGCCCTTCTCGACCTTGGCGTCGGCGCCGGGGTCCTGGGAGCAGATCTCGCCCTTGGGGTACTTCTCGCACGGCTTGCGCTCGGACACGGCGACGTTCAGGTCGACGTTCTCCGCGTCCTGCTGCGCTTCCTTCAGCGTCTGCCCGACGAAGTTCGGCGCCTTCTTGTCGTCGCTGCCGCTGTTGGTCCCGCTGAACGCCCACTTCCCGATCAGGATCGCGCCCACCAGGACGAGGATGCCCGCGGCCACGAGCAGGATCGTGGAGGTGTTGTTCTTCTTCTGGCGGCCGCGCCGGGACCCGTCGTCGTAGCCGTCGTCGGGGTTGACCGGCGGCATCATGGACGTCTGGCCGTGGCCCCCGGCGCCGTTCTGCGGGCGGAGCATGGCCGTGGCCTGGTCGTCCGGGTGGCCGCCGTAGCCGACGGAGCCCATCGCGGCCGTCGCCGCCACGGGCTGCCCGTCGAGGCAGGCCTCGATGTCGGCGCGCATCTCGTCGGCCGACTGGTAGCGGTAGTCCGGGTCCTTGGTGAGCGCCTTCAGGACGATCGCGTCCATCTCGGGCGTGATCTCGTGGTCGAAGACGCTCGGGGACTGCGGCTCCTCCCGTACGTGCTGGTAGGCCACCGCGACCGGGGAGTCGCCGATGAAGGGCGGCCGGACCGTCAAGAGCTCGTAGAGCAGGCAGCCCGTCGAGTAGAGGTCCGAACGCGCGTCGACCTGCTCGCCCTTGGCCTGCTCCGGTGAGAGGTACTGGGCGGTGCCGATGACCGCGGCGGTCTGCGTCATCGTCATGCCGGACTCGCCCATGGCACGGGCGATGCCGAAGTCCATCACCTTGACCTGGCCGTTGCGCGTCAGCATGACGTTCGCGGGCTTGATGTCGCGGTGGACGATCTGGCTGCGGTGCGAGTACTCGAGCGCCTGGAGGATGCCGATGGTCATCTCCATGGCGCGCTCGGGCAGCAGCTTCCGCCCGGAGTGCAGCAACTCGCGCAGCGTGGAGCCGTCGACGTACTCCATGACGATGTACGGGATGGAGACCCCGTCGACGTAGTCCTCACCGGTGTCGTAGACCGCGACGATCGCCGGGTGGTTGAGCGAGGCGGCCGACTGGGCCTCACGGCGGAACCGGGCCTGGAACGACGGGTCGCGGGCGAGGTCCACCCGCAGCGTCTTCACCGCCACGGTGCGGCCGAGGCGGGTGTCGTGCGCGAGGTAGACCTCCGCCATCCCGCCGCGGCCGAGCACCTGGCCCAGCTCGTACCGGCCGCCGAGGCGACGCGGCTCTTCCATAGCTATTCCAGCCCTCTCCGTCGGTCCCCGACCGCACCGTGTTGCGCGGTCCGGCGGTGTGCTGTCCGGCATACCGTACCCGGCTCGCCCTACGTGTCCCGGCCGCAACCGTCAGCCGATACAGGACCGGTATCGCAACGTGCACCGATGCGAAGGGGCCGTGACCGGGGTCACTTCTTGCTGTCGAGAACCGCCTTCATCACGTCCCTGGCGATCGGTGCCGCGAGACCGCCGCCGGAGATGTCGTCACGGGAGGCCCCGCTGTCCTCGACGACCACGGCCACCGCGACCGGGGAGCCCGAGTCGGTCTTCGCATAGCTGATGAACCAGGCGTACGGGTTCTTGCTGTTGTTCAGGCCGTGCTGCGCCGTACCGGTCTTGCCGCCCACGGTGACGCCGGGGATCTTGGCCCTGGTTCCCGTGCCCTCGTTCACCACGGTCTGCATCATGTCCTGGAGCTTCTGCGCGTTCTCCTTGGACAGCGGCTCGCTCATCTCCTTGGGCGAGTGCTTCTCGATCACGTCGAGGTTCGGCGCCTGGAGCTCCTTGACCATGTACGGCTCCATCAGCGTGCCGTCGTTTGCGATCGCGGAGGTCACCATCGCCATCTGCAACGGCGTCGCGGCGGTCTCGAACTGGCCGATGGAGGACAGCGCGGTCTGCGGCCGGTCCATCTCCTTGGGGAAGGTGGAGGCGTTGGAGCGGACCGGCACGAACTGCTGCTCGTTGAAGCCGAACTTCTCGGACGTCTCCAGCATCTTGTCCTTGCCGAGGTCCGAGCCGATCTTGCCGAAGACGGTGTTGCAGGACACCCGCAGCGCCTCGCGCAGCGTGGCGTTCTTGCAGGGGATGTTGCCCTCGTTCTTCAGCGGCGTGGTGGTGTTCGGCATCGTCCACGGCAGCGGCGAGCGCGTCTTGGCGTCGATGTCGGTGTACAGGCCGTGCTCCATCGCCGCCGCGGCCGTGACCACCTTGAAGGTGGAGCCGGGCGGGTAGGTCTCGCGCAGCGCGCGGTTCAGCATCGGCTTGTCGGGGTCCTTGTCCAGCTTCCCGAAGGTCTCGGCGTCCTTGTTGAAGTTGCCGGCGAAGCTGGAGGGGTCGTACGAGGGCGTGGAGGCGAGCGCCAGGATCGCACCGGTCGAGGGGTCGATCGCGGCGACGGCGCCCTTGCCCTTGCTCTTCAGGCCGTCGTACGCGGCCTTCTGCGCGTCCCGGTTGAGGGTCGTGACGACATTGCCGCCCTCCTTCTTCTTGCCGGTCAGCATGTCGAGGCTGCGGCGGAAGAAGAGCCGGTCGTCCTTGCCGGTGAGGATCCCGTCCTCGATGCTCTCGATCTGGTTGGCGCCGATGCGCTGCGAGGCGAAGCCGGTGACGGGCGACCACATGGGCCCGTCCTTGTACGTCCGCTTGTACTTGAAGTCGCCGCCGTCGACCTTCTTGGAGCCGGTGACGGCCTTGCCGTCGACGATGATGTCGCCGCGCGGCTGGGCGTACCGCTCGATGGGCACGCGGCGGTTCATCTTGTGCTCGGCGAGCTTGTCGGCCTGGACGTACTGGAGCCAGTTGTCCCGGATGAGCAGCGCGAGGACGAGCAGGCCACAGAAGATCGCGATGCGGCGCAGGGGCTTGTTCACGGCCTTACCACCTGGGTCATCTCGGCGTCGGGGTTCGGGGCGGGCGACGGGGCCGGGCGGCGCGCGGTGTCGCTGATGCGCAGCAGGATGCCGACCAGGGCCCAGTTGGCGATCACCGACGAACCGCCGTACGCGATGAACGGCATCGTCATGCCCGTCAGCGGGATCAGGCCCATGACGCCGCCCGCGACGACGAAGACCTGGATGGCGAAGGCGCCGGACAGGCCCACCGCGAGCAGCTTGCCGAACGGGTCGCGGGCCGCGAGGGCCGTGCGGACACCGCGCTCCACGATCAGACCGTAGATCAGCAGGACGGCCATGACCCCGGCGAGGCCCAGCTCCTCGCCGTAGGTGGCGAGGATGAAGTCGGAGTTGGCGGCGAAGCCGATCAGGTCGGAGTTGCCCTGGCCGAGCCCGGTGCCGAGGGTGCCGCCGGAGCCGAACGCCATCATCGACTGGGCGATCTGGTCGGTCCCCGTCTGGTTGATGACCTCGATGGAGAAGGGGTCGAGCCAGGCGTCCACACGCACCTTCACGTGCGGCTCGAACGAGGCCACGGTGACGGCGCCGACGGCCGACATCAGCAGGCCGAACACGATCCAGCTGGTGCGCTCCGTGGCCACGTACAGCATGACGATGAACATGCCGAAGAACAGCAGCGAGGTACCGAGGTCGGTCTCGAAGACCAGGATCAGGATCGACATGGCCCACACGGCCAGGATCGGCCCGAGGTCACGGCCGCGCGGCAGGTACAGGCCCATGAAGCGGCGGCTGGCCAGGGCGAGGGCGTCCCGTTTCACCATCAGGTACCCGGCGAAGAACACCGCGATGACGATCTTCGCGAACTCCGCCGGTTGGATGGAGAACCCGCCGACCTGGATCCAGATCTTGGCGCCGTAGATGTTCTTGCCGAGGCCCGGCACGAGCGGGAGCAGCAGCAGGCCCATGGCGGCGATCATCGAGATGTACGTGTACCGCTGGAGGACGCGGTGGTCCTTCAGGAGCATCATCACGGCGACGAACAGGGCGATGCCGATCGCTGAGTACAGCAGCTGCTTGGGAGCCGCCGCGTTGTACGCCCCGAAGGAGGCCTTGCCCAGCTGCTGCAACCGCTCCGACTGGTCGAGCCGCCAGATGACCACGAGCCCGAGGCCGTTGAGCAGCGTGGCCAGGGGCAGCAGCAGCGGGTCCGCGTACGGTGCGAACTTGCGCACCACCAGGTGCGCGACGCCCGCGAGCAGGCCGAGTCCCAGGCCGTAGCCGAGCATGCCGGGCGGCAGCTCGCCGGAGATGGCGAGGCCCACGTTCATGTAGGCGAACAGCGGGATGACGACGGCGAACACCAGGAGCGCGAGCTCGGTGTTGCGCCGGCTCGGCGCTCCGATGGCGCCGATCGTCGACGTGTGTGAATTGCTACTACTGCTCATGGCGTGCAAGGGCCCCCAACGGCTGCTTACTGCTTACCGCACTGCGGGACCAGATCCTTCTCCTGCTCGGAGAGGCTGGGGCCGGGTGTGGGAGTCGGTGCGGCGGTGGACTTGGACGTGGCGTCCTGGGTGTTCTTGTCGTTCTGGTTCTCGTCGGTGACAGAGGTGACAGAGGCGACGGATGTGGCGAGGCCGGCCGAGGTGACGGAGGTGGCGGGCGTGCCGACCGCGGTGGCGAAGTTCGCGCTGCGGAAGTCGGGCTTGGAGCTGCCGGCGTTCTCGGGGAACTCCCCCTGCCGCTCCTGGCCGCCGGAGCCGCCCGTGCCCGCTCCGCCCGCGCCGGGCGCACCGTCGCGCTTGTCCTTGTCGCGTTCCTTCTTCTCGCGCTCTTCGCGCTCGCGGTCCGCCCGCTCCATCTCGCGCCGCTCGGCGTCCTTCTTGCAGGCCGAGGCCTGGAGGCCGAGCTCGCCGATCTTCTTCTCGGCGTCGTCGAGGTTGCCTTCGGAGATCGTGGACTCGACCTGCTTGCGCTGGTACGGCGGCAGGTACTTGAGTTCGATCTCGGGGTGGTCCTTCTCGACCTTCGACAGGCTCACCCACGCGAGGTCCTGGTCGATGCCGCGGTAGAGCGCGACGTGCTCGTCCTTGGTGCCGACGTAGTACTGCGTCTGCGTCCAGCGGTAGCCGCCGTACAGGCCGCCGCCGATGACGGCGAGGGCGAGCGCCGTGTACAGGGATCTCTTCAGCCACTTGCGGCCGCCGCCGGGCTTCATCAGGTCCTCGTCGCCGTACGCCCCGAAGGAGCCGCCCTCCGGGTCGTACCCGGGGGTGCCGTCACCGCTGCCGGGCGGGCCGAAGCCGCCGCCGGAGGGGGGCGGGGCCTGGCGGCCGAGGCCCGACGCGCGGCCCGCGGGTGTCTGCATGGCGCCGTCGTCGTTCGCCTGGAGCTGGTTCTCTGCGACCGCGCCGACCACCACGGGGGTGTCGGACAGCCGGCCCGCGAGGGTGTCGCCGGTGTCGATGTCGAGGACGTCGGCGACGATCACCGTGATGTTGTCGGGGCCGCCGCCGCGCAGGGCGAGCTGGATCAGCTCCTGCACGGTCTCCTGGGGGCCCTGGTAGCTGGCGAGGGTGTCCTCCATCGTCTGGTGGGACACGACGCCGGACAGGCCGTCGGAGCAGATCAAGTACCGGTCGCCCGCGCGGACTTCACGGATGGACAGATCCGGCTCGACGTGGTCGCCGCTGCCGAGCGCGCGCATCAGGAGCGAGCGCTGCGGATGCGTCGTCGCCTCCTCCTCGGTGATGCGGCCCTCGTCCACGAGCCGCTGCACCCAGGTGTGGTCCTGCGTGATCTGCGTGAGCACGCCGTCGCGCAGCAGGTAGGCGCGCGAGTCGCCGACGTGTACGAGGCCGAGGCGCCGGCCGGTCCACAGCAGCGCCGTGAGCGTCGTGCCCATGCCCTCGAGCTGCGGGTCCTCCTCGACCATGAGCCGCAGCTGGTCGTTGGCCCGCTGCACGGCCGTGCCGAGCGAGGTGAGGATGTCCGAGCCCGGTACGTCGTCGTCGAGCGTGACGAGTGTCGAGATCACCTCGGAGCTCGCGACCTCGCCCGCCGCCTGGCCCCCCATGCCGTCGGCGATGGCGAGGAGGCGCGGACCCGCGTAGCCGGAGTCCTCGTTCCCCTCCCGGATCATGCCTTTGTGCGATCCGGCGGCGAAGCGCAGTGACAGACTCATGCGCACCTCGCCCGTCGGCTCCGGGTACATCCGCACGGTGCCCACCCTCCGGTCGGGAGCGCGCTGGCGTCCAAGTCCTGGACCGCGTCGGCTCGCTCGCTCCGCTCGCTCATTTTCGTACTACTTCCGCAGCTCGATGACGGTCTTGCCGATGCGGATCGGCGCGCCGAGGGGAACGGGCGTCGGGGTGGTCAGGCGGGTCCGGTCGAGATACGTGCCGTTGGTGGACCCGAGATCCTCGACGATCCACTGGCCGTCACGGTCCGGGTAGATCCTGGCATGCCTGCTCGATGCGTAGTCGTCGTCGAGGACGATGGTCGAGTCGTGCGCCCGGCCGAGGGAGATCGTCTGGCCCTGGAGGGCGACGGTGGTACCCGTGAGGGTGCCCTCCGAGACGACCAGCTTGGTGGGGGCGCCGCGCCGCTGGCGGCCGCCGCCCTGCTGGCGCTGTGGCGGCGGCGCGGCCTGCTGGCGGGCCGCGGCCCGCCCGGCGCCCTCGCGGCGCGCGCCGCGCTGGGTGACCCGCGTACCGAACAGGTCGCTGCGGATGACCTGGACGGCCACGATCACGAACAGCCACAGAACGGCCAGGAAACCCAGCCGCATGACCGTCAGGGTCAGCTCTGACATTGCCCCCGCTTCACCCTTCGGCTTGCCGGTAAATGATGGTGGTGCTGCCCACGACGATCCGCGAGCCGTCGCGGAGCGTAGCGCGGGTGGTGTGCTGCCCGTCCACCACGATGCCGTTGGTGGACCCGAGATCCTGGATCGTCGAGGGCGTTCCGGTCCGGATCTCACAGTGCCGGCGCGAGACGCCGGGGTCGTCGATCCGCACATCGGCGTCGGTGCTGCGGCCCAGCACCAGCGTCGGGCGGGAGATCTGATGGCGGTTGCCGTTGATCTCGATCCAGCGCCGCACCTGCGCTCCCGCGCCCGCGCCGGGGCCCGGCGGTCTGCCCGGCGCCTGCCCCGCGCCGCGGCCCGCACCCGCCCCGGGAGGCGGTGCGGCGGGCATGGGAGGTGCGCCCGAAGGGCCCTGCGGGGGGCCGAAGCCGCCGGGGGCCCGGCCCGCGCTCGTGGGGCCGCCGCCGGCCGGAGCGGGGGGGCCGCCGGGGCCCGCGGGGCCGCCGGGAGCGCGCTCGGGAGTCTGTGAGGTGCTGGAGGCGAGCGTGCGGCTGCGCACCCGGTAGAGGCCCGTGTCCAGGTCCTCCGCCTTCTCCAGGTGCACCTTGATGGGCCCCATGAAGCTGTAGCGCTGCTGTTTCGCGTACTCGCGCACCATGCCGGAGAGCTCGTCGCCGAGCTGTCCGGAGTACGGGCTCAGTCGCTCGAAGTCGGGCGTGCTGAGCTCCACGATGAAGTCGTTCGGCACCACGGTCCGCTCGCGGTTCCAGATCGTCGCGTTGTTGTCGCACTCACGCTGGAGGGCGCCGGCGATCTCGACGGGCTGGACCTCGGACTTGAAGACCTTGGCGAAGGTGCCGTTGACCAGACCTTCGAGTCGCTGCTCGAACTTCTTCAGGACTCCCATGAGGCACCTCCTCCGTCGTTGTCATCCTCGTACTGCTTACTGATCGTATCCACGCGCCGGGAAATCAGGTGGTTCCCCCTGTCCGCCCAGACCACGAGTGTCGCCTCTCACAAGGCCTGCCCGCACCGGTCTTCCGCGATCCTCCGGGTCCCCTCTTCGACGATCCTCCGGGTTCCCCTTCGACAGGGATCGTAGAGGGGGTCCGACGACAGTGTCCCGCACCCGGCTGTGGACCTGGGAGGAGGACTTGACGGGCGGCCCGGTTGCCTCGGGCGGGGGGTTCGGCCGGAACTCGTCCCGCCCTCGTCCGGGTGGCGTACTCCGCCGCCGTGCCCGGAGCCGCCCCCGGCGGCCGCCCCGGTCCCCACGCAGGTGCCCCCGCACACGGATGTGAATCCATCCTCTCCAGCGTGCTAATCTTCTGGATGTCGGCAGGCGCTCGCACCACGCAGTGAGAGACCCAAGGACAACACCCATGCGCGGGTGGCGGAATAGGCAGACGCGCTGGATTCAGGTTCCAGTGCCCGAAAGGGCGTGGGGGTTCAACTCCCCCCTCGCGCACCACGACGAAACGGTCGTCATCGTGATCCACGATGGCGGCCGTTTCGCGTTGGGCGTGTCGGTCGCTGTGACCTATGTCATGCCCGGGTGGGGCGGCGCCGCCGTGCGACGCCGCCCCGGGGCCGTTCACCGCCGGTACTCGTCCTGGATGTCGTCGATCCGCCGCAGCAGCGCGTCGTCGTCCGGAGCCTTGATCACGTAGGAGTCGAGGAAGTCCGTCGAGTGGCGGACGCCACCGCGGCCGTTGCCCGCGCCCTTGGTCGCGATGTGCTCGACGACGCCCAGCTCCGCGAGGCGCGCGGGGGCGATGGCGCGGCTCTCGCCGCCGCCCGGGTAGAACGCGAGGAAGCCACAGGTCCCGCCGCCCGGTGCCGCCGGGTCCGTGCCCAGGGAGACATCGAGGCCCGCGTCGAGGCGGATCTGCGCCTCCACGATGTTGAAGCCGTACTGCCACTCGATGACCGGCGGGATGATGCCGCCGGGCGGGCGGCCCGCCACCTCGCAGAAGATCAGTTCGTCGGCGGGCGTGTGGAACAGCTCCAGATGCGTGGTGCCGTCCTTGATCCCGAGCGCGGAGAGCACGGAGGCGCTGAGTTCGGTGATGCGCTTCGCCAGCTCGCCCTCGCGCACCAGGACGGTGCCGAAGATCCCGCCGGGCCGGTACCCGGCCGGGTCGGTCAGATAGCGGCCGACGCTGCTGAAGCGGATCTCACCGTCCCGCACCACGGAGTCGCAGTGGTAGATCCGGCCGGTGACGAACTCCTCGATGCCGTAGTGCGCACCGGACAGGTCGAGGCGCGCGACGACGTCGCGGGCCTCGTCGAGGGTGTCGACCATGAACAGGTCCTTGGCCGCCAGGCCCCAGCGGCTCTTGATGACCTTGCGACCGGTGCTCCAGTCCACGTTCAGGAGGTCGGCCGGGCTGTCGAGCGCGGAGAAGTCGGGCACCACGGCCGCCCCGGAGGCGCGCACCGCCTCCTTCATCCGCAGTTTGTCGCGGAAGAGGGTCGCCGTCTCGAAGTCCATCCCCGGCAGCCCGAACTTCGAGCGCAGCTCCGCCGCGAGCAGCACCGCGCGCTCGTGCACGGCGATGACCCGGCCGACGGGCCGGTTGCGCAGCGTCCACTCGCAGACGGCGCGCCAGCGGTCCTCCTCCTCCGGGTCGCACATCGCGACCTGCGCGACGGGGTTCTGCGCGAGCCCGCGCACGCCCCCGTGGAACTGGTTGCGGGTCGCCAGGTGGACGTCCAGCTCCGACATCGGCAGGAAGTGGCGGCCGCCGCGGTGGAAGTGCGCGTACGAGTGGTGGTTGATGAACAGGGCACCGGGCTTCGGCGTCCGGGTCCCGGTGCCGCCGGGCAGGAAGGCCGGGGCGGCCGGGGCGGCCGGGACAGCCGGGTCGGAGGGCGGCGCGGGGGCCGGTGTCGGCTCCGTCAGGCGCTCCAGGTCCTCGGCGGGGACACCGGCCGTCCCGAGCAGGGAGTTCGCCACCGCCGCGGCCCGCTGCCCCGCCGGGGACAGACCGACCACCGCCATGGGCGCGAGGGGCCGCAGCACCCGCGTCACGAAGTCGGTGAACGCCTGGGGGACCGGGTCCCCGGCGCCGTCCGCCGCGCCGTCCGCCGCGAAGTCCACGGTGTAGTAGCCGGAGTGGTCGTCGACCAGGTCCTGTACGGGCGCGCCGGGGCGCTGCACGAAGAACGTCTGGTACGGCAGGGAGTGCGCGGTGCGTGCCGCGGCCACGCTCGCGTCGATGAGGACGAGGCGCCGGTCCGGGTGGGCGGGGCTGGCGGCCGGGTCGAGATGGGTGGGGGTTTCTGCGGGGTCTACCACTGCATGTCCCTGTCTGCGGTGTATGCGGTGTCGTCGGCGATGTCCGTGATTCCGGCGATGCCCGCGATGTCGGTGACGTCTGCGGCGTACGAGGCGTACGAGGTGTACGCGGCCTGCGAGCCCTCGCCCGGGTGCGAGCCCTCGCCCAGGTGCGACAGCTCGTCCCTGATGGAGGTCTGCTCCCAGTGCTCCCGGTCGCGTACGTAACGGGGGGCGTCCGCGACGATCGCGGTGGTCGCGGTCCTCGCGCCGTCGAGCCGCCAGGTCACCGAGCCGGTGACGGGCGCCACGGCCTCGGTGACGAACGCCTGGCAGGCGGCGCGGAGTTCGCCGAACCAGCGCCCTTCCAGCGCCTCCCTGACCCAGAGCTGCTCCATGTGCAGCTTCTCCCTGAGCACCTCGGCGTCGAGCACCGCGGTCTCCAGGTGGCGGCGCGAGGCGAGCAGCAGCCAGGCCGCCGGCATCTCGCGCACCTCCAGGACCTTGCTGCCGCCGGGCAGGTGCTCGAGGCCCGTGTACCGGCCGAGGCCGTGGGCGCCGACGGCCGTGTTCAGGCGGGCGATGACGTCGGTCAGGGAGAGTTCTTCCCCGTCGACGGCCACCGGCAGGCCCGAACGGAAGGCCACCGTCAGGCTCCGGGGCCCGGCGGCCTCCGGTGACGGCCGTGCGCTCCACCGGTAGAAGGACTCGGGTACGGCGTGGTCCTCGGGGTCGTCGAGGATGCCGGACTCGAACTCGCGGCACCACAGGTTGGAGTCGCCGCTGGCCGAACGTTCGGCCATCTCGTCGAGGCCGATGTGCCGCAGCTCCTTGATCTTCCGCTCCCGGTCCACGGGGTCCAGGTCGTAGGGGCTGCCGAAGTGCCCGTCGAAGCCCAGCTGTTCCAGGGCGCCGTTCAGTCTGCGCAGGCTGTTCTGCGAGCGGTTGGCGGTGTGCAGGATCACCCCGGCGCCGAGGTCCCCGGCCACCTCGGTGGCGACGCGGGCGATCAGCGGGCGGCTGAGGGTGGAGCTGACGGGGTGCGTGTCCAGGTACACGGCGTGTGCGGTGATCGCGGGCCGTACGAACTCCTCGACGAACGCGGCCCTGCCGTCCACCAGGTGCAGGCGCACCCCGAGCGCGGTCGTGATCCGCTCGATGTGGGACCGCTCCTCGTCGCCGCCCACCGCCACGCTGAGGGCGTGCACATCGGTGGCCCCCGCCTGCACGAGCCGGTACAGCAGGTAGCTGCTGTCCAGGCCGCCGCTGAACAGCGTCACGATGGGGCGCCGCAGGTCGACATCGCCCTGGGTGATGTCGCGGAAGGAGCGGATGCCCCGTCGGCTTGTCTTCACGCCGTACGTCCTTAATCGTCCAGAATCGTCCAGCCGGGCAGGGCTAGGAGGCGGGCGGCGGGACCGGTGCGCCGGCCGCCACGCAGTCCCGCAGGAACGAGAGCTTCGAGTAGTGGTTGCGCTCGGAGGCGATACCGGCCTTGGCGAGGTGGGCCTCCACCAGGCGGGTGAGCCGCTCCATCTCGTCGTCGATGGTGGTGGCGTCGAGTCCCTCGTGCCGGTAGGTCTCCAGGTACTCCATCTCGACCTGGCGCAGCTTGCGCCCGCCGGCCGCGTCGACGGTCACCTCGTCCGTCTCGATGCCGAAGCCGTGGCCGGTCGCCAGGGAGTGCACGTTCACGTCGAAGCGGGTGCGCCGGAAGCTCGGAAGGCGCCGGAAGCCCAGTGCCGGGAACTCCCGGGACAGGTACGCGTCGAAGTCGCCACCGGGAACCTCGACGCCCTTGCGGAAGGTCTCCTCGCGGCGCAGGGCGTCGGCGGGGAACTTCTTCATCTTGAGCTGGTAGCGGTTTCCGGGGTTCTCCTGGAAGGCGTAGTGGCCCACTTCGTCGGCGGGCCCGGTGACCTCGAAGTTGTGCTGCACGAAATGCCAGCGGGTCAGTTCGTAACCGGGGTACGTGATGAAGCCGGGGAAGTCGCCCGCTTCCACGGCGGTCCACATGTCCTTGGTGAGGGACCAAATGGAGGCTTCGTCGAGCAGGGTGACCTTCTGCTCGATCTCGATGTCCTCTTCGCAGTTGATATGGGCGTTGCTCTCGATCCGCATGTGGTCCTGGAGCTCGGTGCGGTACTCGAGAGCGCGGGCCACCAGGTCGGCGAGGCCGATGTCGGTTGCGTGCTCGAATCGTGCCGTCCGCACGAACAGGGTGCCGTTCGTGCGGTACCGGGCGCATATCAGGACTTCGGTGAAGGGTCCCGAAGCGGCCGTGTGCGTGCGCAGGAGCAGCAGGGGGCCGAGCGCGGAAAGGGTGGCGTCGGCAGAATCCGGAATTCCGCCTTCCGTCGTGAGGACACGGCCCAGATAGGCGGTGAAATCAGCCGGGAAGTGGGTGCAGGACCAGGTCGGCAGGGGGGCGGCGGGCGGGCTGAGCGGCCGTTCCTGTCCCGTCGCCCGGACCACCGTGAGGGCCTGTGACGCGGTGTGCTCGGGGCGCAGGAACTCCATGGCCCGGGTGGCGTCACCGGCTTCGGCCGCCAGCTCCGCCACCAGGGCCGGGGCGTCGGCGACCGGGGTAACCGAGTACTGGTGGGCCATGTCGGCGATGACGAGGCGCCTGGTGACGATGGTCCCGGCTTCCCCGACGTCGGCGTTCGACTGCGCTGTCAAAGCAACTCCTAGAGATACTCGGGACACCGGAAATTATCGGCGGAGAATGCGGCGGAAAACCGCGCGCGGACGCCTTGGGAAATGCGGGGCGGCAAAGTGCGCCGATCGCATTTACGGGTGGGTGCACTGCGCCGGAATCACACGTTCCGCTGTGCACAGAAAGCCGGAAGGCTCGGTGTGGATTCGGCCGTCGGCGGCCTGTTTGATCACAACGACGACGCACACTAAGCGGTGCTGACATTGCACGTCAATGGCCATTGATCGGCAACCGGATTCGGTGGTCAGTCGCTATCGGCTCCTTTGAGAAGCAAACGTCTGAACTGTCCGAAACTGGACATTAGCTCACTTGTTTGACAACGCAAAGTTACCCCCTTGACTCCCACTGTTCATTCAGTGAAGCTGCTTGCTGCGATCTTGATCGACTCGATCAGGTGCTTCGGATCGGAAACGGGGGGTTCGGGTGCGTGACACTAAGCAGCGCCTTGTGCTGCTGGTGCTTGACGGGCTGGGATGGGCTCCGGAAGGCAGCCACAATCCACTGCTGGAAGCAGATATTCCATTCATCTCCCGGCTGACCGAGGACACGCCTCCGACTCTTCTCGAAGCCTCGGGTTCGGTGGTCGGACTGCCGTCCGGGCAAGTGGGGAACTCCGAAGTCGGGCACCTCACCATCGGCACCGGGCGCACCGTCGCACAGGCTTCGGTGAAGATCAGCCGGGCCGTCACCGAGGGCGGTTTCCGTGCCTGTCCCGCCCTCGTCGACGTCTTCGCCAGGTCACGTGCGGCGGGCACCGCGGTGCACGTGATCGGCATCGCCTCCGAGGGCGGCGCCCACGGGCACATCGACCACATCGGCGCGGTCCTCGACCTGGCCGAGGAGTACGGCTGGTCGGACCGCACGTATGTGCACGCCGTCAGCGACGGACGTGACGTACCCGCCCGCACCGCCCTCAGCGACCTCGTACGACTGGAGGAGAAGGGCGCGCGGCTCGCCACGGTGGTCGGGCGGAAGCTCGCCATGGACCGCTCGGGCCGCGCGGACCGCACGGCGAGTGTCGTGGCGGCCCTGACGGGCGAGAGCGCGGACGACGGCGAGGCGCCGGCGACGGCACCGGGCACGACACGGGACTGGCGGGCGGCGGTCGCGGAGCACTACGCCGCGGACGTCACGGACGAGCACCTGCCGCCGATCGTCCTGGACGCGCCCCGCATCGCGCCCGGCGACGAGATCGTCATGACGAACTTCCGCCCCGACGGGCTGCGCCAGCTCGCCACCGCCCTGGCCGCGACCGGACGCCCGCTGACCACGATGACCCGGTACAGCGACGACATCCCCGCGACCGTGGTCTTCGACCAGGAGCACGTGGACGGCACCCTGGCCCAGGCGGTCGCCGCGGCCGGACTCGCCCAGGTGCACATCGCCGAGCGGGAGAAGTACGGGCACGTCACCTACCTCCTGAACGGCTACACGCAGCAACGCCAGCCGGGCGAGCGGCACATCATGGTGGCCAGCAGGACCGACGTGCCGAGCTTCGACCTGGCCCCCGAGATGTCCGCGCGGGAGATCACCGCACGGCTGATCGGCGAACTCCGTTCGGGCGAGGCGCAGTTCCTGGTCGCCAACATCGCCAACATCGACACGGTCGGGCACACCGGCAACTACGACGCCGTGCGGCAGGCGGCCGAAGTGGTCGACGCCTGTCTGCGGGACATCGCCGGGGCCGCCGCCGAACACGGCGCGTACCTGGTGGTCACCGCCGACCACGGCAACGGCGAGTCCATGCGCGAGGCCGACGGCACCACGCCGAGCACCCGGCACACCTCGAGCCCCGTACCCCTGTGGGTGCTGGGCGCGGACCGTGCGCTCGCACCGTCCGGAGACCTCAGGGACATCGCGCCGACCTGTCTCCACCTCCTGGGCATCGAGCCGCCCGCGGCCATGTCCGGCCGAGTTCTGTGAAGGACCCCACATGACCACGCACCACGCCTTCGACCCGGTGCGCTTCGAGCTGCCCGAGCGGCTGCGCAAGGGCGCTACGCGCGAAGAACTGCGTGCCGAACTCCTGCCCCACGCCCGCCGCTGCCTGGAGGGCGACCCCGGCTTCTTCGTCCTGACCGGCCTCGCCCACTTCGACGAGGAGGAGTACCGGCAGTTCGCCGTCACCGCCTCCGCGGCCCTCGGCGACCTCGTCCCGCAGGACAGCAAGGGAACCCTGCTGCGCGAGGTCCGCTACCGGGGCGTCAAGCTCGGCGAGGGCGCCACGGGACGCTACTCCGACTCCCGCACCGGCGGCAGCCTGCACACCGACTCCCCGCACCGGCCCACCGACGTGCCGGACTACTTCGCCCTCGCCTGCGTGCACCAGGCCGCCGTCGGCGGTGACCTCGTGCTCGTCCGGCTCGCCGACGTCGTGGCGCGCCTGAGCGACCGGCCCGACGTGCTCGACACGCTGCGCAGGCCCGTGTACTTCGACACCCGCGACGACACCCCTGGCGCGGCCCGCACGGTCCTGCGCCCCGTCCTGGAGCACTCCGACGACGGCCGGGACCGCGTGCACTACCTGCGCGAGTACATCGAGATCGGGCACCGCGGGGACGGCGTCCCGCCCCTGACCGAAGCCCAGATCGAGGCGTTCGACCAGTTCGACGCCCTGCTCGACGACCCGGAGCTGCGGTCGCAGGACCGGCTCGGGGAAGGCGAGATGATCTTCATCGACAACCGGTGGACCCTGCACGGCAGGGTGGAGTTCCAGGACAGCGACCAGGGCCACCAGCGGCTGATGCTGCGCACGTGGATCGCCGCCGACGTCTCCTAGCCCGACGTCCCGCTCTACCGTCGCCGCCGGGGCACCACCGCGGCGACCTCCGCCGTCCGCTCGCTTCTTCGCCGTTCACCGCCGCACATCCGGGTGCCGTAACGCACCTTCCCACCGCCGTCGGGAAACGGTCGTACGACCGTGCCTCCGGCGAGACCCAAAGGAGCAGCAACCTTGACCTCTCATCGGGCCTCCTTCCGTGCAGTCATGTCCCAAGGCGACCTGGTACGGGTCGCGGGCGCGCACGACGCGATGGGCGCGACGCTCGCCCAGCAGGCCGGTTTCCAGGCGGTCTGGTCGTCGAGCCTGGAGGTGTCCGCCTCGCGCTGCCTCCCGGACGCCAGCGTCCTGACGATGACCGAGTACCTGGCCGCCGCCGCCAACATGCAGAAGGCGATCGACATCCCCGTCGTCGCGGACGTGGACACCGGCTACGGCAACAACCTGAACGTCGCGCACATGGTCCACGAGTACGAGGCGGCCGGCATCACCGCCGTGGCCATCGAGGACAAGCTGTACCCGAAGGTGAACAGCTTCGCGGAGGTCGCACAGACCCTGCTGCCGCTCACCGACTTCGCGCAGAAGATCGAGACGGCCAAGAACGCCCAGCGCGGCGAGGACTTCTACGTCATCGCACGCACCGAGGCCCTCATCGACGGCCTCGGCGTCGAGGAGGCCCTCGAGCGCTGCACGGCCTACGCCGACGCGGGCGCCGACGCGATCCTGATCCACTCCAAGAAGAAGGACGAGGGCGAGATCGTCGAGTTCCTCGACGGCTGGGACGGCCGCAAGCCCGTCGTCATCGTGCCCACCACGTACCCGCAGTGGTCCGCGGCGGAGGCGACCAAGCACGGCGTCTCCGTCGTGATCTACGCCAACCAGGGGCTGCGCGCCACCGTCCAGGCCCTGCGCACCACCTTCGGCACCATCTACCGGGATGGTTCGTCCCTCGGTGTCGAGTCCGAGATCGCCCCCGTGTCCGACGTGTTCGCCCTCCAGCGACTTCAGGATTGGCTGGCCCTGGAAGCGTGATATCCAACGACGACTTCTGCACGGCGCTCGCGGACCGCGGCTTCGACTTCGTCGCCGGCGTCCCGTGCTCCTACTTCAGCGGCCCGATCGAGCGGCTGACCCGTGACGGCGTCTACCTGCCGGCCGCGAACGAGGGCGCCGCCCTCGCCGCCGCCGCGGGCGCCGCCGTCGCCGGGCACCGCGCCGCGGTCATCGCCCAGAACTCGGGGCTCGGCAATCTGATCAACCCGCTGGCCTCGCTCACCGAGACGTACGGGATCCCGGTCCTGGTCTTCATGAGCCTGCGCGGCTGGCCCGACCCCAGCCAGGACGAGCCCCAGCACGAGATCATGGGCACGTCCACGCACAAGCTCCTCGACGCGATGGACGTACCGCACCTGACCGTCCCCGCGACCGCCACCGCCGAGGACCTCGCGGACGTGCTCGACCACGCGGAGACCGAACTGGCCGCCGGGCGCACCGTGTTCGTCCTCACCCAGAAGGGGGCGATCGAGAAGGCCGCCGGAGCCGGGGGCAAGGACGGCGAGAGGCCCGCGGGGACCGAAGCCGCCCCCCGCGGACCGGGGCTCGGCCGGGTCGAGGTGCTGCGCGCGATCGAGCACCTCCTCGAGGGCGCCGCGGTGGTGTCCACCACCGGCTACACCTCCCGCGAGCTGTTCGGCGTCACCGGCTCCAGGAGCCACTTCTACATGCAGGGCTCGATGGGGCACGCCGCCGCGTTCGGCCTGGGTGTCGCCCTGCGCGAGCCGGGTACGCCGGTCGTGGTCCTCGACGGGGACGGCGCCGCCATCATGCACCTGGGCACGCTGTCGTCGGTCGGAGCCGCGGCGCCGGACCGCTACGTCCACGTCGTCTTCGACAACGGCTCGTACGAGTCCACCGGCGGCCAGGCCACCACCGCGCACACCACGAGGTTCGCCACCGTCGCCGAGGGGGCCGGGTACGCCTCCGCGCGGGTCTGCGACTCCGTGCGGGAGGTGGCCGAGGCCCTCGCCGCCGCGCTCGGCGGCGGCGGGCCGCACCTGATCGTCGTCCCCGTCGCCACAGCCGGGGCCTCCGCCTTCTCCCGGGCCACGGCCGCCATGACCACGACCGACATCCGCGAGGGCTTCGCGGCCCGGCTCCGCGGCGGGTCCGGGCCCCGGGGGTCCCGGCCCCGGGGCGAGGAGCACTCCGGTGGGGGCTGAACCCGGCGGGCTCGCGGGACATGGCGGGTTCGGTGGAGACGCGGGGCTCGCGGGACATGGCGGGCACGGTGGAGACGCGGGGCCCGGTGGGCACGGCGGGCACGGCGGTGTCGAGGTGGTGTTCGGGGCGGGTGCGGTACGGCGTCTCGACGCCCTGGTCGACTCCTACGGCGCGCGCCGCGTCCTGGTCGTGGCCTCCGAGGGCGGCCTGCGGCGGGCGGGCTTCGGGCACTGGCTTGAGTCCCCGCGCCACCACCTGTTCTCCGGCTTCCGGCCCAACCCGGCGCTCGACGACGTCCTGGCGGGCTGCGTCCTGCGCGACCGCGTCGACCCGGACCTCGTCGTGGGGCTCGGCGGCGGCAGCGCCATGGACGTGGCCAAGATGGTGCGCGCCCTGCCCGCCGACGGCGCCGCAGCCCGCGCCTGCCTGGGCACGGGCGCCGCCCCGCCGCCGGTGGCGGGGGACCTCGTCCTCGTGCCCACCACCAGCGGCACGGGCAGCGAGGTGACGCAGTTCGCGACGGTCTTCGACGGGGAGCGGAAGTTCTCCTTCGACCACCCGACGGCCGCCGCGACGCGCTCCGTCGTGGATCCGGAGCTGACCGCGACCTGCCCGGCGGAGGTCACCACGAGCTGCGCCATGGACGCGCTGTGCCACGCCGTCGAGTCGCTGTGGGCCCGCCGTTCGCAGGCGGCCTCGCGGGCCGACGCGCTGCGTGCCCTCGACGCCCTCACCGGCCCGCTCGGCGACGGCGTCAAGGACACGACGGCCGCCGTGCGGGAGCAGCTGGCCCGCGCGGCGATCGACGCGGGCCGCGCCATCAACGTCACCCGCACCACCGCGGCACACGCCTTCGCCTACCGCCTCACCGGCCGCTACGGCGTCCCGCACGGCGTGGCGTGCCTGCTCAACCTCCAGTGGCTGTTCGCCTACAACACCGAGCGGCACGGCACCCACTGCGAGGACGACAGGGGCCGGGCCCACGTCAGGGCCCAGCTCGACGCGGTGGCCGCCGCCTTCGGCGTCGACCTCCTCGACGTACCCGGCAGGCTCGGCGAGCTGCTCGCGCAGTCGGCGTGGTCGCCGCGGCTCGGCGACTACGGCCTGACCGAGCGGGACCTGCCGGACTACGTCGCCGCGGGCCTCGGCTCCACGGCGCGGGCCGCCAACAACCCCGTACGACTCGACGAATCGCTGGTGCTGAGGGCGCTCCGCGCCGTGCACTGACGCGGCAGGAAGCGGAAGGAAGCAGTCATGAGCAAGGCCGCTCCCTACGGGGCATGGAATTCACCCGTTTCGGCGGCGGACGTCGCGGCGACGGACAGTCACCCCAACTGGCCCGGTTTCGTCGGCGACGAGATCTGGTGGTCGGAGCGGCTGCCCGAGGAGGGCGGGCGCACGACGCTCATGCGCGCCGAGCCCGGTGGCGGCGCGCACAGCGCCCTGCCCGCGCCGTGGAACGTGCGCAGCAGGGTCATGGAGTACGGCGGCCGGGCCTGGGCGGGTGCCGCCACCGGGGACGGTCCGCTGATCGTCTTCGTGCACGCCGACGACCAGCGGCTCTACCGCCTCGACCCGGCCGCCCCCGGCGCCGCGCCCCGGCCCCTCACGCCCGTCGGCGCGCCCGGGGCCGCGTCGGCCTTCGTCGACCCGGTGCTGCCCGCCGCCGCGGGGGCGGTACCGACGGAGGTCTGGTGCGTACGGGAGCAGACCGCTCCCGGAGGTGTTCCCGTACGGGAACTGGTGGCGGTTCCGCTGGACGGTTCGGCGGCGGGGGACGGCGCCCTAGTGCGCACGCTGGCTCGCGGGCACGACTTCCTGACGGGGCCGCGCGTCGCACCCGACGGGCGGCATGTCGCCTGGATCGGCTGGGACCACCCCGACATGCCGTGGGACGCGAGCGAGGCCTGTGTCGCCGAGATCCGCGGTGACGGCACCCTGGCCGCGGCGCGCGTCGTCGCGGGCGGGCCCGGGGAGTCCGTCGCCCAGGTCGAGTGGACCGACGACGGCGACCTCTATGTGATCACCGACCGGTCCGGCTGGTGGAATGTGCACCGGGCCGACGTCGGTGAGCACCGTGCCGACATCGGCGTACACCGGGCCGACCCCCGCGGCGGCGCCCCGCGGGTGGTCGCGGTGTGCCCGCGCGAGGAGGAGTTCGCCGGGGCGCTCACCAAGATCGGGTTCACCTGGTGCGCCCCGCTGCCCGGCGGACGGCTCGCCGTCGTGCACGGCACCCACTCCCTGTCCCTGTCCGTACTCGACCCCGCGTCCGGGGAACTCAGCGCGCTGCCCTGCCCGTTCACCGAGTACGAGCCCCTGCTCGTGAGCCGGGGCCATCGGCTGGTCGCGATCGGCGCGCGGGCGGACCGCGACTTCACGGCCGTGTGCGTCGACACCTCGGACGGTACGTGCACGACCCTGTCGCAGCCGCGCGCGACCGTACCCGCGGACCTGCTGCCGGTGCCCGAGGCGCGCACCTTCCACGGCAGCGACGGCCGCCCCGTGCACGCCGTCGTCCTCCCGCCGCGCAACCCCGGCTTCACCGGCCCGCCCGGGGAACTGCCGCCCTATGTCGTCTTCGCGCACAGCGGCCCCACCAGCCGCTTCCCCATGGCGTACGACCTGCGGACCGCGTTCCTCACCAGCCGCGGGATAGGCGTCGTCGGCGTCAACTACAGCGGTTCGACGGGGTACGGCAGGCAGTACCGCGAACGCCTCCGGCACGCCTGGGGCATCGCCGACGTCGCCGACTGCGCCCTGGTCGCCGAGGCGCTCGCGGCCGAGGGCGCCGCCGACCGCGACCGGCTCGCCATCCGTGGCGCGAGCGCGGGCGGCTGGACCGCCGCCGTCTCCCTGACCATCCTCGACACCTACCGCTGCGCGGCGCTGCACTATCCCGTCCTGGACCCGGTGACCTGGCGGAACACCCAGAACCACGGCTTCGAGGCGTTCTACCTGGACACCCTCGTCGGGCCCTGGCCCGAGGCCGAGAACGACTATCTGACGCGCTCGCCCGCGCACGCCGCCGACCGCGTCGACGTGCCGTTCCTGCTGTTCCAGGGCAGCGCCGACCCCATCTGCCCACCGGCGCAGGCCGAGCGGTTCCTGGCGGGGGTACGGCCGGAGGCGGCACCGTACCGGCACCTGGTCTTCGACGGCGAACGGCACGGATTCAAGCGGAGCACGACCGTCGTGGAGTGCGTCGAGGCGGAACTTGCGTTGTTCCGGGAGGCGTTCGGGGTGCGGGAGGTTCCCGGGGCGTCCCCGGCCCCCGACGCGCTCGACGCGCCCGAGGCGGAGACCGTGCACGGCCTGGTCGCGGACCGGGCGGCCCGCGCGCCCGAGCGGATCGCCGTCCAGGACGCCACGGGCTCCTGGACGTACGCCGAACTGCTCGCGCGCGCCGACGACCTCGGTGTGCTGCTGCGCCGGGCCGGGGTGCGTCCCGGCGACCGGGTCGGCATCCACCTGGACCGTACGCGCGACCTCGTGGCCGGGCTGCTCGCCGCGCTGCGCGCCGGATGCTCGTACCTGCCGCTGGACCCCGAGTACCCGGCCGACCGGCTGCGCTTCATGATCGAGGACGCCCGGCCCGCGGCCGTCCTCACCCGCCGGACCCTGCCGGAGCCTCCGCACGGGGGCGGGACGCGGCTCGTGCACGTCGACGAGCCGGGCACGCCCCGGGGTGGGGCCGCGGGGCTCGCACCGGTGGTCTGTTCCCCGGACCAACCGGCCTTCGTCATCTACACGTCCGGTTCCACCGGCACCCCCAAGGGCGCCGTGCTCGCCCACCGCGGCATCGTCAACGTCCTGCGGCACAGCAGGGACGCGTTCGGCTTCACCGAGGACGACTCCGTCCTTGCCATGGCCGCGTTCTCCTTCGACTTCGCCCAACTGGAGCTGCTGCTCCCGCTGATCAGCGGGGGTACGGTGCAGCTGCTCGACCGGGCCGCGGCCCGCGACCCCGAGCTGCTCGAAGCGGCGCTCGACGCGCGTCGGGCCTCGTTCGTGATGGGCACCCCTTCGATGTTCGCCGCGCTCACCGCGTTCGGCTGGCGGCCGCCGCGCGGTGTCAGCGTCGTCTCGGGCGGCGAGAGCCTGACGCCCGCCCTCGCGGAGGCCCTCGCGCCCGCTGCCGCGCTGTGGAACATCTACGGTCCCACCGAGACGTCGATCTTCTCGCTGTACGAGCGGGTGCCCACGTCCGGCGGCCCGGGTGCCGCCGTCTCCGTACGCGGAGAGCTGCCGGGGGCCGCCACCTCAGCGTCCGGAGAGCTGCCGGGTGCCGCCGTCTCCGTACCCGGACAGGTACCGGGAGGCGCCGACATCACCATCGGCCGACCCGTGCCGCACACGGTCGTCGAGATCCTGCGCGACGGCGAGCGCTGTGCCGACGGTGAGACCGGCGAGATCCACCTCGGCGGTCCCGGCCTCGCCCTCGGCTACCTCGACCGGCCCGAGCTGACGGCCGCGCGCTTCCTGCCCGACCCGTTCCGCCCCGGCGAGCGCCTCTACCGCACGGGCGACCTGGGCCGCAGGCTGCCCGACGGCCGCATCGCCTACGAGGGGCGCGCCGACGACCAGGTCAAGATCCGGGGGCACCGCGTCGAACCGGGCGAGGTGGAGGGTTGGCTGCTGCGGCACCCGGCGGTACGCGCCGCCGCCGTCGTCGCGGAGCGGGGGCACCATGCGCTGCGGCTCGTGGCTTACGTCGTCCTCGCGGAGGGAGTGGAGGGAGTGGCGGACGCGGAGCGCACGGGAGGCGCGCAGGGTTCGGCGGGCTCAGGGGGCGCGGAGCGCACGGGAGGCGCGCAGGATTCGGCGGGCCCGGGAGGTGTGGAGGGCGGTGTCGCCGGTCTGCGTGCGCATCTCGCCCGGCACCTGCCCGTCCACGCCCTGCCCCATCGCGTCGTCGCCGTCCCCGAGATCCCGCTCAGCCCCAACGGCAAGACCGACCGCCGTGCGCTGAGTGCGGTGGCGCGGCCCCGGCCCGCGGGGGCCGAGGGGCTCGCCGGGGTGTGGCGCGACGTCCTCGGCGTCACCGGCGTCACCGCCGCGGACAACTTCTTCGCGCTCGGCGGCGACAGCCTCAGCGCGATGGAGATGACCATCAGGGCACGGGACCTCGGCATCCAGTTGCGCGTCGCCGACCTGTACGGCACGCGGACCTTCGGCGAGCTGGCGGACACGGTCGGAATGCGCGACCCCGCACGCTCCGCCGTTCCCACCGCCACCGCCGAGCTGCCGACGGCGCTGTCCCCGGCCCAGCTCCGCTTCCTGGAGTGGGACTACCGGGACGCCGACCACTACAACGTCTCGCTGCTCCTGGACGTCGCCGACACCGTGGACCGGGACGCGCTCCGCGCATCCCTGGACGCGCTGGCCGAGCGCCACCCCGCGCTGCGCCTTCGGCTCACCGGCCCCGCCGGGGCACCCGTACCGGTCACGGACCGGCCGTCCGGCGCGCCCCTGTCCTGGCACGAACTCCCCGGAACCGATGACGACGACGCGGTCGAGCGCGCCTTCCTGAAGGAGGCAGACCTCCTCCAGCAGTCGCTGAGCCTGCGCGAAGGACCCGTCTGGCGTGCGGCCTTCTTCGCCGGGAGCGGCGGTCACCGGCTGCTGCTCGTGTTCCACCACTTCATCGCCGACGGCATGTCCCTGAAGATCATCGCCCGGGACCTCGGAGCGCTGTACGCGGCGGGTGCGGACGCGGAGCGGGGGGCGGTGCCGCCCGCCCCCGCGTCCTCGTGGGCGGCGCACGCGGGCACCCTGCGCCGGTTCGCCAACGGCCCGCTCGACGAGTTCTTCGTACGCCGCTGGGAGTCCCTGCCCTGGTCGCAGTGCGCCCCGCTGCCCGCCGACCGCCCTGACGGCAGCATGCACCTGAGCCACGTCAGGGCGTTCGACACCGAGGTCCCGCTGCCCGCGGGCATCAGCGCCCCGCGCCAGGAGGAACTCCTGATCTCGGCCGTCGCGGCGGCCGTCGCCGAGGAGTCGGGCGCCCGCGCCGGCGCCGTCGAGGTGTGCCGCCACGGCCGGACCGACCCCACCGGTGGGCCGGGGCACTTCGACGCGGTGGGCTGGCTCAACAGCATCACGCCGTACGTACTCGCCCTGCCGGAACCCGGCGCCGACGACGGCGCCACCGCCGCCGCGCTGCGGGCGCAGATCACCGAAATCCGCGACCTGGAGCAGACCTGGGGAGCCCTGCGCCACCTGCACGACGACGCGGGCGTGCGCGCCAGGCTCGCCGCGCTGCCCGCCCCGGACGTCTATCTGAACTTCCTCGGCTCGCACATGTACGAACGGGAGCCCGCGGGCCCCTTCCGGCCGCGCCACGGCGACGTCGGCACCGAGATGACCCTCGACCGCACCCAGCCGTACCGCATCAAGATCTACGCGGAGACGGCGCCCGCCCCGGTCACCGTACGGCTGAAGTGGCAGTACAGCGCCGACGTCGACGACGAGTCCCGGATCCGGCGCGTCGCCGCTTCGTGCGCGCGGCACCTCGACCGCCTGGCCCGCTGCCCCTGAGCCGTCCCTGACAGGAGACCCGACCCCCATGCAGCACATCCTCATCGCCAACCGCGCCGCGATCGCGGTGCGTGCCGCCCAGACCTGCCGCGGCCTCGGCCTGCGGACGACCGCGCTCGCCGCCCGTACCGACACTCAGGCCGCCGCCCATGTCGCCGCCGCCGACCACGAGGTCACCGTCGAGGGCCGGGGCCTGCCCGACACCTACGACTCGGCCGCGCGCGTCCTCGACGCCGTGGACCGCAGCGGGGTCGACGCGGTGTACCCGGGCTACGGCTCGCTCGCCGAGAACGCCGACTTCGTGGCCGGTCTCGAGGAGCGGGGTGTGACGTTCGTGGGGCCCTCGGCCGCGGCGCTGCGGCTCGCGGGCAGCAAGGCCGCCGCCGCCGAGGCCGCGCGCCGCATCGGCGTCCCGGTGCTCCCGCACGCCACGGGCCGGGGCCGGGACGAGGTCCTCGCCCATGTCCACGCGATGGGCCTGCCCGTCGTCCTCAAGCCGGAGTTCGGCTACGGGGGACAGGCCGTGCGCGTCGCCCGTACCGAGGCCGACGTCGAGCGGGCGGTGGCGGGCAGCCCCGAGGCAGCGGGGGGCACCGAGGCCGCGGGGACTTCTTGGTACATCGAGAAGTACCTGCCCGTGAACCAGGTCGTCGGCGTCACCCTCGCCGTGGACCACGACGGCAACGTGCTCCCCCTCGGCGAACGCGAGAGCCTGCTCGTGGCCGACGGCCTCAAGCTCCTGGAGGCGTCGCCGGTCGCGGGCGTCGACGCGCAGGTCCTGGAGGCGATGCGTGCCGACGCGGCCCTGGTGGCGCGGGAGTTCGGGCTGACCAACGTCATGACGGTGGAGTTCATCGTCGGCCCCGACCGCTACTACTTCCTGGAGGTCAACGGCAGGTTGCCGCTCGCCTACCGGATGTCCGAGAGCCAGCTCGGCACGTATTCCGGGGCTCGGTCCGGTACGGATTCCGGGGCTCGGTCCGGTGCGGTTCCCGGGGCTCGATCCGGTGCGGATTCCGGGACTCCGCCCGGCGCCGACCTCGTGGAGCTGCAACTCCGTATCGCCCGGGGCGAGTCCGTCTCCGCCGCCGCGCACCCCGTCGACCGGACGCGGCACTGCCTGGAGGCCCGGCTCTTCGTCCACCCGCAGGAGCTCGCCGACTTCCCGGACGTGGGCACGCTCGACCGCTTCGAACTGCCCGACGTCGACGGCGTCACGTACGCCAGGTCGGTGGACCCCGAGCGCCCCGTCACCTACGAACTCATCCTCGCCCAGGCCCTGGCCGCCGACACCTCGCGCGCGGCCGCGGCCCGCCTCGTGCGCAAGGCCGTCGACGGCGCCCGCGTGACGGGCCTGCGCTGCTACGTCGAGGAGATCACATGGCGGCTCGACGACGAGTGCTGAGGCCGTACCAGCGGTGCCGTACCAGCGGTGCCGTACCAGCGGGGCCGCGAGAGCAGTGCCGTACCAGCAGTACTGAAGTCCGGACAGCAGTACGGAAGCCGGACCAGGAACACCAGGAGGACATACCCATGAGCCAAGGGCTGACCGTCGCCTTCCTCGGCATCGACGGCATCGGCAAGAGCACCCTGTGCCGCGCCTTCGAGGAGCGCGTGCGCGAGAGCGGCCAGGAGGTGGTGACCGTCACCTGGCGGTCCGCCCTGGAGGAGACCGCCGCGCCCTGGCCCGCGGTGCCGCTCCAGCAGCTGTGGCTGGAGTCCTTCCGCACCCTGTACGGGGCCGGTCTGCGCGACGGCGAGCCGCTGGACATCCCCCGCGGCTACGACGACTGGCGCGACAACGACTGGGAGCGCCACCTGGCCGCGGAGCCCGTCCTGGGCAACAAGGCGTCCGGTGCCCTCGCGGCCGCGTTCGTGGAGATCGCGGGCAATGTGCTCCTGGCCTCCGAGGTGACCCGCAAGGCGCTGGCCAGGGGCGCGATCGTGGTGCAGGAGTCGTACCCGATCAAGCACGTCCTGAAGGAGCTCGCGGTCGCCGAACGGCTGGCCGTGGAAGGCGCCGGCGCCGAGGGCGGCGACCCGGCCGCCGAGGCCGTCGGCGAGCTGACCCGCACCCTGCGCGGCCTCCTCGACCTCGTCTTCGGCTCGTCGCTGCTCCGGCCCGACGTCGGCATCCTCGTCGACGGCCCGTCCTCGTACGCCTACCGCTGGCGCACCGCGCAGAACGGTGCCGTCGGTGCCCTGGAGGACTACGGGCCCGCGGGCGAGCGCAGCGAGGAGTCGTTCAGCCGGATGCAGGACGAGACGGCCGAGCTGTTCCGTGAGTACGCCGACTCCTGGGGCTGGATCGTGCACCGGGTCGACGACGGCGGCGTGGCGGCCAACACGGCCCGGGGGCTCGCGTCCCTGTGCGCCCACCCGGAGCTCGCCCGCCGCCTCGGCGCCCCGGAGCGACCCGGCGACGTGACTGCATGACGGTCCCGCCCCCCGACCCGGGCGCGGTTCCGGCCCCCGACCCCGGCGTCATACCCCCCGCCCCCGGCGCTGCCCCGGGCGCCGCCCCGGCCGTGGACCGGGCCCCGGCCGCCGCGCCGGAGGACAAGCGGATCCTGCGCGTCCTGATCACCTCGTCGATGTTCTCGAAGGTCGCGGACTGGCAGCTCGGCATCGTGATCCCGCTGGCGGTCCTCGCCGAGTCGGACTCCGTCGCGCTGTCCCTCGTCTCCTTCGCGCTGCGCGGTGTCACCTACGTGGGTTCGCCGTTCCTCGGCTCGGTCATCGACCGCTTCGACAAGCGTCTGATCTTCGTGCTCGCCCAGCTCCAGCAGGCCCTGTGCCTGGTGGTGCTCGCGGCGACGCTGTCCAGTCAGGTGTCGGTGGCGGTCCTTGTGCTGCTCTCGGGCGTCGGCGGGGTCGCGAGCGCCATCACCGGCCAGTTCGTACTGATCCCCAAGCTCATCAGCGCACCCGGCCGCCCGCTCGCCGTGGCCAAGCTGAACTCCGCCATCGAGCTGTCGAAGGTCATCGGCCTGGTCCTCGGCGGCGTCGGCTTCACCCTGCTCGGGCCCGCGGCCGCCACGCTGTGCATCGCGCTCCTGTACGTGGTCGCGGGCTGCGTCGCGATGCTGCTGCCCGCGGTCGCGGCGAGCCCGGAGAAGATCAACCTCCGCCGTGACCTCGCGATCGGTTTCCACTGGGTCGGCAAGCGCGAGATCCTGTGGCTCGTCGTGACCATGTCGATGACCAATCTGGCCATCGGGCAGCTGGAACCCGCCCTGATCACCGAGTTCGGCGACCAGGGCATGAACACCACCGTGATCTCCGTGGTGATGGCGACCGGCCTGCTCACGGGCGCCGTGGCGAGCCGTGCGGCCCCGCACTTCCTGCCGCTGTGGACCCCCGAACGGCGCATCCTGGTGTGCCAGTTGATCGGCTTCGCGGGCCTCGCGCTGATCGCCGTACCGGTGCTGCCCGTGCGGGTCGTCGGGTTCATGGTGGAGTGCTTCGCGATCGCCGTGAGCAACGTGGCGTCCATCACCTACCGCCAGGAGACCATCCCGGCGGAGGTCGCGGGCCGCGCCAACGCCACGATCCGCATGTTCATCACGGGCGCCGCCCCCCTGTCCGGCTTCCTCTACGCCTGGGCCAGCCGCCTGGACGGCTACTGGTACTGGCTGCCCGCGCTCGGCCTGTGGGCGGCGGCGAATGTGATCTGGGCGGTGCATGCGCGGCGGGGGGCGGGCGTGGGCGCTGCGGCTTCCGCTTCCGCCGCGGCTTCCGCTGCTGTCCCCGCCTCCGCCTCTTCTGCAACCTCCGCCTCCTCTACAGCTTCCGCTTCCGCTTCCGCTTCCGCGCAGGAGGCACCGAAATCTCCCGAAGGAGTCACCAGTGGAGATCGTTGAGCAGGACCATCTCGTCATCGCCGTGGTGGACCGGGCGGAGGCGGAGAGCCACGCCTGGAAGGCGGCCGGGGAATCGGCCGGAGCGGCGGCCGGAGAGGCGGCCGGGGAGTCAGCGGGGGAGTCGGCCGGGCCGATCGACATCGTGCGGCTCGCCGAGGACGACGTCGACCCTTCGGGGGGCATCGACGCCGACCTGGCCGGCCTGGGGTTCGTGGCCCGCCCGAAGTGGCTGAACTGGTGCGCCCCCGTACGGGATTCCCAGGCGGACTTCGAGGCGGCACTCTCCGGCACCGAGCGACGCAACATCCGCCTCGGCACCCGCTTCGTCCACGACGAGGGGCTGCGGGTCGACGTCCGCGTGGGCCTGACCGAACAGCTCGTGGACGAGTTCCTGGTCCTGTACGAGCAGCAGATCGCCGGTATGCCGCGCGGCCAGAACTTCGCGCGGCGCGGCCGCGACCGGCTGCTCGCGGGCGCCGACCAGCACGTCGGCGTCTGCGTGCGGACCCGCGACGGCGCCATGCTCGTGGGGTCCCTCTGGTGGATCAGGCCCGAGGACTCGGTGCTCCAGATGCGCTACTCCGCGTCGGCGGCGGACGCCCGGTCCGGCCGGGTGATGCGGGTGGCGTACGCGCGGGCACTCCAGTTCGCCCGTGAACAGGGCCTGACGTACGCCTCGTTGGGGAACGACCCCTCGCTCTTCGGCCATGTCGTCCAGCCGGGCCTCTTCAACTTCAAGACCCGCTTCGGCTTCGCCCCCGTACCCGCACAGGTGCTCACGCCCAAGCTGGGAGGCGGCTTCGTGGACAAGTTCCTCAGCCTGCGGTCGCTCGCGGACCCGGCCCTCGTGGTGACGTGGGGGCGGCATGCGGGGACGGTGCCGGTGTGGCCCGAGGTCGGGGCGGCGGGGCCGGGGCACGATCTGCTGATCCTGTCCGGGGCTTCCGGGGCTTCCGGGGCTTCCGGGGCTTCCGGGGCTTCCGGGGCTTCCGGGGTGCCGGGGGCGTCCGGTGTCGCGGACGAGGAGCTCGCGGGCCGGTTCCGTACGGAGGGCTTCCGCCGGACGCGGGTGGCGGCCGTCCCGTAGCGGGGGTGGGCGCCCGGGGCCCCCGGCGGTACCTTCGACGCGCACTGATGTTCGTGACCGGGGGCGGGAAACATGGCTGACGCGATACGTACGGAGACCGGAGCAGGGACCGGGAGCGGCGCCGGGGCCGTGCCGGACGCGGTGTCGGGCGCGCGTCGCCTCCCGCACGTGGACGGCTTCGCGCGCCTGCCCGCGCCCGGCGACCCCGGGCCCGGGCAGCCCAAGCAGGAGGGCAAGGCCCTGCGCGCCGGAACCCCGCGCTCCGCGCACGCGCGGTACGAGCCGGACGACCGGCGCCCCGACCCCGTACAGGTCGTCGAGGAGACCAACCGCTGCCGCATCCCGGAACTCGCGCCGCTGCGCGTCGGCAGGATGGCCGCGTCGCCCTTCGCCTTCCTGCGCGGCACCGCGGGACTGATGGCGTACGACCTGGCCCGCACCCCCCTCACCGGCATCGGCGCCCAGATCTGCGGCGACACCCACGCGGCCAACTTCGGTCTCTACGGTGACGCCCGCGGAGGCCTCGTCATCGACCTGAACGACTTCGACGAGACCGTGCACGGCCCCTGGGAGTGGGACGTCAAGCGCCTCGCCACCTCCCTGGTGCTCGCCGGGCGCGAGGCGGGCGCCGATGAGGACGCCTGCGAGGAGGCCGCGTACGACGCCGTCGGCGCGTACCGCCGCACCATGCGGCTCCTCGCCAAGCTGCCCGTGCTCGACGCGTGGAACGCGATCGCCGACGAGGAGCTCGTCTCCCACACGGACGCCCGTGACCTGCTCGGCACCCTCGACCGGGTCTCCGAGAAGGCCCGGCAGAACACCAGCGCACGCTTCGCCGCCAAGTCGACCGAGCCGGTCCCCGACACCGAGGCCGACGTCCCGGCGGGCGGCGTCACGCCGCGGCGCTTCGTCGACGCGCCCCCGGTGCTGCGGCGGGTGCCGGACGCGGAGGCCGCCGCGGTCGCCGCCGCCCTCGGCGCGTACCGCTCCACGCTGACCGAGGACCGCCTGCCCCTGCTGGCCCGGTACGCGATCCAGGACGTGGCCTTCCGCGTCGTCGGCACCGGCAGCGTCGGACTGCGCTCCTATGTGGTCCTCCTCCTGGACCACCGGGGGGAGCCGCTCGTCCTCCAGGTCAAGGAGGCCTGCCCCTCCGCGCTCCTTCCGCACCTGCCGGTGGCGGGCTTCAAGGAGCAGGAGGGCGAAGGGGGGCACGAGGGCCGCCGGGTCGTGCTCGGGCAGAAGCGGATGCAGGTCGTCAGCGACTTCCTGCTGGGCTGGACGACGATCTCGGGCCGCCCCTTCCAGGTGCGCCAGTTCAGGAACCGCAAGGGCAGCGTGGACCCGGCGGCCCTCGCCGCCGACCAGCTCGACGACTACGGCCGGATGACCGGCGCCCTGCTCGCCCGCGCCCACGCGCACAGCGCCGACCCCCGCCTGATCGCCGGGTACTGCGGCAAGAACGACGAGCTGGACGAGGCGGTCGCCGCTTTCGCGGTGGCGTACGCGGACCGCACGGAGGCCGATCACGGCCGGCTGATCGCGGCGGTGCGGGAGGGGCGGCTGCGCGCGGAGGCCTAGAGCCCGTCCGGGGGACCGGTGTGGCCTACGCTGGACCGGTGACGACCCCGGAAGCCGAGCCCACGCCCCAGGAACCGCATGCGGCGGTGCCCCCACCCACGGACGGCGCCGGTGGCGTGGGCGGTGCCCTTGGCGGCGCGGGCGGCGCGGGCGGTGCCGGTGGGGCGCCCCGGCCCGAGGAGCGGTTGGAGAGGGCGGTGCGCGCCGCCGAGCAGGCCCTGATCGAGTACGAGATCGCGGTCGAGACGTTCCGGGTGGAGGTGGAGAACTTCTCCCGGCTGCACCACCAGAAACTCGGCCCGATGTACGCCCGCCTCGACGAGCTGGACGCGTTGATCGCCGAGGCGGTGGCGGCGCGCTCCGGCGACCCCGAGGACCGGCGCAGGGCCGACGAGGCGCGGGCCCGGGTCCTTCCGATGCCGGGCGTCGAGGAACTGTTCCACGGCTGGATGGACGGCGAAGGCCTGTACCCCGAGGCCGCCGCGATGCTCACCGACCAGTCGGTGCGGCCCCCGCAGCGGGTGCGGCCGAGCGACGAGGCCCGCAGGCTGTACCGCGAGCTCGTCCGCAAGGCACACCCCGACCTCGCCCAGGACGAGGAGGAGCGTGCGCGCCGCGACGAGTTCATCAGCCGGGTGAACGCCGCGTACGCCCGCGGCGACGAGACGCTGCTCGGAGAGCTGCTCGGCGAGTGGGACGCGGGGCCCGCGCCCGAGGAGCAGCGGCCGACGCCCGCCGAGGAGCTGTACGCCCGCCTGGAGTGGCTCGCCCGGCGCAAGGAACTGCTCGCGGTCGTGGCCCACGACCTGGAGGAGAGCGCCATCGGCTCGATGCTCAAGCTGGCGCCCGACGACCCGGACCGGCTCCTCGACGAGATCGCCGAACAGCTCCTGGCGCAGGTCGCGGAGCGCGAGGCGGAGCTGGAGCGGGTCGGCGCGTAGGCCGACCGTCCCGGTGGCGGTGCGGCGGCCCCCGGGGAGGCGTTCGCCGGCCGACGGGCGGGCGGCGGCGGGTCCCGGCGGTCGGGTAGCGTCGGGGCCATGCATTTCGGATCTGGTGTGCCCACGGTCGGCGTCGACGCGCTCACGGACAAGGACTTCCTCCTCGACGTCCGCGAGGACGACGAGTGGCAGGCGGGCCACGCGGCGGGCGCGCTGCACATCCCGATGAGCGACTTCGTCGCCCGCATCGGCGAGCTGACCGAGGCCGCGCCGCAGGACGCCAGGGTGAACGTCATCTGCCGCTCCGGCGGCCGCTCCGCCCAGGTGACGATGTACCTCGCCCAGCAGGGCATCGACGCGGTGAACGTCGACGGCGGCATGCAGGCCTGGGAGGCAGCGGGGCGGCCCGTCGTCGACGACGGGGGCCGACCGGGCACGGTGGCCTGAGCCTGGGCGGTTGTCTGGTCCCAGCTGGTGGTCTGGCCGCGATTCCCGTTGTCTGGCGTCAGCCGGTGGCTCGGTGGGCCGGTGTCGTGACCTTGTGGGGCGGTTGGTCGGGGCACCCTGGACCGGTGGCCAATTGGCCGATGTGTGGTACCCGGTAGCGTGGGTCGGGGCGGTGGGCGGTCAGCCCAGGGGGTGCGCGGCCAGGAGGTCGCCCAGGGCCTCCTCGTGCGCCGCCGCCGGGCCGAGTGCCAGCTCCAGGTGCTTGGCCCAGGCGTGGTACCGGTGCAGGGGGTACTCGACGTCGGCGCCGAAGCCGCCGTGCAGGTGCTGCGCGGTCTGGACGACGCGGCGCACCCCGTCCGACGCCCAGATCTTGGCCACCGCCACATCCCCCGACGCGGGCAGCGGCCCGCCGTCGCCCGCGGCCCCGCGCCCCGGCTCACTCAGGCGCCAGGCGGCCTGCCACAGCGTGGCCTCCATGGCCCGCAGGTCGATGTACCGGTCCGCCGCCTGCATCGCCACCGCCTGGAACGTGGCGACCGGAAACCCGAACTGCTCCCGCTTCCCGGTGTAAGCACTCGTCATCCCCAGCACCCTCGTACCCAGGCCGAGGGCCAGCGCACATGTGCCCGTCGTCAGCAGGTCGCGCAGGTGGTCCCACGCCCCCTCCACCGCGATGACGTCCCGCGCACCGACCCGCACGGAGTCCAGCCGCAACTCCGCGAGCCGCTCCCCACTGGTCGAGAACTGCTCAGCGAAACCGAGCCCCGTACCCGTACCCGTTCCCGTATCTGCTTCCGCTTCCGCCCCTGCCCCCGCACCCGGCACCAACGCGAGGACCGCCACCCCCTCGGGCGAGGCGGCCGGAACCACGACGAAGTCGGCGTCGAACCCCCAGGGAACCCCGCTCTGCACCCCGTCGAGCACCCACCCGCCACTCCCGTCGACACCGTCACCGTCGGGGCGCGCGGTGACGGCCAGCGCGGCGTCGTCATGTCCCGTGCGGCCGTTCGTCGCCACGGTCAGGACGGTCTCACCCCGCGCGGCCGCGGGCAGCACGGCCTGCTTCAACTCCCGGCTCCCGAAGGCCTGTACGGCATACACGGCAGCGCTGCTCTCCAGCAACGGCACCCTGGCAAGCACCTTCGCCGACTCCCGCAACACCAGGCAGAGCGCGATCGGGTCAAGACCCGACCCCCCGTACTCCGGCGCCACCACCAGGCTCAACAGATCGGCACCGGCGAGCCTGCCCCACAACGCCCGGTCGAAGTCCTCGGCCACGGCCCCCGGCGTGAGCGCGGGACTGGGCACCCCGTCCGGCACGACATCGGCGAACACCGCTTTCGCCGCATCGAGCGCCGCCTGCTGCTCCTCGGTGAAACTGAAGTCCACAGCTCGTCCCTCCGCACGGCCCGGCCCTGACGGGTCGTCAAGGTAGAACAAGTTCCACTGGAAGGGAACGGCCGCGTCGAAGGAACGGCCGCCTCGGCAGGGAGCAGCCGCCTGGCGGGGAGCAGCCGCCTGGCGGGGAAACAGCCGCCTGGCGGGGGACCTCGCGGAGAGCAGTCGTCCGGCAAGGAACGGCCGCCTGGCGGGGAACGGTCGCTGGCGGGGAGCAGGCGTCCGGCAGGGAGCGGCCGCCCAGCGAGGTACTGCTGCCTGGCGAGGAGGAGTCGCCTGGCAGGGACCGGCCGCCCAGCGGGGGAGGGCCGGGTCGAGCTCGCGTATGCGCCTGGCTGCCCGGCCCGGGCCCGCTCAGCGGTCGAAGTCCAGCTCCACCCTGTCCGTCGTCGGACGCGACTGGCACGCCAGCACATAACCGGCCTCGGTCTCCTCCGGCTCCAGCGCGAAGTTCCGGTCCATCCGCACCTCGCCGGACACCTTGAACGCCCGGCACGTACCGCACACCCCGCCCTTGCACGCGAACGGCGCGTCCGCGCGGTTGCGCAACACCGTGTCCAGGAGCGACTCCCCCGCCCGCACCGGCCAGGTGCCGGAGCGCCCGTCGAGGGTGACCGTGACCGTGCTGTCCTCCGGCGCGGGGGCGACCGGCACGGCCGCGATCCCGTCGTCCACGTGGAATATCTCCTCGTGGATGCGCCGCCGCTGCACCCCGAGCCCCCGCAGCGTCCGCTCCGCGCCCTGCACGAGTCCGTACGGACCGCAGAGGAACCAGCCGTCGACCTCATCGACCGGCAGCAGCGCGGGCAGCAGCCGCCCCAGCCGCTCCTCGTCGAGCCGTCCCGAGGTGAGCCCGGCCTGCTGCTCCTCCCGGGACAGCACCGTCACCAGCTGGAAGCGGTGCGGCCAGCGGTCCTTGAGGTCGGCCACCTCGTCCAGGAACATCGTCGACGCCGCCGTGCGGTCGCTGCGTATGAGGCAGAACTCGGCCCGCGGCTCGCGCTCCAGAAGCGTCGTGACGATGGACAGCACCGGGGTGATGCCGCTGCCTCCGACCACCGCGGCATACCGTCCTGGAGCCGGGTGCAGCGTGAAGCGGCCCGCCGGGGTCATCACCTCCAGCTCGTCACCGACGACGACCTCCTTGTGCGCGTACGTGGAGAAGGCACCGCCCTCCACCACCCGCACGCCCACCCGCAACTCTCTGGGCTCACCGGCCGCCCGCGGGTCCGGCGCCGGGGAGCAGATCGAGTACGTGCGCCGGATCTCCGTGCCGTCGACGACGCGACGCAGGGCGAGGTGCTGACCCGGTGCGTGCCGGTACTCCTCGCGCAGCGCCGGGGGCACCGCGAACGTCAGCGTCACGGAGTCGTCGGTGAGCTGCTCGACCGCCGCCACGCGGAGCGGGTGGAAGCGTGCCATCACAACTCCTTGAAGTGGTCGAAGGGCTCCCGGCAGGCGACGCAGCGGCGCAACGCCTTGCACGCGGTGGACGAGAAGCGGCTGAGCAGTTCCGTCTCGGTCGAGCCGCAGTGCGGGCAGCGGACCGAGAGGGAGAGCGGGACCGGTCCGTCGGCGGCGTGCGGGCGCGGCGGGGCGATGCCGAACTCGGCCAGCTTGCGGCGGCCCTCGGCGCTGATGTCGTCCGTGGACCAGGCGGGGGAGAGCACCGTGCGCACGGTGACGTCGTCCCTGCCGTGCTCACGCAGCACCTGCTCTATGTCCGCGGACATGGCCTCTATGGCGGGGCAGCCCGTGTACGTCGGAGTGAGCTCGACGTCGACGTGGCCCGTGCCGCTGACGTGGACGGAGCGGAGCACGCCCAGCTCACCCAGGGTCAGGACGGGCAGCTCGGGGTCGGGCACGGACCCCGCGAGGGCACACAGCTCGGCTTCCAGGGCGGTGGGCGCGGCAGGCGCGGCGGGTGCGGTGAGTGCGTTGGGTGCGGTGGGTGGGGTGGTTCCGGTGGGTGGGGTGGGTGTGGGCGCGGCGGGCGCGCTGGGGGCCGGGGGTGCGGTGGGCGTCGTGGATGCGGGGGACGGGGTGGTCACCATGACACCCCCGGGTGGCTGCGGTGCAGGTGCTGCATCTCCGCGAGCATCCTGCCGAACGGCTCGGTGTGCAGGCCCTCGCGTCCGGCGCCGGCCTGCCACGCCCCGCTCTGCGGACCCTCGGGGACGGTGAGGGTCGCCTTCTCGATCACCGCCGTGATCGTGGCCGTCCACTGCTCGCGCAGGGCCTCCCAGTCGAGATCGAGGCCTGACACCGGCTGGAACAGTTCCCCGGTGAACCGCCACAGCGCGTCCAGGCCGCGCTGCATACGCTCATGGCTCTCCGCCGTGCCGTCGCCGAGGCGGATCGTCCACTGCTCGGCGTGGTCCTGGTGGTAGGCGACCTCCTTGACGGCCTTGGCTGCCAGCGGTGCCAAGGGGCTGTCCGTGCGGGCCAGCCAGTCGTACATCAGGGTCTGGTACACCGAGAAGTACAGCTGGCGGGCGATGGTGTGCGCGAAGTCGCCGTTCGGCTGCTCGACCAGCTGGACGTTGCGGAAGGCGCGCTCCTCGCGTAGATAGGCCAGCTCGTCCTCGTCACCGACCAGGGAGAGCAGCACCCGGGCCTGCCCGAGGAGGTCCAGGGCGATGTTCGCCAGGGCGACCTCTTCCTCCAGGACCGGGGCGTGCCCAGCCCACTCGCCCAGGCGGTGCGAGAGCACCAGGGCGTCGTCGCCCAGGGGGAGGGCCGCCGCCGGGGGAGCAGGGGCGGGCGAGGACGCGGCGGTGGCGGTGGCGGTCGCAGGAATGGACGCGGACGCGGGCGGGGTGGCGGTCACAGGTGCTTCACTCCCTCCGGGATGTCGTAGAACGTCGGGTGGCGGTAGGGCTTGTCGGCGGACGGGTCGAAGAAGGAGTCCTTCTCGTCCGGCGAGGACGCGGTGATCCCTGCGGAGGGGACGACCCAGATGGAGACGCCCTCGTTCCTGCGGGTGTACAGATCGCGGGCGTTGCGCAGGGCCATCTCGGCGTCCGGGGCGTGCAGGCTGCCCGCGTGGGTGTGGGACAGGCCGCGGCGCGAGCGCACGAACACTTCCCACAGCGGCCATTCGGTCGAGCTGCTCATGCGGTCGCCTCCTCGCGCTCGCGGTGCTCGGCGGTGGGGGCGGCGTGCTTGGCGGCGTGGGCGGCCGCCGCCGCACGCACCCAGGCGCCCTCATCGTGGGCCCGCCTGCGCTGGGTGATGCGCTGTTCGTTGCACGGGCCGTTCCCCTTCAGGACCGACCAGAACTCGCTCCAGTCGATGGCGCCGAAGTCGTGCTGCCCGCGCTCCTCGTTCCACTTCAGGTCCGGGTCCGGGAGGGTCAGACCGAGCGACTCGGCCTGGGGGACGCAGATGTCCACGAACCGCTGGCGCAGCTCGTCGTTCGAGTGGCGCTTGATCTTCCAGGTCATGGACTGCTCCGAGTGCGACGACTCCGCGTCCGGTGGGCCGAACATCATCAGGGACGGCCACCACCAGCGGTCCACGGCGTCCTGAGCCATCGCGTGCTGGGCCTCGGTGCCACGGCTGAGGGCGAGCAGCAGTTCGTACCCCTGGCGCTGGTGGAACGACTCCTCCTTGCAGACCCGGACCATCGCGCGGGCATAGGGGCCGTACGAACACCGGCACAGCGGGACCTGGTTGGTGATCGCCGCGCCGTCCACGAGCCAGCCGATGGCGCCCACGTCCGCCCAGGTCAGCGTTGGGTAGTTGAAGATCGAGGAGTACTTCTGGCGGCCCGAGTGCAGCTTGTCGAGCAGGTCGTCGCGGCTCGCGCCGAGCGTCTCCGCCGCGCTGTACAGATAGAGGCCGTGGCCCGCCTCGTCCTGGACCTTGGCCATCAGGATCGCCTTGCGGCGCAGCGAGGGCGCACGCGTGATCCAGTTCGCCTCCGGCTGCATGCCGATGATCTCGGAGTGGGCGTGCTGCGCGATCTGGCGCACGAGCGTCGCGCGATAGGCGTCCGGCATCCAGTCGCGCGGCTCGATGCGCTCGTCGGCCGCCACGGCCGCGTCGAACGCGGCCTCCAGCGTCATGGCGTCCGCCGCTGCCGTGCCCGCCGCCCCGGCAGCCCCTGCCGTTCCCGCCGCGCTCCCGGTGCTCGGGGCATTCCCCGCGCTCGTGGAGCCCGTGGCGCTCGCGGTGTCCACCGTGCTCGCGGGCCGTTGCGCTGTAGCCATCTCGGTCCCCCTCGACCTCGGGCGTCGTCCGACTCCCACGGACCTGGCGATCAGGCGACCTACCGACCGATCGTTCGGTTCGTATGGACTCAATGGTGCGGTGGCTCGCCTTAAGGTGTCAACCCTGTGGATAACCTCCGGGACGCCTGGGCCTGGCGGACGGGTCTGAGTACCGTTCCGGCGGCGGGGTCCGGTGCGGGGTCCGGCGGCGTGGTCCGGTGCAGAGACCGGTGCAGGGACCTGTGCATGGACCGGTGGAGGGTCGAGGAACGGGGCGAGATGGACGGGTACGACAAGGGTCCGCGCGGCGAGCCCGCCGGGCGGGCCTCCGAGCCCGCCGGGCCCACGGAGTCGGCTGGGCGTGCGGCCGAGCCCGCCGGGCCCAGACGTGCCGCCGAGCCCACCGAGCCGGCCAGGCTTGCTTCCCGTCCCACCGGGCCGGGCCAGGGGTTCGACGGGCCGACCGGGCCGAACTCGGGGCGCGAGGAGCCAACCGAGCCGGGCTCGGGGTTGGACGAGCCGACCGGGCCGGACCCCGGGCGCAAGGAGCCGACCGGTCCGGGCCCTGCGTTCGACGGGCCGACCTGGCCGGGTCCGTGGGGCGACGGGGCGACCGGTCCGAACCCCGGCCTCGACGAGTCGCCCGGGCCCGAAACCCCGACCGCGCCCCCGCCGCCCCCCGCCCCACCCCGCCCCCCATCCGGCATCGCCGCCCTCTCCCGAGGGCCGCAAGCCGTCGCCGCCCTCGTCCTGGCCGTGGTCGTCGCCGCCGTCTGCGTCCACGTCGGCATGCTGTTCCTGCACGTCGCACCGTCCAACACCGTGACGAAGGAGCACGGCCGGACGGTCGAGGACTGGATCTATCCCGAGTTCGAGCAGAACTGGAAGCTGTTCGCGCCCAACCCGCTCCAGCAGAACGTCGCGGTGGAGGTGCGTGCGCGGGTCCGTACGGCCGACGGGTCCTCCAGGACCACCCGCTGGTACAACCTGTCCGCGCAGGACGGCGCCGCCATCGACCACAACCCGCTGCCGAGCCACACCCAGCAGAACGAACTCCGTAGGGGCTGGGACTTCTTCGTCGCCACCCACGACGCGCAGAATCGTCCCACCGGCCTGCGCGGCGAATTGTCCGAGCGCTACGTCCGCCGCATCGCGCTGCTCCGCCTGGACCGGAACGAGCCGCTCGCCCACGCTGAGGCCTTCGACCAGGTGCAGGTCAGGTCCCATACCACGCCGGTGCCGCCGCCGGAGTGGAGTGACGAGAAAATCAGTACCAAGCCGGTGCAGCGCGTCCTGCCGTGGTGGTCGGTGACCCCGTCCGACCTGCCGCTCGCGGACGAGGACCGGGCGCGCAGGGACGTGGCCGCCGAGGGCAAGGACGTGGCCGCCGAGGGCAAGGGAGCCGTCCGGTGATCCGTCTCGACCCGTTCGCCCGTGCCGTGCAGCGCGTCACGGCGCACGCCTTCGGCCCGTACCAGACCGCGGTGGTCCGCATCGGCTTCGCCGCCACCTGGCTGCTGTTCCTGCTGCGCGAGCTGCCGCACCGGCATGAGCTGTACGGGCCCGAAGGGCCCTGGAGCTGGGACATGGCCCAGCGGCTCATCTCCGCCAACGACGCCTTCACCGCGCTGATGTGGTCGGACGGTCGCGTGTGGTTCGAGATCGTCTACTTCCTGGCGATACTGTCCAGCGCCCTGCTCCTGGTGGGCTGGCGCACACGCACCATGTCCGTGCTCTTCATGATCGGCGTGCTCTCGTTGCAGAACCGCAGCATCTTCATGGGCGACGGCGGCGACAACGTCATCCATCTCATGGCCATGTACCTGGTGTTCACGCGGTGCGGCCAGGTCTGGTCCCTGGACGCGCGGCGGGCGGCGCGCGCTGCCTCCCGGGGCGGGGAAAGCGATGGCGCCACCTCGCCGGACCGTGGGGAGAGCCGCGTCGCCGCCTCGCCGGGCCGCGAGGACCGGGTCGGCCCCGTGCTGTGGTGGGTCCTCGGGCTCGCGCTGTCCGTCGTGACGTTCATGGGGGAGCTCGACGGGTACTGGCCGGTGCTCTTCTGGGGGCTGTGGCTCGCGCACGGCCTGTGGTGGTTCGCCGGTCGTAGGGCTCCGGACGGGGAGCCCCGGCTGCTGCTCGACGTCGTCGCCAACCTCGCGCACAACGCCGCCGTGTTGGTGATCATGGTCGAGGCGTGCCTGATCTACGCCACGGCGGGCTGGTACAAGATCCAGGGCAGTCGCTGGCAGGACGGTACGGCCGTCTACTACCCGCTCCAGCTCGACTACTTCTCCCCCTGGCCCGCGCTCGCCGACCTGCTGGCCTCGCACGGTGTGCTGGTGATGCTGGTGACCTACGGGACGGTCGCCGTGCAGGTCGCCTTCCCGTTCACCCTGTTCAACCGGCGCGTCAAGAACGTCCTCCTGGCGGTGATGATCTTCGAGCACGCCGTCATCGCCGTCGTCCTGGGGCTGCCGTTCTTCTCGCTCGCGATGATCGCGGCCGACGCGGTCTTCCTGCCCACGCCGTTCCTGCGCCGCCTCGGCGGCCGGGTGGCACGCACGCGTGACGGCTTGCTCGCACGCGCGCCGCGACTGCCGCGCAAGTCCGCGCCGTCGCCGCTACCGAAGGAAGAAGAGCAGGCCGCAGCGGTCACCGAGCAGGCGCGCGTAGGGTTCGGAGCATGAGCGGCAGCGCGACAGCGGACAACGACAGGCCGCGGAGGGCGGCAGCGGAGGAGCGCGACGAGTTGCGCAGGACGGCAGCGGCAGGAGGGCGTGGCGGGGCGCCGGAGGCGGGCGCGGAGGACCCCGTTCGGGTCTGGCGGGCGCTCGCCGGCTCCCATGTGCTGCTCGACGGCTTCCACGCCCTGAAGCACGCCCTGCGCTTCGACGCCCGCGTCCCCGTGGCGCTGGCCGGGGACAAGGCCGCCGTCCTCGCTCTCGCCGAGGACCTGGCCCCGGACGTGACGGCCGCCCTGGACGCACTGCTGGCCGAGACCGACGACGCGACGCTGCGGGCCCTGGTGCCCCGGCTGCACCCCACCGCCGTGGCGGCCCTGGCCGTGCGCCCCTCGCGTGCCGCCAACCTCCGGACCCTGGCGCACGCGCCGAGGTCCGCGCCGGTCGTCGTCCTCGACGACCCCCGCAACCTCGGCAACGCCGGGGCGGTGATCCGGCTCGCCGCGGGCTTCGGCGCGACGGGAGTCGTCACGACGGGCACGCTCGACCCCTGGCACCCCACGGTCGTACGCGGTGGCGCGGGGCTGCACTTCGCCACGGCGGTGGAGCACATCGACGTCCCGGAACTCCCCGCGGGCCCGCTGTTCGCCCTCGACGCCGAGGGTGCGGACATCCGCGGGCTGAAGATCCCCGACGACGCCGTACTCGCGTTCGGCTCGGAGCGCAGTGGCCTCTCCGCCGCACTGCGGGCCCGCGCGGACCACCTGGTGTCGCTGCCGATGCGGCCACAGGTGTCGAGCTACAACCTCGCGACGAGTGTGGGTATGACGCTGTTCCACTGGTCGTCCGGCAGACCGCCGGGAGCCTGAGCACCCGCCTCCCCGGCGGCCTGGGACGAAGTCCGCGCCTCGAGCCGCGGACCCATGGCTGTCGGCCGGCTCACGCCTCCTTGCGGATCTCCACCACCCGGAAGCGGTTGGCGACGAACGCGGCGTCGCACAGCGCGGAGTTCGCGGCCGGGTTGCCGCCCGAGCCGTGGAAGTCGGAGAACGCCGCCGTCTGGTTCACATAGACACCGCCCGTCAGGTTCAGAGACAGCTGGGCGCTCTCCTCCAGACAGGTCTCCTCCACGGCTTCGGAGAACTCCGGCGAGGTGGTGTACGCCCCGACCGTCATCGCGCCCTTCTCGCGGACCGTGCGCCGCAGCAGCTCCACGGCGTCCGCCGCGGAGTCCACGGCGACGGCGAAGGAGACCGGACCGAAGCACTCGCTCAGATACGCCGCCTCGGCGTCCGGCTTGGCGCCGTCCAGCTTCACGATCACCGGCGTGCGCACCACGGCGTCAGGGAACTCCGCATGGGTCACCTCCCGCGAGGCGAGGGCCACCTCACCGAGCCCGGCAGCGGCCTCCAGGCGTGCGCGCACGTCCGGGTTGACCAGCGCGCCGAGGATGCCGTTCGCCCGGGCGTCGTCGCCGAGCAGGCCGTTCACCGCGCCCGCTAGGTCGGTGACCACCTCGTCGTAGGTCTTGGAGCCCGTGTCCGTCCGGATGCCCTCGCGGGGGATCAGGAGGTTCTGCGGGGTCGTGCACATCTGGCCGCTGTACAGCGACAGGGAGAAGGCCAGGTTGGACAGCATGCCCTTGTAGTCGTCGGTCGACTCGACGACGACCGTGTTGACGCCTGCCTTCTCCGTGTAGACCTGGGCCTGCCGGGCGTTGGTCTCCAGCCAGTCGCCGAAGGCCGTCGAACCTGTGTAGTCGATGATCTTGATTTCGGGGCGGACGGCCAGGGTCTTGGCGATGCCCTCACCGGGGCGCTCGACGGCCAGCGCGACCAGGTTCGGGTCGAAGCCCGCCTCGCCGAGGACCTCCCGGGCGACACGCACGGTCAGGGCGAGCGGCAGCACCGCGCGCGGATGCGGCTTGACCAGGACGGGGTTGCCGGTGGCGAGGGAGGCGAAGAAGCCGGGGTAGCCGTTCCACGTCGGGAAGGTGTTGCAGCCGATCAGGAGGGCGATGCCGCGGCCGACCGGGGTGAAGCGCTTGGTCAGGGCGAGCGGGTCGCGCTTGCCCTGGGGCTTGGTCCACTCGGCGGTGCCGGGGGTGCGGGACTGCTCCGCGTACGCATAAGCGACCGCTTCGAGGCCGCGGTCCTGGGCGTGCGGGCCGCCCGCCTGGAACGCCATCATGAAGGCCTGGCCGCTGGTGTGCATGACGGCGTGCGCGAACTCGTGCGTACGGGCGCTGATGCGGGCCAGGATCTCCAGGCAGACCATGGCGCGCACGTCGGGCCCGGCGTCGCGCCAGGCGGGCGTGCCCGCGCGCATGGCGGGCAGCAGGGCGTCCACGTCCGGGTGCGGATAGGTGATGCCCAACTCGGGTCCGTAGGGCGACACTTCCGCCCCCGTCCAGTCGTCCGTGCCCGGCTGGTCGAGGTCGAAGCGCTCGTTCAGCAGGGCTTCGAAGGCGGCTTTGCCCTCGGGGAGGCTCAGGCTGCCGTTCTCCCCATAGGCCTTGGGGTGCTCGGGGTGCGGCGACCAGTACGCGCGGGTGCGGATCGTCTCCAGCGCCTGGTCGAGGGTGGGCCGGTGCTTGTCGATCAGCTGGTGCGCGGTGAGTTCGGCGGCCATGAGGGACCAACTCCTCGTCGAGTCAGCTCTCCTTCGAGCTGGCGAGCTGGGCAGGGGCAGTGGGCGGGAACACCTGGACAGGGCTAGAGTAACCGAACGATCGGTCGGGACAAGGGGGTCCGTCGAACCTGTGGAAAACCTTCCCCGGCCACCCCCGGACCCTCGGTCCACACCCCCGTGCGGGAGGATCGCGAGCATGACAGCACTCGATCTCGCTGGCCCCGTCGCCGTGGTCGGCACCGGCACCATGGGCCAGGGCATCGCCCAGGTCGCCCTGGTGGCGGGCCACCCCGTGCGGCTGTACGACGCCGCGCCGGGCCACGCGCGCACGGCGGCCGCCGCGATCACCGCCCGCCTGGACCGCCTCGTGGAGAAGGGCCGCCTCGACGCGTCCGCACGGGACGCCGCGGCCGGACGCCTCGAAGCCGTCGACGGACTCGACGCCCTCGCCGGGTGCAAGCTGGTCGTCGAAGCCGTCATCGAGCAACTCGACGTCAAGCAACGTCTGTTCCAGGACCTCGAGGAGGTCGTGGCGGACGACTGCGTGCTGGCCACCAACACGTCGTCCCTGTCGGTGACGGCCGTCGCGGGCGCGCTGGGGCGCCCGGGCCGCTTCGTCGGACTGCACTTCTTCAACCCGGCGCCGCTGCTGCCCCTGGTGGAGGTGGTCAGCGGTCACGCCACGGACGAGGCGACGGCCACGCGCGCGTACGCCACCGCGCGGGCCTGGGGAAAGACACCGGTCCACTGCGCCGACACCCCCGGCTTCCTCGTCAACCGCGTGGCCCGGCCCTTCTACGCGGAGGCGCTGCGCGTGCACGAGGAGCGCGCCGCCGACCCCGCGACCGTAGACGCGGTCCTGCGCGAGTCCGGCGGCTTCAAGATGGGCCCCTTCGAGCTCACCGACCTCATCGGCCAGGATGTGAACGAAGCCGTCACCCGTTCGGTCTGGGAGTCGTTCTTCCAGGACCCCAAGTTCACCCCGTCCCTCGCCCAGCGGCGCCTCGTCGAGTCCCGGCGCCTCGGCCGCAAGAGCGGACAGGGCTGGTTCGCGTACGGGGACGGCGCCGAACGGCCACGGCCCCACACCGCGGGCCCCGCGGAAGCGCCGGGGTCCGTCGCCCTGCACGGTGAGCTGTTCCAGGCAGCCGGCCTGCTGCCGCTCATCGAGGGCGCCGGCGTCCGGGTGGAGCGAGGGAAGTCCGCGCACCCGGACTTCCCCGGCTGGATCGAGCTCTACGGGGGCACCCGCCTCGCCCTCGCCGACGGCTCGTCACCCGACGCCGCCGCACAGCCCACCATCCAGTTCGACCTGGCCCTCGACTACGGAGCGGCCACCCGCATCGCCCTCGCCCCCGCGGCGCGCGTGGACGAGCGCGCGCTCGGCGAGGCGGTGGGCCTCTTCCAGGCGCTCGGCAAGAAGGTCAGCGTCGTACGCGCCACCCCCGGGATGATCGTGGCCCGTACGGTCGCCATGCTCGTCGACTTCGCCCACGACGCCGTGGCCCGCGGCGTGGCGGACGCCGACGACATCGACACCGCCATGCGCCTGGGCGTCAACTACCCGCGCGGGCCGCTCTCCTGGGGCGCCGACCTCGGCCTGTACTGGGTCACGGCAGTCCTCGACCACCTGCACGACGAGTACCCCACGGGACGCTACGCCGCATCCCAGGGGCTGCGCCGCGCCGCCGCGAAGGAGGACCACGCATGAGCGCCCGGCGTGACACCTACACCCCCGACACCCTCCTCGACGTCGCCGTACGGGTCTTCAACGAGCGCGGCTACGACGGCACGTCCATGGAGCACCTCTCCAAGGCCGCCGGCATCTCCAAGTCGTCGATCTACCACCATGTGTCGGGCAAGGAGGAACTGCTGCGCCGCGCGGTGAGCCGGGCACTCGACGGGCTCTTCGGGATCCTCGCCGAGGAGCACGCGCGCGAGGGCGGCGCGGTCGGGCGCCTGGAGTACGTGACCCGGCGCACCGTCGAGGTCCTGATCGCCGAACTGCCCTATGTGACGCTGCTGCTGCGGGTGCGCGGCAACACCGACACCGAGCGGTGGGCCCTCGAGCGGCGCAGGGAGTTCGACCACGAGGTCGCCGAACTGCTCAAGGAAGCCGTCGCGGACGGCGACCTGCGCTCCGACGTCGAGCTGCGGCTGGCCACCCGGCTGCTCTTCGGAATGATCAACTCCATCGCGGAGTGGTACAAACCGGAGGCACGCAACGCCGCCAGCGGTGCCCAGGTCGCCGACGCCGTGGTGCAGCTCGCGTTCGCGGGACTGCGCACCGGCGGCTGACCCGGCCGGGAGGCCGCTGCCCGCGACCTCAGCGCTCCGCCTCCAGGTCGTCCTCCTCGAAGACCAGCAGCGTACGGGTGCTGAGTACCTCCGGGATGGACTGGATCCGGGTGAGCACCAGCTCCCGCAGCGCGCGGTTGTCCGGCGTGTGCACCAGGAGCAGTACGTCGAAGTCCCCGCTGACCAGCGCGATGTGGGAGGCCCCCGGCAGGGTCCGCAGCTGTTCGCGGACCGTGCGCCAGCCGTTCTGGACGATCTTCAGGGTGATGTAGGCGGAGGCGCCCTGACCAGCACGTTCGTGGTTGATGCGGGCGCCGAAACCGCGGATCACGCCGTCGTCGATGAGGCGATTGATGCGCGCGTAGGCATTGGCCCGGGAGACGTGCACGCGCTCGGACACGGAGCGTATCGAGGCGCGACCGTCCGTGTGCAGGATGTGAAGGATGTCGCGGTCGATGGAGTCCAGCGGGCGGAGCTGGGGCTCCGGGCGCTCACCTGCGCCGCCGTCGGCCATTCGTTCAGGTGCCATGTCCCCCCGCCTCCCTACCATGGACGTACTGCATCCATCCCAGGCTGTGGAGAACCGTTTGTCCACAGCCTGGAGGTGCCTGTAGCCAAAATGTGCCGACGACCGAACAATCGGTAGGTGAGGCGCATCACGTCGGCGCGCCTCGCTTCCGCTCCCACGAGGAGACTGCTTTTCCGAGTTCCCCCAGGAGGTGCCGTCATGACGGTCATGGAGCAGCGGGGCGCCCACCAGCCCGCCCCGCCCCCCGCATGGCAGCCGAGGACCGACCCCGCGCCGCTCCTGCCGGACGCGGAGCCGTATCGCGTCCTGGGCACCCGGGCCGCCGGAGCGGTGGACCAGGAACTGCTGCTGCGCCTCCACGGCGAGCTCGTGCGCGGCCGCCGGTACAACACGCAGGCGACGGCCCTCACGAAGCAGGGCAGGCTCGCCGTGTACCCGTCGAGCACCGGCCAGGAGGCCAGCCAGATCGCCGCGGCGTTCTCCCTGCGCGAGCAGGACTGGCTGTTCCCGAGCTATCGGGACACGCTCGCCGCGGTCGCCCGCGGCCTCGACCCCGTGGCGGCCCTCACCCTCCTGCGCGGCGACTGGCACACCGGATACGACCCGCGCGAGCACCGCACGGCCCCCCTGTGCACTCCCCTGGCCACCCAGCTGCCGCACGCCGTGGGCCTCGCGCACGCCGCGCGCCTCAAGGGCGACGACGTGGTCGCGCTCGCCCTGGTCGGCGACGGCGGCACCAGCGAGGGCGACTTCCACGAGGCCCTGAACTTCGCCGCCGTCTGGCGGGCCCCCGTCGTCTTCCTCGTACAGAACAACGGCTTCGCGATCTCCGTGCCGCTCGCCAAGCAGACGGCCGCCCCCTCCCTGGCCCACAAGGCCGTCGGGTACGGCATACCGGGCCGCCTGGTCGACGGCAACGACGCGGTCGCGGTGTACGAGGTCCTCACCGACGCGGTGCGCACCGCCCGGGAGGGCGGCGGCCCGACGCTCGTCGAGGCCGTCACGTACCGCATGGAGGCGCACACGAACGCCGACGACGCGACGCGCTACCGCGGGGACGCCGAGGTCGACGCCTGGCGCGACCACGACCCGATCGTGCTCATCGAGCGTGAACTCACCGAGCGCGGCCTGCTCGACGAGGACCGCAGGAACGCGGTGCGCGCCTCGGCGGAGGCGATGGCCGCGGACCTCAGGGAACGCATGAACGCGAAACCCGCCCTGGACCCCATGGACCTGTTCGCGCACGTGTACGCGGAGCCGACCACCCAACTGCGGGAGCAGGCGGCCCGGTTGCGGGCCGAGCTGGCGGCCGAGGACGAGGCGTACGGAGCGGGACGATGACCACAGTCGCCGTGAAACCGGCCACCATGGGGCAGGCGCTCGGACGCGCGCTGCGGGACGCGATGGCCGACGACCCCACCGTGCACGTCCTCGGTGAGGACGTCGGCACCCTCGGCGGTGTCTTCCGGGTCACCGACGGCCTCGCCGCCGAGTTCGGCGAGGCGCGCTGCACGGACACCCCGCTGGCGGAGGCGGGCATCCTGGGGACGGCCGTGGGCATGGCGATGTACGGACTGCGGCCGGTCGTGGAGATGCAGTTCGACGCGTTCGCCTACCCCGCCTTCGAGCAGCTGATCTCGCACGTGGCGCGGATGCGCAACCGCACCCGGGGCGGCCTCGCGCTGCCCCTCACCGTCCGGGTGCCCTACGGCGGCGGTATCGGCGGCGTCGAGCACCACAGCGACTCCTCCGAGGCGTACTACATGGCGACGCCGGGCCTGCACGTCGTCACCCCCGCCACCGTCGCCGACGCGTACGGCCTGCTGCGGGCGGCCATCGCCTCCGACGACCCCGTCGTCGTCCTGGAGCCGAAGCGGCTCTACTGGTCCAAGGCCGACTGGAATCCGGACGCGCCGACCGCCGTCGAGCCCATCGGCAGGGCCGTGGTGCGGCGCGCGGGCCGCAGCGCCACTCTTCTCACGTACGGCCCTTCCGTGCCTGTCTGCCTGGAGGCGGCCGAGGCGGCGCAGGCCGAGGGCTGGGACCTCGAAGTGGTCGATCTGCGCTCCCTCGTGCCCTTCGACGACGAGACGGTGGCCGCGTCCGTGCGGCGTACGGGCCGCGCCGTGGTCGTGCACGAGTCGGGCGGCTTCGGCGGCCCCGGCGGGGAGATCGCCGCGCGGGTCACGGAGCGCTGCTTCCACCACCTGGAGGCGCCGGTGCTGCGGGTCGCCGGGTTCGACATCCCCTATCCGCCGCCGATGCTGGAGCGGCACCACCTCCCGGGCGTCGACCGGATCCTGGACGCGGTGGCACGGTTGCAGTGGGAAGCGGGGAGCTGATGGCGCAGGTCCTGGAGTTCAAGCTGCCCGACCTCGGCGAGGGGCTCACGGAGGCCGAGATCACGCGCTGGCTCGTGGAGGTCGGCGACGTCGTGGAGGTCGACCAGCCCGTCGTCGAGGTCGAGACGGCCAAGGCCATGGTCGAGGTGCCGTGTCCGTACGGGGGCGTGGTGACGGCCCGCTTCGGCGCGGAGGGCACCGAACTGCCCGTGGGCGCACCGCTCCTCACGGTCGCCGTGGGCGCCCCCGCGGCAGGCCTGGGCACCGGCGCCCCTGCCGTGGACCGGGCCTCCGGCGGTCCTGCGTCCCGTGGCGACGGCGGTGCGGCGGCCGGGGACGACGCATCGGGGAACGTCCTCGTCGGGTACGGCACGACGGCACCGCCGGCGCGGAGGCGCAGGGTGCGGCCACCGGAGGTTTCCGGAGGGAGCGCGGGGGGTGGTGCCGGGGCCGCGGGCCGGGGGGCTGACGGTGCGGGTTCGCCGTCCGGCGTAAGCTCCCCGTCCGGTCCGGGCTCGCGGGCGGGGGGCGTGGCTTCGGGGGAGAGGGGCACCTCCGGGTCCGCCCTCCTGGGAAGCGGGGGTTCCGGGGCCGGGGTCACGCACGCGCGAGGCGAGGCCGCTCCCGCGCGAGGCGACGCGGCTCCCGCGCGGAATGACGGCCCCGTCCCCGTGATCTCCCCGCTCGTCCGCAAACTGGCGCGGGAGCACGGCGTGGACCTGCGGCAGCTCGTCGGCTCCGGTCCCGACGGGCTGATCCTGCGGGCCGACGTGGAGGACGCCGTGCGGGCCGCCGCGACCCTCGTCGCGTCGATCACGGGCCCGGCGGCCGCGGCGCCTCCCGCGACCACTGGCACGCAGGGTCCGGTGCCGGGCATCGGGGTCACCTTCGGAGCAGGCGGAGCGGGTACGACACCGGCCGGCGCGGCGTCCGGCACGGAAGCGGACGGTACGACCGGCACGGGGGTCGCGCGGATCCCGTTGCGCGGTGTACGCGGCGCCGTCGCCGACAAGCTGGCGCGCAGCCGCCGTGAGATACCGGACGCGACGTGCTGGGTCGACGCCGACGCGACGGAACTGCTGCACGCCCGCGCGGTGATGAACGCGGCAGGCGGGCCGAAGGTCTCGCTGCTCGCGCTCCTCGCCCGAGTCTGCACGGCGGCCCTCGCCCGCCACCCGGAGCTCAACTCCAGGGTCGACATGGACGCGCGGGAGGTCCTCCAGCTCGACGAGGTGCACCTCGGCTTCGCCGCGCAGACCGAGCGGGGGCTCGTCGTGCCGGTCGTGAGGGGCGCGCACGACCGCGACACGGAGTCGCTGAGCGCCGAGCTGACGCGCCTCGCGGAGGCCGCCCGCACGGGAACGCTGACGCCGGGGGAACTCACGGGATCCACGTTCACGTTGAACAACTACGGCGTGTTCGGGGTCGACGGGTCCACACCGATCATCAACCACCCCGAGGCGGCCATGCTTGGCGTCGGCCGCATCGTGCCCAAGCCGTGGGTGCACCAGGGTGAGCTGGCGGTGCGTCAAGTGGTGCAGTTGTCGCTCACCTTCGACCACCGGGTGTGTGACGGTGGTACGGCGGGCGGTTTTCTGCGCTTCGTCGCGGACTGTGTGGAGCATCCTGCGGTGCTGTTGCGGTCGGTGTGACGAGGACACCCCCGCGGGGGTGGCATTGATCGTGGCTGTGTCCATACTCGTGGGGTGAACTCACGCACGGCTCCCGACGCCGCCCCCTTCGACGCCGTCGTGCTGGCCGGAGGTCGGGCCGCGCGGCTCGGCGGCGCGGACAAGCCGGGCCTGCGGGTAGGTGGGCGCGCCCTGCTCGACCGGGTGCTCGCCGCGTGCGCGGGCGCGGGGACCACTGTCGTCGTGGCGGCGCCCCGGCCGACGCCGCGGCCCGTGGTGTGGGCGCGCGAGATCCCTGCGGGCGGCGGGCCGCTGGCCGCGCTCGACGCCGGGCTCCGCCGTACGAACGCCGAGCTGGTCGTGGTGCTCTCGGCCGACCTGCCGTTCCTGCGGGAGCGGACCGTCCACCGTCTGATCGCCGCCCTGTCCGTGGCGGACGGCCAGGACGAGGGAGACGGCCACGACGGCATCCACGACGACGCGAGAGGGGTGCGGCGCGCGGGCGGCGCGGGGCTTGGCATCGGCACGGGTGCCGCCGACGGCGCGATGCTGACCGACCCCGACGGCCGGGACCAGCCTCTCGTGGCGGTCTACCGGACAGCGGCACTCCGTGAGGCTCTTCGAGGGCTCGCCGATCCTGCCCATAGAGGGCTTGCCACGAACGACGGCGACGGCGCGGGGGCGGGGCCCGGTACGTCCGGGCACGGAGAAGTGCGGCACGGACTCGCCGGGATGCCGTTGCGGCGCCTCGTCGCCCGGCTCGAGATGGTGCGCGTCGCCGATCCCCTCGCCGCGTTCGACTGCGACACCTGGGACGACATCGCGGCGGCCCGCACGCGGATCAGGGAGCATGGGCACGTGTTGGATGAATGGATTACCGCAGTCAAGGACGAACTGGGCATCGAGCTCGACGTCGACACCGGCATCCTGCTGGACCTCGCCCGCGACGCGGCGCACGGCGTGGCCAGGCCGGCCGCGCCCCTGACCACCTTCCTGGTCGGGTACGCGGCAGCGCAGGCCGGGGCGGGCGGCGGCGGTCCGCAGGCCGTGGCGGACGCCGCGCGCAAGGCGGCCGTGCTGGCCGCGCGGTGGGCCGAGGAGGAGGCGGCGAACGGGACGAGTGCGACGCCGAAGCCCGACGCCCCCACGTCCTCGGCCCCCAGCGCCGCTGCCCCCTCCTCGGCCCCCTCCGGGTCCACCGGGTCCACCGGGTCCACCGGGTCCACCGAGCCTGCCGGGGCTACGGGGCCCTCCGGGGCTGCTGGGCCCTCCGGGGCTACGGGGCCCTCCGCGCCCTCCGGGGCAGCTGAGCCCTTCGCGCCCTCCGGGGCTTCCGGTTCCTCCGAGGCTTCCGGTTCCTCCGGGGCCCCCGGTTCCTCCGGGACTGCCGAGCCCCCAGGGCCCGCTGGAACCACCGGGCCTGCCGGGTCCGCCGACCCCTCCAGCGTTACGGGACCCGCCGAACCCGCCGTACCCTCCAGCCCCTCCCACACCCAGCCAGGCACCCCATGAGCGGCAGCGCGGCCGACGCCGAGCTCGATGAGGCGTTGGCCCTGGTGAACGAAGACCGGAACCGGGCCGGGAAGGGCGCCGTGCGTCCCGAGCGCGCGGCTGCCGCCAGCGCGGGTGCAGGCAATGCCGCTGGTACCGGCAGCGGCACGGGTACGAATACCGGCAGCGGCGCGAGCACGGGAACCGGCAGTGGCGCCGGTACGGGCTGCGGCGCCGGTACAGGTGACGGCACCGTCAGGGACGGCGATGGCACCGGCACCGGCCTCGCCACCCCCGGAGCAACGGCTCCCCCGCAGACCCCCGCCGCCCCCGCCGCACACACCGAGCCCCACCACGAGCCCACCTACAAGACCAGCCACGAGCCCCACCACAAGACCAGCCACAAGACCAACCCGGCCTCCCCTCCCCCGCACAGCCCCGAGTCCCCCGAGCACACCGCCCGCTCCCGCTCCACCCGATGGACCGAAGCCCGTGCCATCGCGCGCCGCGCCGGTGTCGTTGCCGCAAGGGCCGCGGTCCCGCCGGAGGCGAAGGCGACCCCGCTCCCCAGCACCCTCGGCCGCACCCTCGCGACCCCCCTGACCGCGCTCACCGACCTGCCCTCCTTCGACACCTCGGCGATGGACGGATGGGCCGTGGCGGGCCCGGGGCCATGGACCTTGCTGTCCGGTACCGACAGCCGCACGACCAACCGCACCGACACCCGCACGGACGCTCACCCCGACACCCGCACGGCCAACCGCACCGACCCCCGCCCGCCCGGAATCCTCGCCGGACAGGACACCCCCGACCCCCTCGGCGACGGCGAGGCGGTGCCGATCGCGACCGGGGCGCGCATCCCGCGGGACACCACGGCCGTGATCCGCAGCGAGCACGGCCACGTCGACGACAAGAACCATCTGCACGCACGGCGCGAGGTCGTCCCCGGGCAGGACATCCGGCCGCGCGGCCAGGAGTGCCGGGCCGGTGACCAACTCCTGCCGCCCGGCTCCCAGGTGACCCCGGCGGTGCTGGGGCTCGCGGCGGCCGCCGGGTACGACGCGCTGTACGTCACCGCACGGCCGCGTGTGGAAGTCCTGGTCCTCGGGGACGAGTTGTTGACCTCGGGTCTGCCTCAGGAGGGCCGCATCCGGGACGCCCTCGGGCCGATGCTCCCGCCGTGGCTGCGGGCGCTCGGCGCGGAGGTGACCGCGGTCCGTCGCCTCGGTGACGACGCCGAAGCACTCCATGAAGCCCTCGCCACGGCCACGGCCGATGTCGTCGTGACGACCGGGGGCACCGCGTCCGGGCCCGTCGACCACGTCCACCCCACGCTCCGCCGCCTGCGCGCCGAGCTGCTCGTCGACGGTGTCGCCGTGCGGCCGGGCCACCCCATGCTGCTCGCCCGGCTGCCCACCATGGCAGGCGACAGCCGGATGCGGCACCTCGTGGGCCTGCCCGGCAACCCGCTAGCCGCCGTCTCCGGCCTGCTGACACTGGCCGAGCCCCTGCTGCGCGGGCTCGGGGGCCGCCCGACCGCGGAGCCGTACACCGCTCCCGTACGGGACGACGTACCCGGCCATCCGCACGACACGCGGCTGGTCCCGGTCGCCCTGCGGGGGGAGTACGCCGTGCCGCTGCACTACAACGGCCCCGCGATGCTGCGGAGCATCGCGGTCGCCGACGGGCTCGCGGTGATCCCCCCGCGGGGCGCGGGCCGTCAGCAGGAGCTGGAGCTTCTCGATCTGCCCTGGACGGAACCGGGCGCAATGCAAGGAGAGGTGAGCGCCCCCGGCGCCGACGGCGAGGTGTGTTTCACGTGAAACTTTCCGGCCATGACGCCATCGCGCGCCAAGCCGACGAACACTTGGTGACACACCGGGTGAAACTGCCCAGGCGGGTGGTGGAGCGGCCGCTGCTCCAGGTCGGCAAGCGTCTGCTGATGGCGCTGTTCGTGCTCGTCCTGACGATCTTCATCGTGTGGATCGACCGGGACGGCTACCACGACAACGCGAACGACACGGTCGACCTGCTCGACGCGTCGTACTACGCCACCGTGACCCTCTCCACGACCGGTTACGGCGATATCGTGCCGCACAGCGACAGTGCGCGGCTCGTCAACATCCTGCTGATCACGCCGTTGCGCGTGCTCTTCCTGATCATCCTCGTCGGCACCACCCTCGAAGTGCTGACCGAACGCACCCGTGAGGAATGGCGGCTTTCCCGCTGGAGGTCCAACTTGCGTGAGCACACCGTCGTCGTCGGATTCGGCACCAAGGGCCGGTCGGCGGTGCAGACCTTGCAGGCGACCGGGCTGAAACCCGAGCAGATCGTGATCGTCGACCCCAGTTCGAAGGTGGTGGACGCGGCCACCGCCGAGGGGTTCGCCGGGGTCGTCGGTGACGCAACCCGTAGCGACGTCCTGCTCCGGGCCGAGTTGCAGCGGGCCCGGCAGGTCATCATCGCGACCCAGCGCGACGACACGGCCGTCCTTGTCGCGCTGACCGCGCGCCAGCTCAACCGGGGGGCGAAGATCGTGGCGGCGGTGCGCGAGGAGGAGAACGCGCCGCTGCTGCGCCAGTCGGGTGCCGACGCCGTCATCACCAGTGCCAGCGCGGCGGGCCGGTTGCTCGGCCTCTCGGTGCTCAGCCCGAGTGCGGGCCTGGTGATGGAGGACCTGATCCAGCAGGGCAGCGGGCTCGACCTCGTCGAGCGGCCGGTGATAAAGGCCGAGGTGGGCAAGGGGGTGCGGGAGACTGCCGACCTCATCGTCAGTGTCGTACGGGGCCATCGGGTGCTCGGGTACGACGACCCGGCCATCGGCAAGCTCCAGCTGACGGACCGCCTGATCACCATCGTGCGGGCCTCCCCGCACCCGGCGCCGACACCGGCCACAGGCGGCATGGACCCGAGGCGCTCACCCCGCCCCTGACCGAGCGACCGCCCCCGCCCCGCCCGGGACAGCCCGCGTGGCCCCTCAGCAGGTCGGAACGGGACGCCCCGGAGTAGCCTCGCCCGCATGTATGCGATCACGATTCCCGAACCCGGCGGGCCCGAGGCGCTTCAGTGGGCCGAGGTCCCCGATCCCGTACCCGGTGAGGGCGAGGTCCTCATCGATGTCGTCGCCAGTGCCGTGAACCGTGCCGACCTGCTCCAACGGCAGGGGTTCTACGAGCCGCCGCCCGGCTCGTCGCCCTACCCCGGCCTGGAGTGCTCGGGCCGCATCGCCGCGCTCGGCCCTGGCGTGGGGGGTTGGTCGGTCGGCGACGAGGTGTGCGCGCTGCTCGGGGGCGGCGGCTACGCGGAGCAGGTCGTCGTTCCCGCCGGGCAGATCCTGCCGGTGCCGGATGGCGTCGACCTCGTCACGGCGGCTGCGCTGCCCGAGGTCACGTCCACGGTGTGGTCGAACGTGTTCATGATCGCCCATCTGCGTCCCGGCGAGACCTTCCTGGCGCACGGCGGAGCGAGCGGCATCGGCACCATGGCGATCCAGCTCGCGAAGGCGGTCGGCGCCAAGGTGGCGGTGACGGCCGGCGGCAAGGAGAAGCTGGACTTCTGCCGGCAGCTCGGCGCCGACGTGCTCATCGACTACCGCGAGCAGGACTTCGTCGAGGAGGTCGAGCGGGCCACCGACGGGGCCGGTGCGGACGTCATCCTGGACATCATGGGCGCCAAGTACCTGGACCGGAACGTGCGCGCCCTCGCCGTCAACGGGCGCCTCGCCATCATCGGCATGCAGGGCGGCGCGAAGGCCGAGCTGAACATCGCGGCGCTGCTCAGGAAGCGCGCCGCCGTCACCGCGACTTCGCTGCGCGGCCGCCCCGTCGCCGAGAAGTCGTCGATCGTCGCGGCGGTACGGGAACACGTCTGGCCCCTCATCGGCGCGGGCCAGGTCCGCCCGGTGGTCGACCGCACCCTGCCGATGCGTGATGCGGGCGCCGCCCACCGCGTCCTCGAGGAGAGCGGCCACATCGGCAAGGTCCTCCTGGTCAGGTCCTGACCAGCCCCTGACCAGCCCCTGACCAGGTCCTGATCAGCCCCTGACCAGGCCCTGACCAGGGAAGTCACCATGTCCTGACGTCGTCGCGGGGGCCCGACACGGGCCTCCGCGACCTCCCGGAGGACACCCGGCGGGGGCCCGTCGGGATGCCGGATGCCGTGGCTCATGTGACGCTGGCCGTACGCCCCTTGGTCCTCGCGTACCTCGTGTACCTCGCATAGCTCGCGTACCTCGCGTTCGTGGCGGCCGGGCGTTCTGCGGACTCGGCGACAACCCGGCACCGGGAGGGGGCCAGCGCGGTGACATCACGGCTGCGGGGCGCGCTCCGCCCGGCGCTCCCCCCGGTGCTGCTCACGCTGTTGCTCCTCGCGGGATCCGGTACGCCCATGGCGTTCGGTACGGCGGCGTACGCCGGGCCTCCCGCCGCCCCGGTGGCGTCCCCCACCCCGTCGCCCTCACCCTCGGCCTCGGTCTCGGCCCCCGCTCCCGCCCCCTACTACGGCACCGGCTCCCTGGCAGGCAACAGAGCGGGTGAGGGGCGGCAGCGGCCCGGGCGCGGCGAGCCGGAGTCCGTCCCCGACCCGGCCGTGTGGCGTCCCCTGCCGCTCCCGCCCCGCGAGGTGCGACGCCCCGAAGGGACGAGGCCGACCCCGCCCGTCCCGGTGCCGTCCGTACCGGGCACGGCCGACGAGCCGAGGGAGCGGGCCGCCGAGGGGCCGCCGTTCCCCGGTCTGCGGGTGCTGCCCCTCGGCGCGGGCATGGTCCTGATCGGCCTCGGCCTGGGCTTCCTCGGGCTGCGTCTGCGGCGTGGCTGAGGGGCGGAGCTGGACAGGGCGTACGCCCTCGTACACGGTGGATCGACGTCGTACGGGGGCACACGGAGGTGTGAGCAGCAGGTGCGAGAGAATGGCCGTATGGAGATGCCGAGGAACGAACGGTCGCCGGAAGAACCCCATGTCCTGGTCGTGGGTCAGGACGGAATGGCTCTCGGGGGCGGAGACGGCGGAGACGACGAGTCCCGTGAGCTTCCGGTGACGGAGATGGTCGAGCAGCCCGCGAAGGTCATGCGCATCGGCAGCATGATCAAGCAGCTGCTCGAAGAAGTGCGGGCGGCGCCTCTGGACGAGGCGAGCCGGGTGCGCCTCAAGGAGATCCACGCCAGCTCCGTGAAGGAACTGGAGGACGGTCTGGCCCCGGAGCTCGTCGAGGAGCTGGAGCGGCTCTCGTTGCCCTTCACCGAGGAGGGCACCCCGAGCGACGCGGAACTGCGCATCGCGCAGGCCCAGTTGGTGGGCTGGCTCGAAGGCCTCTTCCACGGCATCCAGACGACCCTCTTCGCCCAGCAGATGGCCGCGCGGGCCCAGCTCGAACAGATGCGCCGCGCGCTCCCGCCGGGTGTGGGCGGCCACGACGGCGCCGAGGACATGGGCGGTGGCATCGCGGGCCGCAGCGGCGGGCCCTACCTCTAGGCCTCGGAAACGCCCGCCGGACCTCCAGAACGTCCGGCGACGGAACCTCTGCCGACCCAGACCTATGGAAACCCGAAGGGCCCGGTGCGCGCGTCGCGTACCGGGCCCTTCGTGGCGGTGTGGGGCGTCAGCGGTGTGGGGCGTCAGGCCGGATTGCCCGTGGAGATGTCGAACTGGATGCTCACGCTCTTGGGGTCGAGGTCCTCGCCCGCCTTCGGCAGGGTCCGCATGACGGTGTCCTCGCCGTACGTGTTCTCGTCGACCGCGATCTTGTCGTAGCGCCAGCCGGACGCCTGCAAGCAGGAAAGGACCGAGCGCCAGTCCTTGTAGGTGAAGTCCGGCATCTTGATCTTCTTCGGGTCGTTGGTGGCCGTCTCGGGCTCCGTGCACACCGTCTTGTCGACGGTGTTCGTCCGGTCCGGCCCCCGGTGGCCCGCCACCGGCTTCTTGGACTCCTTGCCGCTCTCGCCGTCCTTGTCGCCCCCGCCGCTCAGTGAGACGGCCGCGATCAGGCCGCCGATGGCGAGGAGCGCGACGACGATGGAGCCGACGATCACCGGCATGTTCCGCTTGCGGCCGCCGCCGGGTCCACCGCCGGGCCCGCCGCCCGGGCCACCGGACACCGCGGCCGTCGTGTGCTGCGGCGTGAGGTTGTACGGCGGCGGGGTCTGGGCCGACTGCGGGCCGTAGGCGCCCGCGGGCGGCGCGGTCTGGTAGCCCTGCTGGGGGTAGCCGTAGCCCGGGGTCGGCGCGGGGGCCGGGGTCGGGGGTCCGTAGGCGCCCGGCTGGTAGGGCGTCTGGACGCCGCCCGAGGCCGGTGCGGCGGCGTCGACCGGCGGGAACACGGCCGAACCCACGCCCGCGCCGCTCGCCGTCGGGGCCCCCGGCACGATGCTGGGGGCCTGGGAGAGCGAAGCCTGGAAGGACTGGGCGACGCGCAGACACTCGTCGCGCATGGCCTCGGCGGTCGGGAAGCGCTCGTTCGGGTTCTTCTTCAGCGCGCGGGCGACGAGCGCGTCCACGGCCGGCGGCAGGGAACGGTTGATCGAGGAGGGGGCGACCGGCTCCTCCTGGACGTGCGCGTACGCGATGGCGAGCGGCGAGTCGGCCTCGAAGGGGAGGCGGCCCGTCGTCAGCTGGAACAGCATGATGCCGACCGAGTACAGGTCGGAGCGGGCGTCCACGCCGCGGCCCAGTGCCTGCTCGGGCGAGAGGTACTGGGGGGTGCCGACGACCATGCCGGTCTGTGTCATCGACGTGACGCCGGACTGCATGGCGCGGGCGATGCCGAAGTCCATGACCTTGACGACGTTGCGCTTGGTCATCATGACGTTGCCGGGCTTGATGTCGCGGTGGACCAGGCCCATCTCGTGGCTGATCTCCAGGGCCGCGAGCACATCGGCGGTGATCTTCAGGGCCTGGTCGGTCGGCATCGCGCCCTGCCGGCGGACGGCCGCGTCCAGGACCGAGCCGAGCGGCTTGCCCTCGACGTACTCCATGACGATGTAGGGCATGGGCGCCCCGCCGTCCGCGGCGGAGCCGCCGATCGTCAGGATGTCCTCACCGGTGTCGAAGACCGACACGATGTTGGTGTGCGTGAGCTTGGCCACGGCCTGGGCCTCGCGCCGGAAGCGCTCCCTGAAGGACTGCTCGCGGCCCAGCTCGGTGTGCAGTGTCTTGATCGCGACCTGCCGGTCGAGCACGGTGTCGTACGCGAGGTGCACCGAGGCCATGCCGCCCTCGCCGAGCAGATCGCGCAGCTGATAGCGGCCGCCGGCCAGTGAACTGCCCGCGTACCGGCCCTGAGCGCCGTCCTGGCTCATGTCGTGCGTCCCCCATCGGCGCGGACGCGAGACGGCGCCGCGGTTGTGACTGTGGCAAAGGGCGCGGCCGAAGACGTCCTGATGACGCTGATCGATCCGCTATTCCAGGCCAAGTCTGCCCGAGGGCCCCGACACGTCAAGCTCGGTGCCCGTTCCGTGACCGTACGCGCAAGAAGCGTCTCGGAAGCGTTACAAGTTCACCTCGCCGGGCCCGTGGAGGGTTTGCCGGGCGGCTCACGCCGGACCGGTCGGCCCCTGGAAGGCTGTAGCGTGGCACGCCGGAGTACCCCGTACCGCTCTATCACGTAACCGGTACACGCTTTACACCACGTACACGATGTACATCATGTACACGGCGGCCATGCGGCGGCCCACGATCAGAAACGACGGCGAGGACTGATGGCACAGACGCACCCCGCTCAGGGCCCGTCCGACCCCGAGGCGGCTGGTGGCGGTATGTCGGACGTGCCTGAGATGTGGGGGAACGGCGGTCTTGTCGGCGACGGCAGGTACCGCCTGACGGGGCGGCTCGGACGCGGCGGCATGGCCGAGGTGTTCGCCGCCGAGGACGTACGCCTCGGCCGTACGGTCGCCGTCAAGCTGCTGCGCTCCGACCTCGCCGAGGACCCGGTGTCCAAGGCCCGCTTCACGCGCGAGGCCCAGTCGGTGGCCGGTCTGAACCACCACGCGGTCGTCGGGGTCTACGACTCCGGCGAGGACGTCATCAACGGCAACTCCGTGCCGTACATCGTGATGGAGCTCGTCGAGGGCCGCACCATCAGGGACCTGCTGATCAACGCCGAGGCCCCGGGGCCCGAGCAGGCCCTGATCATCGTCTCCGGTGTGCTCGAGGCGCTCGCCTACTCGCACCAGCACGGGATCGTGCACCGCGACATCAAGCCCGCGAACGTCAGCATCACCCATACCGGTGCCGTGAAGGTGATGGACTTCGGCATCGCCCGCGCCCTGCACGGGGCGCAGTCGACCATGACGCAGACCGGCATGGTCATGGGCACCCCGCAGTACCTCTCGCCCGAGCAGGCGCTCGGCAAGGCCGTGGACCACCGCAGCGACCTCTACGCGACCGGCTGTCTGCTGTACGAACTCCTCGCGCTGCGGCCCCCGTTCACCGGTGAGACGCCGCTGTCCGTGGTCTACCAGCACGTCCAGGACATTCCGGTGCCGCCGTCCGAGGTCTCCGAGGCGGCGCCGCCCGAGCTCGACGGGCTCGTCATGCGCTCGCTGGCCAAGGACCCGGACGACCGGTTCCAGACAGCCGAGGAGATGCGCGGCCTGGTCCAGTACGGCCTCCAGATGCTGGCCGAGCAGGGCAGCCACACCGGTACGTGGAACACCGGGCCCGTCGCGCTCGCCGGTACGCACGAGGGCGCGCACACCCCCGCGATGGGCGTCGGCGGCACGGCCGTGATGCCGCACCCCGGGGACTCGGGCACCCAGCAGATCCCCGGGCCGATGCTGCGGACGCCGGGCGGCGACGACGGCGGCTTCGACGGCGGTCACCGGGACGGCGGCGGGAGCGGCCGCGGCAAGGTGTGGATCCTCGCGGTCCTCGCCGTGATCGCGATCGCCGCGGGTGTCGCGTTCGCGCTGTCCGCGGGCGACGACAACGGCGGCAAGAAGGACAAGACCCCGACGACGCCGTCGACGAAGCAGTCGCAGGAGAAGTCGCCCAGCAAGAGCAGCAAGGAAGAAAAGACGCCCGACGGGACCACGCAGCCCGGAGGGGACGGGACCGGCGGGCAGACAGGGGACTGGACCGGGCCGCCGACGCAGAAAACGCAGCGGCCCTCGCAGCCGACGCAGCCGACGACCGATCCCTCGGACCCGCCGCCGGACCCGTCGGATCCGCCGCCGGACCCCTCGGACCCGCCGCCGGACCCGTCGGACGACCCGACCGAGCCGAGCGATCCCGTGACGACGCCGGGTGGCGACAGCGGGGGCGACAGCGGAGGCGACACCGAGGGAGCCGCCCAGGGCGGCGAGGGGGACCCGGAGTGAACCTACGGGGGAGCCGCTGCACGCGGCTCCCCCGTTGGGGTTCCCGCCCCCGCGCGGGGACGGTTCAGCTGCTCGCAGCGGCGGTGCAGCTCGTCCACGTGTGCACCCTCGCCGTCCGCGGCGTGAGGCGCAGATGGACCGGGGCGAAGACCTCGCCGTCGACGTGGTCGGGGCCCGGGCCGAAGAGGTCCAGTTCGGCGGGGGTGGGCTCGGCAGGTTCGCACGGGCCGAGGAACTGGACGGTCCACCGGCCGCTCCGCGCCGTCCCGCTGCTCAGATTGTCCGCCCCGTACGCGACGACACTGCCCACGCACGCCTGGTGGTGGCCGAGGCCGCGGTGCATGCGCAGCAGGATCCTCCCGTCGGCCACCACGTGCCGCGCCACCGCGAGGAAGGGCAGGGCCCGCCTGCTGGTGGCGACCCGGCCGTAGTCGGTGCGCCGGAGCAGTTCGAGGGCGAGCTGTTCTTCGGTCGGCATCCCCCCACCCTCCGGCACGGGCCCGCGCCGCAAGAAGGGCCTCCCGCCCTCGGGCGCAGGGCCATAAGTCCCGTGTAAGCCGGTGCGGGACTGTTCAGTGAAGCCGTGCGGGACTGTTCAGCGAACCCCGTACGGGGCCGCTCGGCGAACCCCGTGCGGGCCTGCGCAGCGAAGCCCGTAAGGAGCCGCTCAGCGCCGCTCGGCCTGCATCCGTGCCACGTACGCCGCCGCCTGCGACCTGCGCTCCATGCCGAGCTTGGAGAGCAGGCTGGAGACATAATTCTTGATCGTCTTCTCGGCGAGGTGCAGCCGCTCACCGATGACGCGGTTGGTCAGGCCCTCGCCGATCAGGTCGAGGATCTTGCGTTCCTGCTCGGTGAGGCTCGCGAGCCTCTCGTCGCCCTTCGCGCGGTCGCCGTCCCGCAGGCGTTCCAGGACGCGGGCCGTCGCGACCGGGTCGAGCAGGGATTTCCCGGCGGCCACGTCGCGCACCGCGGAGAGGAGTTCATTGCCGCGAATGGCTTTCAGGACATAGCCCGAAGCACCGGCCATGATGGCGTCGAAGAGGGCTTCGTCATCGGCGAACGACGTCAGCATCAGGCATTTGATGGAGTCGTTCTGGGAACGGATCTCGCGGCAGACCTCGACCCCGCTGCCATCCGGAAGGCGGACGTCCAGAACCGCGACATCGGGGCGGGTGGCCGGAATGCGGACGAGGGCGTCGGCCGCCGTGCCGGCCTCGCCGACCACCTCGATGTCCGACTCCACGGAGAGCAACTCGTGGACTCCGCGCCGCACGACTTCGTGATCGTCGAGCAGGAATACCGTGATTTTTCCTTCTTCGCGCACTCTGTCAGTGTCACACATCGACTCTTCCCGTGCCCTAGCCGGTCGGGATAACGTGCCGGTGTTCCGGCCCCCTGCCAGGCTGTGTTCAGTGCTGTGACCAGGCTGTGTTTCCGCGTTTCTCGATTTACTTGGATTTCCTAGTGCAGCTTACTTGGATATCCAAGCAAAATTGCAGGTCAGGCGGGGTTTCACAGTTTCGGGAGACACTGGGTAACGTGCTTGGAGAAGGGTCTCGCCGGAGCAACTGTCACGCCTTGTCCCGGCCGAGCCGCACCCACCCCGTGCGACGGGCCGGAATCGGGCGAGCCGTACTGGCCTGCCGGTGGATCCCGGGGGCCGGACCGACGGAGGAGCACACGTGACCGTGGAGAGCACCGCCGCGCGCACACCGCGCAGCGCAGCCGGCGCAGGCAAGCGCGCCGGCGCCAAGACTGTGAGCGCCAAGAAGGACTCCGTCCCGGGCCGGGGGACCCCGCGGGGGAAGAGCGCCGCCCGGGGCAAGGGCGGGGCGGCAAGCAGCGGCGAGCCCGAGCTCGTACAGCTGCTGACCCCCGAAGGGGTACGGGTGGAGAACGCCGCGTACGACAGCTACGTCGCGGACATCACCCCCGACGACCTCCGTTCCCTGTACCGGGACATGGTCATCACCCGCCGCTTCGACGCCGAGGCCGTCACCCTGCAACGCCAGGGCGAGCTGGGCCTGTGGCCGTCGCTGCTCGGCCAGGAGGCCGCCCAGGTCGGCTCCGGCCGTGCCACCAGGGAGAGCGACCACGTCTTCCCCACCTACCGCGAACACGGCGTCGCCTGGTGCAAGGGCGTCGACCCGACGCTCCTCCTCGGCATGTTCCGGGGCGTGAACAACGGCGGCTGGGACCCCAACACCAACGGCTTCCAGCTGTACACGATCGTCATCGGATCGCAGACGCTGCACGCCACGGGCTACGCGATGGGCGTGGCCTACGACGGCGCGGACAGCGCCGTGGTCGCCTACCTCGGCGACGGCGCGACCAGCCAGGGCGATGTCGCCGAGGCGTTCACGTTCTCCGCGGTCTACAACGCCCCGGTGGTGTTCTTCTGCCAGAACAACCAGTGGGCGATCTCCGAGCCGACGGAGAAGCAGAGCCGGGTGCCGCTGTACCAGCGCGCGCAGGGCTACGGCTTCCCCGGCGTCCGTGTCGACGGCAACGACGTGCTCGCCTGTCTCGCGGTCACCAAGTGGGCCCTGGAGCGGGCGCGCGCGGGCGAGGGCCCGGCGCTCATCGAGGCGTTCACGTACCGCATGGGCGCCCACACCACCTCCGACGACCCGACGCGCTACCGCCGCGACGAGGAGCGCGAGGCCTGGGAGGCCAAGGACCCGATCTCGCGGCTGCGGGCGTACCTGGAGTCCGAAGGTCACGCGGATGAGGGATTCTTCGCGGAACTCGAGGCCGAGAGCGAGACGTTGGGCAAGCGAGTGCGGGACGTGGTGCGGACGATGCCGGACCCCGAACCGATGTCGATCTTTGAGAACGTCTACGCGGACGGTCACGCGCTAGTGGACGAGGAGCGTGCCCAGTTCGCCGCCTATGAGGCGTCGTTCACGGACGCGCCGGTGGACGCCGTTACGGGCGGGGAGGCCAAGTAGTCATGACGGTGAAGAAACTTCCGCTCGCGAAGGCGATCAACGAATCCCTGCGCACGGCCCTCGAAGCCGACCCGAAGGTCCTGGTCATGGGCGAGGACGTGGGCAAGCTCGGCGGTGTGTTCCGGGTGACCGACGGCCTCCAGAAGGACTTCGGCGAGAACCGCGTCATCGACACCCCGCTCGCCGAGTCGGGCATCGTCGGCACGGCCATCGGACTCGCCCTGCGCGGCTACCGACCGGTCGTGGAGATCCAGTTCGACGGCTTCGTCTTCCCCGCGTACGACCAGATCGTCACGCAGCTGGCGAAGATGCACGCCCGGGCCCTCGGCAAGATCAAGGTGCCCGTCGTCATCCGCATCCCCTACGGCGGCGGCATCGGCGCCGTCGAGCACCACAGCGAGTCCCCGGAGGCGCTGTTCGCGCACGTCGCGGGCCTGAAGGTGGTCTCGCCCTCGAACTCGTCGGACGCGTACTGGATGCTTCAGCAGGCCATCCAGAGCGACGACCCGGTGATCTTCTTCGAGCCCAAGCGGCGGTACTGGGACAAGTCCGAGGTCACCACCGACGCCATCCCCGGGCCCCTGCACAAGGCCAAGACGGTCCGCGAGGGCACCGACGCGACCCTGGTGGCGTACGGTCCGATGGTGAAGACCTGCCTGGAGGCCGCCGCGGCCGCCGCGGAGGAGGGCAAGTCCCTGGAGGTCGTCGACCTGCGCTCGGTCTCGCCGATCGACTTCGACACGGTGCAGGCGTCGGTGGAGAGGACCGGCCGCCTGGTCGTGGTGCACGAGGCGCCGGTGTTCTTCGGCTCCGGCGCGGAGATCGCGGCGCGCATCACGGAGCGGTGCTTCTACCACCTGGAGGCGCCCGTGCTGCGGGTCGGCGGCTTCCACTCCCCGTATCCGCCCGCGCGGGTCGAAGAGGAATATCTGCCGGGCCTCGACCGGGTGCTCGACGCCGTCGACCGCTCGCTGGCGTACTGAGGGAAGAGGATCGTGACGACAATGACTGACACCACCTCGGCCGTCCGCGAGTTCAAGATGCCCGACGTGGGCGAGGGGCTCACCGAGGCGGAGATCCTCAAGTGGTTCGTCGCCCCCGGCGACACCGTCACCGACGGGCAGGTCGTGTGCGAGGTGGAGACGGCCAAGGCCGCCGTCGAGCTGCCCATCCCGTTCGACGGCACGGTGCGCGAGCTCCGGTTTCCCGAGGGTTCCACGGTCGACGTGGGCCAGGTGATCATCACCGTCGGGGGCCCCGGGGACGTCGCCCCCGAGCCGCCGGCCGCGCAGACCGGGGCGTCCGCTCCCGAGACCGCTGCCGTTCCGGCGGCGGAGGACGGGAAGCCCGCGGGCAGGCAGCCGGTCCTCGTGGGGTACGGGGTCTCCGAGTCCTCGACCAAGCGGCGGCCCCGCAAGGGAGCCACGGCCGAGGTCGCCGCGGCCGCCCCGAAGCCTGCCCCGGCGTCCGCGCCGGAGCCGGTGGCGGTGGCCTCCGTCGACGCCGGGGTCAACGGGCACGGCGGGCGGCCGCTCGCCAAGCCACCGGTGCGCAAGCTCGCCAAGGACCTCGGAGTCGATCTCGCCGCCGTCACGCCGACGGGGCCCGACGGGATCATCACCCGCGAGGACGTGCACGCGGCCGTGGCCGCGCCCGAGGCGACGCCGCAGCCGGCGGTGTCCCGGGAGCAGCCCACGGCGGCCGAGGCGGCACCGGCGGCCCGGGCGGCCTCCGCGCCCACCACCCGGGGCCGCGAGACCCGCATCCCGGTCAAGGGCGTCCGCAAGGCCACCGCGCAGGCCATGGTCGGCTCGGCGTTCACCGCGCCGCACGTCACGGAGTTCGTGACGGTGGACGTGACCCGCACGATGAAGCTGGTCGACGAGCTGAGGCAGGACCGGGCCTTCGAAGGCCTGCGGGTGAACCCGCTCCTGCTGATCTCCAAGGCGCTCCTGGTGGCGATCCGCCGCAACCCGGAGGTGAACGCCGCCTGGGACGAGGCGAACCAGGAGATCGTCCAGAAGCACTACGTGAACCTGGGCATCGCCGCGGCGACCCCGCGCGGTCTGCTCGTGCCGAACATCAAGGACGCGCACGACAAGACCCTGCCCGAGCTGGCCGCCGCGCTCGGCGACCTGGTGTCCACGGCCCGCGAGGGCAAGACGTCGCCCGGCGCCATGCAGGGCGGCACGGTGACGATCACGAACATCGGCGTCTTCGGCATCGACACGGGCACGCCGATCCTGAACCCCGGCGAGTCCGCGATCCTCGCGGTCGGCGCGATCAAGCTCCAGCCGTGGGTCCACAAGGGCAAGGTGAAGCCGCGTCAGGTGACCACCCTCGGCCTCTCCTTCGACCACCGCCTGGTGGACGGCGAGCTCGGCTCCAAGGTGCTCGGTGACGTCGCGGCGATCCTGGAGCAGCCCAAGCGGCTGATGACCTGGTCGTAGCTTCGGCCCGCCATATCGGGCCGCCCCGGCACCCATAGGCACGAGGGCCGCCCGCGGAAGCGAGGACGGGGCCCACCGCACCAGCGGTGGGCCCCGTCCTCGTACCGGTGGTACGAGCCGCTACGCGACCTCGGTACGAACCGCTACGCGACCTTGAAGCCGTAGTCCATGATCTTCTTCGCGTCCGCGACGCGGGCGGAGTTGGACGTGGACGTGAGCACCGTGCCGATGACGGTCTTGCCGTTGCGGGTCGCTGCGAAGACCAGGCAGTACTTGGCCTGCGCGCCGGAGCCCGTCTTCACACCGATCGCGCCGCGGTAGGAACCGAGCAGTGCGTTGGTGTTCTTCCACGGCGCCATGGTGCGGGTGCCGCCGGTCTTCGTCTTCGTCTTCGCCGTGTACGTCTTCGTCTTGACGACCGTACGGAACAGCGAGTTCTTCATGGCGTTGCTCGCGAGCTTCGTCAGGTCGCGCGGCGTCGAGTAGTTGGCGCCGTTGCTGATGCCGTCGAACGAGTCGAAGTGCGTGTTCTTCAGCTTCAGGTCCTTGGCCGTCTTGTTCATCTGGCCGATGAAGGACTTGACGCGCGCCGAGCGGGACGAGCCCTTGCCGAACTTGTCTGCGAGGGCGTACGCGGCGTCGCAGCCGGACGGCAGCATCAGACCGTAGAGCAGCTGGCGGACCGTCACCTTGTCGCCCACGATGAGGCGGGCGTGCGAGGCGTTGTGCTTGACGATGTAGTCGCTGTACGCCTTCTGGATCGTGACCTTCGAGTCCAGGTTGAGGTTGCGCTGGCCGAGGACCACCCGGGCGGTCATTATCTTCGTCGTCGAGCCGGTGGCACGGCGGGTGTCCGCGGACTTCGTGAACAGCGTCTTGCCCGAACCGTTGTTCATCAGGAAGCCGCCCTTGGCGGCGATCGACGGCTTGGGCGGCGCGGCGGCCTGGGCGGGCGACACCACGACGCCGGTGGACAGTACGGCTCCGGCCGTGACGGCGGCGGCTGCGCTTATACGGCGCACGCGCACGCCCGGGGTGCGGATTCTCAAGGTGAACACTCCGTTGATCCCTGCTGATGGGGTAGTTGACGGCTCTTTGTCCCAAATTCCCCTGCGATACAGCCGACATGGGAGAGCCGCCACAGGGATGACGCGTGAGAGGCCCGAAGGGATGCATGCTCAACGGGTAAAGATGCGGCCAAGTGTCGCGGAGGGGGCGCGGGCCACTCCCCCCCCCCCCCCCCCCCCCGCCCCCCCCCCGCCCCCCCCCCCCGGGCCCCCCCCCCCCGGGGGGGGCCCCCCCCCCCCCCCCCCGGGGGCCCCCCCCGGGGCCCCCCGGGGCGGCGG
>NZ_JBIRHJ010000008.1:0-279248 GCF_044328435.1 Streptomyces sp. NPDC017940 | reverse complement strand
GGCTATCCTGCCTAGTTGGGTGCCCGCCACCTGGTTGGGGGTGGTGGGGGCCCTTGGGTTGGCTGCAACACGGTTAAATGTGGGGGGGTGGGGGGGGGGGGGGGGGGGGGCCCCCCCCCCCCCCCCCCCGCGACCGGGCCGCACCAGCGCCCCCGCCCCCTGTCCAGCGCCCTCGCCCCCTGTCCGGATCGTGGACCGCGCTCCCCCTGTATACGTCTTGTATCTATGCTGTGCGCATGCCAGCCGCCCCGCCCGCACTCCCGACCGCCCCCCACGCCTCCCCCAAGTCCCTGAAGCAGCCCCCCGCCGCCGAGCGCGTCTACGCCCACGTCAAGGAGGGCGTCCTGGCGCGCCGCTACGAGGGCGGCACGCTCCTGACCGAGGGCGAGCTGGCCGAGGCCGTCGGTGTGTCCCGCACGCCGGTCCGCGAGGCCCTGCTCAAGCTGGAGGTCGAGGGGCTGCTGCGGCTCTACCCGAAGAAGGGCGCCCTCGTCCTGCCGGTCTCCGCCCAGGAGATCGCGGACGTCGTGGAGACCCGGCTCCTCGTGGAGACCCACTCCGTGCGCAAGGCCGTGCCCGCGCCGCCCGGACTGCTCGTCCGGCTCACGGAGCTGCTCGAACAGCAGCGGGAGCAGGCCGGGGCGGGCGACTTCGCGGCGGCCGCGGTCACCGACCGCTGCTTCCACGCCGAGATCGTCCGCAGCGGCGGCAACGACATCCTGTCCCGCCTCTACGACCAGCTGCGCGACCGGCAGCTGCGGATGGGCGTCGCCGTGATGCACTCCCACCCCGACCGCATCGCCAAGACCCTCGCCGAGCACGAGGAGCTCCTCGCCGCCCTGACGGCGCAGGACACCGACGCGGCGGTCGACGTGGTCACGCGGCACGTCGGCTGGTTCCAGCACCTCGCGCGGGGAGCGGCACGATGACCACCGACGTGCCGGCCGCGGGGGCGGCACGGCTGCCGGGGGACCCGCCGGGCGGCCGCAGGGCCGTCCTCGTCTGGTCCGTGGGCGTCGCCGTCTACTTCGTCGCCGTCATCTTCCGCACCTCGCTCGGCGTCGCGGGCCTGGACGCCGCCGACCGCTTCCACGTGGGTGCCTCCGCGCTCTCGACGTTCTCGATACTCCAGCTCCTGGTGTACGCGGGCATGCAGATACCCGTCGGCCTGATGGTGGACCGCCTCGGCACGAAGAAGGTCCTCACCATCGGCGTGGTCCTGTTCACCCTCGGCCAGCTCGGCTTCGCGCTCTCGCCCTCGTACGGCACGGCGCTCGCCTCGCGCGCGCTCCTCGGCTGCGGCGACGCGATGACGTTCATCAGCGTGCTGCGGCTCGGCACCCGCTGGTTCCCGGCCCGCCGCGGCCCGCTGGTCGCGCAACTGGCGGGGCTCGTGGGCATGGCGGGCAACCTGATCTCGACGCTGGTCATCGCCCGCATGCTGCACGAGATCGGCTGGACCGCCGCGTTCGCGGGCAGCTCACTCGCCGGTGTCCTCGTCCTCGTCCTCATGACCCTGTTCCTGAAGGACCACCCGGAGGGCCACGAGCCGGAGCCGGTCGCCCCGCGCCCTGGCGCGGGCTCCGGGGCGCGCGCCACGGGCCCGGGCTACGTACGCGAGCAGATCGCGCTGTCCTGGCGGGAGCCCGGCACCCGGCTCGGCCTGTGGGTGCACTTCACGACGCAGTTCCCCGCGATGGTGTTCCTGCTCCTGTGGGGCCTGCCCTTCCTGGTCGAGGCGCAGGGCCTGTCCAGGGGCGCGGCGGGGGACCTGCTGACGCTGGTCGTCCTGGCCAACATGGCGATCGGGCTCGTGTACGGGCAGGTCGTCGCCCGGCACCACGCGGCGCGGCTGCCGCTGGCGCTCGGCACGGTGGCGGCCACGGCTGTCGTCTGGGCGGGCACGCTCGCCCACCCCGGGGACCACGCGCCGATGTGGCTGCTCGTGGTGCTGTGCGTGGTGCTCGGGGCCTGCGGCCCCGCCTCGATGATCGGCTTCGACTTCGCGCGCCCCGCGAACCCGCCGGAGCGGCAGGGAACGGCGTCCGGCATCACCAACATGGGTGGTTTCGTCGCCTCGATGACGACGCTCCTCGCCATCGGCGTGCTGCTCGACGCGACGGGCGACAACTACCGCGTCGCCTTCTCGGCGGTCTTCGTCCTGGAGGCACTCGGCGTCAGCCAGATCCTGCGGCTGCGCCACCGGGCGGCGCAAAGGGAGCGGGAGCGGCTCGTGGCGAGCAGGGTGGAGACGGTGCACGTACCGGTGTGACGGCCGCGTTCCCCTGTGCCGCGCCCCCGGCGCGGACAGCCTGGTTCCGGTCCCCGGTGTGGACGGCCTGGTTCCGGACCTCGGTGCGGACGGCCGGGTTCCGGGCCCACCCCCGGAACCCCCGGCCGACGGCTACGGCGTGACCGCGAAGTCCCGCAGGATCGCGTCGCCGAGGTCCTGGTCGCCCTCGACCTTCACCCGGTCCCTGACCGCCGCGTACGACACCCGCCCGCAGGCGAGGCGGAAGTAGACGTCCCAGTCCATGCCGATGGTGACGAGCGGACCGAGGGAGGGGGCGTTGTCGACCGTGGCCTTGCCCTCCGCGTCGACGCGCACCGTGCGCAGGAACTCCACGGGCCCGTTGATGTCGAAGACGATGGCCGAGCTCGCGGGGGCGCCCGCCTTCTCCGCGACGACCTTCGGCAGGCCCTGCAACAGCAGGTCGCGGGCGACGTAGGCGCCCGGCGAATCGAGGTTCCCCGGCTTGTTCAGGGCGGTGCGCAGGTCCTGTTCGTGCACCCAGACGTCGAACGCCCGTACGCGCGAGGCCACTTCCAGGGTCTGCTCGGTGCCGAGCGGGCCGCGGATCTTCGTCGACGGGTCGCGGGACTCGTTCCGCAGCTGCCGGGAGCGGCGGATGATGGTGTACTCAAGCTCGGAGGTCATCTCGGGCGCCGTGTGGTGGCGGCGGACGTCGACCTGCATCTCCATGTACCGCTGGCTCTCGGTCTGTACGTGGTACAGGTCCCGCGGCAGGGTGTGGATCGGCCGCGGGTCGCCCAGCATCTCGCAGTCGAGACCGATGACATGGGACACGATGTCCCGCACGGACCAGGCGGGGCAGGGGGTCGCGCGGTTCCACTCGCTCTCGGCGAGGGGTGACACCAGCTCGGATATCGCTTCCACTGCGTGGGTCCAGGCATCGGCGTAGGTGTGAAGGCTGGGATGGAGACTCACGGGACCCCTCGGCGGTCGTACGCGGGCGGTGGGTGTCTTGGGATGCGTGGGGGCCCGGGGGGTACCCCCGGAAAGGCACAGTACGCTGCCCGCGGGCACCCCGGCAGTGCTTTCGTGTGACGATCGTAGGCCTAGTTGACGGCTCGAATGCCAGGACGGTGGTAGTGTGCGCGCCTCTCTCCTCCAGATCGCCGTAGATGATGACGAACCAGTTGATTCCCGGCGGCGGCGGGTTTCTTCGCTGGTGCGCGAGGTCGCCGCGCGGGAGGGACCCGACCTGGTCGTGCTGCCCGAACTGTGGACCACCGGCGCGTTCGCGTACGAGTCCTTCGCCGCGGAGGCCGAGCCGCTCGCGGGGCCCACGTACGAGGTGATGGCGAAGGCCGCGCGGGACGCGGGGGTGTGGCTGCACGCGGGGTCGATCCCCGAGCGGGACGCCGCGGGCGACGGTGCGGGCGAGGGGGCGCTGTACAACACCTCCCTCGTCTTCTCGCCCGAGGGGGAGCTCGCCGCCTCCTACCGCAAGATCCACCGCTTCGGCTTCGACAAGGGCGAGGCGGTGCTGATGGGCGCGGGCTCCGAACTCGCCACCGTCCGGGTGCCCGAGGCCGTCCTCGGCCTCGCGACCTGCTACGACCTTCGCTTCCCCGAGCTCTTCCGGGGCCTCGTCGACGCGGGTGCCGAGGTGTTCGTGGTGCCCGCGGGGTGGCCTGCGCGGCGGCGGTCGCACTGGTCGTTGTTCGCACGGGCGCGGGCCGTGGAGGACCAGGTGTTCGTGCTGGCCTGTGGGACCGCGGGCACGCACGCGGGGGTGCCGCAGGCAGGGGCGAGCGTGGTGGTCGACCCCTGGGGCGAGGTCCTGGCGGAGGCGGCCGGGGCGGAGGAGGAGGTCCTCACCGTGGACCTCGACCTCCGCAAGGTCGCCGAGACCCGGGAGCAGTTCCCGGCCCTCAAGGACCGCAGGCTGGCGTAGGCACCACCGCTGCCGTCGGCCGGGGCGCCCGGGGGAAGGCGGAGGGGGCTAGTCCGCCTCGCCCCTGTCCTTCTCCGCCAGGCGGATCACGCAGACCGCCACCGCGAGGAGGAGGGCCGGGTCGGCGTCCTCGCGGGTGATCTGGACGCCGTAGGCGTCGCGGACGGTGAACCAGCGGCGGGAGATGTCGGCGAGCAGTTCGCCCTCGTACTCGACGGCGAACTCGCGGTCCAGGATCTTGCCGCTGACGTCCAGCTCGGACCCGTCCGCGAGCGCCACGCGGTAGTGGTTGCGCAGCAGGGAGAGCCGCTTGCGCTTCACCGTGGCCAGCGGCTCGCCCTCGCGCTCGATCACCATCGTGTCGCGCACGGACAGCATCTTCGCGTGGATGTCGATGAGGACCCGGCCCTGCATGTCCTTCAGCTCGAAGGTCTCCCGCAGGCGCATCGCCTTGCCGTCGACGAGGAAGACCTTGCGTCCCTGGTCGTCCTCGATCCAGTAGTCGTCGCCGATGCCGAACACACGGTCGCGTACGAGTAGCTTCATGCGGCCATGAGTACCCCGAAACGGACGTTCCGCTCGCGCGGACGCCCGGTCCGGCCCCGCCAGGACCGGTTCAGCCCTTGAGGAACGCCCGCAGCGCTTCCGCGAGGAGGTGCGGGTCGTCGGCGCCGCACAGCTCGCGCACGCTGTGCATCGACAGGATGGCCACGCCCACATCCACCGTCTTGATGCCGTGCCGGGCCGCGGTGATCGGACCGATCGTCGTGCCGCAGGGCATCGCGTTGTTGGACACGAACGACTGGAAGGGCACACCCGCCTTCTCGCAGGCGGCGGCGAACACGGCCCGGCCGCCGCCGTCCGTGGCGTACCGGTTGTTGACGTTCACCTTCAGGATCGGACCTCCGTTGGCCCGCGGGTGGTGCGTCGGGTCGTGCCGCTCGGCGTAGTTGGGGTGCACGGCGTGGCCCGTGTCGGACGACAGGCAGACGGTGCCCGCGAAGGACCGCGCCTTGTCCTCGTACGTGCCGCCGCGCGCGAACACCGAACGCTCAAGGACCGTGCCGAGCAGCGGGCCGTCGGCTCCCGTGTCGGACTGCGAACCGTTCTCCTCGTGGTCGAACGCGGCCAGCACGGGGATGTACGGGAGCGCGTCGGCGCCGGAAGCGGTGGCCACGGCCGCCAGCGCCGCCGTGGCCGCGTGCACGGACAGCAGGTTGTCCATCCGCGGGCCCGCGAGCAGCTCGCGGTCGCGGCCCAGGTAGGCGGGCGGCTCGACGGGGTGCGTCATCAGGTCCCAGCCGGTGACGTCGCCGGGCGCCAGGCCGCACTCCTCCTCCACGAACCGGATGAGGTCGCCCTCGTGGACGTTGCCGAGCCCCCAGACGGGCTGCATGTGCTTCTGCTTGTCGAGCTTCAGCCCGTCGGTGTGCACCGAACGGTCCATGTGGATGGCCAGCTGCGGCACTCTGAGCAGCGCGCGGTCCACGTCGACCAGGCGCGATGTGCCGTCCCGCAGGGAGAGGCGGCCTGCCAGGCCCAGGTCGCGGTCCAGCCAGGAGTTGAGCAGCGGCCCGCCGTAGATCTCGACCGCCACCTGGCGCCAGCCGTGCGCCCCGGTGTCGGGCAGCGGCTTGACCCGCAGGTTCGGGGAGTCGGTGTGGGCGCCCACGATGCGGTACGGGGTGTGGGCGGTGGCGCCCTCCGGCACGAACCAGGCGATGATCGCGCCGCCCCGCAGCAGATACTTGCCGCCGGTGCTGCCGTCCCACGCCTCGGTCTCCTCGACCTGGCGGAAGCCGGCCTTCTCCAGGCGTTCGGCGGCGCTCGCCACGGCGTGGTACGGCGAGGGGCTTGCCGCGAGGAAGCTGATGAGGTCGTCGGTGTGGCCGCGGTCGAAGCGGGGGCGAGTGCTCATGGTTGTCAGCCTAGTCAGGCCCCTGGGCCCGTTGCGTGGCCCACCTGCGGTGGGTGTGCCCGGTGGCGGGGGGTGCGGGGCGTTCTTTCCCGCCGCTTCGCGGGCGGGTGCTTCCCGCCGGGCGGTGGCCGTCCCCGTGGGGGTGCCCACCATTGGCGGGTGCGGGTTCGTTTGTTTTCGCCGCTTCGCGGCGGGTGTCTCCCACCCGCCCGCCCGTTGCTGCCCGTCGGGCTGTGGGCGTCTCCCGTGGGGGTGCCCACCGTTGGCGGGTGCGGGTTCGTTTGTTTTCGCCGCTTCGCGGCGGGTGTTTCCCGCCCGCCCGTTTCTGGCCGCCGTGGGGTGGGCGTCTCTTGTGGGGCGTGCTCTTCGTTGGCGGGTGCGGGTGGCCCGCCCGCCCTGGGGTGGGCGGGCCGTCTGCTGTGTGAAGGGGTCAGAAGGCGGACTCGTCGAGTTCCATGAGGTCCAGGGAGACACCCTCGGCGAGGGCGCGCTCGGTGGCGACGCCGGGGAGTACGTTCGCCGCGAAGAACTTGGCGGCGGCGATCTTGCCCCGGTAGAAGGCCGCGTCCTTCGCGCCCGCGCTCGGGAGCTTCTCGGCGGCCACCGCGGCACCGCGCAGCAGCAGATAGCCGACGACGACATCGCCGGAGGCGAGGAGGAGGCGGGTGGTGTTGAGGCCCACCTTGTAGATGGACTTGACATCCTGCTCCGTGGCCGCGAGGTCCGTGAGCATGACGCCGACCATGGCCTCGAGCTCGACGGCCGCCTTGGCCAGCTCCTCCCGCGCACCGGCGAGCTCCTCGCCACCGGAGCCGACGGCCAGGAACTTCTTGATCTCCTCGGCCAGGCCGTTCAGCGCGGCACCCTGGTTGCGGACGATCTTCCGGAAGAAGAAGTCCTGGCCCTGGATGGCGGTGGTGCCCTCGTAGAGCGTGTCGATCTTGGCGTCGCGGATGTACTGCTCGATCGGGTACTCCTGGAGGTACCCCGAGCCGCCGAACGTCTGGAGCGACTGCGCCAGCTGCTCGTAGGCCTTCTCCGAGCCGTAGCCCTTGACTATCGGCAGGAGGAGGTCGTTCAGCGCGTGCAGCGAGGACGCGTCGTCGCCGTTCGCCTCCTTGAGCTCGATCTCGTCCTGCACGGCCGCCGTGTGCAGGACCAGGGCGCGCATGCCCTCCGCGTACGCCTTCTGCGTCATCAGGGAGCGGCGCACGTCCGGGTGGTGAGTGATCGTCACCTTCGGCGCGGTCTTGTCCATGAACTGCGCGAGGTCGGGGCCCTGCACGCGCTCCTTGGCGTACTCCAGGGCGTTCAGGTAACCCGTGGAGAGCGTGGAGATCGCCTTGGTGCCCACCATCATGCGGGCGAACTCGATGATGCGGAACATCTGGCGGATGCCGTCGTGCTTGTCGCCGATCAGCCAGCCCTTGGCGGGGTGCTTGTCGCCGAACGTCATCTCGCAGGTGTTGGACGCCTTCAGGCCCATCTTGTGCTCGACGTTCGTCGCGTACACGCCGTTGCGCTCGCCGAGCTCGCCGGTCTCCCAGTCGAACTCGACCTTGGGGACGAGGAAGAGGGAGAGGCCCTTGGTGCCCGGGCCCGCGCCCTCGGGGCGGGCGAGGACGTAGTGGAGGATGTTCTCCGACATGTCGTGCTCACCGGAGGTGATGAAGCGCTTCACGCCCTCGATGTGCCAGGAGCCGTCCGCCTGCTGCACGGCCTTGGTGCGGCCCGCGCCCACGTCCGAACCGGCGTCCGGCTCGGTGAGGACCATCGTGGAGCCCCACTGCTTCTCCACGGCGATCTCGGCGACCTTCTTCTGCGCCTCGGTGCCCTCCTCGAAGAGGATGCCGGCGAACGCCGGACCCGAGGAGTACATCCAGACCGCCGGGTTGGCGCCGAGCAGGAGCTCCGCGTACGCCCAGATGAGGGAGCGGGGGGCCGTGGTGCCCCCGATCTCCTCGGGCAGGCCGAGACGCCAGTACTCGGAGTCCATGAAGGCCTGGTAGCTCTTCTTGAAGGAGGCCGGGACCGGCGCGGTGTTGGTCTCCGGGTCGAACACCGGCGGGTTGCGGTCGGCGTCCTCGTAGGACTCGGCCAGCTCGTTCTCCGCGAGGCGGCACAGCTCGCTGAGAATGCTCTTGGCGGTCTCGACATCCGTCTCCGCGAACGGGCCGCTGCCGTACAGCTGGTCGCGGCCGAGCACCTCGAAGAGGTTGAACTCGATGTCGCGGAGATTCGACTTGTAGTGCCCCATGGCGACGGCTCCGTAAGTGGCTCGGGAGGCTGGAATCCTCGTAGGCGTACCAGTAAGTAGCTAATCGCTCCCCATGATGCTACCCGTCGGTAATAAGAGGCAACCCCTGATCCCCCAAGTGTGAGCAGGGTCTACCTGGCGGGGCCCTCCGTCCCCCCGGGTACGAGCAGTGCGACCGGTGCGGCTAGCGCGTCGTGTCCGTCCTGTCCGTCAGGAAGTCGCCGAGGAAGCCGCCCATGAGCTGCTGCCACTCCTCGGGCCGCTCCGCGAAGGGCAGGTGGCCCGTGGCCAGGTCGGATGTGCGGGCACCGCTGATCCGGGCCGCGACCTCGCGCTGGACGGCGAGCGGGACCAGCTGGTCCTGGGTCGTCGCTATGACCAGCGTGGGTGCCGTGATCGCGGCGAGGTCCGCCCGGACATCCGTGCGCAGCACCAGGTCCACGTGGTCCGCGGTGCCCTCGGGCACCGAGTCCGCCGTGTTCCGCACGGCCTGCTCGACCTCCTCCTCGGACAGGGCGGCCAGCGCCGCCGGGCTGAGGGCGAGCGGGAGCAGGAAGCGGGCCAGCGCCGACCGGTCGCGGGGTGTGCTCCCCGCCGACGCCAGGTGGTGCCAGGTCCGGGCGGCCAGGGACATACGGGTGTCGGGGCGGGCGAAGGGTGCGGTCAGGACCAGGGCGGTCACCCGCGACGGATGGCGGGCCGCGACGCGGACGGCGACCGCCGTGCCCAACGAGTACCCCGCGAGCGCGAAGGTGTCCGCGCCCTCCGCGTCGGCCGCCGCCACCAGCTCGTCCGCGAGGCCGTCCAGGGTGAGGGGAGCCGTGGCCCGCGGCGACGCCCCCGTGCCCGGATAGTCGACCGCGACCGCTCTGTGCGCAGCCGTCAGGGCCGGGAGCACCGGGCCGAAGTTGGCGTCGACGGAGCCGCCCGCACCGTGCGCCAGGAGCAGGACCGGGCCCGCTCCGGTCGGCGTGCGCGCGGCCCACGTCGTACGGACGGTGCGCGCGGTCCGGGGCGTGCGGGGGGCGCGCACCGCTCGGGTCGCGGGCGTGGTCGTGGCCGTAGGTGCGGTCGTGGACATGTTGTGGTCCCCCCTCGGGTCCTCGGGACAGGTTCGGTTCCGGTCCGGCGACCCATGTTCTGTAGTCGGCGCTATAGAAACCGTAACCGCCGCTCCCCGCATTTGTCTAGCGCCCGCTATATAAAAGTCGAGCCCCCGACCGCGTACGGCGCCGTACCGGGGTCGGTACCCTGGCCCGTATGTACGGCTACGACCAGCACGCGGGCGCGGGGCAGGGGTACGTCCCGCCGCAACAGCCGCCGCCGCAAGGCCAGATGCCCGGTGGATACGGCCAGCAGCCCCCGCTGTACCCGGAGCCGTCGCCGCCGTCCCTCGCGGACGCGGTGCGCGCGTTCACCACGGGCTCGATGTCCGCCGAGGACTTCCAGCAGATCTTCGCCACGTCGAAGGTGTACTGCCCGCGCGGTGACAACCCCGGCTTCCTCGCGCTGCACAACACCCAGCAGCCGGTCATCCCGATGTTCACGTCGCTCAAGGAGCTGCGCCGGTACGCCGGCAAGGACTCGAAGTACTTCGTGATCACCGGCGCCGAGGTCATCGACCTGCTGCCGACCGGCTACGGCTTCGTCCTCGACATGGAGGGCGAGCACCGCATGGTGTTCGACGCGAAGGCCGTCGAGCAGATGGTCGACTTCGCCATGCGCCGCATGTACGGCTGACGGTTTCGGCCAGGGGCCGCGCCACCGACGATCACCGGAACGCCCGGAGGGAATGCCCTCCGGGCGTTTCGTGTTCCCAGTGGCAGAAAGTTCTACGTTCAACTAACCTGAGCGTACAAGGAGGTCCCAACATGCCTGCAGTGACCGTCGAGAATCCGCTGACCCTGCCCAAGGTGGTCGCACCGGCCGACGCCGTGGCACGCCCCGTGCTCACCGTGGCGACCGCGCCGTCCGGCTTCGAGGGCGAAGGGTTCCCGGTGCGCCGCGCCTTCGCCGGGATCAACTACAAGTACCTCGACCCGTTCATCATGATGGATCAGATGGGCGAGGTGGAGTACGCCGCGGGCGAGCCCAAGGGCACGCCCTGGCACCCCCACCGCGGCTTCGAGACCGTGACGTACCTGATCGACGGCACCTTCGTCCACCAGGACTCCAACGGTGGCGGCGGCACCATCCGCAACGGCGACACCCAGTGGATGACCGCCGGGTCCGGGCTGCTGCACATAGAGGCGCCGCCGGAGTCGCTCGTCACGTCCGGCGGGCTCTTCCACGGGCTCCAGCTGTGGGTGAACCTGCCCGCCAAGGACAAGATGATGGACCCCCGCTACCAGGACATCCGCGGCGGCCAGGTGCAGCTCCTGACCACCGGGGACGGGGGCGCGCTGCTGCGCGTCATCGCGGGTGAGCTGGACGGGCACGAGGGTCCCGGGATCACCCACACCCCGATCACCATGATCCACGCGACGGTGCGTCCCGGGGCTGAAGTAACGATTCCCTGGCGGGAGGACTTCAACGGGCTCGCCTATGTGCTCGCGGGGCGCGGGTCGGTGGGCGCCGAGCGGCGGCCCGTCGCCCTCGGGCAGACCGCGGTGTTCGGGGCCGGGTCCTCGCTGACCGTCCGTGCGGACGAGAAGCAGGACTCGCACACGCCCGACCTGGAGGTCGTGCTGCTCGGCGGGCAGCCGATCCGGGAGCCCATGGCGCACTACGGGCCGTTCGTGATGAACACCCGCGCGGAGCTCCAGCAGGCCTTCGAGGACTTCCAGAAGGGGCTGCTGGGGTCGGTTCCCGCCGTTCACGGCATGTAACCCCCCGGGCGGGGCGGGCGGGCCGAGCCCCCCCCCGCTCCGCCCGCACCGCCGTACGGTCCACGCAGCGCGCGTGGGCCCCCCGCACGGCCCACGCAACGCGCCCGTCGGCACGCCGTACGGCCTACGCGACGCTGCGTGGGCCGTGCTCCTGTGCTCGGGTGGTCCCGTGCATACCCTTCTGCCCGAAGCCGTGCGGCGGCTCGCCGCCTGGTGCGTGGTCGTGCTGCTCGTGGCCGGTGTCGCGGGCGTCGGCGTGTGGCTGTGCACCGTCCTGAAGGCGGCCGTGACGCCCGTGCTGCTCGCGCTGCTCGGGACGGCGCTGCTCGGGCCGCTGTACCGGCGGCTCGTGCGGATGCACGTCCAGCGCTCCCTCGCCGCGGGCCTGACCTGCGCGGCCGTTCTCGCCGTCGTCGGCGGTGCCACGTACATCGTCGTCAAGGCCCTCATCGACACCGGCGACCAGATCATCGCGTCCCTGAAGCAGGCCGCCGTCGACCTGTCGAAGCACTTCAGCGTGGCCGGGACCTCCCTCGACGACCTCGCGTCCAACGCCAAGGACCTGCTCGGCAAGTTCGGCGGCACGGCCGCGTCCGGGGTCGTCAGCGGGATCAGCGTCGTCGGCCAGATGATCGCCACCGCGGTGCTCGCGCTGCTGCTCGTCTTCTTCTTCCTGCGGGACTCCCACAAGGCCGCGGGCGCCCTGCGCTCCCTGGTGCCCGAGTCCTCCGCCGACACCGTGGAGGCGATGGCCCGGCGCGCGTTCACGGCCGTCGAGGGCTTCATGCGCGGGACCACGTTCATCGCGCTCATCGACGCCGTGTGCATCACCGTCGGCCTGCTGGTCCTGCGCGTGCCGGGCGCCGCCGGACTCGGAGCGCTGGTCTTCGTAGGCGCCTACATTCCCTACCTGGGGGCGTTCCTGTCCGGCGCCATCGCCGTGCTCGTCGCGCTCGCCGACCGCGGTCTCGTCATCGCGCTGTGGGCGCTCGGCGTGGTCCTCGCCGTGCAGGTACTCGAAGGGCACGTGCTCCAGCCGGTGATCCAGAGCCGCACCGTGCAGATGCATCCGGCGGTGGTGATGCTGGCCATCACCGCGGGCGCGTCCGTCGCCGGGATCATCGGGATGCTGCTCGCCGTGCCCCTGACGGCCGCCGCGTTCGGGGTCGTCTCCGAGATGCGCACCCGCTACCGCGGCCCCGACGCCGCCTAGGCCCGAGGGCCACCGGGACTACGCCGCCGTCTCCGCAGGGCTCCCCGACTCCTCGTGCAGCTCGAACCAGATGCTCTTGCCCTCGCCCCGGGGGTCCACCCCCCAGCGGTGCGCGAGCAGCTCCATCAGCACCAGACCGCGGCCGGAGGACGCGAGCTCGCCGGGCCTGCGCTTGTGCGGCAGGTCGTCGCTGCCGTCGGAGACCTCCACGCGGAGCCTGCGCGTGCCCTCCTCGCCGGTGACCTCCGCGACCAGGAGCGCGTCGCCGTCCGTGTGCACCAGGACGTTGGTGATCATCTCGGAGACCAGCAGGACCGCCGAGTCGACCTGGTCGGAGTCCGCCCAGTCGTGCAGCAGGGACCGCAGATGGCTGCGGGCGCCCGCCACGCGCTCCGGCTCGGCCTGGGCGATGGTCAGCATCGTGCGCCGGGTGCGGGCGCTCTGCTCGGGCCGTTCGGTGCGGCGCAGCAGGAGTACGGCGATGTCGTCCTCCCTGCGGTCGGCGAGCGGGCCCGTGGTGTGGTGCGAGGACGGCCCGTGCACGGCCTGCACCAGGGCGTCGGCCAACGCCTCCAGACTGTCGCTCTCGGCCGCCTGCGCTTCGTAGGACTTGCTCTCGTACGGCTGCGCTTCGTAGGCGCGCGTCTTGTGCGGCTGCGCTCCGGAAGTCCCGGTTCCGTCCGGCTGTGCGTACGCCTGCGCTTCGTAGGCCTCCGTCTTGCGCGCCTGCGCTCCGGAGGAACCGTTTCCGCCCGGCTGCGCTCCGGAGGCCCCCGTTCCGTGCGGCCGCGCCTCGGAGCCGTCGGTCTCGTACGGCTCGGGTTCCTGCCCGTCCCGTCGCTCCAGGACGCTCCGGATCCTGGCCCAGCCCGTCTCCAGGTCGTGGCCGCCCGTCTCGATCAGACCGTCCGTGCAGACCAGCATCGTCTCGCCGGCGTCGAGGACGAGCCGGGTCGTGGGGTAGTCGGCGTCCGGGTCGATGCCGAGGGGCAGTCCGCCCGCGATGGGTCTCTGAAGAACCGTTCCGTCTCTCATGCGTATGACGGGTTCGGGATGGCCCGCGCGGGCGATCTCCAGGATTCCGGTCGCGGGATCGGCCTCTACGTAGAGGCACGTCGCGAACCGCGGATCGCCGGCCATCTCGTCGCGGTCGTCGCCGTCGTCGCGGTTCGCACGGGTGTCCGTCGAGCCGTAGGCGATGCCCTCCATGACGCCGGACAGGAAGCGGGTCGCGCGGGAGAGCACGGCGTCCGGGCGGTGCCCCTCGGAGGCGTACGCGCGCAGGGCGATGCGCAGCTGCCCCATCAGGCCAGCCGCCCGTACGTCGTGGCCCTGTACGTCACCGATGACGAAGGCGATGCGGCCGCTGGGCAGCGGGATCACGTCGTACCAGTCACCGCCGACCTGGAGACCGCCGCCCGTCGGCACATAGCGCGCGGCCACGCTCATGCCGGGGATCTCCGGGCCGAGCATCGGCAGCATGGAGCGCTGGAGGCCGTCGGTCAGCTCGCGCTCGGACTCCGCGACCCCGGCCCGCGAGAGCGCCTGCGCCAGCATCCGGGCGACCGTCGTCAGGACGGAGCGCTCGTCGGGCGTGAACGAGACGGGATAGGTGAACGCCGCCATCCACGCGCCCATGGTGCGGCCCGCGACGGTCAGCGGCAGGAAGGCCCACGACCGCCGCTCGAACCGCGAGACCAGCGGCCAGGTGGTCGGATAGCGGCGGCGGTACTCCTCCGGGGAGGAGAGGTAGACCGCGCGGCCGGTGCGCAGCACCTCGGTGGCGGGATACTCCGTGTCCAGGGGCATGGAGGCGAGCGGGTCGTCGTCCCCGAAGCCGTGGTGGCCGTGGTGGCCGACGACGGTGAGCCGGTCGGCCCTGGCGCCGAAGACGGCGAGCCCGTCCGGCGAGAAGCCGGGCATCGACAGGCCCGCGGCGACCCGCAGGACCTCCTCCGTGGAGCGCGCCTCCGCGAGCGCGCGGCCCGCGTCGAGCAGGAAGGCCTCCCGGGAGCGCCGCCAGTCGCCGGTGACGGGCGCGCGGGCGGCGGCGCCGGGGGCGGGCTCACCGACCTCCTGGAGGGTGCCGATCAGCTCGTAGGTGTTGGCCTTCTCGTGCACGATCGGCCGGGTGCGGCTGCGCACCGTACGCAGTACGCGGCGGCCCTGCTCGTCCATGATGCGCAGCCGGGCCTCGGCGAGGGTGTCCTCGGCGACGGCGAGCTGCACGATGCCGTGGATCTCGTTCCAGTCGACCGGGTGGAAGCGGGAGCGCACCGCCGCCTCGGTGGTGGTCCTGGCGTGCGGGGGCAGTCCGAGGAGCCGGGCCGCCTCGGCGTCCAGGGTGACGATCCCGGTGGCGTTGTCCCAGCGCCACAGGCCGGTGGCGATCGCCGCGAGCACGTCCGCCACGGGCGGCAGGGAGTCCCCCACGGGCGGCAAGGAGTCCTCCACGGGCTTGAGGGAGTCCCGTCCGGGAGGCAGGGAACCTTCCCCCACCTGCTCGCGGGGCTCATCGGTGCGCATTGCATCACTTTAGGAACACTGATGCGCCGCTCGCCACCGTATGTCCGTCCGACGCCCGTCGATATACGGGGGAAGCGATCTTCCACCGGACGGTAGCCTTGATTCGCAAGCACCTTCTTGACGCCCGGCCCGGGCACGCCCCCGGGCGGGCACTCCCGATTCCGAAAGACTGGATGAACGACGATGCATCGGTACAGGTCGCACACGTGCGGTGAGCTCCGGGCCTCTGACGTCGGCACCGACGTCCGGCTGAGCGGATGGCTGCACAATCGGCGCGACCTGGGCGGCATCCTCTTCATCGACATCCGCGACCACTACGGCATCACGCAGCTCGTCGCCCGCCCCGGCACCGCCGCGGCCGAGACCCTGGACAAGCTCTCCAAGGAGACGGTCGTCCGCGTCGACGGCAAGGTCGTGTCCCGCGGCGCGGAGAACGTGAACCCGGAGCTGCCCACCGGCGAGGTCGAGATCGAGGCCGTCGAGGTCGAGGTGCTCGGTGCGGCCGCCCCGCTGCCCTTCACGATCAACGCCGAGGACGGCGTGAACGAGGAGCGGCGCCTGGAGTACCGCTTCCTCGACCTGCGCCGCGAGCGCATGCACCGCAACATCATGCTGCGCAGCGCCGTGATCGCCTCGATCCGCTCGAAGATGGTGGCCCTCGGCTTCAACGAGATGGCGACCCCGATCCTCACCGCGACCTCCCCCGAGGGCGCGCGCGACTTCGTGGTCCCCTCGCGGCTGAACCCGGGCCGGTTCTACGCCCTGCCGCAGGCCCCGCAGCAGTTCAAGCAGCTGCTCATGATCTCCGGCTTCGACCGGTACTTCCAGATCGCGCCGTGCTTCCGCGACGAGGACGCCCGCGCGGACCGCTCGCCGGGCGAGTTCTACCAGCTCGACGTGGAGATGTCCTTCGTCGAGCAGGAGGACGTCTTCCAGCCCATCGAGAAGCTGATGACGGAGCTGTTCACGGAGTTCGGCGGCGGCCGCGAGGTCACCTCGCCGTTCCCGCGCATCCCGTTCCGCGAGTCGATGCTCAAGTACGGCAACGACAAGCCCGACCTGCGCGCCAAGCTCGAACTGGTCGACATCACCGATGTGTTCGCGGACTCGGGGTTCAAGGCGTTCGCGGGCAAGCACGTGCGCGCCCTGCCGGTGCCGGACACCGCCGGGCAGTCCCGCAAGTTCTTCGACGGCCTCGGTGAGTACGCCGTCGAGCACGGCGCGAAGGGCCTGGCCTGGATCCGCGTCGGCGAGGACGGCGCGTTCGCGGGCCCGATCGCCAAGTTCCTCACCGAGGACGACGTCCAGGAGCTGACCAAGCGCCTCGCGCTGGCCCCCGGCCACGCCGTCTTCTTCGGCGCGGGCGAGTTCGACGACGTCTCGAAGATCATGGGCGCGGTGCGCGTCGAGGCCGCCAAGCGCGCCGGGCACTTCGAGGAGAACGTCTTCCGGTTCTGCTGGATCGTCGACTTCCCGATGTACGAGAAGGACGAGGACACCGGGAGGATCGACTTCTCCCACAACCCCTTCTCCATGCCCCAGGGCGGCATGAAGGACCTGGAGGAGAAGGACCCGCTCGACATCCTCGCCTGGCAGTACGACATCGTCTGCAACGGCATCGAGCTGTCCTCCGGTGCCATCCGCAACCACGAGCCCGAGGTCATGCTGAAGGCCTTCGAGATCGCGGGTTACGAGGCCGAGACCGTCGAGCAGGAGTTCGCGGGCATGCTGCGCGCCTTCCGCCTCGGCGCCCCGCCGCACGGCGGCATCGCCCCCGGTGTCGACCGCATCGTGATGCTGCTCGCCGACGAGCCCAACATCCGCGAGACGATCGCCTTCCCGCTCAACGGCAACGCCCAGGACCTGATGATGGGCGCCCCGACCGAGCTGGAGGAGTCCCGCCTCAGGGAGCTGAACATCGCCCTGCGCAAGCCGGCCGCCCCGGCCCGCACCGAGGCCGCCTCCGCCAAGGAAGCCGCCTCCAGCAAGGAAGCCCCCTCCGCCAAGGAAGCCGCCCCTGCCAAGGGTGAGCAGGGCGCCGAGTAGCGTCCGCCGCACGGCAGGGAGGGGCCCGGAACCGAATGGTTCCGGGCCCCTCCGCCGTGGGCGGGCCCTGTCGCCGTACGGGTCCCGGTGACGGAGCCGGAGTGGGCGGAACCTCCCCAACCCCCTGGGCACTCCACTACCCTGACTGTTCATCAAGCGCACACCAAGCGCGTACGGAGCGCACTCGGAGCGCACCCGCGCCGGGACCGCGCGCCGTGCGCCCCCGCGCCGGGAACGCGCCGAGGACGTGCCGAACGGCGACACATCGGGGGGCCGGTGTCCGACGATCTGGGATTCGGCAAGCTGCTGGACGACGACGGGCTGGTCGCGCGGCTGCTCGGCAAGACCCACAAGGGGCGCAACCGCCCGCTCCTGTACGGGCCCGACCTGCCGGTCGTCCTGCTCACCGGTGGCCCCGGCATGGGCAAGGGACGGCTGCTGCGCTGCGTACGGGACGGGTTCGGGCGCCATGTCCCCGCCGCCCACCTGGACTGCGCCGCCCCCGTGTACGCCGAGCGCGCCGCCCAGCACCCCACTACCCGCTCCGACGTCACCGAGGCCCTGCGGGAGCTTGCCGTGCAGTTCGGGGCGTGGGGCGGCGACGGCGGCGCGATCCCGGTGCCGCGCCTGTACGCGGGTCTGGTGGCGGTCGCCGCCGGTGACCCGCTGGCGGCTTCGGTCACCGGCCTCGAAGAGGTGCGCAGGCACGACGACCTGCTGCCCAGGGGCTCCTTCTGGGGCGGTGTCCTGCACCGGGCGTTCCGCGCCTACCTCGCCGCGCTCGCCGCCCTGCTCGCCGCCCAGCCCCTGGCCACCCCGCTCATCACCGCCATCCTCGACGAACTCTTCGAGCGGCTCTCCTCGGAGGGCAGGGCGGCCCTGGAGGACTGCTACGGCGCCTACTCGGGTGCGGCAGGACATCCGCGCCTCGGCCTGCACGCCCTGAGCGTGGACTTCCAGCAGGGCGGCGAGGGGCGCGCCAACGCCGAGAGCTTCCTGTTCCGTGCGCTGCGCGAGGACGTCGAGGCGGCGTACGCGTCGATGCGCGGCCGGATGGCGCGCGCCGGGCGCCCCGCGGTGCTGCTCGACCACGCGGACAACGCGCTCGGCAGAAGGCTGCTCAGGCCCGTCCTGCTCGACCGGGAGAGCGGGCACCACGACCGGGTGGTGGTGTGCGCGACGGCGCGCCGCGCGGACGGCGGCCGCTTCCTGTACCGCTCGACGGACGCCGACGCGGGCTCCGTGACGGCCTGGGGCCCCGCCGACGGCGGGCTGCCCGCCTGGCGGCGCGCGCGGGGCGGCGTACCCGGCCTTGTCGCCCCGGCGCGCGGCATCCTGCTCGTCCGCATGCCCACCCTGACGACCGAGCAGCAGAACAACGAGGTCGCCCGGCTCCAGGGGCACGGCCGCGGCGGCGCGGGGGCGCGGGTGTCCGGCGGGCACCCGCCCGAGGAGCACGCGTCGCGGCTGCGGGTCGAGAGCGGCGTCCACCGGCTCAGCGGCGGCCGGCCGCGGTTCGTCACCCGGCTCGGGGAGGGCGCCGCGTCGTTGCGGGTGCGGGACCCGGGCGCGTTCACCGACTGGGACCTCCTCGACGCCCCGGTGCGGTCGCGGGACGAGCCGGATGGCCGCCCCGTGCCCGTGGCGGACCTGCTGCTCGACGACCTGATCGTCCGCCAGCTCCCCGAGGAGCTGCCGCCCGAGCAGCACGAGCACTGGCTCGACCTGCTCACCCATCTCTCGGTCGCGCACACCGGGGCGTGCGCGCAGCGCCTCGTGCAGTCCTGGCAGGAGGGACGCGACGTGCGCCTTACCGCGTACCGCGTGGACGAACTGCTCGCCGACAGCGGCTGGCCGCAGTGCTCGCGCCACTTCATCGGCGACCGGGGGCTGCGGCACCTGCTGATGCGGCGGCTGCACCGGATGCGGGGCGGCGGGGACGCGGGCGCGGGGGGTGCGGGCGGGGCCACAGGTGAGGGCGCGGGCGCGGATGGCGCCGTCTGGCGTGCCGACCACATGCTGCTGCGCGCACATTTCGCGGACCGCCTGCCCTCCGCCGCCGACGACCAGTGCGGCACCGCGGCGGCGCACGCCGCGCACCACCATCTCGCGGCGGGCGGCGTGGACGCCGCCGTGGACCATCTGACCGGTGCGTTCCCGATGCGCGACACCACCCGCTCGATGCGGGAGTGGTGCGCGGAACTGCTCGCGATCGCGGGCGCCCCCTGCGCCGCCCCGCTCGCCGGCGCGCCGGACGACCGGCACGCGCGTGCCCTGGGGGAGGCCCCGCCGTCCGGCGGCGACTGGCTGCGGCGCCGGATCGACCGGCTGCTGCACGCGGTGTGGGTGTACGAGGACCGGGCCCGCCCCGTCGACCAGGCGCTGGCGGGCACCTGGCGGCAGCTGCTCGACCGGCTCACGGACGAGCCGGTGCCGGGCACGGAGGTCCTCACGCGCATGGCGGGCGAGTGGGCGCAACTGGCACAGGAGAGGCAGCCGTTGAGCGCGTGCGCGTGCACACGGCACCTCGGGTAGAGGGGGCGGCGATGTACGACGGCGGGAGAGGGCGGGCGCGGTGCTGAACTGGCTGTACAAACACCTGTGGGCGACGCGCCTGAAGAAGGCCGTCACGATCGTGGTGGCGGCGGCGGTCGTGACGACGGCGGCGATCGTCGTACCGCGGAACGTGGGCGGCCCCGACAACTGCGCCGACGGTGTGGAGAGGCACGGCGGCGAGTGCATCGGGGTGAACGGTTCCGGATACGACTTCGGCGTACCGGAGATCACCAAGGTCAGCGACGCGATCGCCGCGGAGAACCGGCGCGTGGACGGCCGCCCGCACATCACGGTGGCCATGATGCTGCCGCTGCAACCGGAGGCGGACGCCGAGCGCGCGCAGTTGCGCAGCGACGTCCAGGGCGCCTATCTCGCGCAGTACCGCGCGAACCGCGCCGAGCAGAAGCCGCTGATCCGCCTGGTCCTCGCCAACCCCGGCCGCAACTACGGGCAACAGGCGCGGGTCGTCGACCGGCTCGCCGTGCTCGCCGACTCCACGCGGCACAATCTGCGCGCGGTCACCGGTTTCAACCTGAGTCTGCGCAACACGGTCGCCGCCGTGGACCGGCTCACCAACGAGCTGCGCATCCCCGTCCTGATCAGCCGCGCCAGCGCCGACGAACTCGCCAACACCGAGGGGCGCGAGAGCAAACCGCGCTTCCGGGGCCTCGCGCGCGTGATCCCCACCAATCAGCAGCAGGCCGAGGCGCTCGCCGCGTTCCACGGCAACCTCAACGACGACGAGACCGTCCTGGTCAGGGACACCCGGCCGGACGACGTCTACGTCGAGTCCCTCGCGCGGGCCTTCAGCCGGGACGAGCCGGGCCGGGCGGGAGCCAAGGACCAGACGTTCGTCTCGCCGTCGATCGGCGACCCGGGGGAGACCGGCAACGACTTCACCCTGATAGGCCACAACATCTGCCAGTCCCGGGCGAAGGTCGTCTACTTCGCCGGGCGCCCCGTCCATCTGCGGCTCTTCGCCCTCAAGCTGGCGGAGGTGCCGTGCCACGGCAGGAAGTACAAGGTCGTGAGCGGTTCGGGTGCGGCGACCCTCGACCGGTACATGAGCGACGCGGACTGGAGGAAGCTCCGGGGCGACGAGGGGGCGAAGGATCCCGCGGTCACCGTGCAGTACACGGCCCCCGGGCACCCCGCGGCCTGGTCGTCGGCGGGGCGCGGGGCGAAGAACCGGCCCGCGCACCTGGTCGAGCCCGCCCGGGAGCTGGACGAGCTGCGTGCGCTCGTCGGGCGGGAGGGCGCGGGGGACATCGGCCCGGTCGAGCTCGACGACTCCCGCACCATGCTGGTGCACGACGGGGTGCGCACGATCACCCGGGCGGTGTTCCTGGCGAACGCCCAGTCGGCCGGTGCGGTGCCGCCGCGCGAACGGGTGTCCGCCCAGTGGTCCCGCCTGGAGTCCGCGCACCGGGTGGCCGGAACCAGTGGGTGGGTGTGCCTGACCAACGCCGGAAATCCGTACGACAAGCCGGTGGCCGTCGTCGAACTCGACCCCCGTACGCGGAAGCTGGCGTTCGTCGGCCTGGCCTGGCCGGAGGGGCGTCCGCAGCCCAAGGACTGCGTGGTGCCGAGCGGGACGTGAAGGGGCGAGGGGCGGGCGACGGGCGGTCCGGGGCCGGTCGGCGGATCGGGCCGACCGGTCAGGCGGCGCGTTCGGAAGCGGCGTGCGCCTGCGGGCCGGGGGTGAGCCGGGAGCTGTGCGCCAGGGATTCGGCGGCGGCCCACTCGGTCACCAGGCGTTGGTACTCACGCCGTTGCTCGGTGCTCAGGCGCCCGCCGCAACGCAGCCACAGCGCACGGATCTCCTCGTTCACCTCGGCGGAGGTACGCGGGGTCCGCGTGCTCTCGGAAGCGGGATTCGTGGGCATACTGTGAAGCGTACGTGCGACGGCGTGAAGACGAAGTGAGGCCGGTCACGAAGTGATCAACGGCTCATCGTCACAGTGCACATCAAGCCATGCGCATACTGTGTCGCCGGTCACTCTCCCCGGCCCCCCTCGCGGGCGGCTACCCCGTCACGCCGCCTCGGCCAGCTCGCACCACACGAACTTGCCCTCCCCCTCGGTCAGAGGGGCGCTGTCCAGGTGATACCAGCCCCAGCCGTCCGCGCACCCCTTCACGAGGGCGAGGCCGCGGCCCGCCTCCAGCAGCGGGGTGTCCCGTGCCGGAGGCGAGGGTGGTCGCGGCGGGGTCGGATCCGCGTCCCACACCTCGATGCGCAGGACGGCTTCGGACCAGTGCAGGCGCAGGGCCGCCGGGCCCTTGGTGTGCGTGACGGCGTTGGCCACCAGTTCGGTGGTGACGAGCTCGGCGGACTCGGCGAGGTGCGGGAGGCCGTGAGCGGTGAGGATGACGCCGAGCGTGCGACGACAGATGGGAACGGCACGGAGGTCATTGGGGATGTGCAGGGTGTACTGCCAGGGACTTGTGCGGTCGTCGCCGGTGTCGCTGCTGCGGTGCATGCGGAACTCCAGTGTGTCGTGGTGGAGTCGGAGGCTGGCGGCAGGGCCGTTGCTCTGTGTGGTCGAGGCGTGACACACCGTAGGGTCAGGTTTTTCGCACACGCAAGGGCGTTCCGTAATCTGAATCCGAACGGGGCTTCTCAACCACGGCTTTGAGCAGCGCTGTTGATGCGGTGGTGAGCGCTGTCCGGCGACGATCCGGTATCGCGCGCCGCGTGCTCCGGCGCGCGGGTGGTGACCGTGATCCGGTTCATCCGGTGACCAGGTGTGACCACGCCCCGGGTGCCGTGCGGCGCACGATGCCGGGCACCCGGGATCCCGGCCGGCCGCTCAGGAGCCCGCCGGGGCGCGGAGCAGTTCCACCATGCTGCTGAAGCTGTCCGCGCCGCGGCCCGCCGCCGCGCCGCGCCGGAAGGCGTCGAGGACCGCCTCGGGGAACGCCGTGTCCACGCCCGCGTCCGCGTTCGTGTGGACGACGTGCTCCATGCTCGCCAGGCCCATGGACAGGCGGTCCACGTCGCCCGCGTGGTTGCCCGCGTCGATCCGGGGTGCGTAGAAGTCGATGAACTGCCCCATGCCCGCGTGGTTCTCGGTCACGTACGGGGCGATCTCCGACGCGGTGATGCCGTGCGCGCCCGCGAGGGCGACGGCCTGCCAGTACGCGAGCATCGCGGGCCAGAAGACCACCATGTTCAACTGGTACATGAGGGCGGCCAGGCCCGGGTCCTCGCCCCGGTAGTCGGTCCTGCCGGTGATGACCTCCAGGTCCGCGCGGAACCTCTCGTACGTCTCGCGCGGGCCGCTGTAGAAGGTCGACATGTCCGGGCTGCCGATCCCCGGGGGCGGGGAGAGCACACCGCCCGTCAGGTGCGTGCCGCCGAGGCCCGCCACCCAACGGGCCGCCGCGCGTGCCTTCTCCGGCGCGTCCGAGCTGAGGTTCACCAGGACCCGGCCCGCGACCGCCTGCTCCGCCCCCTCGAACGCCGTGTACATCGCGTCGTAGTCGATCAGGCTCAGGATCACCAGCTCGCTGGCGCGCAGCGCCTCCTCGGGGCTCGCGGCCGCCACGGCGCCGCGTGCCACGAGCGCGTCGGCGCGGGACGGGGTGCGGTTCCAGACGGTGACCTCGTATCCCCGGTCCAGATACGCGGCGGCCATGGCCTGCCCCATCGGGCCCAGACCGATGACGGTTACGGATTGCGACATGGGTGCCCCCAGTGAGTACGTGAAGTGACTAGAACGAGCGCTCTATCCAGCGCCGGACGAAAACGTAGCACAGCTCTAGAACGAACGCTCTACTTAGAGAGTGGGTAAGGTGGGCGGATGAGTCTCCCCAGCGCGCCCCCCAGCACCCGCCAGCGCATCGTCCTGGTCGCCGCGCGGCTCATCCAGCGGCAGGGCTACGTCGGCACCGGCATCAAGCAGATCGCCAACGAGGCTCAGGCCACGCTCGGCTCCGTCTACCACTTCTTCCCGGGAGGCAAGGAGACCGTCGCCGTGGCCGCGCTCCGGCACGGGGAGCAGGAGTTCGCCCTGCTCCTCAAGGACACGCTCCGCTCCGAGGACGACCCGGCCGCCGCCGTCGAGGCCTGCGCCGTCGAACTGGCCCGCGGGCTGCGGGAGTCCGGCTGGGTCGACGGCTGCCCCGTCACCGCCGCCGCCCTGGAGACCCTCGGTACCGAGTCCGCGATCCAGCAGGTGTGCGCCGAGGCCCTGCGCGGCTGGGAGGACATCGTCGCCGAGAGGCTCCGCGCCTGCGGCTTCGCCGACCAGGAGGCCCGCGAGGTGGCCACCACCGTCATCGGCGCGCTGGAGGGCGCGGAGGTCACGGCCCAGGTGAGCCGCAGCGAGGAGCCGCTGCGCGCGGCGGGCAGGCAACTGGCGCGCCTCATCCGCACGTACGCGTAGACGTAGGCGTACGCGTAGACCTAGGCGTACGCGTAGACCCAGGCGTACGCGTAGACGTGCGCGAACCCTGAAGGGCCGGAACCGACGCGCGGTTCCGGCCCTTCAGGACTTCGTACGGGGACTTCGTACGGGGACTTCGTACGAGGATCTCGTACGGGGATCTCGTACGGGGATCAGCCCTGCTTGGGCTCCTCCAGGCGCGGGAAGAGCACCGCGCCCTTGGTGACCGTGGACCCGGCGGGGAGTTGCCCCCAGGTGCCCGCGTCCTGGACCCGCTGCTCGGCGAGGGCGCCCAGCGGGGCCTCGGCGCCGAGGGAGTCCCAGAGCTTCTGGGAGGTCTCGGGCATGACGGGGTTCAGGAGCACGGCGACCGCGCGCAGCGACTCGGCGGCGGTGTAGAGGATGGTCGCGAGGCGCGCCCTGCCCTCGGGCGACTCGTCCTTGGCGACCTTCCACGGCTCCTGCTCCGTGATGTAGCCGTTGACCTGCTTCACGAAGTCGAAGACGGCGAGGATGCCGCCCTGGAAGTCGAGGTCGTCGCCGACGCGCCGGTCGGCCTCGGCGACCGCCGTGGCGAGGCCGTCGCGTACCGCCTGCTCGGCGGTGCCGGGGGCCTCGTCGGCGGGCAGCGCGCCGCCGAAGTACTTGCCGACCATGGCGGCGACACGGGAGGCGAGGTTGCCGTAGTCGTTGGCCAGCTCGCTGGTGTAGCGGGCGGTGAAGTCCTCCCAGGAGAACGAGCCGTCCTGGCCGAAGGCGATGGCGCGCAGGAAGTACCAGCGGTAGGCGTCGACGCCGAAGTGGGAGGTCAGGTCCTGCGGCTTGATGCCCGTCAGGTTCGACTTGGACATCTTCTCGCCGCCGACCATCAGCCAGCCGTTGGCGGCGACCTTGCCGGGCAGGGGCAGGCCCTGTGCCATCAGCATCGCGGGCCAGATGACCGCGTGGAAGCGCAGGATGTCCTTGCCGACCAGGTGCACGTCGGCGGGGAAGGTGCCGTCGAACTTGGCCGGGTTCTCGTTGTACCCGACGGCGGTGGCGTAGTTCAGGAGCGCGTCGACCCACACGTAGATGACGTGCTTGTCGTCCCAGGGCACCTTGACGCCCCAGTCGAACGTCGACCGCGAGATCGAGAGGTCCTGGAGCCCCTGCTTGACGAAGTTCACGACCTCGTTGCGCGCGGACTCGGGCTGGATGAAGCCCGGGTTCGACTCGTACAGGGCGAGGAGCTTGTCGCCGTACTCGCTCAGCTTGAAGAAGTAGTTCTCCTCGCTGAGCAGCTCGACCGGCTTCTTGTGGATCGGGCACAGCTTCTCGCCCGCGTACTCGCCCTCGCCGTCGAGGAGCTCGCCCGGAAGCTTGTACTCCTCGCAGCCGACGCAGTACGGGCCCTCGTAGCCGCCCTTGTAGATCTCGCCCTTGTCGTAGAGGTCCTGGACGAACTCCTGCACCCGGTCCGTGTGGCGCTTCTCCGTGGTGCGGATGAAGTCGTCGTTCGCGATGTCCAGGTGCTCCCAGAGGGGCCGCCAGGCCTCCTCCACGAGCTTGTCGCACCACTCCTGGGGTGAGACGCCGTTCGCCTCGGCCGTGCGCATGATCTTCTGACCGTGCTCGTCCGTGCCGGTGAGGTACCACACCTTCTCGCCGCGCTGGCGGTGCCAGCGCGTGAGCACGTCGCCTGCGACGGTCGTGTAGGCGTGGCCCAGGTGAGGAGCGTCGTTGACGTAGTAAATGGGGGTCGACACGTAGAACGCCTTCGCGTTCCCGCTCGTCCCCTGCTTCTCGGATCCAGTGGCCGCCATGGTCGAAATCCTAACGGCCCCAGGAAGATCGACTCACACCTCGCCCTGGCGCGGAGCCGGTCCCTCCGGTCGCCAGGAGGCGAGGACGCCCTCGTAGAGCTGCTTGTCGGTGAGTTCCCTTGGGTCGGCGCCCGCGAGGAAGTACGCGGCGTTGTCCGCCTTGAGCCTGCGCAGGTAGTCGAAGGCCTTGCTGTCCTTCTCCCCGAAGGCGACGAAGGAGAAGAACAGGGGGTGGCGGGCGGCGTCGGCCAGGGCCTGGGTGGCGGGGCCCTTGGTGTCCGGGGCGCCGTCGGTCTGGAAGATGACGAGGGCCGGTGCGCCGGTGCGGGCCGACTCCGACTTCTCGTAGTGGGCCACGACCTCCTCGATCGCGCGGTGGTAGCTGGTGCGGCCCATGCGGCCGCAGGCCGCGTGCAGTTCGTCCACGCGGTTCTCGTGGGCGTCGAGTGTGAGGTCGGCGGTGGCGTCGATGTCGGTCGAGAAGAACACCACGTGGACGGTGGGGCCGTCGCCGCCGTTCTCGCCGGCGTCCGTGTGGGCCGCGAGGGCCAGCGTCTGGTCGGCCAGGTTCTGGACGGAGCCGTCCTTGTAGTACGGGCGCATGGACCCCGACCGGTCGAGGACGAGGTACACCGGCGCCCTGACGCCGGCTTGCCCGCCCTTGCGGAGGGCTGCGCCTGCTGCCTTGTAGGCGGTGGCGAGGGTGGGGGCGGCGGCTTTGACCCTGGCGAGGCTCAGCGCGGGCTTCCCCCCGGCTTCCGGGTGCGCCGGGCTTTGCGGGGGCGTGGGGGCGTCCGGCTGCGCCGGGCTTTGCGGGGGCGTGGTGGCTTCCGGGTGCGCCGGGCTTTGCGGAGGCGTGGGGGCTTCCGGGTGCGCCGGGGCGGCCTTGGGCTCGGTGGGGGTGGGGTTCGGCTGCGCCGCGGTGGGGCTCGGCTGCGCCGGGGCCGGGTTCTGCGGCTGGGCGGCGGGGGTCACCGGCTCCGCCGGGAGGTCGGAGGGGGTGCCGTCGTCGTCGACGCTCCCGCCGGCCGGGGCTGTGCCCACCCGTTCCGCCCCCTGGGCGGACCAGGTGCCCACAGGGGAGGTGGACTCGGTGGGGCCGGTGGGGTCTGCGGGGGCCGTGGGCCGGACGGGTGCGGTGGGCTCGGTGGCCTGGGAGGGCTGGGCGGCCTTGGTGGGGCTGGTGGGCTTGTCGGGGTTCGTAAGCCCGGCGGGGTCCTCGGGCTCAGTGGCCCCGGCGGGCTCTGCGGGCTCAGTGACCCGGGCGGGCTCGGCGGCCTTGGTGGGGCTGATGGGCTCGGCGGGGTCCGTAACTCCGGCGGGCTCTGCGGGCTCGGCGGTTTGGTCGGGCTCCGCGGCCTTGGTGGGCTTGTCGGGGTCCGTGGCGTGGACGGGCGCCGGGGTCTCGGCGGCCCGGTCGGGCTCTGCGGCCTCGGCGGGGTCCGTAACCCCGGCGGGCTCTGCGGGCTCAGTGGCCCGAACGGCCTCCGCGGGCTCGGTGGCCCCGGCGGGCTTCGCGGGCTCCGTGATCCCGGTGGGGGAACCCTCCGGTGCGGCGGAGGATGTGCCGGCGTCGGACCCCGGCGCCGTACCCGCACCCGGCTGTTCGGGGTCACGGGTGGGTGGGTGGGAGGCATCCGCCGCGGAGCGGCGGGCAGCAGGTACGCGGACCGACACATTGTCGAAGGCCTGAGCGACGAGCGCCTCCGCGGCAGCGGACCCCACGGAGGTCACGGCGGGCGCGGCGGTGACCCCACCACCGGAGGAGGCCCCGGCGCCACCGGAGGCGGACGTGCCGACGCCGGAGGCGGACGCGCCGTCGGCGTCCCGTCCCGGAGGGACAGACGTGCCGTCGGACGAGGCGGACGCGCCGTCGGCGTCCCGTGCCCGAGGGACAGACGTACCGTCGGACGCTCCCGCCGGACGGGTAGACGTGCCGTCGGGTGCCCCCGCGGGAAGGGCGGACGTGCCGTCGGACGACCCCGCCGGAAGGGCAGACGTGCCGTCGGACGCCCCCGCCGGGGAGGCGGCAGGGTCAGGGGACGGTGACGGGACCCCCGTCGCGGCGGCCTCGTTACGGGACCGTCGGAAGACAGCCCGCAGGCGATCCCAAATGCCCATGTGCGCAACCCTTCACGTGACTTGTGTCCCCGAATTCCCGGAGCCTCCCTCTGGCCAAGAGGGACACGTAAGGTTAGCGGCCCCCGCCGCACCCGCACCGGCGGCCCGGAACGGGCACGGATTCACCCGCCGTTCACCCGCAGTCCCCCGCCGTGCAGACCGCCCCGCCTAGCCTCCAGCCGGAATCACCGGCAAAAAGAAGCCAAAGCGCCGCCAACCGGCCACTTCATGGAGGACCCCGTGCCCAAGCTGCTGCCTCTGATCACCTCACACCCGGGCGGCTCCGGTGGCCGCTCGGCCATGACGTGCCGGTTCCGCTGTGGCGACGCCTGCTTCCACCCGGTGCCCAACACCAGTGACAACGCGTACATGGGAGACGTCATAGCGGGCGCGCTCAGCCGCCGCTCGGTGGTGCGCGCCGCCGCGGTCGTGACCGTCGCGACGGCCGCGACCGGCGGCCTCGCCCTCGGCCCGGGCACGGCCGAGGCCCAGGCGGCGTCCGGGTCCGCCGAGGCCCAGGCGGCGGCCGCCGCGGCGAAACGCAGAGGGAGGAAAGCGGCCCGCGGCCTGCGCTTCACACCCGTCGCCCCCAACACCGCCGACACGGTCACCGTCCCCACCGGCTACGGCCAGAACGTGGTGATCCGCTGGGGCGAGCCCATCCTGCGCGGCGCGCCCGCCTTCGACCCGGACAAGCAGACCGCCAAGGCGCAGGCGGGCCAGTTCGGCTACAACAACGACTTCCTCAGCCTGCTCCCGCTGCCCGGCGAGAAGCACGGCGAGGACCACGGCCGTCAGGTCCTCGTGGCCAACCACGAGTACACGGACGAGATCCTGATGTTCAAGGGGTACGACGCGAAGAACCCCACCCGCGAGCAGGTCGAGATCGCCTGGGCCGCCCACGGCCTCTCGGTGGTCGTGGTGGAGGGCGAGCGCAGGACCGGCGCGCTGCGTCCCGTACCGCGCCACCAGCTCAACCGGCGCCTGACGGTCACCAGCAAGTTCCACCTCACGGGCCCCGCCGCCCGCAGCGAGTTCGTCCGCACCCAGGCGGACCCCAGGGGCGTCACCGTCCTCGGCACCCTCAACAACTGCGCGGGCGGCACCACCCCGTGGGGCACGACGCTGCACGGCGAGGAGAACTTCAACCAGTACTTCGCCAACGCGGAGAAGGTGACCGATCCGACGCAGGCCGCGCGGCTGAAGCGGTACGGCGTCTCGGGCGGCGAGTCGGAGCGCAAGTGGGAGCGCTTCGACGACCGCTTCGACCTCGCCAAGGAGCCGAACGAGGCCAACCGCTTCGGCTGGGTGGTGGAACTCGACCCGTACGACCCCGACTCGGTGCCGCGCAAGCGCACGGCGCTCGGCCGCTTCAAGCACGAGGGCGCCCAGCCGCGCCTGACCAGCGACGGCCGCCCGGTCGTCTACATGGGCGACGACGAGCGCTTCGACTACGTCTACAAGTTCGTCGGCAGCAAGCGCATGGCGAAGGGGAACTCGCGCTGGGCCCGCGAGCACAACCTCACGCTCCTCGACGAGGGCACCCTGTACGTCGCCAGGTTCACGGGCGACTCCCCGGAGAAGGAGATCGACGGCACGGGCAAGCTCCCGGCCGACGGCGAGTTCGACGGCAGCGGTACGTGGATCCCGCTGGCCACCTCGTACGCGGGCGGCAAGGCCGTGTCCCACGTCGAGGGCATGTCCGCCGACGAGGTGTACGTCTTCACGCGCCTCGCGGGCGACAAGGTGGGCGCCACGAAGATGGACCGCCCCGAGGACATCGAGCCGTCGCCGCAGAGCGGCAAGGTGTACGTCGCCCTGACGAACAACACCGACCGCGGCAAGCCCGGCAAGGCGGGCGCCGACGAGGCCAACCCGCGCAACCTCAACAAGCACGGCCAGATCCTGGAGCTGACGGAGTCCCGCAACCGCCCGGAGTCCACCCGCTTCGCCTGGAACCTCTTCCTCGTCGCGGGCGACCCGAACGACCCGGCCACGTACTTCGCGGGCTTCCCGAAGGACAAGGTCAGCCCCATCTCCTGCCCGGACAACGTCACCTTCGACCCGCACGGAAACCTGTGGATCTCCACGGACGGCGCGCAGCTCGGCTCCCACGACGGCCTGTTCGGTGTCGCCACCAAGGGTGAGCGGCGCGGTGAACTCAAGCAGTTCCTGACGATGCCCAAGGGTGCGGAGACCTGCGGTCCGCTGGTGCAGGACCGGCGGGTGCTCGTCGCCGTGCAGCACCCGGGCGAGATCGACGGGGCGTCCGTCGAGAAGCCCGCGAGCGCCTGGCCCGACGGGCCCGGCAGGATCGTGCGCCCCGCGGTCGTGTCGGTGTGGCGCAAGGACGGCACCGACATCGGCGTCTGAGCACCCTGACGACGGCGCCCGAACGACGACCTGACGGCGTCCTGACGACGGCGCCCTCCTCCGCCCGCGGGCAGGGGGGCGCCCGGCAGGTGCCGGAGGGTCACAGCGGGGTGGGGCGGAGGTTCTGGACCGGGGCGGGTCCGAGGCCCGGCGGCGGGATGCGCGGGGTGAGGCGGGGGAGCCGGGCCGCCGCCTGGGGAGCGGGGGGAGCGGGGGCCTGTTCCACGGCCGGGGGCGGTGTGGTGGGTCTCGTGCCGAGCAGCCAGTTCTGGTAGGCGGGGGCTTCCGCGGCGGCCTCCCAGTACGCGGCCTCCAGCTCGCCGTAGACCGCGTCCAGCTCCGCGGTGGTGCGGGCCACGACGAGCAGCCGTACCCCGAGCGGATCGCCGTACAGGGGTCTGACCGCCATGTCGGGCCTCGCCACCGAGGTCGGCTGACAGACCGTGACGACCTCACCGGTGGCGACGAGGGTGGCGGCGGTGAGGTAATCGCCGTGCAGGACGCGCGGGCTGAGCCCCGCTTCGCGCAACACCCTTTGCAGTCCGTCCCATTCGCCGTCGACCGTCGGGTCCACCATCCAGCGGTCGGCCGCGAGGTCCGTGAGGTGCACGACGGACTCGCGGGCCGCGGGATGGTCGGCGGCGAGCGACACGAACTGGGGTTCACGCTCGACGAGCACCCTCCGGCGCAGCCCCTCGGGCAGGCGCAGCGGGCTGCCCTCGACTTCGTGCACGAAGGCGATGTCGAGCTGGCCCGCGGCCACCATTTGCAGGAGCGCGTTCGCGGAGACGTCCATCTGGAGCGAGGTGTCGGCCTCCGGCATGCGGTGGCGCAGCCTGCGCAGCCACCCCGGTATGGCGCGGCTCGCGGTGGAGCCGATGCGCAGCTGCGGGGTGCCGTCGGCGGCTCGGGCCGCCACCGCGCGCGCCTCGGTGAGCAGGGCGCGCATCTCCACGACGAGGGGGCGGGCCCGGCTGAGGACGGTGCGCCCGAGCGGTGTCGGCCGGCAGCCGGTGCGCTCACGGGCGAAGAGCTGACCGCCGACGGCGTGCTCGATGCGGCGCAGCTGGGTGGTCAGCGAGGGCTGGCTCATGCCGAGTTGCCGGGCCGCCTTGTGCAGGCTGCCCGTATCGGCGATGGCACAGAGTGCGCGGAGGTGCCTGACCTCTAGCTCCATGGGCGTGAGACTAGAGCGGCTCACGGCCTCCCACCAGCCACCCAAACCCCTACGGACCCCCATGAGTTGGCACGTATGCCCGGTGTCCTGATGTGCGGCGATAGGGCGGTGCTATCGCCATCTGCCATCATCCCGGGGCGGCGCGGCTCCCCGACACTCACGGATACCGAAACGTTCACCTTTCATCGAACGAGCAGGGAGCCCCCCACATGCACAAGCGTTACCTGTCTGTCGCCGCCGCCCTCGGCCTCGCCGTCGCCGCTCTCGGGACCTCGTCCGTCGCGTCGGCCGTCGACTCCCCCCGGGCCGGCGCCGACACCGCTTCCTCGGTGTCCACGCCCGCCTCCGTCGCCAAGTACGCGGGCTCGGGCGAAGAGGCCGCCGCCAACAAGGCGTTCTTCCAGGCCGTCGTGAAGGCCGTCGCCGAGAAGCGGGCCGCCAACCCCGGCGCCCGGGCCGTCACCGTGACGTACAACGCCTCGCAGGCGCCGCGGTTCCAGCAGCAGATAGCCGCGTCCACCTCCATCTGGAACGCGGCCGTCACCAACGTCCAGCTCCGCCAGGGCACGTCCGGCGCCAGCTTCTCGTACCGCGAGGGCAACGACCCGCGCGGCTCGTACGCGAGCACCGACGGCCACGGGCGCGGCTACATCTTCCTCGACTACCGGCAGAACCAGCAGTACAACTCCACCCGGGTGACCACCCACGAGACGGGCCACGTGCTCGGCCTGCCCGACAACTACCGCGGCCCGTGCTCCGAGCTGATGTCCGGTGGCGGCCCCGGCCCGTCCTGCACCAACGCCCAGCCCGACGCGCGGGAGCGGGCCCGTGTGAACCAGCTGTGGGCCAACGGCCTCGCCAAGGCGCTGAAGCAGGTCCAGAAGCAGGGCTGACGCCCACGTCGTAGCTGACGCTCGCGTCAGGACAGCTGCCCGCCCGGTGACGCCACCGCGCGGGCCGCTGTCACTTCCTGGCGGAGCGGTCCGAGCACACCGTCGTCGGTCCCGGTGAACTCCACCGGGACCGGCACGAGGACCTCCACCTCGCGCAGGCCCCCGGCCAGCTCCCGCAGCTGCCGGGAGACCTCGGCGACCTCCGCGGGGCCCGGCGGCCGCGCCCCGTGGCGGACCCGTACCCGCGCGGCGGTCGTCGCGTCCACGATCCGCTCGACGGCCACCACCAGCGGCCACCACGCGGCGGCCCGCGCCCCGGTGGGCGGCGGTTCGGTCAGGGCGCGCTGGAACTCGGTGCGGATGTCGGACAGGTCGCGGTAGAGGCGGCGCCGCATCCTGGCCCGCGCGGCCGGTGCCTGCTCGGACTCGGTGCCGAAGGCGCACTCGACGTAGCGCGCGGTGTCCGACACGGCGTCGGCGAGCCGGTCCCCGATGCGGGTGTGCCAGCTCTCCGGCCAGAGCAGGTATCCGGCGACGAGGGCGATGGCGCAGCCCATGAGGCTGTCGACGAGGCGCGGGACGACGAGCCCGAAGCCCTGGTGGTTCAGTACGTCGGACAGGAGCAGGATGACCGGGGTGATGGCGGCCGTCTGGTAGCCGTAGCCGCGGGGTGTGAGGGCCGGGACGAGCGCGGCGAGCACCAGGACCACCGGCACGTCCCACCAGCCGCGTTCCAGGACGGAGAGGACGGCGGCGGCCACCACCAGGCCGGCTACGGTGCCGAGCGCCCGCAGCACGGCCCGTGAGAACACCGAGCCGAAGTCGGGCTTCAGGACGAACGTGATGGTCAGGGCCACCCAGTAGGAGCGCGGTACGTCGACGAGCGACACCAGGGCCTGGGCGATGCCGATGCACAGGGCCAGGCGCAGGCCGTAGCGCCAGGAGGCCCCGGAGAGGATGACGTTGCGGGTGGCGCGGCGGGCGCGGACCCGCAGCGCGGCCGGGCGGCCGAGGCGGTCCTCGGCGTGCACCACCGTGAGCGGGTCGGGGTCGGCGAGGGTGTCGGCGGCGTGCCGCAGGGCGTGGTGCACGGCGCGGGCGGCGGGCCCGTACGGCAGGGCCCCGTCCTCCGGCAGGCCGAGGTCGGTGTACGCCGGATCCCCCGGGCGTTCGCCGCGGGCCACGGCGGCGGCGAGGGCGCGCAGGGCCGCGGGGAGTTCGGGCGGCAGCCTCTCGCCGTACCGGTGGGCGGTGGGGGCGGCCTCCACGACGGGGGTGACGGCGTTGAGCTCGGCGATGAGGCGGACCAGGTCGGGGCTGCGGCCGTGGTCGCGGGTGCGGCGGGCCAGGACCAGGTCGTAGGCCTGGTTGAGGGCGGCGGTGACGTCGGCGCGGGCCCTGTCGTAGGCCTCGTGCCGGTCGGCGCCGCCGTCGCCCGGTCCCGCCGCCTCCAGGAGCGCCGCCGCGCTGCGGTACGTCGCCGCGACCGCGGCGCGCTCCGGTACGCCGGACCGCAGGGGCCAGGCGAGCAGGGCGAGGGCCAGGACGAGGAGGCCGCCGCCGGTCATCAGGGCCGGGGCGAGCCACCACTGGCCCGGCAGGGGGAGGCCCGCGCCGATCACGCTGTTCAGCAGGAGCAGCAGCCCCGATACGGAGGCGACGGCGCCGATCGTCGACATCATCCCGGAGACCAGCGCCACGGCGGTGACCGCGGCCACCGCTGTCCAGCCGTGCCCGAAGACCAGGGAGCCGAGGGTTACGCCGAGGGCGCCGAAGAGTTGGGGGACGGCGATGTTCAGGATGCGCATGCGGTACGCGTCCGCCGTGTCCCCGATGACGCCGGACAGGGCGCCCATCGAGGCCAGGGCGCCGTACTCCGGGTGGCCTGCCGCGGTGCCCGCTGCCAGGGGCAGGCTCATGGCCAGTGCGGCGCGGGTCACGGCTGCCCATGGGGTGGTGGCGGGTTGTGGCTTCAGCGTGCGGACCAGCCAGTCGGGCGGGGTGAGGGGCCGGAGCGTGCTGTTCCGCATGGGGTCATTATCGCTGGCGGGGGGTGACTGTCCCCTCGCGGGGCGCCCCAGTCCCGCCCCTTTCCCGATAACCATGGGTCTGCCGCCCCCTGGACCCCCGCCCCTCATCGGCGCTCCGCCCCTCATCGGCGCTCCGCGCCTCGTCCGCAAACGCCGGACAGGCTTTTTCCCCACCCACCCGCCCTTCCATCGCGCTGCGCGCTCGTCCTCAAACGCCGGACGGGCTGAAGTCGCGCTGACGCGCTCGTCCTCAAACGCCGGACCGGCTGAAATCGCGCTGACGCGCTCGTCCTCAAACGCCGGACCGGCTGAAATCGCGCTGACGCGCTCGTCCTCAAGCGCCGGACGGGCTTGGAAGCTTCGCCGGGCGGGCTTGGAGCCTCACCGGGCGGGCTTGGAGCCGCGCCGGACCGGCTTGAGAGTCTCGCCGGACCGGCTCGAGATCTCTGCCGGGCAGGCTTGGAAGCTTCGCCGGGTGGGCTTGGAAGCTCCGCCGGGCGGGCTTACGAGCTTCGCTGGACGGCTTGCGGGCTTCGCCGGAAGGGCTGAGAGCTCTGGCGAGGGCTTGCGAGTTCGCCGGACGGGCTTGAGAGCTTCGCCGGGTGGGCTGCGTTCGTGCCGTCGGGGCGAAGTATCCAGCCTGTCCGGCGTTTGAGGACAAGCGCGCAGCGCGGGAAAAGGGCGGGCGGGTGGGGAAGAGCCCGTCCGGCGATTGAGGACGAGCGCGCCAGCGCGATGGAAGGGCGGGCGGGTGGGGGAAAAAGCCTGTCCGGCGATTGAGGACGGGGCGCGGAGCGCCGACGGGGGGCGCGGTCACTCCGGGGCGCGATGCAGGGTCAGGTCGATGAGGAGCGCCCGGTGATCGGTGTCACCGATCTCCAGGAAGCGGGCGTCACGCGCAGCGAAGTCCTCCGTCGCCAGGACGTGATCGATCTGCGTACCGAAGGGCCGCGGCACAGAGGTGGGCCAACTGGGAGTGCGGGCGGAGCCGGCGACCCGCGCACCGTCCCGCAACCCGGCACCGAGAATCCGCCGGAAGGCCGCGTGGTCCTGCGTGGCGTTGAAGTCCCCGGCGAGGATGGTGGCCTGCCCGCCCCCCGAGGCGGCGAAGTCACGAAGCCGCCCCAGCTCGGTACGCCAGCGGCCGACGTCACCGGGCGTCGGCGGCATGGGGTGGGCGAGCTGGAGCCGTACGGGGATGCCCTTGATGTCGGCGACGGCACCGGGCATGCCGAGGGTCCCGCGTACGCCGTCGGCCGGCTTCAGCGGCAGGTTGCTGAGGATGACGGAGCCGTCGGCACCGTTGCCGGAGACGGCGACCCGGTAGGGGTAGGCGGACCGGGGCAGCCCGGCGCGCAGCACGGCGTCGCACGCCCGGTCGCACTCGGAGGCGAAGACGAGGTCTGGCCTGCGTTCCCGCACCGTCTCGAGGAGCCCCCGCACTCCGCGCCCGAACTCGACGTTCGACGCGAGGACCCGCACCTCGGCGACCGGCGGCCCCTCGGGGTCGGCCACCGTCCCGTACGGCTGCACGAACCAGGTGAGCCCGCCGAGCACGGCGACCGCCCACACCAGGCCGACCCGCCACCGCCCGAGCGCGGCGAGCAGCAGCGCGACCGCGGCGGGCACGAGCAGCCACGGCAGGAAGGCGAGGACCTGCGGCACGGGTGTGACGGCGTCCGTGTCGGCGGCGCGGCACCCGAGCACGGCGCTCACCCCGGCGAGGAGCAGCCCGGCGACCCAGGCGGCGACGCGACGGCTCTGCGGCCGCCGTACGTACGAATCCTCGCCACCGCCGTCGAGGCCGCCGGGCCCCGCCTCGGGGGGTGGGGACGGTGCCGTCACGTGCTCCAAGGGGCGCCCTTTCGTCTCGCGCGCGGAGGTGTCCGCGCGCGCAGATCCTCCCTCAGGGACGCGAACGGACGGCGGGCGGGTTGCCGAGGGCGGGAAGGGGGGCGGGGGCGACCGCCCCCGAGGCCGGGGCGCACCGCGCGCGGTCGGGGCGCGGGGCGTCGACGGCGACGACGGCGGCGCCGCCCGCGCCGTCACCAACCGCGGCTCCGTCCGCTCCGGCCGAACAATCCGAACCGGTGGCTCCGTCCACACCGGCCACACCGGCTGCTCCACGCAAACAGGCCGCACCGTGCGAACCGGCTCCTCCGGCCGAACCGGCCGCACAGGGCGTACGCCGTCCATCCCGCCGGAACAGTCCTGTCAGGCGGGACACCCGGGACCCCCCGGACCCCCCGGACCCCCGAGACCCCCGGGACCCCCGGGTCACCCCCGCGCTCGATGGGCGTCGGCTCAGCCACGTACCGAGTGCCACCGTGAGCCCCACGGCGACGATCACCCAGGACGCGGTCCGCAGGGTGGCGGTCAGGGCGTCGTACACGGCGCCCGCCGCGTCGCGGGACACGTCCGACGGGAGGTCGTCGAGGGTGAGCCCGCGGCCCACGGCGACGGCGACGGCGAGCGCGGTCGCCCCCGCGGCCGCGCCGAGGGCGGTTGCGACCACGGCCCGGCGGCGGCGCACCGCGAGGAGGATGCCGCCCGCGGCGAGCAGCACGGCGGTGACGGGCAGCCAGAGACCGGCGACCTGGAGCATGCGGAACCCCTTACGGAAGTCGCTGAGATCCTGGGCCCGCATGACCGTGACCTCGGTGTGCCGCACCGGGATGCGGTTCGCGAAGGGCGTGCCCTCCTCGGTGAGCTGGCGCTTGACCTGCTGGGTGATGGGCGCGAGGTCGATGGTGACGGCGCCGTCGGAGTCGTGGGTGAGCGCGGCCTGCACGGCGTCGTGCGCGGCGCGGTTGGCGGCGTTCCACGCGGCCTGGAAGGCGCCGGTCTCGGTGAAGGAGTGCACCGCGTCCCGGACGAAGGAGGTGACGACCGACTGGAGCGGACCCGTGTCGATCTCGTTCATCGCGGATTCGGTGACGGCGTCGCTGACGGCGGCGCGCACCGCCGGGTCGGAGGCGAGCGGCGCCATCGTGGCGACGTACGCGCCCGTGTCCTCGATCTCGTACTTCGCCCAGGTCGAGACCGTGCCGAGCGGTACGAGCAGGCAGCCGAGGACCAGCAGTACGGCGGACAGGGCGGCGCGGGGGCGTCTGGGCACGCCCCCCAGGCAAGACCCCGGCCGCGGACCGCGCGACCGGGGTCACTGCATATGGGGGCAGGAATGCCCGCCTTCGTGGGACGCCGCCCGCGCGCCGCGTGCGAGGGACCGCGTGCCGCGTGCGGGGGCCTGCGCGCCGCCTGCGAGGCCCGCGCGCGGGCTACTTGCGGTTGTAGAGCCGCATCGTCACCGGGCCGAAGACCGCGACGAGCAGGCCCGCCCAGCCGAGGCTCCAGGCGATGTCGGCGGCCGGCCAGTCGCCCTCCATCAGACCGCGCACGCCCGCGGCGACATGGGTGACGGGGTTGTTGTTGACGAAGGCCTGCAACCAGCCGGGCATGGTCTCCGGCTTCACGAAGATGTCGCTGAGGAACGTCAGCGGGAAGAGCACCATCATGCTGACGCCCATCACGGACTTCTCCGTCCGCAGGAGCAGCCCGAACATCGTCCACACCCAGGAGAACGCGAACGCGAACACGAGCAGGAGCAGCACCCCGGCGAGCACGCCGAGCGCGCTGTCCGGGCGGAAGCCCAGGATGATGCCGACGGTCAGCATCACCGCGGACGCCATGGCGTACCGCAGGGCGTCGCCGAGGAGGTAGCCGACGAGCGTCGAGGGCCGCCAGATCGGCAGCGAGCGGAAGCGGTCGAAGACGCCCTTCTCGATGTCGGTGTTGACCGAGACGCCCGTGTACATCGTGATCATGACGACGGACATCACCAGGATGCCGGGGAGCAGGTACTGGATGTACTCGCGCGGGGAACCGGCGAGGGCGCCTCCGAAGAGGTACGTGTACATCAGCACCATCATGATCGGGAACGCCGTGACGTCGAAGAGCTGCTCCGGCACGTGCTTGATCTTCAGGATGGCGCGCCAGCCGAAGGTCAGGGACGCGGACAGGGCGCTGGGGCGCGGCGGGCGCTCCTTGGCTATGAGCAGGTCGGTGAGGGACTCCGTGCGGACGGGAGCGAGGTCCTGGGCCTCGGTGGTGGTCGCGGTACTCATCGCGTTGCCTCGGCTTCCTGGCGGTCGTTGACGTCGACGTCCTTCTGGGCGGCACCGCCGCCCGGGGGCTCGTGCTCGCTCGGGTGGCCGGTGAGCGCGAGGAACACCTCGTCGAGGCTGGGCTGGCCCAGGGAGAAGTTGTCGACGGTGATGCCGGTGCGGGCCAGTTCGGCGAGGGCGCGGGACGCCTGCTCGGCGGCGCCTGTGCCGTTGCCGGAGCCCTCGCCGACGCGGGCGGTGAGCGCGACCGGGTCGGCCTCCCGCTGGATCGTGGCGCCGTCGAGCGCGAGTCGCAGCACCTCCTCGGCCCGGGGGCGCTGCTCGGCGTCGCGCAGCCTGACGTGCACGGAACCCGCGCCGACGGACGCCTTCAGCTCGCCCTTGGTGCCCTCGGCGATGACCCGGCCCTTGTCGATGACGGCGATGCGGGACGCGAGCTGGTCGGCCTCGTCCAGATACTGCGTGGTCAAAAGCACCGTCGTGCCGTGGCCGACGATGGCGCGGACGATGTCCCAGACCTGGTTGCGGCTGCGCGGGTCGAGGCCCGTCGTCGGCTCGTCGAGGAACAGCAGGTCGGGGGTGTTGAGGATGGAGGCGGCGATGTCGATGCGGCGCCGCATGCCGCCGGAGTAGTGCTTCACCTGCCGGGGCGCGGCGTCCCCGAGCCCGAAGGCGTCCAGGAGCTGTTCGGCGCGGGCGTACGCGGCCTTCTTGCCGTGTCCGGTGAGGCGGGCGAGGAGCACCAGGTTCTCGGTGCCGGTGAGGTCCTCGTCCACCGAGGCGTACTGCCCGGTGAGGCTGACGAGGCCGCGGACCGTGTCGGCCTCGCGGACCACGTCGTGGCCGAAGACGTGCGCCTCACCGCCGTCCGGGCGCAACAGCGTGGCCAGCATCTTCACGGTCGTCGTCTTGCCCGCGCCGTTCGGCCCGAGGACCCCGTAGACCGTGCCCGCGGGGACGGTCAGGTCGACGCCGTCGACCGCGCGGTTGTCGCCGAACGTCTTGACCAGGCCCGCGGTCTCGATGGCCGGACCTCCGGACCCCGCTCCCCGGTGTGGGTGCTTGCTGCTCATGTCCCTGTGCCCTCCGCTGTGCGGTTCGTCGGCTGTCCGTCATGGGGGAAGACCGGTCCGGCGGCGGAAACTCATCGCTGCGGGGCCGGCAGCGGGCCGCCGCCGCCCGGCGTGGCACGGGCTCCGGTGGAGCGCGGGGTCGAACGGGTGTTTCCTTGAGCTGGGGAACAGGACGCCACTGGGCGTGAGCAGAGAGGAGCCGCGTCATGGCTCACACCGCACACACCGGGCACACCGGGCACGGCACGCACACCGCACACGGCGGGCACGGCGCGCACGCGGGCCTGGGAGCACTCTCGGCCACCTGGGCGGTGCCCGCCCTCCTCGCCGTCGTGTACGGCGTCTGGGCCGCCGCCAACCACCGCGACGGCGGCCCGATCACCGGCGGCAACGTCCTTCTCGGGGTGCTGTCCGCCCTGGCCTTCGCCGGTCTGTACGTGGCGCTGCGCGCGGCCGCCCCCGCGCTGCCCCGGGAGCTGCGGGCCGCGGCCTGGGCGCTCTTCGCGGGGGTGTCCCTCGGCTTCCTGTGCGGCCTCACGGACGCGAGTGTCCTGCGGACGGCTGTGACGGCGGCCGTGGTCGCCGCGGCGGTCTTCGCGGCGGCGTTCTACCGGTACTACACACGGGAGTGAGGCCCCCGCGGCGCCCGTGCCTCACAGGGCGTCGAGGTCCACCGCCCGGGCCATGGCCCGGTACCCCGCGTCGTTGGGGTGCAGGTGGTCCCCGCTGTCGTAGGCGGGCCGGATCCGCTCCGGGTCCGCCGGATCGGCGAGCGCCCGGTCGAGGTCGACGTACGCGTCGTACTCGCCGGACGTCCGCACCCACGCGTTGAACGCGTCGCTGACGGCGGCGGCCCGCGCCCCGTAGTGGTCGGACCCGCCGAGCGGCACCAGCGTCGCCCCGACGACCTTCAGGCCCTTGTCGTGCGCGGCGCGTATCAGCTTGCGGTGCCCGGCGATGAGCTGCTCGGCGCTGACGACGGGCGCGGGCTTGTAGGTGGGCGTGTCGGTCTCGCTGAAACCGATGTCGTTGACGCCTTCGAGGACGACGACGGTCCTGGCGCCCGGCAGGTCGAGGGCGTCCCTGCGGAACCGGCCGGTGCCCTTGTCGCCGTACCAGGCCGAGTCGTTGAGGACCATGTTGCCGCCGATGCCGGAGTTCAGGACGGGCCGCGGCGCCCCGGACTTCGCGAGGCGCTCGGCGAGGGCGTCGGACCAGCGCCGGTTGGCGTCGGTGGTGGAGGCGAACCCGTCGGTGATGGAGTCGCCGAAGAGGACGACACCGCCCCGCCCGGCCCGGGCCCCGGCTCCGCGCTCGCTCCGCCGCTCCGTGTCGCGCACGTCCACGCCGGACAGGTAGTACCAGGACTCGGTCGACTCCTCGAAGGCCCGCCCGCCGGTGTCGGCGGTGTGGTCGCCCTGCGCCCGGTAGCTGGTGGCGAACGACTGGGCGTGGAACGTGGCGGGGCCCGTGGTGCCCGCCAGGTGCAGGGTGACGGTCACGGACTCGAACCGGCGGAGGCCGAGGCCGACTTCGTCGCTGGCGAGCTGCCCGCCCGCCGGGACGGTGGCCGACCCCGCGCCGCCGAAGGTGAGCCGCCGCACCGAGCCCCGCTCGACGTCCGCGCCCCCGGTGCCCGCGGTACGGGCGACGGTCGCGCTCGCGACGCGCAGCGGTGAGGCCCCGTACCGGTTGGAGAGACGGATCCGGGCTCTGTCACCCCCTTCCGTCACCCGGACGACCTGCCGGAGGGTCTGGTCGTCGAAGCCCGCTTCGGACCAGTTGGCCTTGAAGTCGGTGCTCGGACGCTGCGGTGCCGCCGCCCACGCCGCGGTCCAGGCCTCCGCGGCGGCCTCGTGGCCGGACGTGGGGCGGGCGGTCCCGGCGTCGGAGGCCCGGGCGACGGTGACGGCGGTACCGGCGGTGACGGCGAGGGCGACGGCGACGGCGGTCGTACGGGTACGCGAGATCATCACGAGCTCCTCGGGCTGGGTGTGCCGGAGCCGGGAGTGCCCCGGCTCCGGGGTGGTCGGGCACGCTGCCGTGCCGACTCCCCAAAGATCCGCCGACGCCGCGGGACCATCAACGCCGATCTGTGGAACGATCACCACGATCGGGCTTATCGATCCAGGTCACAGGGGGAGCGCGGCATGGAACGGCAGGAACTTCAGACCTTTCTGACCCTCGCCGAGGAACTGCACTTCGGCCGCACGGCCGAGCGGCTGCTGCTCTCGCAGGCCCGGGTCAGCCAGACCGTGAAGAAGCTGGAGCGCAAGATCGGGGCGCCGCTGTTCGAGCGCACCAGCCGGGTGGTGCGGATGTCGCCCCTGGGACGGCAGTTGTACGACGACCTCGCGCCGCTGCACGACCGGATGGAGGCGGCCGTGGCCCGCGCCAAGGACGTGGCGCGGGGCGTGGAGGGGGAGTTGGGGGTCGGCTTCCTCGGTTCCGGGGCGGGATCGCTCACCCAGCCGGTCCTGAAGCTGTTCCGGGAGCGGTGCCCGGGGTGCGAGGTGCGGATGCGCGAGACGCAGTTCCAGGACCCGCTGGGCGCGCTGCGCAGGGGCGAGGTGGACGTCCTCTTCACCTGTCTGCCGGTGCAGGAGCCCGATCTGACGGTGGGCCCCGTCGTCATCAACGAGAAGCGGGCCCTCGCGGTGCCGCTCGGCCACCGCTTCGCGGGGCGCGCCGCACTGTCCTTCGAGGAACTCGCGGGCGAGACGTTCTTCGGCGTGGCCGGTGGCGCGCCCGCGTACTGGTGGGACTTCCACGTGCCGCCGCGCACGCCGAGCGGCCGGGAGATCCGGCGCGGGCAGGACGTGGCGACGTTCCAGGAACTCATGACCCTGGTCGCCACGGGCCAGGGCGTGTCCCCGGTCATCGCGTCCGTGCAGACGTACTACGCCCGGCCGGACGTCACCTTCGTCCCCGTGCACGACCTGCCCACGGCGGACGTGGGCCTGATCTGGCGCACGGGCGGCGCCGACGCCCGCACGGAGGCGTTCATCCGCGCCGTCCGGGACGTCGTCGCGGCGAACGGCGGGCCCGCGGCGTTCTAGGACCTGTCCGCGGGGCCCGCGCCCCTGGTGGCCGCCGCGCCCGGGTCCGTGCACAGCGCCCAGATCACGAACGCGCCGAGCGCGAGCGAGACGAGGGCCCACAGCGGGGTGTACGGCAGCCACAGGAACTGCGCGACCATGCCGAGGGCGGCGAGCGCGACGCCCGCGCCCCGGGCCCAGTCGGCGCCCTTGAGGATGCCCGCGCCGGTCACCGCGATGAGCAGGCCGAGCACGAGGTGGATCCAGCCCCAGGTGGTGAGGTTGAACTTGTAGACGTAGTCGCCGATACGGGCGTACACGTCGTCCTCCGCGATGCCCGCGATCCCGGCAAGGACGCCGAGAACGCCGTTCACCAGCATCAGGACACCGGCGAACACCGTGCTGCCGGAGACCCAGGTGCCGTGTCCGCGATGGCTGTGGTGGCCCTGCGGGCCGGGCTGTCCGGGCCGGTCGTGCTGTGGGGAGTCCATGGACCGAGCGTCCGACGGGCGGGGCGGCACGGCGAACGGGGTGGGCCGTTCGGGTGCGTCCGGCCGGTCGGACGCTCGGGAGGGGGGACCGGTGGGCGGCACGTCCAGCAGCGGGGCGGGGCCGCGGCTCAGGCGCCGCGCTGGGCCTCCAGGCCGTCCAGGATGACGTCGAGGCCCACGTCGAAGTTGCTGCGGCGGGTCTGGTCGGCGGCGCCCGCGCCCTGCTCCGCGTACAGCTGCCGCAGCCGCGGGTAGGGCTCCATGGCCTGCTCGGAGATGGCGGCGACCCGCTCCGCCCACTCCTGCTCCTCCTGGCCGCTGCGGGCCAGCATGGTCAGCCACGCGGCCTCGGTGGCGGCCGTGCCGATGACGTACGCCCAGATGGTCTTGAGGGCGACCTCCGCGCGCGGGGGGGTGAAGCCGCCGCTCTCGAAGAGTTCGAGGGTGTCCTCGGTGAGCCGCATCATGTTCGGCCCGAGGTGGGCCATGCCGACCTCGCCGAGGACGGAGGCGATCCAGGGGTGGCGCAGGATCGCGGCGCGCACGTTGTGCCCGCACTCCACGGCGGCCGCCCGCCACTCGGTGCCGGACTCGGGCCGCGGCACTCGGATCTCGCCGTACACCTCGTCGACGACGAGCTCGATCAGTTCGTCCTTGTTGGACACGTGGGTGTAGAGCGAGGTGGCGCCGGCGTTCAGACGGGTGCCGAGCTTGCGCATGCTCAGGGCCTCGATGCCGTCCGTGTCGAGCAGGGCGACGGCTTCGGCCACGATCTGGTCGCGGCTGAGCGTGGGCTGGTCCCGGCGCGGACGCTGGGGCCGGGTCCACACCGAGCCGATCGCGTCGAGGGCCGTCTCCTTGCGCGAGGACTTCGACGGCCCGGTCGACGGATTGGTCGGCTGCGCGGCGCGCGGCATGCGGCCACCCCTTTTCTGCTCGTCGTTCGCGTTGTGGTCGTTTCCAGCCTACCGCAGGGGCGCACGCCGTTCGGGGTTTGCGATCAGTGTACGGCGGGCGTACAGTGTTCGGCGTAAGCGAACGCCGTACCGTTGCACTTGCTCTGGAGGTCCGTCATGGACGATGTGGGAACGAAGACAGCGGCCGGGGAGCCGAAGGAGCGCGATCCGAAGCGCTGGCTGATTCTGATCGTGCTCTGTCTCAGCACGCTCGTCCTGGTGATCGACAACATGGTCCTCACCGTCGCGGTCCCGCCGATCGCCGAGGACCTGAACGCGAGCGCGTCGGATCTCCAGTGGATCCTCGACTCGTACATGCTGGTGTTCGCCGGTCTGCTGCTCACCACCGGATCGCTCTCCGACCGGTTCGGCCGCCGCAAGGTGATGCTCATCGGGTTGCTGCTCTTCGGCGCCGCCTCCCTCATCGCGACCATCGCGGAGAGCCCCGAGCAGCTCATCGGCGCCCGCATCCTGATGGGTGTCGGCGGCGCGCTGATCATGCCGAGCACCCTGTCGATCGTGATCACCGTCTTCGACGACGAGGAGCGCCCCAAGGCGATCGCCGCCTGGTCCAGCGTGACCATGGTCGGCCTCGTCGGCGGCCCCCTCTTCGGCGGCGTGCTGCTCGACCACTTCTGGTGGGGCTCGATCTTCCTGATCAACGTGCCGATCGCCGCGGTCGCCTTCCTCGCCGCGATCGTCCTGATGAAGGAGTCGAAGGGCCCCTGGCGCAAGGCCGACCCGGTCGGCATGGTCCTGTCGATGGTCGGCATGGTCTCGCTGGTCTGGACGATCACCGAGTGGCCCAAGGAGGGCTTCGGGGACCCGAAGGTCTATGTGGCCGCGATCCTGTCGGTGCTCTGCCTCGTGGGCTTCGGCATCTGGGAGACCCGCGTCGAAGAGCCCATGGTGCCCCTGGCCCTGTTCCGCAACCGCGTCTTCACCGGCGCCAGCTTCTCCATCGTCCTGCTGACGTTCGCCAACGGCGGTCTGATGCTGGTCCTGAGCCAGTACCTCCAGTTCGTCCTGGAGTACACGCCGACGAAGACCGGCTGGGCCTTCGCGCCCCTCGCCCTGGCCTCGCTCGTCTTCAACGCCCTCAGCGCCGTGCTCGGACCGAAGATCGGCAACCGCTTCATGGCGGCGCTCGGTCTCGCGGTCATCGCGTCCGGCTTCTTCACCCTCGCCACGCTGGAGCCCGGTGACGGCTTCGGCATCGTGACCACGGCCATGGTCCTCATGGGTGCCGGTGGCGGTCTGGCCATGCCGGCCGCGCAGGCCGCCATGATGGGTGCCGTCCCGCACGAGCACGCCGGTGTCGGCTCCGCCATGAACGACACGGTGCAGCAGGCGGGCGCCGCCCTCGGTGTCGCGGTGCTCGGCTCCATCCTGTCGAGCACCTACGGCAACAAGATGCCCGACGACGCCCCCGGCAAGTCCGACGAGTCCATCGTCGAGGCCTTCTCGGAGGCCGCCCGCACCGGTAACGAGGCCCTGGTCCACACGGCCCGCGACGCCTTCACCGAAGCCATGTCGTCGGCCTTCGTGGTCGGTGCGATCGGTGTCCTGGTCGCGGCCGCCCTGTCCCTGGTCCTGATGCGGACCCGCGGCGGCGACACGCCGCCCACGGCCGCGGTGCCGGGTGCGGCGCAGCCGGACGGCAGTGAGTCCGCGGAGGCGTCTGCGGACGTCAAGACCGGGCGCTGAGGTACGGCGGCGCCGGCCGCAGGTACGGCGGTACGCGACACCACGGCCGCTCGGCTTCCCCGTACGGGGGGCCGGGCGGCCGTTGCCGTGCCCCGCCAGGGCCGCGGGGTGGTGCTGCGGCCCCGTCAGGGGCGCGGGGAACTGCGCGCTCAGCGCGCGACAAGCCGCAGACGCGTCTGCGTGGTCGCTCGGCAGACGCGTCTGCGGCATTTCGTCGGTTGCTCGCGCAGTTCCCCGCGCCCCTTGCGGGGCGCCTCTTACGGAGGTGGACGCTCACCAGGTGGAGCGGGCGCTGACGCCGCCGTCCACGAGGAGATCCGTCCCCGTGATCCACCCCGCCGCGTCGGACGCGAGGAACACACAGGCGGACCCGACGTCCTCGGGGCGCCCGAGGCGGGCCAGCGGCGCGGCCCGCGTCCACCGTCGCACGCCCTCGGGCCAGGCGTCGGCGAGGCCGGGGTGCTCGATGAGGCCCGGGGACACGCTGTTGATCCGGACCCCGCGCGGCCCGTACTCCACGGCCGCGGCGCGCGCGTGCATGATGAGGGCGGCCTTGGACGCGCTGTAGTGCGCGTGCCCCACGGCGGGCTGATGCCCCTCGATGGACGCGATGTGGGTGACGCTGCCACCGTGCTCCTGGCCGGACATCACCTCGGCGGCGGCCTGCGTGCAGCAGAACGCGCTGGTCACATTGGCGTCCTGGAGCCGCCGCCAGTCCTGTGCCGCCATCGCGGACAGCTCCTGCACGGGCTGGATGCCCGCGTTGTTGACGAGGGCGTCCAGGCGCCCGCGCCAGGCGTGCGCCTCCTCGACGAGCCGCTCGCACTCGCTCTCCCGCCCCAGGTCCGCGGCGACGACGAGGGCGGCACCCCCGTCGTCACCGATCCCGGCGGCGACCTCGTGCGCCCGCTCCTCGTTGCGGTGGCAGTGCACCACCACGGCGGCGCCCGCCTGCGCGAACCGCCGGGCGATGCCACCGCCGATGAGCCCGCTGGCACCGGTCACGAGCGCCACGCGCCCCTCCAGGGTGGGCAGGCGGGGGTCAGTCACGGCACAGCCTCCGGATCAGCTCGGCCTGCTGCGGATAGCGGGCGGCGAGGACGTCGGGGTCGCCGGCCTCGTAGTCCGACTCCAGGAACCCCGGTGCCATCGTCGTACCGAACAGCGACCACTCCCCGCCGTCCCGCACCCGTGCGCCCATCCACGTTCCCGCGCGCACCACCGACTGGAACTCCTCTCCGTCCCCGTCACCGAGTATGCGCAGCTCGTCGGTGCCGTCCGGGGCCAGGAGCAGCAGGTCGAGCGGGTCGCCCTGGTAGAAGTGCCACACCTCGTCCGTGGGCAGGCGGTGCAGCGCCGAGAAGTCGTCCGCCGCGGAGGTGAGCAGCATGACGATCGCCGTCCCCGCGGGGTGCCCCGCGGCGTCCGGCGGTCCCGCCCAGGTCTGGCGGAAACGGCCCCCCTCGAAGGGCAGGGGCTCGAGGCCGTGCCGGGCGATCAGTTCCTCGGCGGTGACAGGGCGCTTGGCCATGCGCTGCCCACATCCTCTCCGTCGTCGCAGCCGAAGCAGCAGCTGAACCAGCTGTCGAGCCAGCGGCGGTGCCCGTGCTCCGGCAGCACGGTAACCCCAGGCGCGGCGGCGAGGAATATCGCTGTCCCGGCCACCCATCCCCCGGGGCCACCCCGGGACGGCCGCGCTCCCCACCGCGGCGGGTGCCACGGCCTGACCGGGACCCCGTACCGGAGCCGTACGGTGGAAGGCGGTCGACGAACCGTGCCGAGTGCATTGCCTGGTGGTGGGCCTCGGCGTCACGATGCCGTCATGCGCTTCTCGATCAACATTCCGAACTTCGGGGACTTCGCCGACGCCAGGACCATCGCCCGGGTGGCGGCCGCGGCCGAACTCGCGGGCTGGGACGGCCTGTTCGTATGGGACCACGTGGTGCACGACAAGCGGGCCCAGCGCGGCAAGCCGTTCGGTGACCCGTGGATGCTCCTCACGGCGGCGGCGCTAGCGACCGAGAGGATCAAGCTGGGCACCCTGGTCACGCCGGTGGCCCGGCGGCGCCCGCACCAGCTGGCGCGGCAGGTGGCCACCCTCGACGAGGTGAGCGCGGGCCGGGTGGTCTTCGGCACCGGCCTCGGCGGGCCGATCGAGGACGAGTACGCGAGCTTCGGCGAGCCCACCGAGCCGCGGGTGCTCGCCGAACGCCTCGACGAGGGCCTCGGCCTCCTCGACCGCTACTGGTCGGGCGAACCCGTGACGCACCACGGCAAGCACTTCCACGTCGACGACGTGCAGCTCCTGCCCGCCACCGCGCAGCGGCCCCGGCCGCCGGTGTGGGTCGCGGGCTTCTGGCCCAACCGCCCGCCGATGCGCCGCGCGGCCCGCTGGGACGGCGCCGTACCGCTGTTCAAGTCGGCCGCGCACGGGGAGATCCCGCCCCTGGAGGAGTTCCGCGACCTGGTCGCGTACGTGCACGCGCACCGCGAGGACGGCGGGGCGGGCGCCGCCCCCTTCGACTTCGTCGTCGGCGGCGCGAGCCCGACCGATCCCGCGAGGGCCAGGGACCTGCTCGGCCCCCTGCGCGACGCGGGCGCCACCTGGTGGGACGAACGACAGCTCCAGACGGCGACGTCCCTGGACCGGCTCGACCCGGTCCTGCGCCGCATCGAACAGGGGCCGCCACAGCTCTGACCGCGCTCGGGCCCCGTCCGAACCTCCCGGGACCGGCCGTACTACTAGGCCCGGAGCGCGAGCACCGCGCCGACGAACACCGCGGCACCGATCAGGCACCACGCGCACGTCCGCCGCTGGAGGACCCGGTAGGCCTCCTCGTACTCGGTGCGCAGCTCGCGGGCGCGGGACGCGGTGCGGTCCCAGGCGCGGCGGACGAGCACCATGTGCTCCTCGGTGTACTGGCGCTCCACCTCCTCGCGCTGGCTCTCGGTGAGCCAGGGCAGGCGGTGGGCGAAGCGCTCGGCGGCCGCGCGGGACTCGGACCGCGCGGCCTCGACGAGCAGCAGCCCCTCCAGGTCGCGCACCAGGGCCCGCGCGTCGGCCCCGCGCTCGTCCATGGCGGTCACGCCGGCACCTCCGCGGCCCGCTTCCCCGGCTCGACGGCGGCGCTGTCGGACTCCACCTCGGGGTGGTGCAGGTCGAAGGCGGGCGACTCGCTGCGGATCCGGGGCAGGGAGGTGAAGTTGTGCCGCGGCGGCGGGCAGGACGTGGCCCACTCCAGGGAGCGGCCGTAGCCCCACGGGTCGTCGACCTCGATCTTCTTGCCGTACTTGGCGGTCTTCCAGATGTTGTGGAAGAACGGCAGCAGCGACATGCCGAGCAGGAAGGAGAAGATCGTGGAGACCGTGTTCAGGGCGGTGAAGCCCTCCACCGCCAGATAGTCCGGGACACGGCGCTGCATGCCCGCCGTACCGAGCCAGTGCTGGACGAGGAAGGTGCCGTGGAAGCCCACGAACAGCGTCCAGAAGGTGATCTTGCCGAGGCGCTCGTCGAGCATCTTGCCCGTGAACTTCGGCCACCAGAAGTGGAATCCCGCGAACATGGCGAACACGACGGTGCCGAAGATGACGTAGTGGAAGTGCGCGACCACGAAGTACGAGTCGGACGAGTGGAAGTCCATCGCGGGTGAGGCCAGGATGACCCCGGTCAGACCGCCGAAGACGAACGTGATGAGGAAGCCGACCGCCCACAGCATCGGCGTCTCGAAGGACAGCGAGCCCTTCCACATGGTGCCGATCCAGTTGAAGAACTTCACACCTGTCGGTACGGCGATCAGGAACGTCATGAAGGAGAAGAACGGCAGGAGCACCCCGCCCGTGACGTACATGTGGTGTGCCCACACCGTCACCGAGAGACCGGCGATCGCGATGGTCGCGCCGATCAGGCCCATGTAGCCGAACATCGGCTTGCGGGAGAAGACCGGAATGACCTCGGAGATGATGCCGAAGAACGGCAGCGCGATGATGTACACCTCTGGATGGCCGAAGAACCAGAAGAGGTGCTGCCACAGCAGCCCCCCGCCGTTCGCCGCGTCGAAGATGTGGGCGCCGAACTTGCGGTCCATCTCCAGGGCGAAGAGCGCGGCGGCCAGGACGGGGAAGGCAAGCAGCGCGAGCACGGCCGTGAGCAGCACGTTCCACACGAAGATCGGCATGCGGAACATCGTCATGCCGGGCGCGCGCATGCAGATGATGGTGGTGATGAAGTTGACCGAGCCGAGGATGGTCCCGAAGCCGGAGAACGCGAGCCCCATGATCCACATGTCGCTGCCGATGCCCGGTGAGTACACCGCCCCGGACAGCGGGACGTAAGCGGTCCAGCCGAAGTCGGCCGCGCCCTGCGGGGTCAGGAAGCCGCCCACCGCGATCAGCGAGCCGAACAGGTAGAGCCAGTAGGCGAACATGTTCAGACGCGGGAAGGCCACGTCGGGGGCGCCGATCTGGAGCGGCATGATCCAGTTCGCGAAGCCCGCGAACAGCGGCGTCGCGAACATCAGCAGCATGATCGTGCCGTGCATCGTGAACGCCTGGTTGAACTGCTCGTTCGACATGATCTGCGTACCCGGACGGGCCAGCTCGGCGCGCATGAAGAGCGCCATCACCCCGCCGACGCAGAAGAACGCGAACGACGTGACCAGATACAGCGTGCCGATCCTCTTGTGGTCCGTGGTCGTCAGCCACTTCACGATTTCCCTCATGCCCCGAAGGTGTCCGGCAGCCGCTCCCGCATCACCGCGCACACCCGGCCGCCCCCGCCGCGAAAGTCACACCGTCCGGGTGTGAGGATCGAGGACATGCCGGACACCTACGGTCCATGAGCACGGACGATTCCTTCGCGGCCGCCTACCGCGAGCACTACTGGGCGGTGAGCCGGTTCGTCGCGCGCCGGCTCGACGCGGGGGAGGAACACGAGGTCGAGGAGGTCGTGGCGGACGTCTTCTCCATAGCCTGGCGGCGCCGCGCGGAACTCCCCGACGTGCCGCTGCCCTGGCTGTACGCCGTGGCCCGCAACTGCCTGGCCAACACGGTGCGCGGACTCGGCCGCCGCCGGCGCCTGCTGCACCGCCTCGGGCACCACGAGACCGTGGGCGGCCGCCAGGTCATGGACAGCCCGGACACCGAACGCCCCGGCTCCTGGGTGCACGAGGCCCTTGCCCGGCTCTCCCCCGCCGATCGGGAGGCCCTGCGCCTGGCCACCTGGGAGGAGCTCGGCGTCGACGAGCTCGCGGTGGCCCTGGAGTGCAGCCCCGGAGCCGCCGCGATGCGCCTGCACCGGGCCCGCCGCAGACTCCGCGCGCAGATCGACCGGATGCAGATGAACGTACGAGCAGGGCAAGCAGGGCGAGCAGAACAAGCAGGGCTAGCAGAACAAGACGAGCAAGCAGAACAAGCAGAGCAAGCAGGGCGAGCGGGACGAGCGGGAGTTGAGAGCCGTGACTGACCACCTGGACGACGACCGCCACGACCTGGACCTGCTGCGCGCCGCCAACCCCGTGTCGGCGACCTCGGGGCCCTGGCGTGACCGCCCCCTGACCGCCGTCGCCGAGCGGGGCCTGAACCAGCTCCTGCGCACCGCCCGCGCCCGCGCCCGCCGCCGCGTCGTGCTCTGGGCGGAGGCCGCCGCCGTGGCCCTCGCCGCCGTGCTCGCCCTGACCGTGCCGGGCCTCGGCGCCGCGTCCGCCACCGCGGCGCCGAGCGCCCTGCACCCGCGCGCGGGTTCCGTGACGATGCCGCTCGACCGCATCGCCGACCGCGCGGAGGCCATCGCCCGCGACGGCGGGCCGCGGCTGCGCAGGGGTGGGCACGTACAGAGCTGGAGCCTCGCCATGGACTCGGGCCCCGACGCCGAACGCCCCGTCACCCTGCCCGAGGAGCGCGAGGTCCGCTGGCGGCCCGACGGCGGCCGCACCGAGCGCGTGGAGTCCGACGGCGAGCTCGTGGGCGAACGCGTCTACCCGCCGAGCCGGTCCGACGCGCCGCCCTGGGCCCGCCCGCCGGGCACCCCCGCCGCCCTGCGCGCCTACCTCACGGAGGTCCGCGAGCCCGGGTTCCCGCGCCGCACCGGCGCCGTCACCACCCAGCAGCTCCTCGACTCCCTGCCCCAGCTCCTGGACAACTGGACGCTCGGCGCCCGCGAGAGCGCCGCGCTCGCCCGGGTACTCGCGGGCACCGGCGGCCTGCGCGCCGAGGGCACCGTCACCGACCGCCTCGGCCGCACCGGGCAGGCGTACGTGCACGACACCCCGGACGAGCACCTGCGCTATATGCTGATCCTGGACCCCACGAGCGGCGAGGTGCTCGGCCTGGAGGTCCTCTTCACCGAGGACCAGCCGGACTTCGCCGTCCGCGCCGGGGACGTGATGTCGTACGACGCCTGGCGCCGTTAGCCGACCGGGCGCCGGACGCTAGCCGCGGTGGGCGCGCACCGTGTCCGTGACCGCCTGGGCGATGCGCCGGATGCCCGGTGAACGCACTGGGCAGGGGCGCGACTTGGCGGTCGTCGGGGCCAGGCAGAAGTGCAGGAAGTCCTTGGGGCGGTGCAGGGCGGTGCGGCCGCTCCCGGGCTCGGTGCAGTACGCGGGGTGCGCGCGCTCGTACGCGGTGCACGGCAGGTGCTCCGCCCAGGTGTAGCGGTCGGCGGCCGGGCTGACGGCCCTGCCCGCGTCGGAGACCAGGTCGCCCGCGGTGGCGGCCTGTCGGCGGTAGATCCCGTTCACGCGGCGCACCCTGTCGGGGGTCATCGCGTCCGGGCCCTGGGACACCCACACCACCTTCGGCCGCCTGCCGCCGCCGTCCCGCGCTGCCTCCTCGATCTGCCGCGTGAGCCGCCGCGCGTCGGCCGCGTACCGCGAGAGGTACGTCTGCCGCGCCTTGTCGTACGTGATGCCGTCCATGCAGGGCGTGTAGCCCCAGGCGCTGCCCCAGAACTGGAGCACCACGTAGTCGGGCCGGGCCGCGCGCACCAGGGCCGCCGCCTTGTGCTTGTCCGGTACGAGGGAGTCCTTGCCGGTGCCCTCCAGGTAGTCGCAGAGGGTGGTGCCCGAGTAGGGGGCGCTGGTGTAGCGGGCGCCGAGCTGCTCGCGGAGGAGGCCGCCGAGGACGTCCTGGTTCTCCATGGCCAGGGAGTCGCCCAGATAGAGGACCTCGGGCGGCCGCCCGGACGGCTTGCGCTCCCTGCCCCTGTCCTCGCCCTTGTCCCGGCTGCGCTCCTCGCCGGGGGTGTCGGCTTCCGCGTGCCCGGGGGTGGTCCGGGAAGGGGTGCTGTCGCCCGGGAGGGGGGCGGGGGGTGCGGTCCGGGTTCCGGAGCCGGGGTCTCCGCAGCCGCCGAGCAGGAGCGTGCCCAGCAGGGTCGCCGCCCACCACGCCTTGCGCATCCGCGACTTCCTCTCCTGGGGGGCGCAACCGGGTCCCAGGCAAGCACAGTCGGGGGTGCGGCGGAAGGTTCCCGGGGGGCGGAGGTGGCTGAGGCCGGGGGGTGGGTTGGGAGGGCGGGCGGCCGGGGGGCATTACCTCGGGCGTAATCGACCCCCCGGCGCCCGCCCGGCAGTCTTGGAGTCACCGGAACCCGGGCGGCGCACTCCGCTCGGGCTCCGGGGCAGAAGTCCGGTCCACGACCACGCAGGAGGCGAACACCATGCCCGCAGAGCACGTTCACGAGACCGCCGTTGCCCGCTACTTCGAGGCCTGGAACACCGCCGACGCCGCCGAGCTGCCCAAGGCCGTGGCCGCCGCGTGGACCGAGGACGGCACGTACACCGACCCGCTGGCCGACGTCGCGGGCCACGAGGGCGTCGCCGCCGTCATCGCCGGAGCCAGGGAGCAGTTCCCCGGATTCTCGTTCCGCCACACGGGGGAGGTCGACGGCCACCACGGCATCGCCCGCTTCACCTGGGTGCTGGTGTCCGACACGGACGGCTCCGCCCCGGTCGCCGGATTCGACGTGATCGAACTCGCCGACGACGGCCGCATCCGCACGGTGCACGGCTTCCTCGACCGGCTGCCCGCCGCCTGAGGCCACCGCACCCCCCTCGCACGGGTGCCCCGGACCACCACGGTCCGGGGCACCCGTGCCGCGTACACGATCAGGCCTCGCGCGGTGCGACCTCGCCCATCTCGCCCCACCCGGTCATGCCGGGGATGTCGGTGCTGACGATCTGCGGGACGGTGGCGATGGCGTACGACATGGTGTCCATGGCGGCCGCGAAGTGCGCGGACTCCACGTGCGCCGCGCCCGCCTCGCCGTCGCGGAAGCCCTCGACGAGCACGAACTGGTGCGGGTCGTCGACGCTGCGGGACCACTCGAAGAACAGGTTGCCCGGTTCCGCACGGGTGGCGCGGGTGAAGTCGTCGACGAGGTCCAGCCACTCGTCGCTCCGCTCGGGGCGGACGGTGAACTTGACGGTGATGAAGATCATGGGGGTCGTTCCCTGGGTGTCGCTGTGCTGTCGCTGTGCAGTGCACCTATGAACGTACCCCCAGGTCCGGATCCGGACTAATCGGGACTACCGGGCCACGAACTGGGTGAGGATCGCCTGCACCTCGTAGATGTCCACGCCCTTGGTGAAGGTCTTCTCGATCGGCACGGGGTTGCTGGAGATCCATATCTTCAGCTCCGCGTCGAGGTCGAAGTGACCGGCGGTCTCCACCGCGAAGTGGGTGATGCTGCGGTAGGGCACCGAGTGGTACTCGACCTTCTTGCCCGTCATGCCCTGCTTGTCGATGAAGATCATGCGGCGGTCGGTGAGCAGGATGGTGTCACGGATGAGGCGGTACGCCGCGTACACCTGCTCGCCGTGCCCCATGAGGCGTGCGTAGTCCTGCTGCGCCGACGCCGGGTCGACGGTGTGGGCGTTTCCGAACAGTGCCATGTCAGGCCCCCCAGGTGTGACGTCCCCTACGGCTCCTACAGCCGGACTTTCACCGTACGTGAACCCGGCGGTGAACCGCGATGTGCTGTGTACGGCACGGCACTCGACGGGGTATGCAGGAGGTTCATCCACTCCTGAGGAGATCGACGATGGCTCTCAACCGCGCAGAACGCGAAGAGTTCCTGGCCGAGCCGCACATCGCGGCGCTCGCCGTGGAGTCCGGGGAGAACGGGCGGGCACCGCTCACCGTCCCCATCTGGTACCAGTACGAGCCCGGCGGCGATGTGTGGATCATGACGGGGCGCGACTCGCTCAAGGCCAGGCTGATCGGTGCGGCGGGCCGCTTCTCGCTCATGGTGGAACGCGTCGAGCCGACGGTCCGCTACGTGTCCGTGGAGGGTGCCGTCGTCGCCACCGAGGCCGCGACCCACGAGCAACTGCACGAGATGGCCTCCCGCTACCTTCCGGCCGAGAAGGTGGACGCCTATGTGGAGAAGGCCGCGAAGGAGCACGGCGAGCAAGTGGTCGTGCGGCTCAGCCCCGAGCGGTGGCTGTCCTCGGACCTCGGCTCCGTCTGAGCGGCCCCGCGGGACCGCCCGCCCCGAACTCGCCCGGCCTGCGCCGCTCCTGGAGCACGGCCACGGCGGTGACGCAGGCGACGGCGACCAGGTGTTCGCGCCCGGCGAGGTTCGGTTCCAGGACCGAGCCCACGACCGTCGGTACGACGAACGCCAGGCACAGCACGGGCGCCCGCAGCCGCACCGACAGATAGGTGAAGAGGCCCACGACGGCCGCGGACGCCCCGGTGTCCACGTCGTGGGCGTACGCGGCCGGCACCCCCGCGACGTGGTCGGGCCCGATGGCCACCATGACCCGCGCGCCGAGGGTGCCGGCCAGCGTCGCGCCGTACCCGACGAGCAGCGTCCGCCGCGCTCCGAGCAGGAGCTGGGCCAGGCCGAGGGACAGGACCAGGCGCGGGAGGCCGCCCCACACCGGCTGGTCCCGGGTGGGGACGAGCACGGACAGGGGCGTGCGCAGCAGCGACACCCACAGCGGCTGATCGGCGCGCACCTCTCCGGCGAGGCGCACGAGGCGGTCGCTCGCCGGGATCTGCTGGAGCTCGTGCAGGCAGATCATGGCGAGACTCGCCGTCAGCGCGAGCGAGAGACCGAGCGGGACGGCGAGCAGGGCGGCGTGCGGGCGCCGCTCCCGCAGCTCCCGCCAGGCCGCGAGCGGTACACACCGCCACTCCGCCCGCAGCGCGCCCCGGACCTTCCGCACGATCCGCGGCATCGGTCGACCGTCCCTGTTCCTCCACCGCGTCGCACCGTCGGCACTTCGCACCCATATGTCCGTCGGGGGCCAAGGCTACTCGGCGGCGAAACCGAACACCATCGTCGGTGCGGAGCCCTTCGACGTGGGCCGGGAGATCAGATCGCCGCTGATGTACAGCTTGCCGTGGGTGAAGCGCAGCTCGGAGCGCAGGGCGACCAGGCTGCTCGGCCGGGCACCGGCGTCCAGGAGCAGGGTCTGCTTCAGGGTGCGGCCGTGGACGGAGTAGACCCGCGTGAAGGGCGCGCTCTTGTACACGAGGAGGTTCCCGCCGTCCATGCGGATCGGGAAGACCGGGTAGTTGTCGCCGCCGGCCAGCTTCTCGCCGGTGGTCCTGCCGGTGGCCAGCGAGAACGCCACGATGTCGTTGGTCGAGGTGAGGCCGTCCGCGGTGTCGCGCCGCGCGGTCGCGACGTACAGCCTGTCGTTGCCCGCCGTGACGCCCCGGCAGTCCTCGGCGACCGACTGGGTGCCGCACTGGTGCATGTACCGCTCGGGCGGTAGCGCGATCTTCGTACGGAGTCTTCCGCGGGCGTCGAAGGAGAAGACGTCCGACGCGCCGGACGACGTGATCTCGCCGGAGTCGGCCGCGACCACCACCGGCCGGGTGGAGATGACGCTCGGGGTGCGGACGCCCGCGGGCAGTCCGCTGCTCCACCGCGGTCTGCCCGATGCCGGGTCGAGCACCTCCACCTTGATCCGCGCGGAGCCGTGGTCGCCGCACGAGCGGACGGCGACCAGCTGATCGCCGCCGCCGTAGCCGACGTCTCGGCACGTCTCACCCTGCCTGGGCTTCCACAGCGGCCTTCCGCTGCGCAGATCGAAGGCCGCACCGCCGTACAGTCCTGCGACGGCGACCGTGTCACCGCTGATGGTGGCCTGGTTGAAGGCCGTTTTCTCCTTCTGGTAGCCGATGGTGACCGACTTGGTCCACAGCTTCCTGCCGTCGTCGACGTCGAACGCGGTGACCTCGGTGCAGGGGGCGCCGGTGCCGCGCTCGTCCTCGCCCGGGGGCTGGGTGACCACCACGGCGATGTTGCCCCTGCCGAGGTTCGGTGAGCCCGCGCACGACATGCCGGGCTTGGGCAGGACCCACACGCGGGTGCCGGTGGCCGCGTCGAGCCCGCTGATCCTGCCGACGGATGCCTTGGCGAACACCTTGTCCGTCAGCCAGGACCCGTGCACCCGGTAGGTGCTCTCGCCCTCGGGCAGGCCGGGCTGCCCGCCCGCCCCCTTGTAGAAGGCCTTGGGGTCGGCGGGCACCTTCTCCCGCGGCTTCTCGTACGCGGGCCCGGCACCGTCGTCGACCGGCTTGCCCGCCGCCCGGTTCCCGCCGTCCTTGTCACCCCCGTCGCCCTTGCTCACGGCGTACCGGATGCCACCGCCGACGATCAGTGCGACGGCGAGGACCGCGGCGCCGACGACGGCCGTGCGCCTTCGGTGCCCCTGACCGCCCTCCGGCCCCCGTGCGGGCGCGGGCGCGCCGAAGCCGTCCGGGGGCGGCGGCACCGGTGGCCCGAAACCTGCGGGGTGGTCCGGTGGGGGCGGGCCGAAGGTGCCGCCGGACCGGGGCTGTTCGGGGGCGGGTCCTTGTTGGGGCGGGTGGGTCATCGGGGCTCCGTGGAGGGGAGGGTGTGCGGCGGCGGGGCAGCCGAGTCGGGTGAGCGGAGGAGGGCGGGGGCACGGCTTGCCGTGCGAAAGAGGGCCGTGTTGAGGAGGGTGGGTCACGGCTTGCCGAAGGAGAGCAGCCGCCCGTCTCCCTCCTCGCCCTTGCCGCCGTGGGACCTGCCGTCGAGCCGGGTCGGGCTGACGTAGAACCGGCCTTCGGCGTAGAGCGTGATGCCCGCGAACATGCCGGACTCGATCTCCCGGGCGGCCGCGGTGTGCCGCAGCAGCACCTCGGGCTTTCCGCCCCCGGCGCCGAAGCGCAGGGTCTGCCCCGTCTTCCCGAGGGACGCGCGGGCGTAGATGATCACCCCGGCCCGGCCGCCACCGCTCGCGGCGACGGGAACGAGCTGGCGGCCGTTCGCCCCCGCGGACCACGCGCGCCTGCCCGTGGCCAGATCGAAGGCGGCGACCCTGCTGGGGCCGAGGAGGCCGTCCTCCGGCGAACCGGCGAGGTACAGGGTGTCGCCGGAGACGACACCGCCCGGACAGTTCTGCACGCCCTCACCGGAGTCTCCGGCGCCGGTGCACATCTCGAACTCCTCCCGGTCGGCGAACTCGATCCAGGAGCGCTGCTCGCCCCGCGCGCCGATGGCTGCCACGGCCCACTTGTCCGTGTCCTCGCGGCTGCGCAGGGTGACGACCGCCGGGTCCACGGAGTACACCTTGTCGATGGTCCACCCCTTCTTGCCGCGGTAGACCCAGTCGACCTTTCCGGTACGGGGATCGAGCTTCTTCAGGCGGCCGTGGGTGCGCTCGCTCCCGGCCGCGCAGGACTGCACCTGGAGCAGACCGCTGCCACCGGCGACCCCGCGCAGATAGCAGGCGCCCTGGCGCTCCGTCCTGGTGGTGTAGAGCCGCTTGCCGTCACGCAGGCGGTAGGCGTGCGCGGTGGAGTCCTGGTCGACCATGACCGTGGAGCCGCTGACGGCGACGTGCGCCATGCTGGTGGAGTCGGACAGGCCGTGCTCGACGAGCTCCTTGTGCCAGCCCTTCTCGCCGGTTCGCAGGTCGATCACCTGGAGCTGGTTGCACTTGCCGGTCTGCCTGGCCCTGCTCTCGGTGTAGAGCACGGCGACCTTCCCGTCGGGAGAGGCGTTCACGGGGGTGTCGCACACCGCGCCGGGCACCCGCACGGACCACTTCTTCGTGCCGTCGTCGGCCCCGAACCCGGTGATCTCGTCGTACTCGGCCTGCGCCACGATGTCGCCCGCGTGCCAGAGGTCGAACAGCATGGCGCCCTTGCCGGGCAGCTCGATGTCGTTGACGGCGACCCAGGCCTCGGCGTCCCCGGGCCCGCGCCCGGCGTTGACGTCGACGACCCCGCGGTCGCCCCGGTCCTTGTCGTCGCTCCGCCCGGTCTGCCCCGGCTGCTCCGGCTGGCGGGGCGCACGTGAACTCTCCGCCGCGACGGGCTCACCGGAACCGCCGTCGTCGTCCCCCCGCGTGAGGACGAAGGCACCGGCGCCGACGAGCAACAGGGCGAGGGCTCCGGCACCGATGCCGAAGGCCCGCCCGCGTCCCGCTCCGGCCGGGCCGGGGGCGGACTGCGGCCGGGCGTAGGGGTTGCCGGGCACGGGCCGGTGCTCGGGCTGAGGGGGCGGGACCGGTCCGGGCCCGTGATCGCGACTGACCATGAGGGAGAGTGTGGCTCAATGAGGCCACTTCTCAGAGGGATTTGGACTTCCAGCACACACAACACGACACGAGCGCTCATCCAGGTCTCGGCGCACTCCTACCGCCCGGCGTCTCTGCCGCCCTCCCCCGGCTCCCCCCCGCTCCATCGCGATGGCCTGGTTGCGGCGGGCCTGGTCGAGGTGGACCTGGTTCCGGCGGACCTGGACAAGGCGGGCCTGGTCGAGGCGGGCCTGGCTGCGGCGGACCTGGACAAGGCGGGCCTGGTCGAGGCGGGCCTGGCTGCGGCGGCGCATGTCCTGCCGGACAGGATGCGGCGGCCACTGCGCCGCCCGGGCCGGGCGTTTCCCCGGCCGGATCCGGCGGCTCCCTTGCCGGGCCGGGCGGCTACCCTGCCGGGCCGAGCCAGCTCCTCCGCCGGGCCGGGCGATTCCTCCGCCGGGCCGGGCGGCCCCCTGCCAGGCCGGGCCAGCTCCTCCGCCGGGCCAGGCGGTTCCTCCGCCGGGCCGGGCGGCTCCCCTGCCGGGCCCGGCGGTCCTCCCGCCGGATCAGGCGGCCTGCGCCACCCGCAGCAGCCGCCCCATCGTCTCCGCGGCCCGCACGGCCGCGTCCCCGCAGCAGTTGTTAAACAGCACGTGCACCCGTTCCGCCCGCTCGGCGAGAGCCCGCAGCCGCGGCGCCCACTCCGCCAGTTCGGCATCGCCGTACGCGTACCGGAAGCGGTCCTCCTTGCTGCCGGTCCCCCAGGACCTGCTGCGGCCGTGGAACCGTACGACCGAGAGCCGGGGCGAGGTGACAGCCGTGACCGGGGGGACGGACGAGGGCAGGTCCTGCGCCATGTCGACGGCCACGGAGGCGAAGCCGTGGTGGGCGAGCAGCGCCGCGGTCTCCCGTTCCTGCCCCTGCCGCCACCACGCCGGATGCCGGAACTCGACGGCGACCGGCCACCCCGCGGTGAGCCTTGCGCACTCCTCGACGAACTCCTCGCCCCGCGCCCCGGGCCCGAGCCAGGGCGGGAACTGGAACAGCACGCTCCCGAGCCGCCCGGCCGCCCGCAGCGGCTCGATCCCCTCCGCGAACCGTGCCCACACCTCCGTCACCAGGCTGCGACCGCGCGGCCGGTCCCGCAGGTCGGCGGGGAGCGCGGCCCGCTTCGTCGGGTGGCCGGTCAGCAGGGAGAAGGCCTTCACGTCGAACACGAACCCCTGCGGGGTCCGCTCGACCCACAGCCCGCTGTTCCGCGCGCTCGGCAGCGCGTAGTAGCCCGAGTCGACCTCGACCACCGGGAAGCGTTCGGAGTAGTACCGCAGTCTGCCCTCCGCGTCGCGTCGCCCCCGTGGATACCAACCACTGCGCACCAGTGCGGGGTCCGTCCACGAACAGGAGCCGACGAGAATCTCACCCATGTACGGGCGGATACCCGCGTCCGGTGGTTCCACCGGGCCTCGCGCCGCGCGATGCCCGTGTGACGGCGGCATGCCGGTGGGGCCCGGGCGCCCCATAGAATCCTCTGTCATGTCGAAGCCCGACGAGCTGCTCGTCAACATCTCCGCCAAGGTGGAGTCGGAGAACACGAATCAGATGTCGCTGACCGTCGTCGTCGGAGGCACGGTCATCACCGGTCGCCTGGCCCCCGAAAGGGTGTGGCGTGAACGGGTGTCGGAGGTCCTGAAGGACTCGTCCCGCCTCGGCCCGTTCGCGGACGTCTTCGGGGAGAGCCGGGGCGAGGGGCCGCCGGACGGCCGCGCGGAGGGTCCGCCGGAGAGCCGTACGGAGGGCCCGTCGGGAGGCCGGACGGAGGGTCCCTCGGAAAGCCGGGCGCAGGGTCCGTCGGCAGGCCCGCCGGAGGGCCCGTCGGAACGGACCGGTGGCGGGGCGGGCCGGACGCCCACGCACCTGCACTTCCACCTCGCCCGCATCCTCCAGGGCAACGTGGGCATCCCCGAGACCGGCGGCATGTACCGCGTCGCGATCGCGGACGTCAGCGCCTGGACCGTGGGCGACTTCAGCTACTCGGACCAGTAGACCAGGAGTCAGGGAGCCGGGACCTGGGGCCGAGGGCCGGTCGGTGGCGGCCGACCCGGTAGGGGCGGCCGCACCGGCACACGGCCTCCGCGCGACCCCGCGCCGACCCGCTGCACGCGGGCCGGCGCGGGCCGGGCGGGACCTGTCAGAGGCCGAACTCCTGCGGGGACACACCGAGCGCCTGGCAGACCTCGCGCAGCACCTGCTCCTCGGCCGGTGCGATGTACCCGTCGGCGCCGGCGACGACGAAGCCGGTCTGGACGACGGCCTTGGCCTCCGTCTGCTTCTTCGCCGCCTTGGCGACTTCCTGCATGGCCTCGGCCTTGCCCTGCTGGAAGTTCATCGACAGCTGGTCGACGTGCTTGTTGAAGCGCTGCCGAAGCTGCTCGGGCGGGAAGTTCTGGAGGACGTCGTTCTGGAGGATCAGCGTTTCCACGTGCTGGCGCTCGGCCGGGTCGACGTTCCCGTCGGCGGCGGCTACCAGGGCGCACACGGCCATGCTGGCGTCGCGGTAGGCGCCGCTCTTCAGCTCCGTCTTCAAGGACGTGAGCTGCGACTTGAGCATGCCCACCAGCTGGGCCTTCGATCCCTTGGAGCCCGACGACCCCGAGGACCCCATCGGGCCGGAGTGCCCGTGACCGCCGGAGCTCCGGGAACCCTGCGACTGTTGCAGACCCTTTGCCTGGTCCTTGATCCGGTCCCACATCGCCATGCGTGCCACCTCGGCTGCCATGTCATTGACGTTCGCTCGTCCGCGGGGGCTCCCGCGTGTATTCCTGCCAACGCCTTCCCCCGCCGGTAAGTTCCAGCCTCCGGACGGCGGCTCGCCTCAACTTCCGGTGAGGCTGATCGCCAGATCGGTGACGCTCAGCGGGAACTGGCCGACGGACGTCGCCTCGCCGGTCAGGAGGTTCACTCCGTAGAGGGACGAAGTGCGCGCGCCGGCGGGCGTGAGGGTGGCGAAGGCGCTGTTCGCGGTCGTCTTGCCCTGCGTCAGCTGGCTGTAGACGTCCAGACCGGCGTCCGCGCCCGCGTCGACGGTGAGGGCACCGGTCGCGTTCAGGAAGCCCGCGTTCGGAGGTGCCTGGATCAGGACCTGGTCGCTCGTGGCGTTGATGTCGAAGAGGGTGGTCGCGGTGGTCCCGTTGAGGTCGTTGTTGGTGTAGGCGGCGGCGGTGACACCGCGGGTCGGCCCGGTGAGGGGCGGGGTCGTCAGGACGGTGTCCTCGACGGTGCTGTGGTCGCCGAGGTTGTGCCGCAGGTTCTGCCCCCGGTCGCTGACCACGCGGAGCCGGTCGGCCGCGGGATTGAAGTCGACGCCGAAATTGGTGCCGTACAGGTCCACTTGCAGCTGGGACACCTTGGTGGCGACCGGCTCCGGGACCGCCGGCGGGAGCTTGACCGTATAGATGCCGCCCTTGTCGCCGACGACGTACAGCGTGTTGTTCTGGACGCGGAAGTCGAGGCCGATGAGACGCTGGTCCCCGCTGAGGCCGCTGACGGCCCGCACCCAGTCGAGCCTGTCCGGCCGGTCGGTGGTGAAGGTGGCCATCAGGGTGCCGTCGACGAGGGTCCCGTACGCCCGCAGGCTCGGGGTGGCGGCGGCGTCACGGGCGGGAGCACCGGGGGCGGCGGGGGCGTCGGGGACCGCCGCGCTGCTGGCCGGAACGGCCACGAGGAGCGCGACGGACGCGGAGGTGGCTGCCACCGCCGCCATGATTCTCTTGCGGAGCGTTCTGTTCATGAGCGAAACCCTCCTGGTTGCTGGTTGCTGGTTGCTGGCTGCTGGCTGCTGGCTGCTGGCTGCTGAAGAAGAATCCCCATTAGCCCAGGGGGTCGAGATCCCCACAAGCGGCCAGAACGACAAGGGCCTTCCTGCCGCGCAAACTTTGCACCCCGTGACAAATCAACTCCCGAAAACACCGGGGAAAAACCCCTTCGCTTTACCCGAAGTGATAAACGCCGTCCGGATTTCCCCTGTCGGCCCGCGCGCCCCCACTGGCATCCTCACGCCCATGGGCAGCCTCTTCGCGGAGCTGGCCCGGCGGGCACCGGCCTCGGCACGCCGGGAAGTGGAGACGTACGCGCAGGAGATCCCGGAGTTCGGGGTGCTGGAAGCGGATCCCCGGGCGCGGTCCGAGACGCTGGAGTACGCGGTGTGGCTGCGGCGCCGCACCATCGAGATGTCCCCGTCCCAGCTCGCGCTGACGCAGAGCGATCTCGACCACATAGCGTCGATGGGGGAATCCCGCGGCCGGACGGGAATGTCCCTCGAATCCCGCCAGCGGGTCCTCGGACTGCACACCGCGCTGATGCTCCGCGAGCTCAATGAGGCGGCCGACGCGCTCCGCGGCTCGGGTGTCGACGAACTCATCCGCATGATGAGCTGGTTCGCCGCCCAGGGCGAGCGCGGCGTCGGGGCGTACTGCCGGGGATTCGTGACGGGCCTGCGGCACCGCCTGCCGTACGTGGAGCAGGTCGCCCTGCTCACCGGGACCCTGCTCACCGGCGACCCCATGGCCGGTGAACTGGCGTCGGCGGTGGGACTCCCGTGGGAGGCGGAGCACTGGGCGGTGACGGTGGTACGGGTACCGGACTGGCGCCCTGCGACGAACGGCCGCGACCGGGAACTCGACGGCGAACTCGAGTCGTTGGTGAAGGCGTACCAGGTGCCACTGGTGTGGCGCTGCGCCGAGACGCCGGAGGGAGGTGGCGGCGAACTGATCGCTCTCACCCCGTGCCCGCCGCCGATCGCGGCCTCCGTACCGCTGCCGCCGCCGCAGTCGGCCGGTGACCTCGTACGGGACTTCGCCGGAGCCCTCGGCCTCCCCTGTGCCGCGGGCACCGCCACGGCGTCGGGCCCGGAGCTGGCCGCGGCCCTCGACCGCGCCCGCCGCGTCAGCAGGGCGGCCCCGCTGCACCGCGCCCCGCGGCGCCTCGGCACGCACACGGTGGCGGACGTCTTCGTCGAACTGGCGGTGGCGGACGCGCCGTTCGTCGACGACTGGCTGCGCGCCCTGGCCCACCGCCTGGCCCCGGGCCCGGACCTCCTTGTCACCCTGGACGCCTACTACCACCACGACATGAACCGCACGGCCACGGCGACGGCCCTCAACGTCCACCCGCGCACCCTGGACTACCGCCTGCGCCGCGTACGGGAACTCACGGGCATCGCGCCCGCGTCGACGCGGGGGGTGCGGGTACTGAGCGCGGTGGTGACGCGAAGCCTGTCAGGGGGGTGGTGCTGACGCGGGGCCGCGGGCCAGAAGGAGCCAAGGGAGCGGTGCGGAGGGGGGCGCACGTCACCCCAACTCCTCCTCGACGACGTCGATGACCTTCTGGGAACTGGCGAAGTCATGGGTGAGCCGGTTCTTGGCCAGGGCGAAACCGATGCCGCGGGCACGGTCCGCGTAGGCGAAGGTCCCCCCGGCGCCCCCGACGCCGAACACGGCACGCCCCGCCTCGGTGAGCTCGCCCGACAGACCGCCGATGGCATAGCCGAGCCCCCACGCTGTCGGCACCCCGAAGATCTCGTCGGTGCCGCTCGAGGAGAGGGCGGTGGCCGCGTCCACCTGCTCGGAGCCGAGCAGCCGCACCCCGTCGACCTCCCCCAGCAGGGCCGCGTACATGCGGGCCATGGCGCGGGCGGTGGTCTTGCCGCCGGCGGGGATGTCGGCGGCGAGGACGTCGGTGCGGTTGCCGAGGGCGGCCGTGGGGAACGTGACCATCGGGGCGGACCGGAACATGGGGAGATCGGGGTCCACGGCCGGCTCCCCGCCGCCCTCCGCGGCCTCGGGGGCGGGCGCGTCCTCCAGCCGGGCCAGCCGCGCGTGCTGCTCGACCGGCATCCCGAAGTAGATCTCGTCGGCGATGCCCAGCGGAACGCCGATCTCCTCGTACAGCAGCTGCGAGATGGGCTTGCCGGTGGCGCGCCGCAGCAGCTCCCCGACGATGTAGCCGAAGGTGTAGGCGTGGTAGCCGACCTTCGTCCCCGGCTCCCACCACAGCTCGGCGTCGGCGATCACGGCACACATCCTGTCCCAGTCGCAGAGGTCCTCGACCCGGGTGTCGAGCGGGATGCTCCTTGCCGCGGACACCGAACTCGGGCCACAGCTCCGCGACGGAGGTGTCGGGCCCGAACAGCCCGCGCCCGCCCACGATGTGCGCGAGCGTGGCGGCCGCCCCCTTGACCATCGAGTACGTATAGAAGGGCGTCCCCGACTCCACGAGCCGCCCCGACCCCGGATCGGCGACCCCGGCCACGGCATCGACCACCAGCCGCCCGCCCTGATAGACGGCCACCTGCACCCCCCGCTCGTCCCCCGACGCCACCATCCCGTCGATGACTTCCTGCACCCGCCGCTGTACGTCACCCATGCCGCTGTCCTCTCCCGAAGCCTGTGGAGTACTGACCGCGGGGGGCGCGGGAAGTCATCGGTACGGCGTCCGCTGCGAGTGATTCCGGCCGGACAGCCGCGAAGCGTGTCCTCCGAGTACTACAGTCCTCTCAGCCAGATGTGTTGTGCGTCACACAGGAACGGCGGCGTGCGGTCAGGGGTGGCCGAGGGGCGTCCGTCGTGCGCCATGGGGGTGGGGGACATGTACGAGTTGACCAAGGGTGCCAACGTGGACCTGGCGGCTCTGGGCGAGAGCGTCGAATCCGTGGTCGTGAGTCTGGACTGGACGAGCGCGACGGGTGAGGGGGACGCGGACGTCTCGGTTCTGTTGCTCAACACCGACGGAAAGGTGCGCGGCGACGACGATTTCTACTTCTACAACAACCCGGTGGCCGCCGACGGAAGCGTACAACTACTGGGCAAGTCCCCCAGCGGCAGTGGGAACAAGGATCGGATCAGCTTCGACCTCTCGGCCGTTCCCGCGGACGTCGAGCGGATCGTGGTGGCGGCGAGCCGCTATGCCGGGGCGCGGTTCGGCGACCTGGACGACCTGCAACTCACCCTGGCCGACGGCTCAGGAGAGGGCCTGCTCCGGTACGCGATCGAGGACGCCGGTTCGGTGAGCGCGTTCATCTTCGGTGAGCTCTACCGCCGCGGCGGGACGTGGAAGCTCCGGGCGGTGGGACAGGGGTACGACACGGGTCTGGCGAGCCTGGCCACGGATTTCGGTGTCGACATCGACGACGACGCGGCCGCCGAGCAGGAGCTCGAGGCCACGGAGCGCGAGGACCTCGACGACGGCACGACCGGCACGACCCCGGACGCGGACACCGGAGGGGCGGCCGGCCGAGCCGCCGATCGAGCACCAGGAGAGGCGCTGGACGCCGTACCGGCGCCGCGACGGCCCGAGGCGGCGGCGGTCGACGCGCCGCTGCGGCCGCGCCCCCGGCCCCGTACCGCCAAGAAGAAGGTCACGCTGCCGAAAGCAGCCAAGAAGACACTGGCGGAGAACGAGTCCTGGAAGGAGGCCCGGCTCTTTCCGGTCTCCGTGCTCAAGAGTGACCGTGACCGAGAGACGCGGGCCACATCCGTACTGTTGTCCGTGATGGCGCAGGTCCCCGAGTTCGGCAGGAGGCTGACCGCCGCGTTCGGGGCGCCCGCAGGCCGCATGGAGACGTTCACCGAGGTCGTCCTGCCGTGCGGCGACTCCCCGCGGCGCCCTGACGGGGTCGTCCGTGTGGAGCGTGCCGGAAAGTTGTGGACGGCGCTGGTCGAGACGAAGACCAACGGGAACGCTCTGCGTGCCGAGCAGGTGCAGGCGTACATGGACATCGCCGCGCGCCGCGGCTACGAGGCCGTGATCACGCTGTCGAACGACGTGGCGCTCGAGGGCAGCCCGCTGGTCGACGTGCGGGTCGACGGGCGACGCAAGCACAGGGTGGCCCTGTGGCACCTGTCGTGGGCAGAGGTGGCGCACCAGGCGCAGTTGCTGATCCGGCACGAGGGCGTGGGCAACGGCGCGCACGCCTGGCTGCTCCAGGAGCTGCTTCACTACCTCCAGCACGAGAACTCCGGATGCCACGGCTTCCAGAACATGGGGTCGGCCTGGGTGCCGGTACGGAACGGTATCGACGACGAAACCCTGTGCCAGGGAGACCCGCGCACCCTGGAGGTGGTGGAGAGCTGGGAGCGGCTGATCCGCCAGGTCTGTCTCAGGCTCGGCGGTGAGCTCGGGCAGAAGGTACTGCCGGTACACCGCTCCCGGCGCGGGACCACCGCGGGGGCCCGACGCTCCATGCTGGCGAACCAGCTCTGCGCCGAAGGCCGTCTGCAAGGGGAGGTACGGATAGAGGGCACCCCCGGTGTACTCGTGATCACCGCGGACCTGCGCACCGGCAAGCTGCGCACGGCCATGGACATTCCCGCGCCTGTGCAGGGCTCCCCGTTGGCCTGGGCCAAACGGCTCGTGCGCCGACTCGCCGAAGCACCCGCCGACCTGCACATCGAGGCGCTGGTGGAGGGTGAGGGAGGAGGCCCGCGAGGCACGCTGGAACGGCTGCGCCCGGAGCCGGCGGACATCCTTCCGAAGAACGGGGTGCAGATCACCGGCTTCAAGCTGTCCCTCTTCAAGAACATGGGCAGCAGCCGCGGCAGTGCCGAGTCCGGCTTCATCCGCAGCGTCGACGACGCCGTGCATCGCTTCTACTCCACGGTCGTCACGCACCTGGACCGGCCGGCACCCCGGCGGGCACCGTCGACCGCACTGGCCCCGGCGGGGTGAGGACGCGCACCCCGCGCCGCACCCTCAGCGCAGCACCACCCGAGCCGGTGCGGCCGAAGGCAGGAAGGCGCTGCGGATGGTGCCGCCCGCCTCCACGGAGATCCAGGGGTGGCTCACGAAGGTCTGCTGGAGGTAGGACTCGCCGGGGGCCAGGACGCGGTAGAGCTGGGCTTGGCCCTCGTAGTCGAGCCAGTACAGGCGCAGGGACTGATCGCAGGCGTTGGAGAACTCGATGTGGGTGCTCTGTTCGGCGTGCGCGGACCTGAGGAGTGCGGCCATGGAGGCGGGCAGCGGGGGCAGTTCGGGCCAGTCGGCGGGCTCACCGGACGGCAGACCCCGGCTGGGCCAGGCGGCGGGGGACGCGAAGGCGGTATTCGCCCAGTGCCGGGCACCGTCTTCGGCGGCCTCGGTGGTGGGGTGCCCGGGGGCGAGCAGACGGGTGCAGTCGTACACGATGACCGCGTACAGCCGCGAAGCGCTTCCGGGGTCGCCCGCGATCCCGGTCCAGTCGGCGTAGCTCTGCCGCAGCCGCAGCGTGTAGGGGTGGCCGGGGCCGAGCCGTGCGGCGGACTTCCTGGCGAGGGCCGCGAAGGCGTGCAGCGCGGCGCGCGGGTTCTCCGTCTGCCCGGTCACGTCCGCGTCGGCCGCCTCCCGGATGAGGCCGGCCAGCACACCGCGGGAGCCGTCGCGCACCTCCTCGCCGTCGCCGTTCGCCGCCGGGGGCAGATGCGCGCGGTTCCGCGCGATGCAGATCCGGCCCGCGGTGTTGCGGTTCCGCAGCTGCGGCAGCGGACGGGACTTGACGACGAGGCGGGTGCGGACCGCCTCGTAGAGGGAGTTCATGTCCAGGAACTCCGGTGCGCCCGCCACGCCCTCCCGCACCACGGAGATCAGTTCACCGGTGAACGCGGTGAACTCCTCGTCCGGCGGCGCGAGCGCCTTCGCCGTCTCTGAGGACGCCGTCAGCAGGCAGGACCCCTCCACCACCACCTGGTCGGCGAGCTGCGACCGCCCGCCCATCGTCCCGATGAGCGCCCGTCCGCTCCAGCAGCAGTCCAGGATGATCAGCTTGCGCCGGGCCGGGTAGGAGTGCGTCGCGATGATCCTGCGTACGTACTCGTACCGCAGCGCGGTGTGGCTCCGCCCCGGACGGGAACCGGGCAGCGAGAGATAGAGCTCGTCGGTGTACGGGTCCATCAGGCCGTGGCCCGCGTAGTAGAAGACCAGGGTGTCCTCGGCGACGGCCGCCGCGTCCTCCAGCGCGTCCAGGACGACGCCGGGATCGTCGGGCTGCTCGACGACCGTGCACCGATCGGCGGGAACACCCCAGGTCAGGGGCGCCTGAAACAACTCGGCCAGGGCCCCTACGTTCCTGGCGACGGAGGGGAGCTGCTCCTGGTGGGCGTAGGTGTGCACGCCGACCAGGACGACCCGGGACGCGTGGGGATCCGAGAGCGGGCCCGAGGGCCCGGCCGTCGTCACTGGGGTTCCCCGGCGGCGGGGGGTTCCGGGGCGGTGACGGTGGTGTCGGTGCTGCCGGTATCACCGGTATTACCGGTGCTGCTCGGGGAGCCGGTGCTGCCGCGGGCCCGCAACTGATCGACGGTGTCCTGATCGACGATCAGCGTCCGCCCGTCGGCGAGGACCAGGCGGATCTCGGGTGCGGCCGGGCGGGACTGCCGCCAGCTCAGTACTGAGGTCAGTACGGAGACGAGGGCGAGCGAGTTCGAGACGACGAGGTTGATGATCTCGATCGCGTCTCCCATGTGACCGGTGGGACCGCTGGGACCGCTGGGGCGGTGGGAGCCGTCGAGCCCGCTGGTCCCGGGGGCTGCATCCGGATCCGCGTACGCACCCACATCCGCGTACGCACCCGCACCCGAGTCCGTCCTGACAACCCCGGTCAGTTCCGGGTCGGCGCCGAGCCAGCGCAGCAGCGACCCGAGCCCTCCGGTATCACCGGCGCCCCCCGGGGGACCGTTGCTCTCGGCACCTCCGACACCTCCGGCAGCCCCGCGCACCAACGTGACGTACAGCTCGGCCTCAGCGCCCGCCATGTGCAACCCCCGTCGTGCGCACCCACACCCACAACCACACCCGCAACGACACCCGCACCCGCCCCCGGCACGGTCCTGGCGCCGTTCGCGCCCAGATTAGGCCTGCCGTGCCCGTGCGCGCAGGGCGCCGACGAAGTCCGTACAGGACACGGGAAAGGGCACACCGCGGCGCGCGCGGACGCGGCGGTGTGCCCTGAACCCGGGGGCGGCCAGGCGTGGTTCAGCGGAGCCTGAGGGCCTCGCGGACGGTGCGGAACAGGTCGGTCTGGTTGGTGACGCCCTGGACGCGGTAGGCCTGCGGGCCCTGCGCGGCGATGCGCACCTGGGTGCCGGTGTGCTCCTGGGACTTACCGGGAGTGTTGGTCGAGTAGTTGACCTTGAGCTGCTGGCCCTCGTCGGTGACGAGCGTGGAGGACAGGCCGGGCGGCTGTGCTTCCAGGGGCACGATCTGGCTGGTGTGCGCGTGGTCGGCGGTGGTGACGACGAGGGTGTCCGGGTGCTTGGCGGCGTAGTCGCGGGCGACCTTCACGGCACGGTCGAAGGCGGCGGTCTCACCGATCTGGCCGCACGGGTCGGCGGCGTGGTCCTGCTTGTCGATCGAGGCGCCCTCGATCTGGAGGAAGAAGCCCTGCTTGCTCCGGGCGTTCTTCTGCTTGGCCTCGAGGAGCGCGATGGCCTTGCTCGCCTGGTCCTTGAGCTCGGGCGTACCGGAGGGGCGGCCCGGATTGGAGGTGGTGCAGCGCTGGGGGTCGGTGCCGCCCTTGGCGGCGGCCTTGCCGGTCCACTCGACGGGGACGTTGCCGGGGGCGAAGAGCCCGAGGACGGGCTTGCCGCCCTTGACGGACTTGACCTTCTTCAGCTCACGGTTGTCGGTGACGACCTGGTAGCCGAGCTTCTTGGCCTGCTCGGTGACGGTGAGGCCCTTGTACTTCCCGTGGGTGACCTTCTGGTCGAAGCGCTGCTTGCCGCCGCCGAGGAGGACGTCGACCTTGTGGTTGACGCTCTGCTCGGCGATGGAGCCGGGCCCGCCCCCGGCGATGGCGTCGGTGGGACACTTGGCCATGTCGGCCGGGCCCTGGCAGCTGCGGTCGGTGGCGTGCGAGGCGAGGACGGCGGGGGTGGCGTCGGTGAGCTCGGCGGTGGTGACGGAGCCGGTGGCGTACCCCTTCTTCTGGGCGAGCTCCAGGATCGTGGGGACGGCCTTGTCGCTGCCAGGGGTCTTGGAGATCCGCCCGTTGACGGTCTTCACACCGGTGGCCCAGCCGGAGCCGCTGGCGGCGGAGTCGGTGACGTAGTCGGGGGAGCCGTCCTTGTGCACCGCGTACGTCGTGTAGGCGCCGGTGAGCGGGAACTTGTCCATGTTGAGCCGCCCGGCGGCGCCCACGGTGTAGTCCCGGGCGAGGGTGATCTCGGAGTCGCCCATGCCGTCGCCGATGAGCAGGATGACGTTCTTGGCCTTGCCGCCCTGGATGGCCCGCCGGGCCTGGTCCTTGGTGTCGGTGGCCCCGGCTGTGGCGGTGAGGGTCACCGCCACGGCGGTGGCGGCGCCCACGGATGCGGCGGCTATGAGTCGGCGGCGGGACAGGCTGGGGCGACGGGACATGGGGACTCCTTGGACGTGCTGGCGCTGACGCGCGTACCGGTACGGAGACCCGCACCGGTGCTTGTACGGTGCACCCACTTGACCAGGGTGATGTGAACCGGGCGGGGTGTTCGAGTGCCGTTTGGGTGTCCTGGGGGAGACTTTGGGGCTTGGGGGGTGTGGTGACGCGGGGTTTGGTGGCCGCCCTTCCTCTACGTCGTACACGTCGGGGGCGTTGCGGGGAGCGGTCGGGTGGCGGCACCGGCCCCCACGAGGCTCCGCAGGCTCACCTCAAGGGCGAGCGGCCGGTACAGCTCCCTGCCGTCCCGCCGTGGCCCGGTACAGGTGATCAGGACGGCCCTGATCCGCGAGTACGGCTACGGTGAGGCCCTGCGGGGATGGGTCGCTTTCACGGTGGTATCCCGCTGGGCCCTGTCGTTCCCGGCGCGGTCAGAGTGCACGCCGCGACGTCGCCGGCGCCTACTCGTCCTCGTCATGTCAGGGGCGGGAAGAATGTCCGCAAGTTCCTGCGAAAGCTCCAGCTTGTGGCGGGCGGCGATGACGCCGAGTTGAATGCCGAAAACCGCGCGCAGCTCACCGAGCGTTGCACCGAACGTGGCGTTCTGCCAGCGTCCCTGCAAAGGTCCCGAGTGGTTGGGACCTACGGCGTCCAGGAACCGCCGGCAAGCGGCTCGCATCGCCTTGAGGTTCGCTGCGAGGTCGTCTCCGGTGTCAGGGTCCATCAAGATCTGGGTCAATGTCTCCCTGATCTGCAACACCGATGCGACGCAGTGGTCCGGCTCCTCGACCGCATACATGACAGCACGCGACATCGTGAGGACTCTGCGGTCCTCCAGGTAGACGACGACCTTCTTGGCGACGGCCCGCTAAGAGGGCGGCAGCTCCCAGTCCACACCGCCGAGCGGCGTGCTGAAGCCCTTGATTCGTCGCATGATCTCCCGAACCTTCACGCTCGGCATCGTAGGTGGGCCCTTGAACGGCTGGGTTCGAAATAGGTGACATGGCTTGAATTGGTGCTCGTGCACCCTTTTCACCTGTGTTGGTGAAGTCTTGGGTTGTTGGGTGTAGGGGCGTGCGTTTACGTGGGCTCATGGGCGGCCGGCGCGCGGACGGCTCCGGGTCTCGCCCGAGCGGCCATGAACGGGGCTGCATGGGGCGGAAACTGAGACCGACGGAAGCAAGGTGCCTCGACCGGGTGACGTTCAACCGGTTCGACGTCGGTGACGAGCAGGGGCGCCCTATGGTGCGTCTCGCTCTTGCACACTCAGCTTACCGAGGAGTCGACACAGCATGGCGACACCGCAGGATCAGCAACCGGCTCAGACGTACGGGCAGCCGCCGACGATCATCATCAACAACAGCAGTTCCGCAGCAGCGTCCAGCGCAGCTGTCATCGGCGGAGCAGGCCTGAGGCGTCGGCGTCAGTCGCTGTGGGCCCACTTCTGGCTGCTCATGTTCACTATGGGCATCGGCAACATTTTCTACGCGATGCACGTGAGCCGCTGGAACCGCGACCGAGGTCTCTGACGACCGACAGATGGACCCTTGCACCACGGCGAGGATGAGTACCAGGAGCCCGGCGAGGACACCGGGGCCCCGTGGTGCGGTTGTGGTGCAGTGGCGGCGCACCGGTCCAGACAGCAAGAAACCCCCGGGTCAATGACCTGGGGGTTCGAAATGGAGCGGGTGACGAGAATCGAACTCGCGCTCTCAGCTTGGGAAGCTGATGTTCTACCATTAAACTACACCCGCGCGGCACCCCGGTTGAACCGGTTTCGTACCGTCGCACACTCTACCCCATCGCAGGCCCCGGCCGCCGCCGCCCAGGGGCCCGGCTGCGCTGTGTGGGGTCTGGGTGACTGCGGGCGAAGGGAGTTGGGGCGTACGGTGGGGGCCGCCTCGCGGGGGGTTCGCGTGGACGGAGTGCCGCCTGGAGTGGCGTCCCTTTCATCCCGTAATGTGGCTTTCGCCGTCGGCCGGATGCGGTCCCCGTTCGCGGGTGGACGGCTCTCTTTACGGCTCTGGGGAAAGGGAATCGTGGACTTGATGGAGCGCACCGTCGTCCGTTGTGCCGAAGGGCACGTGTTCAGCACCGCTTCGTTCCCGATGCAGCAGGCCGACCGGCTCGGTCCCGGCCGGCTCATCCGGTGCCCCCGCTGCGCCCGGCTCCGGCACGCCGTGCCCGTGACCCTCGCGAAGCGGTAGCGGGCAGCGGAAGAAGCGAGCAGCGGAAGAAGCGGGCAGCGGGAGAAGTGAGCAGCGGAAGAAGTGGGCAGCGGTCGCGGGCAGTGGATGCAGGAGATGCGGCGCATGCGGCGCGTGCAGCGCACGCAGGAAGCGGTAGCCGGCAGCCGTGGCCGGTCGTCGTAGCCAAGGCTGCGGCGGACGGCTGAGGGAAGCGCGGCGCGTGCGGCGCGTCGTACGCCGGGGCGCGCGGGAACCGTCCGATTGGGGCGGCCCCGTGCGCTCTGCGTATCCTCGGTGCGTGCTTCTCTCAGACAAGGACATCCGGGCCGAGATCGACGCCGGACGGGTGCGGATCGATCCGTACGACGAATCCATGGTGCAGCCGTCGAGCATCGACGTGCGCCTCGACCGCTATTTCCGGGTGTTCGAGAACCACCGCTACCCGCATATCGATCCGTCCGTCGAGCAGGCGGATCTGACCCGGCTCGTCGAGCCGGAGGGGGACGAGCCGTTCATCCTCCACCCCGGGGAGTTCGTGCTCGCCTCCACGTACGAGGTCATCACGCTGCCCGACGACCTCGCAAGCCGCCTCGAAGGCAAGTCGAGCCTCGGCAGGCTCGGGCTCGTCACCCACTCCACCGCCGGGTTCATCGACCCGGGGTTCAGCGGCCACGTGACCCTGGAGCTGTCCAACCTCGCCACCCTGCCCATCAAGCTGTGGCCGGGGATGAAGATCGGGCAGCTGTGCATGTTCCGGCTCAGCTCGGCCGCCGAGGCCCCCTACGGGTCCGAGCGGTACGGGTCCCGCTACCAGAACCAGCGCGGCCCCACCGCCTCCCGTTCCTTCCTCAACTTCCATCGGACCCAGGTGTGACATCCCCCATGAGTGACGTGCGCGAGAACCTTACGTACGAGAAGTTCGGCGGTGCGATCCGCGAGCTGGCGCAGACCATCGCCGACGACGGGTACGAGCCCGACGTCGTGCTCAGCATCGCGCGCGGCGGCGTCTTCGTCGCCGGCGGGCTCGCGTACGCCCTCGACTGCAAGAACATCCACCTGGTGAACGTGGAGTTCTACACGGGGGTCGGGACCACCCTCGACATGCCCGTCATGCTCGCCCCGGTGCCCAACGCCATCGACTTCACCGACAAGAAGGTGCTCATCGCCGATGACGTCGCCGACACCGGCAAGACGCTGAAGCTCGTGCACGACTTCTGCCTCGACGCCGTCGCCGAGGTGCGCTCCGCCGTCATCTACGAGAAGTCCCACTCGCTCGTGAAGTGCGAGTACGTGTGGAAGCGCACCGACGAATGGATCAACTTCCCGTGGAGCGTCGAGCCGCCCGTCGTACGGCGGCAGGGGCAGGTTCTCGACGCCTGAGCGTCCGCGCGGCGTGCACGTGGCGCCCCTGCGGCGTCCACGCGGCGTCCGCGCGGCGTTCCATGCGGCAAGGCCCCGGTGAGCTGTGCTCGCCGGGGCTCCCTTCGTCGTACGGGGTTCCACTTTCGTCGTACGGGGTCCCGCGGCGTCAGAACGTACCGAGTTTGATGATCGACAGGATCGCCAGGAGCTGGATCGCCGACGCGCCGAGCGCACGCGGCCACGGCAGGTCGTGCGACTTGCTCACCATGAGGGTGAGCAGCGCGCCCGCTGCCAGCCAGGTGGCCCAGCCGAGGAGTTGGACGAAGTTGTTGCCGCCGCCGAGGAACAGGGCGACGATGACGCGCGGCGCGTCCGTGATCGCCATGATCAGCATGGAGAGGCCGACCGTCGGCTGCCAGGCGCCGTCGCCGCCGAACTGGCGGGCGAGGGAGTGCGTGACGACGCCGAGGATGAACGCGCTGAGGGAGATCGCGACGCCCGTGGTGAGGACGTAGGGGACCGCCGTGGACAGCGTGGCGTCCAGTACGTCGCCGCGGGCCTCGTCGAAGCCGAAGACGGCGAGCAGGCCGTAGAGGAACGTGACGACGACGGCCGGGACCCACATCGCGTAGTCCCGCATCCGCAGGAAGGTCGGTACCGGGCGCAGCACGATGCCGCGCAGCAGGTCCTTCCAGTGCAGCTTCGGGCCGATGGGTCCTGGCGGGGCCTGGCCCGCGCGGTAGGTGTCCCCGTCGTTGTACGGGTCCTCGCCCAGGGAGAAGGCCTGGGTGTTGCCGGGGTTGTTGGCGGCGTACGGGTCGTGCCCGCCGCCCCGGCCATGACCGGGACCGCCGTGGCCTCCGCCCGCCGGACCGCCGTGACCGCCGTGACCTCCGTGGCCCGCGTGTCCTCCGTGGCCCGCGTGGCCACCGTGACCCCCGTGGCCGCCGGGGTGACCGCCCTGGCCACCCTGTGGGCCGCCCTGACCGCCGCCCTGGGGGCCGAAGTACTCCGGTTCGCCGTGACCGCCGGCAGGCCCCGGCCACTGCTGGGCGCTCCCGTAGTGCTGGCCGCCGCCCTGGGGGTTCCGCTGCGGGCCGCCACCGTACTGGCCGGGGCCCGGGCCTCCGCCTCCGTACACGGGTGGGTACCCGTACGGGGCCTGGCCGCCCTGGGGGGCCTGCTGCCCGTACGGGTCCTGCCGGGGTCCCTGGTGACCGCCGCCCTGGCCCGGGTGCCCTCCCTGATGCGGTCCCTGTCGGGGTCCTTGCTGTGCGCGGTTGTCCCGGCCGCCGCGTCCGCTCCTGAATCCAGCCACGAATCGAACGTACCCGGTCCGGCGGGGTGGGGTCGTCCCTCCTGTGGAGGAGAGCGGGTTTGCGGCCGACCTGTGACAACCCCTAGGGGGACCCGGAGGGGACAGCCGCAGGGCGGGGCGTGGGCCGGCCCCCGCGCGGGGGTGTCGCGGGGGCCGGCGGTCCGGGGGCGGGCGGTCCGGGGGCGGGAGGGGTCAGTCGGCGAAGTTGGCGCCGAGGCGCGGGGTGCCGCTCGCGGAGAGGCCCGCCGTGGAGAGGTACACCCCGGAGGTGCCCCTCAGCGTGCCGTCGGCACCTGCGAGCAGGGGGTACACCGCGCCGTTGCCGCCGTTCTCGCCGTGCGCGCCCGCGATCACATCGCCACGGCCGTCGCCGTTCAGGTCGTCGATGTGGACGTCCGTGCCGAGGAAGTCGTGCTTCTCGTCGGAGTCGGGGACGCCCGGGGTGTCCTGGGTGAGGAGCTTCGCGCCGCGCCCGGTGATGCCGGAGCCGTCGGCCGCGCCGTACAGGACCGTCACCGCGCCGGAGTCCGGCACGCCGTCGATCGTCTCGCCGGGGGCTCCGACCACCAGGTCGAGGTTGCCGTCGCCGTTGATGTCGCCGAGGTCGAACTCGTGGCCGAAGTTGTCGCCCTTCTCGCCGCTGCCGGGGACGCCGGAGGTGTTCTGGGTGAACTTCTCCCGCTCGCCGTGCGCCGGGCCGTTCGCCGCGCCGTGCACGATGTGCACCGCGCCGCCGCGGGCCGAGCCCGGGATACCGGAGTCCCAGTGGTTGCCGATGACGACGTCCTCGTAGCCGTCCCTGTCGGTGTCACCGAGGTCGGTGATGATGCCCGCCGGCAGCTTCTGGGCGCGCGACGCGCGGGGGCCCGAAGGAGACCCGGGGATCCAGAAGTTGGCGTGGTAGCCCTGCGGGGTGTCCCGCTCGTAGCCGTTGACGATCAGGTCCTCCCTGCCGTCGCCGTCGGCGTCGCCGGAGTGCAGCTGCATCACGCCGTTGTCGCCCCCGCTGTGTACGGGCGCCTTGACGGTGGAGTGCCCACCGGTCCGCCCGGCGCGCGTGAAGCCGCCGCGGAAGACGTCGACGACCGCCGTCGTACCGGTGGCGAGGGCCAGGTCGTCCTTGCCGTCGCCGTTGAAGTCACCGGCCTGGAGGATCTCGCTGAACCCGTCGTGCTGGGCCGGGCGCGGATCCTTCAGGGCCGTGCCGCCCCTGAGGCCGCTCGCGGAACCCCACAGGACGGTGACCATGCCGCCGTCCTTGTCACTGCCGACGTCCTCGCCGGCCGCGCTGGCGACCAGGTCGTCGTAGCCGTCGCCGTCGAAGTCCCCGTACGCGGTGTCGTTGCCGAAGATGTCGCCCTTCTCGGCGCTGCCGGGCACACCCGGGCTGTTCTGCGTGTACGCCACGCTGCGACCGGTTCCGCCCGCCTTGCCGTACGTAACGACGACGGCGCCCGCGTGCTTCTTGCCGCCCACGTAGGTGAAGGCGGCGGACGTCGCGATGTCGGCGTGGCCGTCGTTGTTGAAGTCGGCGTCGGATGCGGGGAGTCCGGCGGTGGGCGCGGTGGGTGCGGTGGGCGCGGTGGGTGCCGAGGTGGCCGCGGTCGCCGGGGGCGCGATGGCCGTGAGCAGGCCGCCCGTCAGGGCCGCGGCGGCCGTGGCGGCGGCCAGGCGCGGGCCGCGGCCCGGTCTGTGGGCGCGGGGTTCGCCGGAGGTGGTGCGCGTGCGCTGAGCCATGCGGTGGTCTCTCCGTTCGGACTGGACCTTGGCTCAGGGAGACCGGCGAAGGAGTGTGAAGGTTGCGTGGCGGAGATGGGGAGTTGCCGTGTTGTGACCTTGAGGGAGCCGAGATCTGCAAGGGGGCGTATTCGGCGTAACTTCCGTTGCAATCCGGCCGGATGAGGCGGGTCGAAGAGTGACGCAGGCGTCGCGGCACATGCTCTGGGCAAGAGCGGCGCCCAGCGCGACGGTGCCGCGGTCACTGTCGTCACCTGGGAGAACAACTGGGGCGCGCCGCCCGTGTCCGCCTTCGAGGAGATCACGCGTACGGCCGTGAACAAGCTGTACCGCGGTGTGCGAGCTGTACTGCTGGACAAGCCGTACTGAGACCCCGCCCGGGTTCGCCGGGCGGTCACGGGGGAGCACGGGGGCACGGGGGAACGCGGGGGAAGCACGGGGGATATGGGTACGGGCCCGCGCCGGGCAGGCGCGGGCCCGTGGCCGAGTTCCTGGGCGGCTGGCTCGCCGGGCCGGTCATCCGTGACATCCGCAGCGGGCTCGGGCCGTACTACGTCCTCATAGCCACCGGCTCCCGCTGGGACGGGGCCGAGGAGCGGCTCAGCACCGACGCCTTCCTCCGGCCGGGGGCCTCCGCCCTGGGTTCCGCCCGGGGGGGGCATGGGTTGCCGTCCTTCGCGCTGCGCGCTCGTCCTCAAGCGCCGGACGGGCTGAAATCCACCTGGACCCCCGCCACCGGGAAACCCGTCACCGATAAGCCCGTCAACGGGAAAAGCGCCAGCGAGCAACCCGCCAAGGGGAAACCCGCCAGCGAGAAACCCGTCACCCAGCATCCCGAACGCCAAGAGCCGGTTCCGCCCAGAGGCGGAACCGGCCCCTACACGCTCGCGTACCGGCGGGCTACTTCACCGGCTCCGGCTCCGGCGCGCCCGCCGACTCCTCCTCGCCCGCCGGGTCCACCGGCGTTTTGACGGAGTCCAGCAGGAGCTGGGCGACGTCGACGACCTGGAGGGACTCCTTGGCGGCGCCGTCGTTCTTCTTGCCGTTGACGGAGTCGGTGAGCATGACGAGGCAGAACGGGCAGGCCGTGGACACGATGTCCGGGTTGAGGGACAGCGCCTCGTCGACCCGCTCGGTGTTGATGCGCTTGCCGATGCGCTCCTCCATCCACATCCGCGCGCCGCCCGCACCGCAGCAGAAGCCGCGCTCCTTGTGGCGGTGCATCTCCTGCTGGCGCAGGCCCGGGACCTTGTCCATGATCTCGCGCGGCGGCGTGTAGATCTTGTTGTGGCGGCCCAGGTAGCACGGGTCGTGGTACGTGATGAGGCCCTCGACCGGGGTCACGGGGACCAGCTTGCCCTCGTCGATGAGGTGCTGGAGCAGCTGGGTGTGGTGGATGACCTCGTAGTCGCCGCCGAGCTGCGGATACTCGTTGCCGAGGGTGTTGAGGCAGTGCGGGCAGGTCGCGACGATCTTCTTCGCGGACCTCGGCTTCCTCGACTCGTCGGTGACCTTGCCGTCGTCGTCCGTCTCCTCGCCGAAGGCGGCGTTGAGGGACATCACGTTCTCCGCGCCCAGCTGCTGGAACAGCGGCTCGTTGCCGAGGCGGCGGGCCGAGTCACCGGTGCACTTCTCGTCGCCGCCCATGATGGCGAACGTGACGCCCGCCATGTGCAGGAGTTCAGCGAAGGCCTTCGTCGTCTTCTTCGCGCGGTCCTCCAGGGCGCCCGCGCAGCCGACCCAGTAGAGGTACTCGACCTCGGTGAGGTCCTCGATGTCCTTGCCGACGACCGGCACCTCGAAGTCGACTTCCTTCGTCCACTCCAGGCGCTGCTTCTTCGCCAGGCCCCAGGGGTTGCCCTTCTTCTCCAGGTTCTTGAGCATCGTGCCCGCCTCGGAGGGGAAGGCGCTCTCGATCATCACCTGGTAGCGGCGCACGTCGACGATGTGGTCGATGTGCTCGATGTCGACCGGGCACTGCTCGACGCAGGCGCCGCAGGTGGTGCAGGACCACAGGACGTCCGGGTCGATGACACCGCCCTCATCGAGGGTGCCGACGAGGGGGCGCTCGGCCTCCGCGAGGGCGGCTGCGGGGACGTCGGCGAGCTGCTCGGCTGTCGCCTTCTCCTCGCCCTCCATCGACTTGCCGCCGCCCGCGAGCAGATACGGGGCCTTGGCGTGCGCGTGGTCGCGCAGCGACATGATCAGGAGCTTCGGGGAGAGCGGCTTGCCGGTGTTCCAGGCGGGGCACTGCGACTGGCAGCGGCCGCACTCGGTGCAGGTGGAGAAGTCGAGCAGGCCCTTCCAGGAGAACTGCTCGACCTGGCTGACGCCGAAGACGGTGTCCTCGTCCGGGTCCTCCCAGTCGATCTCCTTGCCCTCGGACGTCATCGGGAGCAGCGCGCCGAGCGCGGTGGAGCCGTCGGCCCTGCGCTTGAACCAGATGTTGGGGAACGCCAGGAAGCGGTGCCAGGCCACGCCCATGTCGGTCTTCAGGGCGACCGTGATCATCCAGATGAAGGACGTGGCGATCTTCAGGCCCGCGAAGAAGTAGGTCAGGTTCTGGAGGGTGGAGACGTCCAGGTCCTGGAAGGCGGAGACCAGGGGGTAGGAGATGAAGAACGAGGCCTCGTAGCCGTCCACGTGGTGCTGGGCGCCCTCCAGGGCGTGCAGCGTGAAGATGCAGACGCCGACGATGAGGATGACCGACTCGACGAAGTACGCCTGGCCGGTGTTGGAGCCCGCGAAGCGGGACTTGCGGCCCGGCCGGTCCGGCCTGTTCAGCTGGCGGATGACGATGAGCGTCAGGATGCCGAGCACGGTCATCGTGCCGAGGAACTCGACGAAGACGTTGTACGGCGCCCAGTCGCCGACGAGCGGCAGCATCCAGTCGGCCTTGAAGAGCTGGCCGACGGCGTTCACGATCGTGAGCAGCAGGGAGAAGAAGCCCACCGCCACGAACCAGTGCGCGACGCCGACGACGCCCCACTTGTTCATCCGCGTGTGGCCGAGGAACTCCCTGGCCACGGTGAGGGTCCGCAGTACGGGATCGTTGCTCCTCGTCCCGGCGGGCACCGGCCTGCCGAGCATCATGAAGCGGAAGATCTGCACGATGGCACGCCCGAACAGGGCGACGCCGACTGCGATGAGGACCAGCGACACGATGATCGCGGCGAGTTGCATTTCGGGGCTCCTCGGGCCTGCGAGGGTGGGCAATCCACACGGTCGAGCTATTACTAAGCGGTAACTTATGCAGTCCGTCCGAGACTACCCACTTACCTCGCCGCACTGTAGCCAGCCGGGCGGTGATCTGTGTCGCTCAGGGCACCCTGGCCAGGTGGCAGCGCGTGGACGGCGTGCGGGCGACGTACCGGGACGGCGCACGGTCCGGCTGGGGTGCGGCGCGGGGGCGCGGATGCGGGTCTTGCGCGTGCGGATGCGGGCCTTGCGCGTAAGGAGCGGATAAGAGTTGAGTCGGGGTGACTCAGCTCTGTTGACTCTTCGGGACGAGTGAGGCACCCTTGAGTCAGATCCACTCAAGAAGTTATCTGGAGGCATCGAAATGGCACGTGCGGTCGGCATCGACCTGGGCACGACTAACTCCGTCGTCAGCGTTCTGGAGGGCGGCGAGCCCACCGTCATCACCAACGCCGAGGGTGCCAGGACCACGCCGTCCGTCGTCGCCTTCGCGAAGAACGGTGAGGTGCTCGTCGGCGAGGTCGCCAAGCGCCAGGCGGTCACCAACGTCGACAGGACCATCCGCTCCGTCAAGCGCCACATGGGCACTGACTGGAAGGTGGACATCGACGACAAGAACTTCAACCCCCAGCAGATCAGCGCCTTCATCTTGCAGAAGCTGAAGCGCGACGCCGAGTCGTATCTGGGCGAGAAGGTCGCGGACGCCGTCATCACCGTCCCTGCGTACTTCAACGACTCCGAGCGCCAGGCCACCAAGGAGGCCGGTGAGATCGCGGGTCTGAACGTCCTGCGCATCGTCAACGAGCCCACCGCCGCCGCTCTGGCCTACGGCCTCGACAAGGACGACCAGACGATCCTCGTCTTCGACCTCGGAGGCGGCACCTTCGACGTCTCGCTGCTCGAGATCGGCGACGGCGTCGTCGAGGTGAAGGCCACCAACGGCGACAACCACCTCGGTGGTGACGACTGGGACCAGCGCGTCGTCGACTACCTGGTCAAGCAGTTCAACAACGGCCACGGCGTGGACCTGGGCAAGGACAAGATGGCGCTCCAGCGCCTGCGCGAGGCCGCCGAGAAGGCGAAGATCGAGCTCTCGTCCTCGACCGAGACCACGATCAACCTGCCCTACATCACGGCCTCCGCCGAGGGCCCGCTGCACCTGGACGAGAAGCTCACGCGCGCCCAGTTCCAGCAGCTCACGTCCGACCTCCTGGAGCGCTGCAAGACGCCGTTCCACAACGTCATCAAGGACGCGGGCATCGCCCTCTCCGAGATCGACCACGTCGTCCTCGTCGGTGGCTCCACCCGCATGCCGGCGGTCGCCGAGCTCGTCAAGGAGCTGACCGGCGGCAAGGAGGCCAACAAGGGTGTGAACCCGGACGAGGTCGTCGCCATCGGCGCCTCGCTCCAGGCCGGTGTCCTCAAGGGCGAGGTCAAGGACGTCCTGCTCCTCGACGTGACCCCGCTGTCCCTCGGCATCGAGACCAAGGGCGGCATCATGACCAAGCTGATCGAGCGGAACACCACGATTCCGACGAAGCGCTCCGAGATCTTCACGACGGCCGAGGACAACCAGCCGTCCGTCCAGATCCAGGTCTACCAGGGCGAGCGCGAGATCGCCGCGTACAACAAGAAGCTCGGCATGTTCGAGCTGACCGGTCTGCCCCCGGCGCCCCGCGGCGTCCCGCAGATCGAGGTCTCCTTCGACATCGACGCCAACGGCATCATGCACGTGACCGCGAAGGACCTCGGCACGGGCAAGGAGCAGAAGATGACCGTCACCGGTGGCTCCTCGCTGCCGAAGGACGAGGTCAACCGGATGCGCGAAGAGGCCGAGAAGTACGCGGACGAGGACCACGCCCGCCGCGAGGCCGCCGAGTCCCGCAACCAGGGCGAGCAGCTCGTCTACCAGACGGAGAAGTTCCTCAAGGACAACGAGGACAAGGTCCCGGCCGACGTCAGGACCGAGGTCGAGACCGCCGTCACCGAGCTGAAGGACAAGCTCAAGGGCGAGGACACCGCGGAGATCCGCACGGCCACGGAGAAGGTCGCGGCCGTCTCCCAGAAGCTGGGCCAGGCCATGTACGCCGACGCCCAGGCCGCGCAGGGCGCCCCCGGTGCCGAAGGTGCCGGTCCCGGCGCCGACGCCCCGAACATGTCCAAGGACGACGACGTCGTCGACGCCGAGATCGTCGACGACGAGAAGCCCGGTGACGCGAAGGGCGGCGCTGCCTGATGACGGAGGAGACCCCGGGTATCGGCGACGGCGCCGAGCAGCCCGACGTCCCCTCCGGCGCCACCCCTGACGAGAAGGCGGCGCAGGCCGACGGGCCCTCCACCGAGGAGGGCCCGGCGGCCCCGGCCGGGGACGCAAGCCAGGCAGCGGGCCTGACCGCCCAGCTGGACCAGGTCCGCACGGCGCTCACCGAGCGCACCGGGGACCTCCAGCGGTTGCAGGCCGAGTACCAGAACTACCGGCGGCGCGTGGAGCGCGACAAGGTGACGGTCAAGGAGATCGCCGCGGCGAACCTCCTGACCGAGCTGCTCCCCACGCTCGACGACGTCGGCCGCGCGCGGGAACACGGCGAGCTGGTCGGCGGCTTCAAGTCGGTCGCCGAGTCGCTGGAGACCGTCGTCGCCAAGATGGGTCTTCAGCAGTTCGGCAAGGAGGGCGAGCCCTTCGACCCGACGATCCACGAAGCGCTGATGCACAGCTATGCGCCGGACGTCACGGAGACGACGTGCGTCGCGATTCTCCAGCCGGGGTATCGCATCGGCGAGCGGGTCGTGCGTCCCGCGCGGGTCGCGGTCGCCGAGCCGCAGCCCGGCGCGCAGACGGTGAAGTCCGAGGCGTCCGAGGGCGGCGAGAGCGCGTCTCCGGAGCCGAAGGACGAGGCCGACGGCGCCGACGGGAGCACGGACGGCAAGGACGGCAAGGAGAGCGGTGGCCCGGACGAGGGCTGACGCCGAGACGGACGGCGGCTGTGGCGCCGAGGGCGACCTCGGCGCCACAGCCCGCCGGATGACATGGAAGGAGGGGCGTCGGGGATGAGCACCAAGGACTTCATCGAGAAGGACTACTACAAGGTCCTCGGCGTCCCCAAGGACGCCACCGAAGCCGAGATCAAGAAGGCGTACCGGAAGCTCGCCCGCGAGAACCACCCGGACGCCAACACGGGCAACGCCAAGGCCGAGGAGCGCTTCAAGGAGATCTCCGAGGCGAACGACGTCCTCGGCGACCCCAAGAAGCGCAAGGAGTACGACGAGGCCCGCGCGCTCTTCGGCAACGGCGGATTCAGGCCGGGCCCCGGAGGCGCCGGCGGCGGATCGTTCAACTTCGACCTGGGGGACCTCTTCGGAGGCGGCGCCCCGGGCGGGGGCACGGCCGGCGCGGGTGGCTTCGGCGGCGGCCTCGGTGACGTCTTCGGGGGCCTGTTCAACCGCGGCGGCGCGACCGCGGGGGGCCGCACCCAGCCGCGCCGCGGCCAGGACGTCGAGTCCGAGGTCACGCTGAGCTTCACGGAGGCGGTGGACGGCGCGACGGTTCCGCTGCGCATGTCGTCGCAGGCCCCGTGCAAGGCGTGCTCGGGCACCGGCGACAAGAACGGCACGCCGCGCGTCTGCCCGACGTGCGTGGGCACGGGCCAGGTCTCGCGCGGCGGTGGCGGCGGCTTCTCGCTGACCGACCCCTGCGTGGACTGCAAGGGCCGCGGCCTCATCGCCCAGGACCCCTGCGAGGTGTGCAAGGGCTCGGGCCGCGCCAAGTCGTCGCGCACGATGCAGGTGCGCATCCCCGCGGGCGTCTCCGACAGCCAGCGGATCCGGCTGCGCGGCAAGGGCGGACCCGGCGAGCGGGGCGGCCCGGCGGGCGACCTGTACGTGGTCGTGCACGTCGACGCCCACCCGGTCTTCGGCCGCAAGGGCGACAACCTGACGGTGACCGTGCCGGTGACGTACGCGGAAGCGGCGCTCGGCGGCGAGGTCAAGGTGCCCACCCTCGGCGGCCCCTCCGTCACCCTGAAGCTGCCCCCGGGCACGCCCAACGGCCGCACCATGCGCGCACGCGGCAAGGGCGCGGTCCGCAAGGACGGCACCCGCGGCGATCTGCTCGTGACGGTGGAGGTCGCGGTGCCGACCACGCTGTCGCCCGCCGCACAGGAAGCCCTGGAGGCGTACCGCGACGCGACTGCGGACACCGATCCGCGGGCAGAACTGTTCAAGGCCGCGAAGGGAGCGTGACCTCATGGAGCGGGACGGCCGCCGGCGCAACCCGTATCAGCTGACGGACGAGACCCCGGTGTACGTCATCTCGGTGGCGGCCCAGCTCTCCGGCCTGCATCCGCAGACCCTCAGGCAGTACGACCGCCTCGGCCTCGTCTCGCCCGACCGCACGGCCGGCCGGGGCCGGCGGTATTCCGCCCGCGACATCGAACTGCTGCGCACCGTGCAGCAGTTGTCGCAGGAGGAAGGCATCAACCTGGCGGGCATCAAGCGCATCATCGAGCTGGAGAACCAGGTCGCGGCGCTCCAGTCCCGGGTGGCCGAGCTGTCGTCGGCCGTGGAGGGCGCCGCGACGGCGATGCGGCAGCGCGAGGCCGCGGTGCACGCCTCGTACCGCAGGGACCTGGTGCCCTATCAGGACGTCCAGCAGGCGAGCGCGCTCGTGGTGTGGCGGCCGAAGAGATCGCCGGAGCCCTGAGCCGAGCGGACGCGCGCTCCCGGGGCGGTGACGGCCTCCGGGCGGTGACTGCCTCCGGGCGGTGACTGCCTCCGGACGTGACGGCCTCCGGGCGGTGACAGCAGGACAGTGACGGACGGGCCGGGAGTTCCCTCGCGGGGGCTCCCGGCCCGTCCGTGGTCACGGGCCGGCGCACGCTCGTGGTCACGGACCAGTGCGTGGTCGTGGTCACCGACTAGCGCACGGTCTCCCACTGCGAGGCCTCGGACTCATTCCCCGCGGCGTCGGTACCGGTGACGTAGTAGATGTACAACTGGTCCTCCTCCAGCGGCCCGAGGTCGCGGAACGACGTCGTGCCGGACGTGCCCACCTTCGTCGAGGGACTGTTGGGGGACGTGGTCCGGTAGACGGTGTACGACACGGCGTCCGTGCCGCCGCTGCGCCAGACCAGGGGTGTCCCGGGCCCCTCGCCCGCACGGGCGGTGAGGTCCTGGGGCGGCAGCGGGGCGAGGGTGTCGCGGGTGGCCCGTGCGACGGTCGAGTACGGGGAGACCTGCGAGGCCGTCCCCAGGGCCCGCACCTTGTACCTGTACGCCACGTCCGGCACGGCCTTGTCGTCGGTGAACCTCGTCGACGTCACCGTGCCGATGCGCGAGTACGCGCCGCCCGCGGCCGGAGCCCGGTGCACCTCGTACTTCCGCGCGCCGGTGGAGGCCGCCCAGGACAGGGAGTTGGCGTCCCGCCCGGACCCGGCAGTGAACTTCGCCGGGGCCTTGAGGGACGCGGCCGCGGCGGCCGCACCGGTCTGGCCGGAGGAGCCCGAAGCGGTGGCCGGGGCGACGAGGGCGGCGGTGAGCCCGGCGGCGAGAACCGCTGCCGCGGCGGCCGCGGGGACGAACCAGGCTTTGCGGTCGCGCCGACGAGCGGGAGTGGGACGGTGCTGCTGGATCACGGCTGAAGTTCCCTTCCGTTGCACGGGAGAAGCGGGAGACAGGCGTGGGGGGAGGGGCGTGCCGTGGGGGCAAGGCACCTTAACCGAGGCCCCTCGGGGGAACGGAGGCGGCCCGCCCGAACTCCTTATAGTTGGGCGCGGTGGCACGCCGCGTGCCGAGGGACCGGGGGACATTCATGGCCATGGTGGGGCTGTTCTGGATCGCCGAGGGCGATGTGTACGTGGGCGCCAAGCCGTCGGGTCTGGCCCCCGGGGTGCGCCTGACACCCGAGGGCGTCACCGGGCTCGGCCACCAGCAGGCGGGCCTGTGGCTCTGGGACGACGTGCGGAGCCTCACCGTCGAGGACGTTCCCGTGAAGTCCCTGCGGCGGCAGGTGGGCGTGGTCGTCGACCTCGCGCTCACGGTGGGCCTCGGCGGCAACGACGAGGCGCCGACGATGACGGTGTGCGTGGGGACGCCCGAGGAGGAGATCGAGCTGACGGCGTACGCCGCCGCGGCCTCCGGATACAGCCAGACCGAGTACGACCTGTCCCGCGCCCTGCTCTCGCGGCTCACCGAGGGCGCCGGCACGCTCCTGACGACGCTGGACTCGATGGCGGCGTGGGGGCGCGCGCACGAGGGCGGCACGCCCCGCAGGGACGAGCGGGAGCGGCTGTTGCGGGAGTGGGCGGGCGAGACCGCGACGCGTGCCTGAGGCGTCGCGGTTCGGCGCTGTGCGGGCCGCCCGCGGCGTGCCGGGGCGCTCACGCCCCCCGTGGCCGTGAGCGCCCCGGCCGGCCACGGGACGTAGCCGAACCGGGGCGACCCTTAGGGAAGCGCGGCTCTGCGGGGGGAGACCACAACAGAGCCACCTCGCGGCCGGGACCGGGCCGGTTCCAGTACCGCTTGCGGGACTGGCCGTTCCTTGCCGCTGTCACTACGATGCAACGCCCGCGCACGCTCCGCCACCGTCATCTTGTTGCGGTGCAACGGGCGGGGGTGGGCGCAAGTGCGCCCATTTCCGGACGTAGGTGACGTGGTTCTCCGGATGCGCGTGATTCAGTACGGGCAGTGGGGGCCCAGGATGCCCGAGCGGCCGATGAGGTAGCCGAGTTGGGTGCGTCCTGTGCTGCCCAGGGTGCGGGCGAGCTTGGCGATGTGGACCCGTACGGTCCGCACGTTCATGCCGAGCCGGTCGGCGATGCCGGCGTCCGTGAGGCCCTCGACGAGGAGTTCCGCGATGGTCCGCTGCCGGGCGGTCACCCCGTCCCTCGCGGGCTGGGGGGCGGCCGGATGCGGGTGCATCGGGGTGGCCAGGCGCCAGAGCCGGTCGAAGAGCGCGGCCAGGTGGCCGACGACGGCCGGGGTGCGGATCTCCAGGGCCTCGGAGAGGTCCGGGCCGCCCGGTAAGAAGGCGACCGTGCGGTCGAACACCACCAGTTGCCCGGGGACTTCGCTCAGGGTGCGCACCTCGACGTCCCCCTCGAGGCGCTCGAAGTGCGCGAGCACGGGCAGGGCGTGCCGGGTGGTGTGCTGGTAGAGGGTGCGCATCCGGCAGCCGCGGGACAGCAGGGCCTGTTCCCTGGACGGCGCGGTGCCGAGGTCCGAGACGGGCCGGAAGCCGCCCGGCTGGATGGTGAGGACCTCCCGGGCACACCGGGAGGCGGCCTCGTCGAGCGCGGCGGCGGTGCTGTCGCTGCCGGGGGCGGCCTTGAGGGGGCCGGGGGCGCCGTGGAGCGGCGCCCCGGGGCCCGCGTGGGGCCTGGTGGCCCCGGTGCCGGTGGAGAGGCCGAGGAGGGGCGTGAACGCCGCCGTCAGCTCCGCCTCGCGGCGGCGTTCACGGGCCACCTCGTCCTCGAACCCGCGCAGCAGCCTGAGCAGGGCCCCGGTGGGCTCGCTCGGCAGCAGCCACTGGAGGTCGTCGGCGTCCGGGTGCAGAAGACCGAAGTCCACGAGGCACGGCACCGCTTCGGCCTCCCGGCCGTGCACACGGCCCGCCCGCAGGGCACGCGCGTACAGGGCCGATGCGGGCGCGCACAGGTGCCCGGGCCCGTGCGGCCGGTGCCGGGCGCCGCCTTGCCCGCTTGCTTCGTCGCGGGCGTGCTCCGCGTCGTCCCTCGCGTGCTCCGTCTGGTCGCGGGCGTGCTCCGCCTCGTCGCCTGCGTGCTCCGGGTAACCCCGGGGGTGTTCCGGGGCGTCCCGGCCGTGTTCCAGGGCGTCCCGGGCGTGCTGCGGGGCGTCCCGGGCGTGCTCCGCCTGCTCACGGGCGGGTTCCGGTTCGCCCCGCGCAGGCCCCGCGGCCCACGCGACCCGGGCGGGCTCCCACTCGTACGGTTTCCGCTCCACGGGCATGGCCGTGCCACCTCCAGGGGGGTCGGGCACGCGTCGCCCGGCTAGGCGTGTCGGTCCAGGAGGCCCGAGCGGCCGATGAGGAAGCCGAGTTGGGTGCGGCTGCTGCTGCCGAGCAGGCCCGCGAGCTTGGCGACGTGCAGCCGGACGGTGCGTACGTTCATGTCAAGGCGGTGCGCGATCTCCGCGTCGGTGTGGCCCTCGGTGAGCATGCGGGCGATGACGCGCTGCACCTGGCTGACCGCGTGGACCGGCGGTCGCGGTGTGTCGTCGCGGTACAGGGGTGTGGCGAGGCGCCACATGATGTCGAAGGCCGTGGCCAGGTAGCCGACCAGGGCCGGGGAGCGCAGTTCGAAGACGATGCCGCCGTCGTCGACGGCCGGGATGAAGGCGATGGTGCGGTCGAAGATGAGCAGGCAGGGCGGGAGTTCGTCGAGGGTGCGGACCTCGCAGGACAGGACCGGCCGGCCCGGGTGCGCGCGCCCCGGCAGCGAGTCGAAGGCGGACTCCGGCGGGGACAGCGTACGCAGGCGGCCCCCGCGCTCGGCGAAGTCGGCCAGGCGCCAGGGCTCGTTGTGGGGCAGCAGCTGCGGTCGGTCCGGGTCGCCCGGGTGGATGCCGAGCGCCTCCTGCGACGCGTCCGCGAGTGCCTGCCAGACGGCCCGCCTGATACGGGTCGTGCCCTTGAGCACGGTGACGAGGGACGCCGTGGTGTCGGGGACGGCGGCGGGGGCGAGCTGGAGGAAGGGTTCGAAGGCGGAGGCGAGCCGCGACGCGCGCCCGCGCTGCCGGGCGACCCGGGCCTCGATGCCCGCGAGGAGACGGGGCAGGGCCACCAGGGGCGGGGTGGGGAGCAGCCAGGCAGGGTCGTCGGCCTGCGGGTGCAGGAGCCCGGAGTCGAGGAGGCAGGGCGCGTCGGCGACGGACTCGCGGTGCAGACCGCACTCGCGCAGGGCGCGCGCGTACAGCGCACGGCCCGCCTCGCACAACTCCTCGGGCTCGTGCGGCACATGCCGGCGGTCGCCGGGGTCGCCGCCGCGCGCGGGCGCCGCCATCCGGAGCCGGGTGGCGCGCTCGGTCGCGGCCGGGACGGGCGCCACCGCCTGCGCCGCTGCGTCCTGCACAGGCTTCCCCCTACTCGGTCCGGGGCGTCGGCGCGAATGACGGACGTCACACGTGTCGTCATCCTTGTCAACGGGGCGACGGTTTTTCAATGGCGGGGTTATCGCTTGCGATGCCCGCCCAATTATTCAATGTTCAACGTAGACGGGCGGCGTGGCCCAGTGGCCCGCGCTGTGGCACTGAACACAGCCGGGCGCACCGCGGTCGTCGACGAAGATGACGTCCATGGACCTTCCTGTCGACCTCACCGTCCTTGCCGACGACAGCCTGTACCTGTGGGCTCCCCGTGGCGCCGCGGGCTCCTGGGGCCTGGCCAACTGCCTGCTCGTCACCTCCGGAAGCTCCGGGGGCCACGGAAGCCCCGGGGGTTCCGGGAGTTCCCGCACCTCCGCGGCGGAAGCCGCGCTCATCGACACCCCCTACGACGCGCGCATGACCAAGGCGCTCATCGCGGCGGCCGGCCGCGTGCTGCCCGAGGGCGCCCGGGTCCGTACCGTCGTCAACACCCATGCCAACGGGGACCACTGCTTCGGCAACGGCTTCTTCCCCGGCGCGGAGGTCATCAGTACCGAGGCCAGCCTCGAACGCCACCGCTGCGGTGAGATCTCGCCCCAGGAGATGCAGCACCTGGTGCACGCGAGCGACCCGCGAGAGCCGCTCGGCTGGTACGCGCGCGACCGCTTCGGCGCCTACGACTACACCGGCATCACCGTCGTACCGCCCACGCTGACCTTCAGCGGCACCCACGACTTCCTGGTGGGCGACACCGAGGTGCGCCTGATCGAGGTGGGCCCGGCCCACACGTCCGGCGACCTGATCGCGCACCTGCCGCAGCACGGCGTGGTGGCCGCGGGCGACGTCATCTTCTCCGGCGACCACCCCGCGCACTGGGAGGGCCCGCTCGCCGAGGTGGTGCGGGCCTGCGAGACCGTGCTCGCGCTCGACCCGCGGTGGATCGTCCCCGGACACGGCGCGCTGATGGGGCAGGACGACGTCCGCGCCTACATCGGCTACCTCCGGGACCTGGAGGGCGAGATCGCGGAGCGGCACGGCCGGGGACTCGGCGCGTACGAGGCCGCCTGCGACATCCTCGCGGCCGGCTTCCACCCGCACCTGGGTGCCCCGGAGCGCGTCGTCATGCTGACGTTCATCGAGTACCACCACCTCGGCGGCACCGGGGCCGCCCTCGGCATGGCCGAGCTGGCAGGACACGCGGCCCGCTGGGCCCACGCGCGCCAGGGGGTGCCCTCCGGCGCATAACGCCACGCCCCGGACCGCCGTGCCCCCGGACCGCCGTGCCCCCGGACCGCCGTGCCCCCGGACCGCCGTGCCCCCGGACCGCCGTGCCCCCGGACCGCCGTGCCCCCGGGGCCGCCGCGCCCCGCGAACCCGCCGCCGATTACGATCTGTTGGTCGTTGACTCGTTTGGGTTTATGGTGCAGACACCGTGGGCGCGGCACGCCAGTCATGCGGACGGGGGAGGGGGCATCGTGGTGGACGAGGACGCGCTGCGGCGAATACTCAAAGAACTGCGTTCCAGGATCATGCCCGCACAAGTGGGACTGACCCCCAAGCCGTCGGGCCGACCCGGTCCGCGGGTCGCCGGACTCGCCCAGCCCGACATGGACATCCTGATGAACCGCGCGGTGGGGACCTACCACCGGTTCGAGAGCGGGAAGATGTCCCCGCGGGACGACTACCTGCGCCAGGTCGGCCGGCTCCTGCGCATGACCGAGGACGAGTTCACGCAGGTGTACCTGCTCTCCCTGGGGCAGCGCCCACCGCATCCCCTGGACCCGAGCGGCGGTGTCACGATGCCCGCCGCGGGCGCCTGGCAGCGGGCCGTCAACGGCCAGCGCGAGATCGCGTACGTCAACAACGTGCAGTGGGACCTCGTCGCGTACAACCAGCCCTTCGCCGACATCTTCGAGGGCGGCGAACCGCCGGAGAACACGATGCGCTGGATGGCCCTCGCCGACGAGGCACGGGACCACATCCTGACCGACTGGGAGACCCGCTGGGCTCCCGGGATCCTCAACCAGATCAGGCTCGCGCACATCCAGCACCCGGAGAACGAGGCTCTGGCCCGGCTGCACAGGGACGTGCTGCGGGACAAGTACACGGGCCCGATCTACGAGCGGAACACCGAGGTGTACATCCACCCCGACGGCGACGTCAGGCCGCTGTTCCACCCCAGGAAGGGCCCGGGGCAGATCACGATGGTCGTCTCGGAACCGGCGAGCGCGCGCGGCGCGCGCCATGTCGTCCTGCTCTTCGACCCCCTGCCCGAGGCCGGGGCGGGAGAGGAACGGGCGTGAGGTCGTGGAGGAGGAAGCCGAGGTGACGATGGCCGTCAGGGACGCCGCGCGGTCGCTGCCCCCGGACGCGGGGCCTGGCCTCGCGCCCGCGTCCTTCGCCGCCGTCGTGCACTCCATGGCCGACGACCTCAACGGCCGCGGCTATCCGGTGACCTGGGTCGTGGACCGGCAGCTCATCGCCGGTGACTTCCCCCTCCAGGTCGTCGCCAAGGTCTCGGTGGTCCGGGTCCTGAACATCGCCCTCGACGACCGCCCGTCGCCGCTCGCGCCCCGCTGGCAGGTCAGCATGGGCCGCCCCTCGTCCGTACGGTGGGAGCAGTCCGCCGTCCTGCACCTCGGCTCGGGCGGCCTCGACGCGGAGTGCGTGGTGCGGGAGGCCCTGCGGGCCGTGGGCCTGCCGCTGCAACGGGCCCTGCACCACTGACCCGGCCCGCGGCGGGGACACCTCAGACGGGCAGGTCCAGGATTCCCGACCTGCCGATGAGATAGCCGAGCTGGGCCCGGCTGCTGCTGTTCAGGAAGGCCGAGAGCTTCGCGATGTGGACACGGGCCGTGCGTACGTTCATGCCGAGCCGGGCCGCTATCTCGGTGTCCGTCAGGCCGTCCGTGAGGAGGGCCGCTATCGCCCGCTGGCGGGGCGTGACGCCGTTCGACGCGGGCTGCGGGGCGGGCGCCGGCCACATCGGGACGGCCAGGCGCCACAGCAGGTCGAACACCGTCACCAGATAGTCGATGACGGCCTGCTGCCGGATCTCGACGGCCGTGTCCCGCACCTTGCTGACCGGCAGGAAAGCCACCCGCCGGTCGAACACGAGCAGCCGGTCGGGCAGTTCGCCCAGCGTGCGGACCTCCACGTCGCCGTCCAGGTCGCGGTAGTGCGTGAGCGCGGGCGGGAAGTGGCGGGTGGTGTGCTGGTACAGGGTGCGCAGCCGGCCGCCGCGGGCCAGGACGCCTTGCGCGCGCGGCAGGGCCCGCAGCAGGTCGTCGGCCGTGCGGCTGCCGCCCGGCTGGATGGCCAGGGCCTCCACCTGCGCCTTCGACGCTACGTGGTCGATGGCCGCGTTGATGCGGAAGCGCCCGTGGATGACGGCGGCCCCGGCGCTCTCACCGGCGGACGTCCAGCGCCGGTCCAGGTCCATCAGCGGGGCGAAGACGTCGGCGAGCCGGGCCTCGCGGCGGCGCTGGGCGGTGATGCGCGAGTCGATGGCGCCGAGGAGCCGGGGCAGCGCGACGGCCGGCGCGGTGGGCCGCAGACAGCGGTCGTCCTGGCTGTCCGGGTGGAGGAGGCCGAGGTCCAAGAGGCAGGGGGCGGCGCGGGCCTCCTCGGCGTGCAGCCGGCCCTCGCGCAGCGCGCGGACGTAGATCCGTCTGCCCGCCTCGCACAACTCCCCCGCGTCGTGCGACCGGTGTTCCATCCTCACGTCGCCGTTCCTCCCCGCACCTTCCCGAAGCCCCCCGCCCCAGGCTAGTGATTCTGATCGAGAATCCCCGACTGGCCAATCAGATAACCGAGTTGGGCGCGGCTGTTGCTGCCGAGGATCGCGGCGAGCTTCGCTATGTGTTCGCGTGCCGTCCGTACGTTCATGCCGAGGCGGGTGGCTATCTCGGTGTCGGTGAGGCCTTCGACGAGGAGTTCGGCGATGGCTCGCTGACGAGTGGTGACGCCGTTCTCCGCGGGGAGCTGGGCGGCGTGCGGAAACATCGGCGTCGCCAGGTGCCAGAGGCGCTCGAAGGTGGTGATGAGGTAGTCGACGATGGCCGGCTGGCGTACTTCGAGGGCCACCGTGCGGTCCTTGCTCGCGGGGATGAAAGCCACCGAGTGGTCCAGGACGACCATGCGTTCGGTTACCTCGTTGAGCGTGCGGACCTCTACGTCGCCGTCCAGTTGTTCGTAGTGGGCCTGGGCGGGGAGCGAGTGGCGTGTGGTGTGCTGGTACAGGGTGCGCATGCGACAGCCGCGGGAGAGGAACTCCTGCTCGCGGGGGAGCGCGTCGGCGAGTATCTCGGGGGAGCGGGCGCCGCCCGGCTGGACGGTGAGGAGTTCGTGCCGGGCGTCGGTCATGGCCTGCGTGATCGCGGCGTTGATCCGCTCGAAGCCCTCGAGGACCGTGATCTCCGGTGGTTCGGGCCCCGACGTCTGCCGGGCGTCGAGGGCCATCAGCGGCTCGAACAGCTCCGTGAGCCGCTCCTCGCGCTCGCGGTGGCGGGCGATGTGGTCCTCGATGGAGCGGAGCAGCTGCGGCAGGGCCACGGCCGGGGCGGTCGGGCGCAGCCACGCCATGTCCTCGATGTCCGGGTGCAGCAGCCCGAAGTCGATGAGGCAGGGCGCGTCGCCCGCCTCCTGGTGCCGGACGCGGCCTTCGCGCAGGGCGCGGGCGTAGAGGGCCGAACCCGCCTCACACAACTCGTCGGGTCCGTGAGGGTGAGGGCGGGGTTCGGTGGTCATTTCGGTTTGTCCTGCTCGAGGATGCCGGACTGGGCGATGAGGTAACCGAGCTGGGCACGGCTGCCGCTGCCCAGGGCGGCGGCGATTTTGGCGATGTGGGCTCGGCAGGTCCGGACGTTCATGCCGAGGCGCCGGGCGATGGCTTCGTCCACGTGGCCTTCGATGAGGAGGCGGGCGATGGAGCGCTGGACCCCGGTGATCCCATTGGTGGCGGGAGGGTACGGCACCTCCTCCAGGAGCGGGGTCGCACGCTGCCATTGTTCCTCGAAGACCTTCGCAAGGTACTCGACCAGACCGGGATGGCGGATTTCCAGGGCGTCCTTGCGGTCCGCGCGGGCCGGAATGAGCGCCACCGTACGATCGAAGATCATGATGCGGTCGATGAGCTCTTCCAGCGTGCGTATCTGCACGTTCCCCTGCGACATCCGGGCCGCGTAGGCCAGCGTCCCCTGGCTGTGCCTGACGGTGTGCTGGTAGAGGGTGCGCATCGTGATGCCGCGCTCCAGGACGGTCTGGCCGCGCTTCAGCGCCACGTTGAGCGAGTTCTCGCTGCGACCGCCTCCTGGCTGGGCCGTAAGCACTTCGTGGCGGCACTCGGCGGTGGCCCGCTCGATCGCCGCGTTGATGTGCGCGTCGCCCTCCAGGACGGTGATGGCGTGGGTGGTGGGTTCGGCGCGCGCCGTGATGGCCATGAATGGCTCGAAGACGTTGGTCAGTTCCACAGCCAGACGGCGGCGATCCTGGATTTCGCGCTCGATGGGGTGAAGACGTTGTGCGAGTGCTGTGGACGGTGGAACGGGGCGCAGCCAGTCCGCATCATCGGGATCCGGGTGCAGAAGCCCCGACTCCAGCAGACAGGGAGTGTTCTCGGCCTCGGAGCGCGGCAGCCGGCCATTGGTCAGAGCGCTCGCGTACAACCTCGCCCCGGCGTCGCACAGCGGCGTCTCGGGGTGAGGATGTGTCGGTTTGGCGTTGGTTGTAAGCAAATCTCCACCCCCCAGGGTCCTGAACATGCAGGAACATGATGCATCCACCCTGTGGCTTTGACGTGCTCGATTGAGACATCGTCTTGTTGTGCCGGGGGAGAGGAAACTACCAAGTGAGGACGAAGCCGACCATGTTTCAGAGCATGCTTCGCTCGGTGCTTGTCACCGCCCTCTCCGCAGGGCTGGTCGTAGGAGCGGTGAGCGCTCTTGATCTGTCCTGGGGCAGCGCGCCAGCGGACGCGACTGCCACCGTGGCAGCTCCCCCCGACCTCGCCTGGAGTGTGGTGCCGGCAGGTGTTGGGGCATGAGTACTCCCCCTGACGACCGTACCTTCCGCCGGGAGATGGCGACCGCCTATCGCTCCGGCTGGCACTTCATCGACCTGGCCACCGCGATCCCCCACGCCGGTGACTCGTTGATGGTGACCCTGGTCGGGGAGCCCGTCATCATCGTCCGCGACGACGACGAGGACATCCGCGCCTACCGCTGCCTGCGCCGCCCCCGCGGCGCCCCGCAGCCGGTCCGGTGCGCCGTGCGCTACGGCATGGTCTTCGTCAACCTCGACCAGCGTGACCACCAGGTCATCGACAAGCGCAAGCGGGACGCCGACCAGCAGGCCATCGACCGGCAGACCGCCATCGCAGATCCCCTCACAGCCACCCCCCGCAGCGCCTGACGCGATTCCCCCGTCGTTGTAAATCGCGCAGGTGCTTCCCCCAGCAGCGGCGCCACCGTGGACCTGAACACGGTGGCGCCGCTGTGGTGTGTGCGGGCCCGTGCCCCGCAACGGCTCACGGCCCCGCAACGGCTCACGGCCCCCCGGACGGCTCACGGCCCCTCAACGGCTCACGGGGGCCGCCGGGCCCGGGTCCGCAGGGCCGGGGGCCACCGGGTCCGGGGTCGTCCCCGCGAGCGCCCGGCCTCCCAGGGCCCGGTCCACCCGGATCTCGATCACCACCCGGTCCGGGTTCGGCGACGGCGTCCGCCCGTAGCGCTCCTCGTACCGCCGCATGCCCTCCGCGACCCGCTCGGGCTCCTCCGCGATCACGGCCGCGCCCTCCAGGGTCGCCCAGCGCCGCCCCTCGAACTGGCAGACCGCGACCCGGGCGGCACCGGCGCCGTCCACGCCGCCCTCGGCGGCCGCACGGATGTGGGCCACCTTCCGGCTGAACCGGTTCGCGAGCACCCGCGCGAGTCGGGTCCCGGGGTCGTAGGTCACCCCCACCGGGACCACGTGCGGGGTGCCGTTCGGGCGCGGCGTCGTCAGGGTGCACACATGGCGCTCCCGCCAGAAGCTGAGGTACGGGGCGGGCAGGTCACCGAGGTCGAAGCTCATGGCCAGGAACCTAACCCGCCGCCGAACCGTACGGAGACCGGGGCCCCACGGGACTTACCCACGCCACCTTGAGTGGAATAGACTCAACTTTGTGTACGTTGGTTAAGTCAGTGTGAGTACGGGTACCCGCCCGACCGACCGAGCAGGAGGAGAACGCGCACGTGGACGCCGAGCTGACCAACAGGAGCCGGGACGCGCTCAACGCGGCCACCAGCCGGGCCGTGTCCGCAGGCCACCCGGACCTGACCCCCGCGCATCTGCTCCTGGCCCTCCTGGAGGGCCAAGGACGACAAGCAAGCGAGAACATCACCGACCTGCTCGCCTCGGTCGGCGCCGACCAGGCCGCCGTGCGGTCGGGGACCGAGCGCGCCCTCGCGGCCCTGCCCAGCGTCAGCGGGTCGACGGTCTCGCCGCCGCAGCCCAACCGCGAGCTGCTCGCCGTCGTCACCGACGCCGCGGACCGCGCCAAGCAGCTGGGCGACGAGTACCTCTCCACCGAACACCTGCTCATCGGTCTCGCCGCGAAGGGCGGCACCGCCGGTGACGTACTGAACGAGAACGGCGCGAGCGCGAAGAAGCTGCTCGACGCCTTCGAGACGAGCCGCGGAGGACGTCGCGTGACCACCCCCGACCCCGAGGGTCAGTACAAGGCCCTGGAGAAGTTCGGCACGGACTTCACCGCCGCCGCCCGCGAAGGCCGCCTGGACCCCGTCATCGGCCGGGACCAGGAGATCCGCCGGGTCGTGCAGGTCCTCTCCCGGCGTACGAAGAACAACCCGGTGCTCATCGGCGAGCCCGGCGTGGGCAAGACCGCCGTCGTCGAGGGCCTCGCCCAGCGGATCGTGAAGGGCGACGTACCGGAGTCACTCAAGAACAAGCGGCTCGTCTCCCTGGACCTCGGCGCGATGGTCGCGGGCGCGAAGTACCGCGGTGAGTTCGAGGAGCGCCTGAAGACCGTTCTCTCCGAGATCAAGGAGAGCGACGGGCAGATCATCACGTTCATCGACGAACTGCACACGGTGGTCGGCGCCGGCGCGGGTGGTGACTCCGCCATGGACGCGGGGAACATGCTCAAGCCCATGCTGGCCCGCGGCGAGCTGCGCATGGTCGGCGCCACCACCCTCGACGAGTACCGCGAGCGGATCGAGAAGGACCCCGCCCTGGAGCGGCGCTTCCAGCAGGTCCTGGTGGCCGAGCCGAGCGTGGAGGACTCCATCGCGATCCTGCGCGGCCTCAAGGGCCGCTACGAGGCCCACCACAAGGTGCAGATCGCCGACAGCGCCCTGGTCGCCGCGGCTACCCTCTCCGACCGGTACATCACCTCGCGCTTCCTGCCCGACAAGGCCATCGACCTGGTGGACGAGGCCGCGTCCCGGCTGCGCATGGAGATCGACTCGTCCCCGGTCGAGATCGACGAACTCCAGCGCGCCGTCGACCGGCTGCGGATGGAGGAGCTGGCGCTCAGCAAGGAGACCGACCCGGCGAGCAAGCAGCGCCTGGAGAAGCTGCGCCGCGACCTCGCCGACAAGGAGGAGGAGCTGCGCGGGCTCACCGCGCGCTGGGAGAAGGAGAAGACCTCCCTCAACCGCGTCGGTGAGCTGAAGGAGAAGCTGGACGAGCTGCGCGGCCAGGCCGAGCGTGCCCAGCGCGACGGCGACTTCGACACCGCGTCCAAGCTCCTGTACGGCGAGATCCCCGCCCTGGAGCGCGACCTGGAGGCGGCGTCCGAGGCCGAGGAGGAGGCCGCTGACGCCGACACCATGGTCAAGGAGGAGGTCGGCCCCGACGACATCGCCGACGTCGTCGCCGCCTGGACGGGCATCCCCGCCGGGCGCCTCCTGGAGGGCGAGACGCAGAAGCTGCTGCGGATGGAGGGCGAGCTCGGCAAGCGCCTGATCGGGCAGAGCGAGGCCGTGCAGGCCGTGTCGGACGCCGTGCGGCGCACCCGCGCGGGCATCGCCGACCCCGACAGGCCCACCGGGTCCTTCCTGTTCCTCGGGCCGACGGGCGTCGGCAAGACCGAGCTGGCCAAGGCACTCGCGGACTTCCTGTTCGACGACGAGCGGGCCATGATCCGCATCGACATGAGCGAGTACGGCGAGAAGCACAGCGTCGCCCGGCTAGTGGGCGCCCCGCCCGGCTACGTCGGGTACGAGGAGGGCGGCCAGCTCACCGAGGCCGTGCGCAGGCGGCCGTACTCCGTCGTCCTGCTCGACGAGGTCGAGAAGGCCCACCCCGAGGTCTTCGACGTCCTGCTCCAGGTCCTCGACGACGGCCGCCTCACCGACGGCCAGGGCCGCACGGTGGACTTCCGCAACACCATCCTGGTGCTCACCTCCAACCTGGGCAGCCAGTACCTGGTGGAGCCGCTGACCAGTGAGGAGGAGAAGAAGCAGCAGGTCCTCGAAGTGGTCAGGGCGTCCTTCAAGCCCGAGTTCCTGAACCGCCTCGACGACCTGGTGGTGTTCTCGGCGCTCAGCAAGGACGAGCTCGCGCACATCGCCGAGCTCCAGATCGGGCTCCTCGCCAAGCGGCTCGCGGACCGGCGACTCACCCTCGACGTCACCCCCGGGGCGCTCGCCTGGCTGGCCGACGAGGGCAACGACCCCGCCTACGGAGCACGGCCGCTGCGCAGGCTCATCCAGACCTCCATCGGCGACCGGCTCGCCAAGGAGATCCTGGCGGGCGAGGTCAAGGACGGCGACACGGTGCGCGTGGACGTCTTCGAGGACGGACTCCTCGTGGGTCCCGCGGCGCCGTAACCGGTCAGTTCCCGGGGCGGGGGTTGCGGGCCCCCGCCCGGCATGGGAGAGGATGGCTCGATCCGTACGCAGTACGAAGGGAAATAACGGTGACCATCGACCCGTCCTCGATTCCGAATTTCGGGGGACAGCCCGAACCGCAGCAGGGCGCAGGACCGGCGGGCCCCGTCGTCCCTGACCAGGACCTGGTCAAGCAGCTCCTGGACCAGATGGAGCTCAAGTACGTCGTCGACGACGAGGGTGACCTCGCGGCGCCGTGGGAGGAGTTCCGCACCTACTTCATGTTCCGTGGCGAGGACGACCAGCAGGTCTTCTCGGTACGGACGTTCTACGACCGGCCGCACGGCATCGAGGAGAAGACCCAGCTCCTGGAGTCCATCGACGACTGGAACCGGCGCACGCTGTGGCCCAAGGTCTACAGCCACACCCACGACGACGGCACGGTCCGCCTCATCGGCGAGGCCCAGATGCTGATCGGCACGGGTGTCTCCCTGGAGCACTTCGTCTCGTCGACGGTCAGCTGGGTGCGGGCCGCGATCGAGTTCGACCGCTGGCTCGTCGAGCAGCTCGGCCTCGAGCCGGCCGCCGAGGGCGAGGAGAAGCCCGGGGACGACGAGGCCTGAGGGGCGCACGGGCCCGGGGGCCCCGCTCCCGGGGCCCCGCTCACAACGGCATGCGGGCGATCGTCACCAGATACGTCCCGTAGGCCACCGAAAGCCCGGCCAGGGCGCCGACCACCAGGTGGGCGGCGCGCGGCCGGGCTTTCGCGGTCCGCGCCACCGCGAGGGCCACCGGGATCAGGAGCGGGAACGCGGGCAGCAGGAAGCGCGGCTTGGACTCGAAGAAGCCGGAGCCGCCCACGGTGATCAGGAGCAGCACCCCGGTGTAGACGAGCAGCGGCAGCGGCGCCCGGCCCGCCACCAGGAGCGCGTACAGGAGCACCGCCACCGCGACGATCACCAGGGTGACGGAGAAGACCAGCTTGTCGCCGTCCCTGAGCAGGTGCCGTACGAAGTCCAGCGAGCCCGCGCCGAAGTCGAAGCGCGAGCCCCAGCCGCGCTGCACCGCGAAGTAGCCGCCGAACAGGTCGCCCTTCTGGGCGCCGACCCACAGCACGTACCCGGCCCAGCCGAGCGGGGCGAGCAGCGCGCCCGTCCACAGCCTGTGGGGAACCCCGCGCCCGCGCCGCCGCCGGACCTCGTACCCGGCGGCCACGAGCACCGCGGCCGCCACCGCGAACCCGTTCGGCCTGGCGAGGCCCGCGAGCGCCGCGAGGGAGCCCGCCCACACCCAGTGCCCGGTGTGCAGCGCGTACAGGGCCCAGACGGCGAGCGCGGTGAGCACCGGCTCGGTGTAGCCCATGGACAGGATCACGGAGTGCGGCAGCAGGCCCCACAGGAGCACCAGGACGGTGGCGGTGCGGTGGTCGTACAGGCGGGCGGCGAGGGTGTGGATGCCGAGGGCGGCGGCGCCCGCGGCGAGCCAGGACACGACGAGGCCCGCCGCTCCGTAGGAGAGCGGAGCGACCGTGGTGAGCGCGCGGATCAGGCCCGGGTACAGCGGGAAGAAGGCCAGGTCGCTCTGGACCACGGCGTTCTCGAAGTAGAGGGTGCGGCCGTAGCCCTCCGTGGCGATGGCGGTGTACCAGCGCGAGTCCCACGAGCGGCCGAGCAGCCGGAAGGTGTTCTGCCCGGTGGCGTGCGCCCCGACCGCCACGGCGAGCAGCCCCGCGATCCGGGCGGCCGCGAAGACCCCCAGCGCGCGAGCGGCCGTCGGCCCCCTCGGGACGAGGGTGCGGCACCGGGTGCGGGGCGGTTCTGTGAGGGGGGCGGGGACGGTGGGGCTCGGGTGGGTCACACCCGAACCCTGAGGGGTACCGACGACACCCGCGACCCGGGCGGGTCCGTGCGGGTGCCCAACGGCTCCCCTACAGCGACTTCAGCCGCTCCACGGCGTCCGCGAGGACCTCTGTGCGCTTGCAGGAAGCCAAGGTGCGCACATCCAAGACGGACGGCTCCCCTTGCAGTCAGATCGTAATCTGAGTACGCTCTGATTATGCCTACCGTGCGTCTGGAAGCAGAAACGGAATCCGTCTCCTTCACCGATCTCTCCCGCAACCCCAAGGGCGTCGCGGCCAGGGCCGCTGCCCTGGGGCGGCTTCGGGTCACTCATCGGGACGCGCCGGACATGGTGCTGACCACGGCTGCACGCGCGGAGGATGCGGAGGAGAACCTGACCACCGCCTCGCGGCTCTTCCTCGCGCTGATGAAGCAGGACGACGGCGCGAGGGCGCTCCTTCTCGCACTGCCCGAGGTGTTCCCCTGGGCGCGACACCTGGACGCGGAAGAGGTTCGGGCCTTCACCGTCGAGCTTCTCGAAGCACTGTCGGACGCCGCCGAACTAGGGGCGGGAGAGGCCGTGCACCGCGCGATCGTCTCCTGGCGTGCCACGGCTCGCATCAATGCCGATCCCGAGCAGCTCAGGCAATCGTTGCGTCCGCTCGATGGTGACGACCTCGGTCAGGTCGAGGTGCGTGGGTGAGCCCGAAGAAGGGAGACCGAGTCAGCGTTCCGCCCCTCGACGGGTGGAACGTCGTCTTCGGGACCACGGAGGCGGTGACGGGCTGGGAGGAACTGTGTCGCGTGGCCCTGTCGAGCGCGCATCGCTGCCTGGATGCTCTGCGGAGCGACCCCCTGACCCGGTCCAACTGGAATCGCCAGCATCAGTTGCGCGGCAGGCACGCCACCAGAGCGTGGAAGGGATCCGACCTGGAGCAGTGGGAGTACGAGGTCACCAGCGGTGGCCGAGTGCGCTATCTGGTCAGCGTGGAGACTTCCACCGTGATCCTCGTGTACGCCTCCCCGAGACATCCCAAAGACACCGAGTGAACCGTGATCGCCTCGGGTGCGGGGCTTGAGCAAGTCCCGTACCCCGAAGCGAACCGGCGGCGCTCTTTTCGCGCTCCTTGTCAGACCGCCAATCGCTTGAGGCGGGTAACCGCCTCTTCCAACACACCCTTCCGCTTGCAGAACGCGAACCGTACGAAGGGGGCGCCCTCCTGGCGGTGGTCGTAGAAGACCGCGTTCGGGATGGCGACCACTCCGGCGCGTTCCGGCAGGGCGCGGCAGAACGCGAAGCCGTCACCGCCGTGCGACCGGTTCTCGCCGAGGGGGCGGATGTCGGTGGTGACGAAGTAGGTGCCCTGGGGACGGTAGACGTCGAAGCCGGCCGCCGTCAGACCGGCGGAGAGCAGGTCGCGCTTGGCGCGCATGTCCTCGCGGATCTCCGTGAAGTAGGTGTCGGGCAGGGCGAGCGCCTCCGCGACCGCGTACTGGAAGGGCCCCGACGCCACGAACGTCAGGTACTGCTTCGCCGAGCGCACCGCCGTGACCAGGTCCGGCGTGGACGTCACCCACCCCACCTTCCACCCGGTGAACGAGAACGTCTTGCCCGCCGAGCCGATGGTGACGGTGCGCTCGCGCATGCCGGGGAACGAGGCGAGCGGCAGATGCACGGGCGTGCCGGAGCCCTCGGGTGCCGCGGTGTCGGAGAAGACCAGGTGCTCGTAGACCTCGTCGGTGACCACGAGCAGGTTCCGCTCGACGGCCAGCTTCGCGATCTCGGTCAGCTCCTCGCGGGTGAGGACGGTGCCGGTCGGGTTGTGCGGGGTGTTGAGGAGCAGCAGGCGGGTGCGCGGGGTGACGGCGTCGCGCAGCTCGTCCAGGTCGAGGACGAAGCGCCGCTCGGTGCCCTCGCCGCGGGACACCTCGCGGGGGCGCAGCGTGACGGGTACCCGGGTGCCGCCCGCGAGGGCGATCGCGGCGGCGTACGAGTCGTAGTACGGCTCCAGGGCGATCACCTCGTCGCCGGGCTCCACCAGGGCGAGCAGCGCCGCCGCGATGGCCTCGGTGGCACCGGCGGTGACCAGGACCTCCCGGTCCGGGTCGTAGGACAGGCCGTAGTGGCGCAGCTGGTGCTCCGCGACCGCCGTGCGCAGCTCGGGCACGCCGGGGCCCGGCGGGTACTGGTTGCCGCGCCCGTCGCGCAGCGCCCGTACGGCCGCCTCCCGCACCTCCTCGGGTCCGTCCGTGTCCGGGAAGCCCTGGCCCAGGTTGATGGCCCCGGTCCGCAGGGCGAGCGCGGACATCTCGGCGAAGATGGTCGTCCCGAACTCGGCGAGGCGCCGGTTGAGCAGCGGGCGCCCGTGCGCGGTGCCGGGGGCGCCCGAGACGTCGGAGGTGCCGGGGGTGCCTGGGGTCCCGGAGGTGCCGGAGGTGTCTTCGGAGGGCGTCATGGGCGTCATCCTGCGCCGAACCTCTGGAGTTCCTCAACTCTGCTTTGGCCGCGTTCGGCCGAGGGCATCTCCCTGGCACGAACCACGGGGGAACAGAAGGGGTGGTGGGGGGCATGGCACTGGTCCTCGTCTTCATGGGATTCGCGGTGGCGGTCTGTGTGGCGCTCGGTGTCACGGTCGTCCGGAACGCGAGGGGTCCGGGCGGGCGTGCCCGGCGCCGGGCCGTCGCGGGCTCGGGCGGCAGCAGCTGGTGGGCGTCTGGCAGCGGAAGCGGCGGCGCGGGACACGTGGCGACCGGTGACGGCGGGCACGACGGGGGTTCGTCGTGCGGAGGCTCGTCGTCGTGCGGCGGCGGCTCCTCCTGCGGCGGCGGGGGCGGCGGGGGCGGATGCGGCGGAGGCAGCTGACACGGGGCAGCTGGTCCACTGGGCGAAGCGCCCACCGGGAGCACCATCCGGTGGGCGCTTCGTCGTTGACGCCGACCGGGGCGCACCGTTGACGCGAAACGGGGCGCATCGTTGACGCGAAGCGGGGAAAGAGAGCTGTACAGCCGGGGTGGCAGGGACGACAAGGGCGATATGGGTCTATGGGCGACCGTACCGGGGCGCTTATGGATCGTTGGGTACGTGAACAGATGAACTGTTCGGCCCTCTAAGGTATGGAAACCCTACGAAGTTGGGTAAAAACGCTGTGGCAGCGTCTTAGTTCATGATTCCATTTCAACTGTCACCCCGCCCTCGGACGCTCTGAGCTCAGCAACCGGGACCTGCCCGTGGGCGCGAGCCGGCATTCCGATTTCCCGGGTCCAGGTGTTCGACCAAGTGCGCCGGCCCCCACCTCATTTGCGCGTTAGCGGAGCTGACTCATGCTCACGACCCTGAAGACTGTCTACACCGACACGTGCGCCGGGGACCTGGCCTGGGCCCTCGGCCGCGAGCCGCTGCCCGCGCTCGCCACCCTCGACCTCGAACTGACGGGCGCGGTGGTGCAGTTGCGGCTCCTCGGAGCGTCGCACCAGGTACTCCTGGAGGAGAAGCAGGGCAGCTGCTCCGAGACGGTGGCGTGCATCCCGGGCAGCAGCACCCCGCTGCCGCTCGGCGTCTCCAAGCGGGTGGGCGAGTGGGAGTACGAGTTCGCGGCGTGCGTGGAGACCCTCTCGCGCTGTCAGTTCGCCGGTCGCGCACAGGAGTTGCTCGCTCTGGTGACCGAGCACCCGCACGGCCTCGCCGGAGTCTTCCCCGGCATCCCGCACGCCTTCACCGCCATGCTCGCCCAGCGCCACGAGGGCTCGGTGATGTGGCGTACGTGGCACGCGTACCCCCAGGACGGGCAGTTGGTGGCGACGCGCACCCGGGTCGGCGTACGCATGCCCGCGGCACTCTGAGGGGGCAAGTGCCACTTACACGTCTTACACGTCTTCCGGGGCATCTCCACCCATGTGGGGGACTTGGTGTAAGCGTTCGGTGACGTAGCGTTCGCAGCGTGATCGAACCGTCCACCGAGCGCCTGCCCGTCACGCCCCGGACAGGCCGGTTCCTCGTCCTCGCGGGCGTGTTCATCTGTGCCGCCTGCGGACTGGTGTACGAACTCGAACTCGTCGCCCTCGCCGCCTACTTGATCGGTGACTCCGTCACCCAGGCCTCCGTCGTCCTGTCCGTGATGGTGTTCGCGATGGGCGTCGGCTCCCTGCTCGCCAAGCGCCTGCGCTGCCGGGCCGCCGTCGGGTTCGGCCTCGTCGAGGCGGCGCTCGCCCTGATCGGCGGGTCCAGCGCCCTCGTCCTGTACGCCGCGTTCGCCTGGGCCGGGGACCGCGGCGAGGTGTGGGCCGGCGGATCGCGCTACCTCTTCGTGGCGTTCTCCCTCGCCATCGGCGTGCTCATCGGCGCCGAGGTCCCGCTCCTCATGGTGCTCATCCAGCGCATCCGGCGGCAGGACGCGGGCGGCGCGGTGGCCGACCTGTTCGCCGCGGACTACGTGGGCGCCCTGGTCGGCGGCCTCGCCTTCCCCTTCCTGCTCCTGCCGTGGTTCGGCCAGCTCACCGGGGCGCTGCTCACCGGCGCCGTCAACGTCCTCGTGGGCGGCGCGCTGGTCTTCGGCCTCTTCGGGCGGGACCTGAGCGGGCGCGGGCGCTGTGCGCTGGCCGGCGCCAACATCGCCGTGCTCGCCGTCCTCGCCTCCGCCGCGCTGCTCGTCGACGACTTCGAGCGGGCCGCGCGCCGCGCCGTGTACGGCTCCGACATCCGCGTCGCCGTGCAGACCGACGTCCAGGAGGTCGTCCTCACCGGCGCCGACCGCGCCTCCCTGAACCTCTACGTCGACGGGCGGCTGCGCGTCAGCGGCCGCGACGAACGCCGCTACCACCGGGCACTCGTCGAGCCCGCCATGCGCGGAGGGCCGCACGCCCGCGTCCTCGTCCTCGGCGGCGGCGACGGGCTCGCCGCCCGCGAGGCGCTCCGGCACTCCGGCGTCCGGCGCGTCGACATCGTCGAGGTCGACCCCGGCGTGGTGGAGCTGGCCCGCGGCGACCCCGCGCTCAGCGAACTCAACGGCCGGGCGTACCGGGACCCGCGGGTGCGGTCCTTCCACGCCGACGCCTTCCACTGGCTGCGCGGCCCGCACGAGCGCCGCCTCCCCTACGACGTCGTGATCGCCGACCTGCCCGACCCCGGCATCACCGCGAGCACCAAGCTCTACTCCCAGGAGTTCTTCGGCCTTGTCGCCCGCCTCCTCGCCGACGACGGACGGTTCGCCGTGCACGCCGGGCCCGTCGTGACCCGGTCCCTCACCTACTGGACGGTGGACGCGACCCTGCGCGCCGCCGGCCTCGCGACCACCCCCTACCGCGTGACGGGCCGGCACTCCGCCCACGCCGCGGGGCCCGACCGGACGGACGACGGCACCGCCCGGCCGCACGACTGGGGCTTCGTCCTCGCCGCGCGCGACCCCGGGCGGCTCGCCGCCGCCCGGGACGCGGCCGTCCTGCGCGGCGGGGCACGTGCCGCCGAACGGGTGCGGCCCCCCTCCTGGCGGGGGTTCGCGCCGTCCACGCTGGTCCATCCGCGGTACTCCGACTGACGTGCCGCGGGCTCCGGCACGTGCGAGTGCGGTACATCCCGGCGTGGGCGTCGGTACGCTCGACTGTCATGGAGCATGAGGTGTTCGTACCGGTCACGGAAGAGCCGCTCCGCGAGGCGCTGGCCGACCCCGAGCGGGTCGCCGGTGCGGTGCCGGGGCTGCATCGCGACGCGGACGCGGATTCGCCGCCCGGCACCGGGCGGGTGCGGGTGCGGGTCGCCGGGCACACGATCACCTACCGGGGCGGTCTGCGCGTCGCCGCGCGGGACGACGGCACGTACTCCTTCGAGGGCGACGGCGTGGAGGTGCGCGGCAGCGGGACCGTGAAGTTCGCCCTGGTCCTGCGGCTCTCCGCCGCCGCGGACGGGGGTACGTCGATGGCCTTCAGCGGGACGGCGTCCGGCGACGGCCGCATCGCCGAGCTGGTGGAGAGTTCTCCACAGGCTGTGGAGTCCGCCGCGCGGCGGTTGCTCGCGAAGTTCGCGGAGGGGGTCGCCGCCGCGGCCGCCCCCGACGGTGCGGCCGATGTCCCGGAGCCGCCCGCCGGGCCCACCGGGGGTGGGGAAGGGGTGCACGGGATCTTCGCCGCCGAGGTGCCGCCGCCGTCCCTCGATCCGCTCACCGGCGGGGCGGGTGACCGGTTCGGGGAGTCGCTCGACGGGGGCGAGGTGCCTGCTGCCGAGGCCGCGCATGCCCGGCGGACGATGATCGGGCGCAGCGCGGAGGAGGTCGATCACGCGCCGCCGCGTGGGCGGTATGCGCCCGTGCCCGTGCCCGAGTCGATGTCCGGCGGGGTCGCCACCCTGCGGTGGGCTGCGCCCGCGGCTGCTGTGGTGTTGGCCTCGGCGATCGTGGTGGGGCGGGTGCTTCGGCGGCACCGCTGAGCGCTGGCGCTGTGCCGTTGCCGTTGTGGCTGTGCCGTTGGTGCCGGTGCGCTTGTTCTTGATCGCGTCGTTGGGGCTGGGGTCAGGGCTTCGCGCCGGCGCGCTCGTCCTCAAGCGCCGGACGGGCTTGGGTTGTCGCGCGCCGTCCGGGCTGGGCTCAGAGCATCGCGCTGGCGCGCTCGTCCTCAAGCGCCGGACGGGCTTGATCTGTGCCGGGCGGGCTTGATCTGTGCCCGGCGGGCTGGATGTGCGCCGGACCGGGTGGGCCCTGATCGTGATGTGCGCCGGGCGGGGCCTGATCGTGTCGTGTGGGCCAGCTGGTGTCCGGTGTCCTGGGGAAGGGCGGGTGGGTGGGAGGGAGAAGCCGTAGGGTCGGGGCCGTGAGTAGTGAAGAGATCAGGCTGGCCGCGGGCTTCGCGGACGTGACTGTGCAGCCGGGCAACGGTTGTCGCCTGGGGAGTCTGCGGATCGACGGAGTCGAGCTGCTGCGGCAGGGGGAGCGCTACGGCAGCTTCCCGATGGTGCCGTGGTGCGGCCGCACCCGCGAGGGCCGGTTCCGCAACGGTGGCATCCCGCACCGGCTCCCCGTCAACTCCCCACCGCACGCCATCCACGGCACCGCCCGCGACGCCGCCTGGAACACGGCCAGGGTGAGCGCCACGGAAGCCGTGTTCACGTACGACCTGACGGACCCCTGGCCCTACCCGGGCCGGGTCACGCAGGTCGTCGAGCTGACCGAGGACGCCCTGACGCTGCGGCTCGCGATCGAGACGTACGGGGACTCGTTCCCGGCGCAGGCCGGCTGGCACCCGTGGTTCAACCGCCACCTGGGGGACGCGCGGGAGGGCGAAGGGGTACGCCTCGGCTTCGACGCCGCCTGGCAGGAGCAGCGCGGCGACGACCACCTGCCCACCGGCACCCGCATCGACCCCGCCCCGGGCCCCTGGGACGACTGCTTCGGCATGCCCGACGGGGTGGACGTGACCCTGACCTGGCCGGGTCGGCTCGAACTGAACGTGGCGAGCCGGGAGCAGTGGGTGGTCATCTACGACGAGCCCGCCGAAGCGGTGTGCGTGGAGCCGCAGACCGGGCCGCCCGACGGCCTGAACACCCTGCCGCGCCTGGTCACCCCCGTGGAGCCCCTGGAGACGGCGACCACCTGGAGCTGGCGGCGCCTTTAAGCTCGTAGCCATGACGAACGACGTACGCGGCGACCTGCTGCAGCAGATCAAGGACAAGGCCGTCGTGCACGGCAAGGTGACGCTCTCCTCCGGTCTTGAGGCCGACTACTACATCGACCTCCGCCGGATCACCCTCGACGGCGAGGCCGCCCCGCTGGTCGGCCAGGTCCTGCTCGACCTCACCGAGGACCTGGACTACGACGCCGTGGGCGGCCTGACCATGGGCGCCGACCCCGTCGCGGGCGCGATGCTGCACGCGTCCGCCGCGCGCGGCAAGCGCCTGGACGCCTTCGTCGTCCGCAAGGCCGCCAAGGCGCACGGCATGCAGCGCCGCGTCGAGGGCCCGGACATCAAGGGCCGCCGCGTCCTGGTCGTCGAGGACACCTCCACCACCGGCGGCTCGCCGCTGACCGCCGTGGAAGCGGTGCGGGAGGCGGGTGCCGAGGTCGTGGCCGTCGCCACGATCGTCGACCGGGCCACCGGCGCCGGCGAGAAGATCACCGAGGGTGCGGGCGTCCCGTACCTCTTCGCGTACTCGAAGGACGACCTCGGTCTCGCAGACTGAGGACCTCGCCGAGTCTGGAAGGATGGGGGCGACGATGACGTCGCCCCCCTTAGGTCAGGGCCAAGCACACACCCGCACATCACAAGGAGCGGACACATGCCCATCGCAACCCCCGAGGTCTACAACGAGATGCTCGACCGGGCGAAGGCAGGCAAGTTCGCCTACCCGGCCATCAACGTGACGTCCTCGCAGACCCTGCACGCCGCGCTGCGTGGCTTCGCGGAGGCGGAGAGCGACGGCATCATCCAGATCTCCACGGGTGGCGCGGAGTTCCTGGGCGGCCAGCACAGCAAGGACATGGTGACGGGCGCCGTGGCCCTCGCCGAGTTCGCGCACATCGTGGCCGAGAAGTACGGCGTCACCGTCGCCCTGCACACCGACCACTGCCCCAAGGACAAGCTCGACGGCTACGTCCGCCCGCTGCTCGACATCTCCGCCGAGCGCGTCAAGGCCGGCCGGAACCCGCTCTTCCAGTCCCACATGTGGGACGGCTCCGCCGAGACCCTGGCCGACAACCTGGCCATCGGCCAGGAGCTGCTCGCCAAGGCCGCCGCCGCGAAGATCATCCTTGAGGTCGAGATCACCCCGACGGGCGGTGAGGAGGACGGCGTGACGCACGAGATCAACGACGAGCTGTACACGACCGTCGACGACGCGATCCGCACCGCGGAGGCCCTCGGCCTCGGCGAGAAGGGCCGCTACCTGCTCGCCGCGTCCTTCGGCAACGTGCACGGCGTCTACAAGCCGGGCAACGTCGTGCTCCGCCCCGAGCTGCTCAAGGACCTCCAGGAGGGCGTCGGCGCGAAGTACGGCAAGGCCGCCGGGTCGCAGCCGTTCGACTTCGTCTTCCACGGCGGCTCCGGCTCCACCGAGCAGGAGATCGCCACCGCCCTGGAGAACGGTGTCGTGAAGATGAACCTCGACACCGACACCCAGTACGCCTTCACGCGGCCCGTCGCGGACCACATGTTCAAGAACTACGACGGCGTCCTGAAGGTCGACGGCGAGGTCGGCTCGAAGAAGACGTACGACCCCCGCACCTGGGGCAAGTCCGCCGAGGCCGGCATGGCGGCGCGCGTCGCCGAGGCCTGCGCGAACCTGCGCTCCACCGGTACGAGGCTCAAGTAGCCGGGAGTCCCCCGAGCACGTCCACGCACGTCCACGCACGTGCACCGCAGGGGCCGGACTCTCCGGCCCCTGCGGCGTTCGTGGGGCGGGGTTCGGGGCGGGGCCCCACCGGGCGGTGGCCATGCCGCAGACTTGTCCCATGGCCATTCACCAAGATCTGCTCGGGGGCCCGCCCCCGACCCACCTCCCCGACGACCCCGAGCCCCGCGACCTCCTCGCAGCCGGCACCCCGGCCGCCGACGTCGCCGCGAAGTACCCGAAGTCGTCCCTCGCCTGGGCCCGGCTCGCGGACGAGGCGTTCGAGGCGGGCCGCGTCGTCGAGTCGTACGCCTACGCCCGTACGGGCTACCACCGCGGCCTCGACGCCCTGCGCCGCAGCGGCTGGAAGGGCCACGGCCCGGTGCCGTGGGAGCACGAGCCGAACCGCGGCTTCCTGCGCGCGCTGCACGGCCTCGCCCGCGCCGCCGACGCCATCGGCGAGCAGGAGGAGTACGAGCGGTGCGCGACGTTCCTGCGCGACTCGTCGGCGACCGCCGCGGACACCCTCGGCTGACCGACACGCGGCCGCACCCCCGAATACCGCGTACGACCTGCTTGGACACCCTGTGTGACCAGGCAGGTCTTGCCGTTTCCCAGGATGTTGCGGAGGATGCGGGTGGGGACCGGGGCCCCCGTGCCGGTACCGGCAGGGGCGGACCGCTACCCGGAGTACGCATCTAGGAGACAGCGATGTCTGACGAGGCGCACGCGGCGCAGGACAGCCCGAACCTCGACTTCGCAGGCACCACCCCGTACGAGGACTACGTACGGGCGGATGTGCTCACCCACCTCCAGCACCTGCGCTCGAACGACCCGGGCGAGATGGTCTTCCTGGTCACCACCCAGGTCATGGAGCTGTGGTTCACGGTCATCGTGCACGAGTGGGAGACCGCGGCGCGCGCCCTGCGCGAGGACGACGTGCCGGTGGCCGTCGCCGCCCTGAAGCGGTCGGTGCGCGAGCTGGAGGCCCTGAACCACTCGTGGAAGCCGCTCGGGCAGCTCACCCCGGCCCAGTTCAACTCCTACCGCGGCTCGCTCGGCGAGGGCTCGGGCTTCCAGTCGGCGATGTACCGGCGCATGGAGTTCCTGCTCGGCGACAAGTCCGCGTCCATGCTGGTGCCGCACCGCGGGGCCCCGCGCGTCCACGCCGAACTGGAGAAGGCGCTCCACGAGCCGTGTCTGTACGACGAGGTGCTCAGGCTCCTCGCGCGTCGCGGCCACGCCGTGCCGAACGCCGTCCTGGAGCGCGACGTCTCCCTCAAGTACGAGCCGTCGCCCGAGGTCGAAGCGGTCTGGACGGCCCTGTACAGCGGGGACCAGGACGCCGAACTCGCGCGCCTCGGCGAGGCGTTGACCGACGTCGGCGAGCTGGTGTGGCGCTGGCGCAACGACCATCTCGTCGCCACCCGCCGCGCCATGGGCTCCAAGACCGGCACCGGCGGCTCCGCGGGCGTCGCCTGGCTGGAGAAACGGGCCACCAAGAGCGTGTTCCCCGAGCTGTGGACGGCGCGCAGCCATGTCTGAGACGAGGGAGCCCGCGGCGCGGGCGCACGTGGAGGCCAAGGCCAAGGAGCTGGACGCGGCGGACGAACTCGCCGCCAAGCGAGCCGAGTTCGTTCTCGACGACACCGTCTATCTGGACGGCAACTCGCTGGGCGCGCTGCCCGTGCACGTCCAGGCGCGCGTCGCCGACGTCATCGACCGCCAGTGGGGTTCGCTGCGCATCCGGTCCTGGGAGGAGAGCGGCTGGTGGACCGCGCCCGAGCGGATCGGTGACCGCATCGCCCCGCTGATCGGCGCTGCCCACGGCCAGGTCGTCGTCTCCGACTCCACCAGCGTGAACGTCTTCAAGGCGCTGGTGGCGGCGGTACGCGTGATCCGGGACGGGGGCGGCGCGGGAGCCGCCGCGCGCGACGAGATCGTGGTCGACGCCACGACCTTCCCCACGGACGGCTACATCGCCGGGTCCGCGGCCCGCCTCACCGGCTGCCGCATCGTCCCCGCCGACCCCGCGGACGTACCCGGCCTGCTCGGGCCGCGCACCGCCGTCGTGCTGCTCAACCACGCCGACTACCGGGCGGGCAGGCTGCACGACCTGCCGGGCCTGACCGCCGCCGTGCACGCGGCGGGCGCGCTCGTCGTCTGGGACCTGTGCCACACGGCCGGGGCGCTGCCCGTCGGCCTGGACGAGCACGGCGTGGACCTGGCCGTCGGCTGCACCTACAAGTACCTGAACGGCGGGCCCGGTTCGCCCGCCTTCCTGTACGTGCGCCGGGACCTCCAGGACCGCTTCGACTCGCCGCTGCCCGGATGGAACTCGCACGTCGAACCGTTCGGGATGCGGCCGGGGTACGAGCCCGCCGCCGATGTCACCCGGGGCCGGGTCGGCACCCCCGACATCCTGTCGCTGCTCGCCCTCGACGCGGCGCTCGACGTCTGGGAGGGGGTGTCGATGACGGCGGTGCGCGCCAAGTCCCTCGCCCTGACGGACTTCTTCCTGGAGTGCGTCGAGGCGTACGTACCCGCGGGCCGCGTCGAGTCGATCACGCCCGTCGCGCACGCCGAGCGGGGCAGCCAGGTCGCGCTGCGCTGCCCGGACGCCGAAGGCGTGATGAAGCGGCTGGTCAAGCAGGGCGTGGTCGGTGACTTCCGGCCGCCGGACCTGCTGCGCTTCGGGTTCACTCCGCTGTATCTGACGTTCGCGGACGCCGAACGCGCGGCCCGGGTCCTCGCCCGGACCTTGGCAGCGGCGCCGACGGGGGGCTGACGGGCCCGGCGGCGTGCTGCGCGGGCGGAGGCTGGTACCGTCCGGCAGAATTGGATCAAGGCACGAACGTCCGTCGGCCCCCGGCGAGTTGTTCCGCCGGGGCCGACGGGCTGCCACCGCCGGCCGAGTCTGGGAGGGTTGCCGTATGCCGGACGACGCCGCAGTGGCCCGCGATGCCGCCGAGGAAGCAGCCGCCCTCGGGCACCCCGCGGTGCCGCCCGACGCCACCGCCGCGTACGGCGCGCACGCGGAGCAGGTCATCGACTTCTACGCCCCGCGCGGCACGGTGGACCGCCCCGCGCCGCTCGTCGTGCTGCTGCACGGCGGGGCCTGGCGGGCGCCGTACGACCGGTGGCACGTGTCGCCGTTCGCGGACTTCCTGGCCCGAAGGGGCTTCGCCGTCGCCAACGTCGAGTACCGCAGGGGGGCCGTTCCGGCACAGGGTCCGCCCGTGGGGGAGCCCGGCGGTGGCCCTGTGGCCGGGCGCTGGCCCGAGACCCTCGACGACGTGGCCGCCGCGCTCGACGCGCTGCCCGCCCTCGTCCGCGCGCACCTGCCGGCCGCCGACCCCGGCCGGACCGTGCTCACCGGGCACTCGGCCGGCGGCCAGCTCGCGCTGTGGGCCGCCGCCCGGCACGTCCTGCCGCTCGGCTCGCCCTGGCGCCTCGACCGGCCGCCGCCGCTGCGTGGCGTGGTGGGGCTTGCGCCCCTCGCGGATCTTCGGGTGGCGGACGAGTTGGGGGTGTGCGGTGGGGCCGTGCGGCAGTTCCTCGGCGTTTCGGGGGCCGCTGTGCGTCCGTCCCTCGGTGCTTCGGGGGCCGCCGTGCGTCCGTCCCTCGGTGCTTCGGGTGCCGCTGTGGATGCCGTGGATGCCGGGGCGGTCGAGGCGCGGTACGTCGAGCGGCTCGCGCATGCGGATCCTGCGGCGCTGTTGCCCACCGGGATCGCTACCACCGTCGTGCAGGGGCGTACCGACATCGTCGTGCCGCCCGCCGTTGCCGATGCGTATGCCGATGCGGCGGCGAAGGCCGGGGAGGTTGTCGGTGTGACGTTGCTCGAGGGGGTTGGGCACTTTCCGTTGATCGATCCGGGGGTGGATGCGTGTGCGGTGGTCGCGGAGGAGATCGCGCAGCTCGCCTTCTGACCGGGGGGCCACCGCGCCGCCGCGCCCGCGCTCTGGCCTCCCGGCCGAGCTCTCTTCCCCCACCCACCCGCCCTCCCATCGCGCTCCGCGCTCGTCCTCAACCGCCGGACGGGCTCTTCCCCACCCGCCCGCCCCTTTCCCGCGCTGACGCGCTTGTCCTCAATCGCCGGACGGGCTTTTCCCCACCCGCCCGCCCTTTTCCCGCGCTGGCGCGCTTGTCCTCAAACGCCGGACAGGCTGGATACTTCGCCCCGGCGGCACGAACGCAGCCCACCCGGCGAAGCTCACAAGCCCTTCCGGCGAACTCGCAAGCCCTCCGGCAAAGCTCTCAGCTCTTCCGGCGAAGCCCGCAAGCCCGCCCGGCGGCGCTTCCAAGCCCACCCGGCAGAGCTCTCAAGCCGGTTCGGCGGGGCTCTCAAGCCCGCCCGGCGAAGCTCTCAAGCCCGCCCGGCAGCGATCTCAGGCCGGTCCGGCGAAGCTCTCAAGCCCGTCCGGTGAGGCTTCAAGCCCGTCCGGCGAAGCTTCCAAGCCCGTCCGGCGTTTGAGGACGAGCGCGCAGCGCGATGGAAGGGCGGGTGGGTGGGGAAAAAGCCTGTCCGGCGTTTGAGGACGAGGCGCGGAGCGCCGATGGGGGCGGGGGTCCAGGGGGCGGCGCCCCCTGGTTGTCGGGAAAGGGGCGGGACTGGGGCGCCCCGCGAGGGAGCAGCCGGCCCCGAGTAGTACCTGCGACGGACCCCCAAGGACCCGTCCCCTTGGGGACGCGACCCGCGGGCAGCGGCCCGTACCGTCTAGGACGTGACCGAGAAAACCCGCAGCCCGGAGCTCGACCTCGCGCAGAACGCCCTCCAGGGCCTGCGCAGCGACCTCTTCCACGGCGCCCTCACCTACCGCCCGCTGCCCCCGCTCAAACCGGACACCCCCCTGCTCCAGTGGATACCGGACCGCCTGCGCAAGTACGCGGTCTGGACCCCGCACACCGTGGTCCTGGCGATGGCGCTGCTGACGCTGGCCGTCGCGTACACGGGAACGTCGGCCGGGTACGGCGGCAGCCGCGAGCTGGCCCACATCGTGATCGCCGGTGTGCCCGCGGCCACCGTGGCCCTGACGCTCGTACGCCCGGTGCTCGCGTGGTGGCTGTCCCTGGGGACGACCCCGGTCATGGTGTTCCTGGCAGGCAGCAGCGACTTCCCGTGGTCGGCGGGCTCCTTCGTCGGCCACACCGCGGTGATGATGGTGGTGGCGGCCCGCACCCGCCCCCGCACGGCGGCCTGGACCTGGCTGCTCACGGTCCTGTACTCGTTCCTCGCCGAGGGCACGGGCACCGGCTACGCCTCCAACAGCGGCCCCCTCGTCGTGCTCAGCGGCATCGCCGTCGCCCTGGTCACCCTGGTCACCCTCAACCGCGACACCCGCCGCGAGGTCGTCGCGGAGCGCACCGTCACCGCGGTCGAGCGGGACAAGCGCACACTCCTCGAAGAGCGCACCAACATCGCCCGTGAGCTGCACGACGTCGTCGCCCACCACATGTCCGTGGTCGCCATCCAGGCGGAGGCCGCCCCGTACCGGGTGCAGAACCCGCCGCCGGAGCTGGAGCAGGCCTTCGCGACGATCCGGGAGAACGCGGTGATCGCCCTGACCGAGCTGCGCCGCGTCCTCGGTGTCGTACGGGCGCAGGACTACGAGGCCCCGGACGCCCCGCAGCCCACGCTCGCCGACATCGACCGGCTCCTGGACAACGTGCGCGACACCGGTCTGAGCGTGGAGAAGGTCGTGACCGGCGCGGTGCGGGAGCTGCCGCAGGGCGTGGAGCTCTCCGCGTACCGCATCATCCAGGAGGCGCTCAGCAACAGCCTGCGGCACGCGCCGGGCGCGACGGCCCGGGTGGAGATCGGCCACGTCCTCGGCGGCCTCGGGCTGCGGATCGTGAACGGGCCCGCGACGGGGCTCGTACAGCCGTCGCCGGGAGCCGGGCACGGCATCACGGGGATGCGGGAGCGGGTCACGATGCTGGACGGCGAGATGACGGCGGAGGCGACCGCGGACGGCGGGTACGAGGTGACGGTGTTCCTGCCGGTGCCGATCGGCACGACGGAGACCGCGGGGCGGGTCGGTACGACGGAGACCGCGGGGCGGGTCGGGACGACGGAGACCGCGGGGCGGGTCGGGGCCGCGGAGACCGCGGGCGTGCCCGCGACCCGACCGGCGCGGGAGACCCCGGGCGCGCAGGACACGCAGGGCGCGCAGGGCACCACGACGATCCTCTCCCTGGACAAGCCCGCCGGAGGCGATCGCGCATGAGCCGCACCATCCGTGTCCTGATCGCCGACGACCAGATGATGGTCCGCGAAGGCTTCTCCGTGCTGCTCAACGCGATGCCGGACATCGAGGTCGTCGGTGAGGCCGTGAACGGCCGCGAGGCCGTGCGGCGGGTGCGCGAGCTCGCCCCCGACGTCGTCCTGATGGACATCCGCATGCCCGAGCTGAACGGCATCGAGGCGACCCGGGAGATCGTCGCGGACACCCTGGTGGAGACGAAGGTGCTCGTCCTGACGACGTTCGACCTGGACGAGTACGTGTACCAGGCGCTGCGCGCGGGCGCCTCCGGCTTCCTGCTCAAGGACGCCTCCGCGCGGCAGCTCGCCGACGGCGTCCGCGTGGTGGCGGCCGGTGAGGCGCTGCTCGCGCCGTCCGTGACCCGCCGCCTCATCACGGAGTTCTCGAAGCTCTCGGACAATCCGCGGCTCGCCGCGTCCGCGCAGGCCCAGGCGCAGTACGGGGAGCTGACCGAGCGCGAGACGGAGGTCCTCGTCCTCATCGCGCAGGGCCTGTCGAACGCGGAGATCGCCTCGCGGCTCGTCGTCGCCGAGTCCACCATCAAGACGCACGTCAGCCGGGTCCTGGTGAAGCTCGGTCTGCGGGACCGCACCCAGGCGGCCGTCTTCGCGTACGAGGCCCGTCTGGTCACACCGGGCTGACGCCGGGCTAACGTCCCCTCATGGATCCCTTACCGGCCCCCTCACCGGCTCCGTCCCCGGACGCCCCCTTCGACCCCTGGTCGCCCGCTTTCGTGGCGGACCCCTACCCCGCCTTCGCCGCGCTGCGCGCCGCGGGCCGCGTGCACCACTACGAGCCGAGCGGCCAGTATCTGATCCCGCACCACGCGGACGTCGCCGCCCTGTTGCGCGACCGGCGCCTCGGCCGCACCTATCTGCACCGCTTCGGCCACGAGGAGTTCGGCCGCGAGGCGCCGCCGCCCGGGCACGAGCCGTTCCACGTCCTGAACGACAACGGCATGCTCGACCTGGAGGCCCCCGCGCACACCCGCATCCGCCGCCTGGTGTCGAAGGCGTTCACCCCGCGCACGGTGGAGCGGCTGCGCCCCTACGTGGCGGAGCTCGCGGACGACCTGGTGCGGGGCCTGGTGGCGGACGGCGGCGGTGACCTGGTGGCCCGGGTGGCCGAGCCGCTGCCCGTCGCCGTGATCGCCGAGATGCTGGGCGTCCCCGAGGCGGACCGGCCGCTCCTTCGGCCCTGGTCCGCGGACATCTGCGGGATGTACGAGCTGAACCCGGGCGAGGCCGCGGCGGCGCGTGCCGTGCGCGCGTCCGTCGAGTTCTCCGCGTATCTGCGGGAGCTGATCGCGCACCGGCGCGGGGAGCCGGGCGAGGACCTGATCAGTGCCCTCGTCGCCGCGCACGACGAGGGCGACCGGCTGAGCGAGCAGGAGATGATCTCGACCTGCGTGCTGCTCCTGAACGCGGGGCACGAGGCCACCGTCAACGCGCTGGCGAACGGAGCGAACGTCCTCTTCGGTCACGAGGAGCAGTTCGCCGCCCTGCGCGCCGAGCCGGAGCGGTTGCTGCCCACGGCCGTGGAGGAGCTGCTGCGCTTCGACACGCCGTTGCAGCTCTTCGAGCGGTGGGTGCTCGACGACATCGAGGTGGGCTCCACCCCGATCCCGCGCGGCAGCGAGGTGGCGCTGCTCTTCGGCTCCGCCAACCGGGACCCGGCCGTGTTCACCGAGCCCGACACCCTGGACCTCGCCCGCGCCGACAACCCGCACATCTCCTTCAGCGCGGGCATCCACTACTGCGTCGGCGCGCCGCTCGCCCGCATCGAACTCGCCGCCTCGCTCGGCGCGTTGCTGCGCAGGGCGCCGCGGCTGCGGCCCGCCGCGGAACCGCGCCGCCGACCCCACTTCGTCATGCGGGGCCTGGAGGAACTGCTCGTCACCTGCTGAACCCGCCTGCTACGAGTTCCTCCGGCAGGAGCCCGCAGGAACGGTGTCCCGCCGGTGCACGCGCCGGTCCTGCCGCGTTCTCAGCGCGGCAGCGTCAGCCGCCACGCCTGCGCCCTGACCTGCCAGGTGCGGGTCCGCACGGGGCCCGTGACCAGCGTGTCCGCGCGGTAGCGGAAGTCGGGCCCGGACACGGTGACCGAGCGGGCACGGGCCCGCACCGGCGCGATCTGGGCGCCCACGGACGCAGGCAGGACCTCGACCCGGGCGAGGCCCCCGCCGCCGGGCCGCACGTACACCCCCTCGACGGGCTGGTCGAGGTCGACGAGCGTCACCCCGTCCGCCTCCACGCGCAGCCGCGAGGGGCCGCCCGGCGCCACCCGCGAGGGCCGCACGCCCAGGGTGCGGACGAGGGACTGGCAGGTCCGCAGCCACGGGTGCCGCTCCCCGGCGGCCGCGCCGCGCCCGCCCCCGCCCGCCTCGTCCCCGAAGCCCCCGCCGAACCCCCCGCTCCCGTCCCAGGGGCCCCGGCCGCCCTCGCCGCCCGAAGCGCCCCGGCCGTCCTCGGCACCCCTGCCGTCCCCGGCGCTCCCGCCACCCCCCGCACCCCTGCCGTCCCCACCGGCGCCGACCGGTGGAATGCGTACGTCACCGAGCACGACGCCGTCCCGGTCGTCCACGAGCAGATCGAGCCGCCGGGGCACCCCTTCGAGGACCGCCCGCGCCGCCGCGACCGCCCCGGCGGGGACGCCGAGCTCCCGCGCGAGCCGGACGGCGGCGGCCGCCTGGGCGACGGGAACGACGGACAGCACGGCGGAACCGAGCCCCCGCTCCTGGTGCAGGATGCTCACCGCACGCAGCAGCGCGCGGTCGTCCCCGACCACAACGGGCCGTCTCGCCCCCCGTCTGACCAGCGCTTTCGCGAATTCCTCCGGCCCCTCGGGCAGGCACAGCTTGACGCCCGCGCCCGCGCCAAGCACGTCCTTGGCGATGCGTACGGACTCCCCGTCCGTACGCCGGGCGACCGGGTCGATGACCACCAGAAGCTGGTCGCGAGCCGACACGTGCGCCCTTTCTTTAGTCCTCGGGTAGCATCTTTGTGCAAGAGCCCCTTGCGCTATTGCGCCAGGGGCTTCGTCTATTCCGGGGCAACCAAGGCTCACCCACACCGGCGGCAGACTGCCTCCGGCTGCGGCCCCCGACCTTGGACATGCCCCGCCCGGAAGGGGTGTACGCCTGTGCCCGCACTCGTGCTGCTCGGTGCTCAGTGGGGTGACGAAGGCAAGGGAAAGGCCACCGACCTGCTCGGTGGCTCCGTGGACTATGTGGTGCGTTACCAGGGCGGCAACAATGCCGGCCACACGGTCGTCGTAGGCGACCAGAAGTACGCGTTGCATCTCCTCCCTTCCGGGATCCTCTCGCCGGACTGTGTCCCGGTCATCGGCAACGGTGTCGTCGTCGACCCGTCGGTCCTGCTCTCCGAGCTGAGCGGTCTGAACGAGCGCGGCGTCGACACGTCGAAGCTTCTGATCAGCGGCAACGCGCACATCATCACGCCGTACAACGTGACGGTCGACAAGGTGGGCGAGCGCTTCCTCGGCAAGCGGAAGATCGGCACCACGGGCCGCGGCATCGGCCCGACCTACGCCGACAAGATCAACCGCACCGGTATCCGCGTCCAGGACCTCTACGACGAGTCGATCCTGAAGCAGAAGGTCGAAGCGGCCCTCGAGCAGAAGAACCAGCTCCTGACCAAGGTGTTCAACCGCCGCGCCATCGAGGCGGAGCAGATCGTCGAGCAGCTCCTGGAGCACGGCGAGAACATCAAGGGCTACGTGGCGGACACCACGCTGATCCTCAACAACGCGCTCGACGAGGACAAGGTCGTCCTGTTCGAGGGCGGCCAGGGCACCCTCCTGGACGTGGACCACGGCACGTACCCCTTCGTCACCTCGTCCAACCCGACCGCCGGCGGCGCCTGCACCGGCACCGGCGTCGGCCCGACGAAGATCAGCCGCGTCATCGGCATCCTGAAGGCGTACACCACGCGCGTCGGCGCGGGCCCGTTCCCGACGGAGCTCTTCGACAAGGACGGCGAGGCGCTGCGCACCATCGGCGGCGAGCGCGGTGTCACCACCGGACGCGACCGCCGCTGCGGCTGGTTCGACGCCCCGATCGCCCGTTACGCCACCCGCGTGAACGGCCTGACGGACTTCTTCCTCACCAAGCTCGACGTCCTCACCGGCTGGGAGCAGATCCCGGTCTGTGTCGCGTACGAGATCGACGGCAGGCGCGTCGAGGAACTCCCGTACAGCCAGACCGACTTCCACCACGCCAAGCCGGTCTACGAGATGCTGCCCGGCTGGTCGGAGGACATCACCAAGGCCAAGACCTTCGATGACCTGCCGAAGAACGCGCAGGGCTATGTGAAGGCCCTGGAGGAGATGTCCGGCGCGCCGATCTCCGCGATCGGCGTGGGCCCCGGCCGGGACGAGACGATCGAGATCAACTCGTTCGTCTAGACGGGATCGAGTCGACCTCGTCCAGGCGAGGTCGAGTCGCTCGCCCAGCGGCCTTGTCCGTGCTCCGGGCCCCCGGTCACTCCGGGAGCTCGGAGCACGCCTTCAAGCCCTCCGACGCCGAGCACGGCAGATGGCCGTGGACGCGGATCACGTCCAGGCCGCTGCCGCGCGTGTACGCGAGGAATTCGGAGGCGAGCGAGTCCGCGGGCGGATCGCCGTAGGTGTAGGCGTACTCGATCTCCCGGTACGGGTATCCGCTGTGCGCGAGGTTGTCCGTGGACGCCTCGTGGCCGTCGAGGGACAGCCGGTGCAGGCCCTTCAGGTCGGCGGCGGCGCGCAGCTCGCTGTAGCCGATGGCGCCGGGGACGCGGCTGACGGTGTCGAGTACCTGCTCGGTCGAGTCGAGTTCGCAGCGGATCACCGGGGCCCGCGCGTCGTCCTTGCGCACGCAGTCCTTGGACGAGGCGCTGAGCTCGAAGCCGCCCGCGAGCAGTCGCCGTTGCAGGGTGTCGCGGGTGCCCGAGCTGGAGCCGCGGCTGACGAGGACGACGTCCAGGTCCGGCCCGCGGAGCTGCTTCCAGTTGTGGATCTCGCCGCGGTAGAGGCGCCGTACGTCCGCGAGCGAGAGGTTCCTGAGGGGGACGCGGTCGTTGAGGACGAGCGCGTACGCCGAGATCGCGACACGGCGTTCGACCAGGTGCGGATAGCCGTCCGATTTGGGCCCGTCGGACAGGGCGATCATCGGGGGCGACTTCTTGTGCTTCCGCGCGAACCGGGCGCCCTGCGCGTCCAGCTCCCTGATGCCCGCCGTGCTGCCGTGCGCGGAGACGGTGATGGACGCGCCGGGGCAGTCCTCCTCGTACTTCTCCTTCAGCTCGTCGGCGACCGGCCGGAACGCCGTGGAGCCGACCACGGTCAGCTCGCCGGTGGCGCACTCGATCGGGATCGACTCGTCGCCGTCCGCCAGGATCATCGAGGCGAGCGTGACGACGCCCGCCGTCAGGAGCGCCGTCAGGATCTTCGCGGGCCTGCTGAAGAGGGGCGCCTTGTCGTCGGGCGTCGTGGACCTGTTCGGCTGCACCGCGCCCGCCTGGAGGCCGCCGGAGACGAGCACCTCACCGCCGACGGCGCCGCCGGTGAGCAGCACCAGCAGTTTGTAGTGCTGGCCGCGGTCCAGCGGTACGCGCGGTATGTGCACGGTGGAGCCCTCGTACCGCAGCCCCGCCGCCGGGGTGAAGTGCTCCATCAGGTGGTCGGCGCCCGCCTGCGCGGTCACGGCGAGGCCGCGCACGGTACGGCCCGCGAACACGGCTGTCAGGCCGTGCAGCGCGCGGCCCGTGTAGTCGGTGTCGGAGACGAACTGCGAGCCGTCGTTCTCCACCCGCAGCAGCACGAGCGTCGCGTCCGACATCTCCGGCGTCTCGTCGAAGAGGCCGAGGCGCGCGTTCGCGCCGCCGGTACGGACGTTGTCGCCGATGGCGGTGTCCATCTGCACGCGGTAACCGACGCGCTTGCGGCGCGGCACCCGGCGCTCGTACCAGATCGCTCCGACGGTGGCGATCAGCCCGAGCGCGGCGGTGAGGACTGCGACGACGTTCTCGGGGTTCAACCAGTTCACGCCCGCACGCTACGGAGCGGTTCCGGCGCGTGGAACGCCCCGGCCGGGGACTTCGCCGTTCCGCCGCCGGACGTTCGCCGCCGGTTCAACTGCCGCGCGGCCGGGGCCGATCGGGGCCCCGGCCGCGTCAGTGACCGGTCACGTCGCCTTTCGTGTACGTCAGCGCGCGGGTGCCGTCGGTGTTGACGCGGTGCAGTTCACCGCTCGGCAGGATCGTGACCACGGTCGGCTTGCCGGGGTCGCACGCCGGGGGCCCGCCGACGGTGACCCGCGTCGGGCCGATGTCCAGCCGGTCCTCGCTCGCGGACCTCAACTCGCCCTGAAACACGCAGTGGTAGGTGCCGCCGCCCGCGAGCGGTCCGTCGGCCGTCATCGACAGGACGGTGTCGCCCGTCTCGCCCTGCTGGATGGTCAGGCGGCGGGTGCTGACCCCGGCGTCGCCGCTGAGCGTGCCGTTCCAGGTGCCGAGGAACTTCTCCGGCACGGTGCCGCTGTCCGACGCGGTGGACGTGGACGGCGAGGGGCTCTGCGAAGGGCTCGGCGAGGGGCCGGGGTCCGACGGGGTGCCGGGTGTCGTGGGCGCGCTGCTCCCCCCGCTCCTGCCACCGTCCTTCGCCTTCGGGTCGCCGTCGTCGTTCTTCATCGTCGCGTAGACCGTGCCGCCCGCGCCGAGGGCGACTATCAGGGCGACGGCGACGAGCAGGACGGTGGAGCGTGCGCTGCGGCGCTGGGGTTCGTCCGGGGGCGGCCCGTAGGGGGGTGTGGAGCCGTAGGGCGGGGTGGAGCCGTAGCCCGGCTGGGGGTAGCCGTACCCGGGAGCGTGCTGCTGGGGGTAGCCGTACCCGGGGGTCTGCTGGGGCGGGTAGGCGTAGGCGGGGGTGTTCGGGGCGGGGGCCTGGCTCGGGGCGGGGGTGGATATGGGGCCGGGGGCCGGGGGGAGGCCGCTGACCATGGTGGGGAGGTGGTTGACGGGGGTGTGGCCCGGGGGGCCGGGCGCGGGCGGGGTCTCCGGGGCGGCCGGCAGGTCCGGTGCCACGGCGGGCGGGGGCGGGGTCGGGGTCGCCGAAGCGGGGCCCGGGTCCTGGGCGGGGCCCGGGTCCTGGGCGGGGCCCGGCGGTGCGGCCGGGGCCGGGGGGCTCTCGCCCTCGGGGTCCTCGACCTCGAGGAGCTGCACCGCGTGCCGCCCGAGCTGCGCGACCAGGGCGCCGGGGAGCCACGGCTCCAGGGACTTCCCCTCGAAGAGGGTGTCGTCGGCTCCGGTCCTCGCACGTATCTCGTCGAGCGAGGGCCGGTCGCCGGGCGCCTTGGTCAGACAGGCGCCGATCAGCTCCCGCAGGGACTCCGGCAGGGCTTCGAGATCGGGTTCCTCCTGCGCGATGCGGAACATCAGCGCGTGCACCCCGCTGTTGGCGGTTCCGAAGGGCAGCGTGCCCGTGGCCGCGTACGCGAGGACGGAGCCGAGGCAGAAGACGTCGCAGGCCTCCGTGACCCGGTCGCCGCGCACCTGCTCGGGCGCCATGAAGCCGGGCGAGCCGACGAGGGCGCCGGTACGGGTGAGGCCGCCGTCGGTGACGGTCTCCAGGGCGCGGGCGATGCCGAAGTCGATGACGCGGGGGCCGTCGATGGTGACGAGGACGTTGGACGGCTTCAGGTCGCGGTGGATGAGCCCGGCTGCGTGGATGTCCTTGAGGGCGTTGGCGAGCCCGGCGGCGAGGATGTTCACGGAGCGTTCGGGCAGCGGGCCGTGCTCGTGCGAGACGACGGACTGGAGCGTGGGCCCGGCGACGTACCCGGTGGCGACCCACGGGATCGCGGCGTCGGTGTCGGCGTCGAGCACCGGCGCCGTCCACGCGCCGCCGACGCGCCGCGCGGCCTGCACCTCCTGCCGGAACCGCCCGCGGAACTCGTCCTGCGCCGCCAGCTCCTCGCGCACCAGCTTGACCGCCACCGTCCGGCCGCGCCCGGAACGCGCCAGGTACACCTGCCCCATCCCGCCCGCCCCGAGCCGCGCGAGCAGCCGATAGGCACCGATCCGCTGCGGATCCCCCGGCCCCAGTTTCTCCATACCCACGGGCGCCGCCCTCCCCCTGTTTCAAGCCACCGCGTGCGGCGACTCTCCGTACACCGCTGTGCAACAGATCGAGGATAGTGCGGGGGTGCGGGGGGTGGCCCTGGGTTACGTCTACGGTTGCGTAACGGCGGGCGGGGCCCGCTCTCCGCACTGCGCCGCCCCGCCTCCCCGGGCAGCAGCCGCCACCGCCCTCTGCACGGCGGGGGCGGCGGCGTCGACCCGCCCCGCTCGGATCAGCGGGTCATCGGGTCAGCGGATCAGCACCATCGCGCACAGCACGGGTGCGCCCGCGAACGGCCGGGTCACGCCCACGGGCTCGTAGCCCCAGCTCTCGTAGAGGGCGCGGACCTTCGGGTGTTCCTCGTGCACGAGGAGAGTCACCCGCTCCTCCGGGCGTCCGCGCAGCAACTCGTCATGGATCAGCCGTGACGCTCCGGTGCCGCGCCACGGCGTACGGATCATCAGCTCCGACAAGGCGAACGTCCGTGTACCCGTCTCCGCCATGAATCCGGCGTCCAGGGCGGGTTCGACCTTTTCCCACCAGGTCGTCGCCGCGCTCAGAGGAGCACCGTAGGCATAACCGACGGGCCTGGTCCGGTCGTAGGCGACGACGCACGCGAAGTCCTGCTTGCCGGTCCACCGGTCGACGAACCCGGCGAACACGTCCCGCGGTGCGAGGGGGTCGTCGACGCCCTCGTACACCTCGTCGTGGACATCGAGCAGGAGTCCGCGGATGCCGGCCGCCTGGGTGTGCCCGTAGCGCCGGAGTTCCAGTTCGGTGGGTGCGGTCACGTAGGCCCTCCCTTGTTCTTCATGGTGCCGACTGCGACAACCCGCTCGAGCCGGTCGCCGATGCGTCTGCCGGAGACGAGGCCCGCACGGGCCTTCGCGACGGTCGCGGCCGCCTGAGCGTGCTCGCCTTGCGCCGACTGGATCTCGGCGAGCAACGTCAAGTAGAAGGTGCGGTTGCGGTTGAATCCGGCGTCCAGGAGATCGAGGGCCTGTTGAGCATGCTGCTCGGCGTGCGCGTATCGACCGGCGCTCCGGTGGGCGATGGCACCGAGGCCGGACAGCTCCGCCGGGGTGCAGAACGCGAGCCAGCCCGGGGTGACGGACGGGTCGGCGCGGTCGTGCGCACGGGCGGCTGCCGTCAGGTGGCGGCCCATGCCGTGCGTGTCACCGGTCCGGGCGAGGCAGTCGGCAAGTCGGGCGTGCAGCAGTGACGCGAGGAGCGGTTCGGCCCGCAGGTGCCGCTCGCCGAGCGCTGCCCTGTTGATGCGCGCCGCCTCGGCCGGGCGTCCGGCCAGCTTGGCATGTGCCGCGAGATCGGACCAGGCGCGCGTCACCGCGACCGGGTCCCGGGACAGCAGTGCGGCTTGGAGCGCCTCGTTGCGGAACCGCCGGGCACGGAAGGAGTCGCCGCAATCGTGCGCCGACCACCCGGCACAGGCGGCGACATCCGCCATGGCTCGCGTCATGGCACGTTCGACGCGTTCACTGCACGTGCACTGGTTCAATGCGCGCTGGAGCCGCTGGAGGTAGTCGGCGGCCACGTCCACCAAGGCACCGCCACCGAGCCCGTTGAAGTGCGCGTCGAGTCGGCCGACGGTGGCCCGGGCACGGTCGACGTCGGACATGCCGAGGCGGCCGAGCTGCGGGGTTTGATCGGTGCCGAGAGTCGCTGCGAGGGCTCCGGCGATGAACGTACGTCGCTGAAGGGGATGCAGCGTGCTCAGAGAGTCCTGACTACCGGCGTCCCCCGTGGTCGACCCGGTTCCGGCCTGCGATGTCGCACGAGTCGGTGCTTCCGTACGAGGCAGGAATCCCATGTCCTGTGGTCCGCAGCCGAGAACGCGCTCCAGGAGCCGCAGATGCCGTGGCCACGGGCAGCGGACCTGACCCGAGATCCAACGCCGCACGTGGCGGTCGGTGCAGTTCGTGGGCTCGCCGGACTCCTCGGCGGCCAAGCGGTTGACTTCGTCGGCCAGAGCTTGGTGCGTGTACCCGAGCTCCGCGAGCAGGGACTCCAGCCGGGTGTTTCGCCGTCTCGTCATGGTGCCCCCCTGCTGCGCACGCCGCTTGACGGTAGTCGTACCGTCACCGCTCGCTGAGGAAACCGTCCGGTTCCTCGTCGAGAAGTACTCGCGATGGGTCCTGATGCCGTACGGCAGAAGTCCGCTTTCCTCAAGGCTACGAACCCCCGCCGGCCACTGCTGACGGCCTCGGGGCGTGGCGATCACGAGGAGTCGACATGAGCGGAAGTATGGCCGCCGAGCGAGGCCCGGAAAGCTCCGTACGCCGGCAGACACCCGAACGGGGAGCCGTCACCGACTGGTTCGCCGGAGCCCACCCCGTGCCGCGGCAGGCCCACGCCGAGTGGGCGGACTGCGGTGTCGCGCTTCTGCCCCTCGGCGGGCGGTTCGACGCACTCCGCGTCGCCGGGCGGCTCGTCCACTCCGCCGTGGTCAGTGCGCGGCCGGAAGCCGTCGGTGCGGCCCTGACCGACTGGCTGCACGGGCCCGTCATCCGCGACGGCCGCACCGGCAGCGGTCAGTACTACGTGCTCGTCGCGCCTGACGCCGAGTGGCAGGGCACCGCCGACCGGCTCGGCACCGGCACCTACCTGGCCGTGCCGCGCATCGGCAAGCAGGTGTCACCCGTGACGTCCTGGGCGGTGCAGCCGCAGCGCCGCGGTCGGCTGTGCGACCCCGCGCACCTCGCCGCGCTGCTCGCCATGGCCGCCGCGCCGTCGCCCACGGCCGACGCGCTGGGGGCGATCGACCCATGACCTCCGCCGACCGAGCCGTGTCACCCGGGCACCCGCTACGGGCGGGGCGGCTCCGTGGCGGGTGGGTCCAGTTTCGTCAGGGCCTCGGAGAGGCGCTCCAACGCCTGGGTCGTGCGGAGGAACTCCTCGGTGCCGAGGGCGGCTTGGAGCCGGGCCGCGAGTTCCGCGTGGCCCGGCTCGATCTCGGCCACCGCCGTCCTGCCCGCCTCCGTGGGCCGCAGCAGCTTGGCGCGGCGGTGTGCCGGGTTCGGGGCGTACTCGGCCAGGCCGCGCCGCACCAGGAGGTTGGCCACGCGCTGCACGCTCTGGCGGGTGATGCCCATGGCGCGGGCGATCCCCGCGACCGGCAGCGGTTCGCGCAGGACCGCGCCGAGCACCTGCCACCACGCCGCCGTGAGCCCGGCGGGCGCGGCCAGTTCCTCCGCGGCGGAGAGGAACTGGCCGTTGAGGCGGAAGACCGCGAGTGCGGTGCGGCTCAGGAGGTCCTGGGCCGCGTCGTCCCGGGCGGTGCCCAGGGGGGTGGCGTCGTCCCCGGTGGTCCCGGTGGTCCCGGTGGTCCCGACGGTCCTAGTGGCCCCGGCGGCCCCGGCGGGCCCGGTGGCCCCGGTAATCCCGCCGGTGGTCCTAGTGGCCCCAGTGACCCCAGCGACCCCAGTGGCACCGGCGGGCTTCGCGGCTGGCCCCGAGGTGGGCTGCGCGTCGCTCATGACGCGAGCGTCTCGTACGCCGCCGGGTCCGAGTCGTGGAACAGGCGGTACCACGCGTCCAGCTTCTCGCCCTCGAACGCGCCCATCCGCTTGAGGACCTCGCGCGCGAACGCGACCGGCTCGGTCGGTCCCGCCGTGATCAGGTCGCCGTCGGTGACCGCGTCCGTCTCCACGTACCGGTCCGCGCCCGCGTACCCCGTCGCGTCCAGGTACATCGACACCGCGCTGGTGTGCGTCCGGTCGTCGAGCAGTCCCTCGCGGGCGAGCCCGGCCGTGGCGCCGCAGATCGCGGCCACCGGAACCCCGGCGTCGAGGAACGCGCGGGCCGTCCGGGCGAAGGGGGCGAGCGAGTCACCCGTGTCCCACAGGTCGCCGCCCGGCAGGATCAGCAGCGCGCTGTCCTCGGGCCGCAGCTCGTCGAGCGTCAGGTCCGGCTGGATGCGCACACCGCCGACCGTGGTGACGGGCTCCCGCGTCATCGCGACGGTACGGATCCGGTGGCCCGCGCGGGCCAGGTACGCGGTGGCGTAGCCCGTCTCCCAGTCGGCTAGGGCGTCGTACACGGCGAGGTGAATGGCGGGGGCGGTGGTCGTGGTGGCGGCTGTTGCGGTGGTGCTGCTGCTCATGAGGGCTCCACTCGGCGGCGCGGGGGATTGTGTGAGCGACTGCGTGCGTGACTGAGTACGTGCGTGACTGAGTACGTGCGTGCTGCGTGCTGCGTGCTGCGTGCTGCGTGCTGCGTGCTGCGTGCTGCGTGCTGCGTGCTGCGTGCTGCGTGCTGCGTGATTGATTATGCCAGTATGCTGTCAATGTGTCAGCGTGCTGTCAAGTCACTTCGCGAGCCTCGTCGGAAGGCGGAGGGGCCGGGCCCGCTGTGGGCAGGCTCCCCCCGGGCGACAGAATGTCGTGTTCCCGAAGACGGGGCAGACAGGACGCCCATGGCTCGCAGCGGACGGGGACATCTACCCTCGGCCGCATGACCCCTCAGCCAGACCCGCAGCTCGGCGCAGCCGTATCCGCGGTGGATCGCGCCCATGTGTTCCACTCCTGGTCCGCCCAGGAACTCATCGCCCCGCTCGCCGTCGCCGGCGCGGAAGGCTCGTACTTCTGGGACTACGAGGGCAACCGGTACCTCGACTTCACCAGTGGGCTCGTGTTCACCAACATCGGCTACCAGCACCCCAAGGTCGTCGCCGCGATCCAGGAGCAGGCCGCGACGATGACCACGTTCGCGCCCGCCTTCGCCGTGGAGGCCAGGAGCGAGGCCGCCCGGTTGATAGCCGAGCGCACCCCCGGCGACCTGGACAAGATCTTCTTCACCAACGGCGGCGCCGAGGCCGTGGAGAACGCGACCCGCATGGCCCGGCTGCACACGGGCCGCCCGAAGGTGCTCTCCGCCTACCGCTCGTACCACGGTGGCACCGCCGCCGCGATCAACCTCACCGGCGACCCGCGCCGCTGGCCCTCCGACAACGGCTCGGCCGGTGTGGTGCGCTTCTGGGCGCCGTTCCTGTACCGCTCGCCGTTCCACTCCGGGAACGAGGCCGAGGAGCGCGAGCGGGCCCTGGCGCACCTGGAGGACACCATCGTCTTCGAGGGGCCGTCGACGATCGCCGGGATCATCCTGGAGACCGTGCCCGGCACCGCCGGGATCATGACGCCGCCGCCCGGCTACCTCGCCGGAGTGCGCGAGCTGTGCGACCGGTACGGGATCGTCTTCATCCTCGACGAGGTCATGGCGGGCTTCGGGCGGACCGGCGCCTGGTTCGCCGTGGACCACTTCGAGGGGGTCGTGCCCGATCTGCTGACCTTCGCCAAGGGCGTGAACTCCGGGTACGTGCCGCTCGGCGGCGTCGCGATCTCCGGCGCCGTCGCGGAGACCTTCGCCAAGCGGCCCTACCCGGGCGGGCTCACCTACTCCGGGCACCCGCTGGCCTGCGCGGCCGCCGTCGCCACGATCAACGTCATGGCGGACGAGGGCGTCGTCGAGCACGCCGCCAGGATCGGCGCGGACGTCATCGGGCCCGGCCTGCGGGACCTCGCGGAGCGGCACCCGAGCGTGGGGGAGGTGCGGGGGCTCGGCATGTTCTGGGCCCTGGAGCTGGTACGGGACCGGGAGACCCGGGAGCCCCTCGTCCCCTACAACGCGACCGGGGACGCCAACGCCCCGATGGCCGCGTTCGCCGCCGCCGCGAAGGCGAACGGGCTGTGGCCGTTCGTGAACATGAACCGTACGCACGTGGTGCCGCCGTGCAACATCTCGGAACCCGAGGCGAAGGCCGGCCTCGCGGCCCTCGACTCGGCCCTGGACGCCGCCGACGCGCACGTCGCCTGAGCGGAGGGACCCGGGGGCGGGTGCGGTGGACCCGTGGCGTCACGCGACCGCACTCGCCCTCGCCCAGCCGCTCCGCGGCTGGAGCTCTCTCCCACCCACCCCGCCCACCCACCTTTCCCCGTGACCCCGGTCACTCAGGGCCGCAACCCCGACCGCGTAGTCTGACGTGCTCGTAAGCGACCAGGGGGAGGCCCACCACCATGCCCGGACCCGACGGCCCCGCCGTCATCCGCAGCACCCTGCGCCAGCAGATCGCCGACGCCCTGCGCGACGAGATCCTCGCGGGCCGCCTCGTGCCGGGCCAGGAGTTCACGGTGAAGGAGATAGCCGACCAGTACGGCGTCTCGGCCACCCCGGTCCGCGAGGCCCTGGTGAACCTGTCCGCGCACGGCCTCCTGGACTCCGTACAGCACCGCGGCTTCCGCGTGCACGAGCACACCCTCGCCGACTACCGCGGCATGCTCCAGGCCCGCGGCCTCATCGCGGACGCCGTCTTCCGGGACGTGGCCGCCACCTCCGCCCACCACGCGGTGCCCGCCGCCGCCTTCGTCTCCGTACGCCGCAGGGGCGAGGAGGCGGCCCGCGCCGCGGCGGCCGGCGACCTCACCGTCCTGATCGGCTACGACCTGCGCTTCTGGCGCGAGCTGAGCGCCCTGTTCGGCAACGCCTACCTCTCGGACTTCCTGCACCGCCTGCGCGTGCAGTCCTGGGTCTGCGCGGTCCCCCACCTGCGCCGCGAGACCGAACGCGGCGGCGACCTGCGCGGCCGCCTCTGGTCGCGGCACACGGACCTGGTGGACGCCCTGACCCGGCGCGACGCCGCGCACGCGCACACCATCGTCGACGAGTACAACGCCCACTCGCTCGACCTCGTCACCGCACTGGCCACAGGGCCCGCGGGACCCGCGGGGCCCCCGGGCGCCCCGGGATCGGCAGGACCCGCGGGACCCTCCGCATGAGCGTCGATCTGTCCGTCGTCATCCCCGCGTACAACGAGGAGGGCCGCCTCGGCCCCACCCTCGACGCGATCCGCGCCTACCTCGACCACCCCGGCGGCCCCGTGGCGGAGTCCGCGCGGTGGGAGCTGATCGTCGTCGACGACGGCTCCACCGACCGCACCGCCGACATCGCCGCCGAGGCGGCCGCCCGCGACCCGCGCGTCCAGCTCGTCCGCGGCGGCCGCAACCGCGGCAAGGGGCACGCCCTGCGCCGCGGCGTCCTCGCCTCCTACGGCCGCCGGGTCCTGGTCACCGACGCGGACCTGGCCGCGCCCATCGAGGAGCTGCCCGCCCTGGAGAAGGCGCTCGCCGACGGGAACACGGCGGCCGTCGGCTCCCGCGCGCGGCCCGGCGCGACCATAGACGTCCACCAGCACCGCCTGCGCGAGCTCCTCGGCCGCGGCGGCAACTTCCTGATACGCACGGTCGCCGTCCCCGGAATCCGCGACACCCAGTGCGGCTTCAAGCTCTTCGACGGCGACCGTGCCCGAGCGGCGTTCGCCGCGTCCCGGCTCAGCGGCTGGGGGATCGACGTCGAGATCCTGCACCACTTCCGGCAACAGGGCTGGCCCGTCGCGGAGGTGCCGGTGCGCTGGTCGCACCAGGAGGGCTCCAAGGTCAAGGCCACCGACTACGTCCGGGTCCTCGCCGAGGTCTCCGCCCTGCGCGTCCGCGGCCTGCGCCGCGCCGACCTCCTCACCCTGGCCCTCTTCGTGGCCTTCGCCGCCGTTCTGTACTCGGCGCGCTGGATCTCCCCCGATCACCGCTACCTCCCGCACTCCCTCCAGGACCAGAACCAGTGGGAGTGGTTCTTCGACGTCACCGCCCACAACGTCGGCCACCTCCAGAACCCGCTCTTCACCCACCTACAGAACGCCCCCGACGGCGTGAACCTCATGGCCAACACGGTCATGCTCGGCCTGTCCGTCCCCCTCGCGCCCCTCACCTGGGCCCTCGGCCCCGCCGTCAGCCTGAACGTGGCGATGACCCTCGGCCTCGCGGCGACCGCCTTCGCCTGGTACTGGCTGATCGTCCGCAGACTCGTACGGCACCGGGGCGCCGCCGCGCTCGGCGCCGCCCTCGCCGCGTTCGCGCCGCCGATGGTCAGCCACGCGCACGCCCACCCGAACTTCATCGTCCTCTTCATGATCCCGCTGATCATCGACAGGGCGCTGCGGCTCTGCGAGGGGCGGCGCGTCGTACGGGACGGGGTGGTCCTCGGGCTCTTCGCGACGTACCAGATCTTCCTCGGCGAGGAGCCGCTGCTGCTCGCCGCGATGGGGATGCTGCTGTTCACGGTGGCGTACGCGGTGGTGCGCCGCGATGTCGCACGCGCCTCGTGGCGGCCCCTCGCCCGCGGCATCGGCATCGCCCTCGCGGTGTGCCTGCCGCTGGTCGCCTTCCCGCTCTGGTGGCAGTTCTTCGGGCCGCAGAGCTACAAGAGCGTGCTGCACGGCGACAACGCGGGCAACAGTCCGCTCGCCCTGCTCTCCTTCTCCGAGCGCTCCCTGGCGGGCGACGCCGACACCGCGGCCTCGCTGTCCATGAACCCCACCGAGCAGAACGCCTTCTACGGCTGGCCGCTCGTCGTCCTCGCGTTCCTGGTCGTCGTGCGGCTGTGGCGGCGGGCGGTGGTGCGGGCCCTCGCGTTCACCGCGGTCGCCGCTGCCTTCCTGTCCCTCGGGCCGAAGTTCCGCATCCCGCTGACCGACGTGGTCCTCACGGGGCCGTGGGCGCTGCTCGCCGACAAGCCGCTGTTCGAGTCGGTCATCGAGTCGCGGGTGGCGATGGTGTGCGCGCCCGCCCTCGGGATGCTCGTCGCCCTGGCGGTGGGGCGGCTCGTGGCGCGGGGCGGCGAGGGCCGTCCGGCGCGGGGCGCGCCCGTGCGGTACGCGGGGCTCGCCGCCGTCGCCCTCGCCCTGCTGCCCCTGTTCCCGCTGCCCCTGAAGGCGGTGGACCGGGCCGACGTGCCCGCGTTCATCGCGGACGGCACCTGGAAGGAGTACGTCGACACGGCCGCGGGCGAGACCCTCGTACCGGTGCCGCTGCCCGACCCCGGGAACGCGGAGGCCCTGCACTGGCAGGCCGTCGCCGACCTCGGTTTCAGGCTCCCCGGCGGCTACTTCAACGGGCCCTGGGGCCCGGACCGCGTCGGGATCTACGGCGCGTCGCCCCGCAACACCTCCAACCTGCTGCGCGACATCCGCAGTTCCGGCCGCCCGGTGCGGCTCAGCGACGCCTGGCGCCGTGCCGCCCGGGAGGACCTGCGGTACTGGAACGCGGGCGTCCTGGTGCTCGCGCCCCAGCCCGGCGACGCGGCCTTGCGCACGACGGTCGACGACCTCCTTGGACAGCGCGCAAAGTGGGTAGACGGGGTGTGGATGTGGGACGTGCACGGGGGAGGCTGAGCGGGTTCCGGTGCCACTACGCTTCCGCAACAACACGCACGGTGGCTACGCCAGGTAGCCGCGCACGAAGCCCTTCACCGAGTCGACCCTAGGAGCATTTCTTGGCCTGCGACCTGTGGCTGGTCCCGCTCGTCGACGTGCTGTGTCACAGCGCCGACAACCCCTTCGCCGAGGAACTCGCCGTGTACGACAAGGCGCTCGGCGAGGCCGGACTCCCCTCGGTGCCCGTGTACGCCTACATGCCGGGTCTCTCCGGCGACGTGGCCCCGGTCGCGGGGTTCGACTACGACGCGCTGCACTTCCTGCGCCGCGCCTATCTGCTGAAGATCTGCGGCCTCGAGGTCACGCCCGTCGACGCGCTCGGCGGCGACTACGAACAGCTCCTGGAGATGTTCGACGCGACCGCGCAGCAGTCGCACCTCGTGTGGCACTACGACCACGCGGGCGCGTACGTGCCCGTGGACTTCCCCGCGCCGCTCTCCAACGACGAGCTGCTGGCAGGCGGCGGTCCGCTCGGCTCGTCCCAGGCACTCCTGCGGGAGCTGGAGTACGTCGCCCCGTCCATCGGCATAGACCCGGCGAACCCCCCGCTCCCCCCGGCCCCGCCCCAGGCCCCCACCACCCTGGAGGAACCGGCGGACCCGGCCCCCCACGACCCGAGCCCCTTCGCCCGCGAACGCCACGTCTGGCTCGGTCTGCACGCGGCCACGACACGGAGCCTCGCCCAGGGCTCCATGATCATCTACAGCTGACCGCGGACGCCCCCGCGCCGCCGGGCCTACCGAGGCTCGGGCGGCCGCTGCCGAGGCATGTTGGGCCGGGCCCCCGGCGGCAGCGGAAACCGCCCGGGCCCGGGACCCCCTTCCCGGGGCTGACCGGAACTCCCGCCGGGCACGGCACCCTGCATCACCAGGGGCGCGGGGCCCGACCGGAACTCCACCATCCAGTCGGCCGTCTCGGCCCGGACGAGTTCCGTCACATCCTCGGAGAACCGCCGCAGCACCCCGAGGCACCGCTCGGCCGCCTCGCTGGCCGTGCCGTCCGTGGGCCCGAGGACCTCCCGCACGCTCTCCGACGCCCAGTCGAACTGCAACACCTGGAGCCGCCGCTGCACGGCCTGCGCGGTGGCCATGTCCCGCATCCACCCGGAGGTGAGCCCGAAGAACCGGTCGCACCCCACGCACGCCACCGAGGCGAGCAGCGACACGTACCCCCAGGGAGCCGCGCCCGCGACCCCGCCCGCGAGGTCGAGCAGCACGAGCACCCCCGCCCCCACGGCCCCGAGCGCGGCCCCGCCCCGCAGCAGCCTGGCGCCGAGCCGCTTGCGGGACCGGTCGCGCAGGTACCAGCCGGCGGTGTCGAGGGCCCCGCGCTCCACCCAGCGGTACAGCTCGTCGAGCCGGTCCGCCGGCTCGCCCCAGTCGCCCAGGGGGAACGGCCGCCCCGCCAGGTCCCCGGGCGGCGGCCCGGGCGTGGGGTGACCGGCGCCGCTCCCTTCCTGGGGCACCCCCTCAGGCTGCATCTCCGGCTGGTGGTGGCTCACCCGGCACTCCCTCGGCTTCCGCACGCCGCTTCCGCGTGCATAAGTGACGCAACGTAATGGATGGTGCCCGTGCGCGGCACCAGTCCTACCGCCCAATGGGTGGCTATGCGGCAGTTTTCGCGGCTTTTCCGCCGGGAAGGGGCGCTTGATCAGGTATAGGCGCGCGGCAGATCTCACCCGAACGAGTGGCGACCGGAGTGCTGGGGCGCGTGCACCCACGACCACGTAGGCTCGTGACAGACGGGAAAACCCCGCCATACGGACCATCCGAACCGACCCATCGACCCCTTTCGACGACCAGGAGCTGATCGTGATCCCCGGTGGTGGCCAGCCCAATATGCAGCAGCTGCTCCAGCAGGCCCAGAAGATGCAGCAGGACCTCGCCGCCGCGCAGGAGGACCTCGCGCGCACGGAGGTCGAGGGACAGGCCGGCGGCGGCCTCGTCAAGGCGACGGTCACCGGCTCCGGCGAGCTGCGCGGCCTCGTGATCGACCCGGAGGCGGTCGACCCCGAGGACACCGAGACCCTCGCGGACCTGGTGGTCGCGGCCGTGCAGGCGGCGAACGAGAACGCCCAGGCGCTCCAGCAGCAGAAGCTCGGCCCGCTCGCCCAGGGCCTCGGCGGCGGCGGCATCCCGGGACTGCCGTTCTAGGGCACCGCGGCCCGGGCCCCGCGGTTCCCTTCTAAGTCGGCCGACGGCCAACTACGGTACGTACAAAAGCTCCCTGAGCCCCCGAGAATGAAGATCCGGAAGCCGGGTACGGCGACCGGGAACAGGAAGGCAATCCGTGTACGAAGGCGTGGTCCAGGACCTCATCGACGAACTGGGCAGGCTGCCCGGCGTCGGTCCCAAGAGCGCGCAGCGGATCGCCTTCCACATCCTCCAGGCCGAGCCCACCGACGTCCGCCGTCTCGCCCACGCGCTGCTCGAGGTCAAGGACAAGGTCCGCTTCTGCGCGACCTGCGGGAACGTCGCGCAGGAGGAGCTGTGCAACATCTGCCGCGACCCGCGCCGCGACCCCGCGGTCATCTGTGTGGTGGAGGAGCCCAAGGACGTGGTGGCGATCGAGCGGACCCGTGAGTTCCGCGGTCGGTACCACGTCCTCGGCGGGGCCATCAGCCCGATCGAAGGCGTGGGCCCCGACGATCTGCGTATACGGGAACTCCTCGCCAGGCTCGCCGACGGCACGGTCACGGAGCTGATCCTGGCCACCGACCCGAACCTGGAGGGCGAGGCCACGGCGACGTACCTCGCGCGCATGATCAAGCCCATGGGCCTGAAGGTCACCCGCCTGGCCAGCGGACTCCCTGTCGGGGGAGATCTGGAATACGCGGACGAGGTCACCCTGGGCCGCGCCTTCGAGGGGAGACGACTCCTAGATGTCTAAGTCAGCCGAAGCACACCAGAGCACGCTCCTGCACTCCGCCGCCCCGGACCCGGACGACTTCGCGGTCCAGATCTCCGACCAGATCGAGAGCTTCATCGTGGCGGTCACGGAGGTCGCGCGCGGCGACGAGCCGGACTCGGCCGTCCCCTTCCTGCTCCTCGAGGTCTCCCAGTTGCTCCTCGCCGGGGGCCGTCTCGGCGCGCACGAGGACATCGTCCCCGACGAGCGGTACGAGCCGGACCTCGGCCCGGAGGGCGACGTGGACGAGCTCCGCGAGCGGCTCGCCGCCCTGCTCGCCCCGATCGACGTCTACTCCGAGGTCTTCGACCCCTACGAGCCCCGCAAGGCGCCGGTGGCCTGCCGCATCTCCGACGACCTCGCCGACGTCGTCACCGATCTGCGGCACGGCCTCGCCCACTACCGCGCGGGCCGCACCTCGGAAGCCCTGTGGTGGTGGCAGTTCTCCTACTTCTCGAACTGGGGCGCCACCGCGTCCGCGTCCCTGCGCGCCTTGCAGTCCCTGGTGGCCCACGTCCGGCTCAACCAGCCCCTGGAGGACCTGGACGGGCTCGACACCGACGAGGACCTCTCCGACGACGCCCTCGCGGAGGTCGCGGGCCAGGTCATGGTGGAGGAGCTCGGGGGCCCGCTGGGGCTGCGCGAGGCGAAGTAGGCCGTCCGTCCGGGCGCTGTGACCCGCCCCACTTTCCGGAGTGGGTGGCTCCACGGCGGGCATGTGCCCTCGCGGAGCGGCCGGAGCACGGACTGCCCGCTGATCACGGACTGAGCGGGACATCTCATGATGTGATACGCGCGGGGTGGGAACCGGCCGCTCGTTAGACTGAGCCGACCGCAGCAGTGCGGTAAGAGACGTAAACGAGCGAGGAGCGCACGTGGGCCTTGTCGTGCAGAAGTACGGAGGCTCCTCCGTAGCCGATGCCGAGGGCATCAAGCGGGTCGCCAAGCGGATCGTCGACGCCAAGAAGAACGGCCACCAGGTGGTCGTCGTGGTGTCGGCGATGGGTGACACGACGGATGAGTTGATCGATCTCGCCGGACAGGTATCGCCGATCCCTGCCGGGCGTGAGTTCGACATGCTGCTGACCGCCGGAGAGCGGATCTCCATGGCGCTGCTCGCCATGGCGATCAAGAACCTGGGCCACGCGGCCCAGTCGTTCACCGGCAGCCAGGCCGGTGTCATCACCGACTCGGTGCACAACAAAGCGCGCATCATCGATGTCACGCCCGGCCGCATCCGGACCTCGATCGACGAGGGCAACATCGCCATCGTCGCCGGGTTCCAGGGTGTCAGCCAGGAGGGCAAGAACATCACCACGCTGGGCCGCGGCGGTTCCGACACCACGGCCGTGGCCCTCGCCGCCGCGCTCGACGCGGAGGTCTGCGAGATCTACACGGACGTCGACGGTGTGTTCACCGCCGACCCGCGCGTCGTGAAGAAGGCGCGGAAGATCGACTGGATCTCCTTCGAGGACATGCTGGAGCTGGCCAGCTCCGGGTCCAAGGTGCTGCTCCACCGCTGCGTGGAGTACGCCCGCCGCTACAACATCCCGATCCATGTGCGCTCGTCCTTCAGCGGCTTGCAGGGCACGTGGGTCAGCAACGAACCGCAAGGGGACCGCAAGGTGGAGCAGGCCATCATCTCCGGTGTCGCACACGACACGTCCGAGGCCAAGATCACGGTCGTGGGCGTCCCGGACAAGCCGGGCGAGGCCGCGTCGATCTTCCGCGCCATCGCCGACGCCCAGGTCAACATCGACATGGTCGTGCAGAACGTCTCGGCCGCCTCCACGGGGCTCACCGACATCTCCTTCACGCTGCCGAAGACCGAGGGCCCCAAGGCCATCGAGGCCCTGGAGAAGACCAAGGCGGGCGTCGGCTTCGACTCCCTGCGCTACGACGACCAGATCGCGAAGATCTCCCTCGTCGGCGCGGGCATGAAGACCAACCCCGGTGTCACGGCGACGTTCTTCGAGGCGCTCAGCGACGCGGGCGTGAACATCGAGCTGATCTCGACCTCCGAGATCCGCATCTCCGTCGTCACCCGCGCCGACGACGTGAACGAGGCCGTCCGGGCCGTGCACACCGCCTTCGGGCTCGACTCCGACTCGGACGAGGCCGTGGTCTATGGAGGCACCGGGCGATGAACCGCAAGCCGACGCTCGCGGTCGTCGGAGCGACCGGGGCCGTCGGCACGGTGATGCTCCAGATCCTGTCGCAGCACGCCGACATCTGGGGCGAGATCCGACTCGTCGCGTCTCCGCGCACAGCCGGCCGCAAGCTGGCCGTGCGCGGCGTCGAGGTCGAGGTCCTCGCGCTGACCGAGGACGTCTTCGACGGCGTCGACGTCGCCATGTTCGACGTCCCCGTCGCCGTCGCCGAGCAGTGGGCGCCCATCGCCGCCTCGCGCGGCGTCGTCGTGGTGGACAACTCCGCGGCCTTCCGGATGGACCCGGACGTGCCGCTCGTCGTGCCCGAGGTCAATCCGCACGCCGCCCGGGTGCGGCCGCGCGGCATCGTCGCCAACCCCAACTGCACCACCCTGTCGATGATCGTGGCCCTCGGCGCCCTGCACGCCGAGTTCGGCCTGCGGGAGCTGATCGTCTCCTCGTACCAGGCGGTCAGCGGGGCGGGCCGCGACGGCATCGACACCCTGCGGCGCCAACTGCGGCTGGTCGCGGGCTCCGAGCTGGGCACGGGCCCCGGCGACGTGCGCCGGGCCGTGGGCGAGGACACCGGGCCCTTCCCCGAGCCCGTCGCCCTGAACGTGGTGCCGTGGGTCGGCGCGCTCCGCGAGGACGGCTGGTCCTCGGAGGAGATGAAGGTCCGCGACGAGTCCCGCAAGATCCTCGGCCTGCCCGATCTGCGGGTCGCCGTCACCTGCGTACGGGTGCCCGTCGTCACCACCCACTCCCTGACCGTGCACGCGCGCTTCGAGGACGAGGTGACCGTCGCCCGTGCCCGCGAGATCCTCGCGACCGCGCCGGGCGTCGTGCTCTTCGACGACCCCGCCGCCGGCGAGTTCCCGACGCCCGCCGACGCCACCGGCACCGACCCGACCTGGGTGGGACGCCTGCGCCGCTCCCTGGACGACCCGACGGGCCTCGAACTCTTCGTGTGCGGCGACAACTTGCGCAAGGGCGCCGCCCTCAACACCACGCAGATCGCGGAGCTGGTGGCGGGGGAGCTCGGGAACCGCTGAGCGGACACGCGGCCCGCGTCAGCGGACGCCGTGCTTCCGGTGCCCGGAGCGGAGGGCCCGCTGGGAAGTGTGTAAGTTCTGTGTCCAACCTGATGGTCCAGACCGCTTGAACTGGGACGTCTCCACGTTCGAAGATTCGGCTTCTGTGCGCTGCAACCGCGGCGGCGCAGCGCGCGTCTTCGCCGTCGCCCTCCAGTGGGCGGCCTGAAGTGCTGCGTAAAGAAGATGGGGCATAGGGGAAGAGCTGGTACGCATGGGGGCATTTGATGCATCGTCGCGAGCGATTCCCGCAGCCGCGACGCACGCCGCGACCACGGCGTGCACGCCTCGCGCCGGGCACGCGATGCAATACGCCACACCCGGCGCGTACAACCCTGATGGGGGGAAGCGTGTCCAACAGGCGTGGCAGAGGTACTGGACTTCACAGCGGCGAGCGGCGCGGCGGCACTGCGACCGCCCCGGCGGCGCGTTCCCGGCGGCATGCCGGTGATCGCCCCCATGCCCGCGGCGCGGCCTGCCCGCATCCCGACTCAGCGCGAGGGCGATGAGTTGAGCGTGACCGCGGGCACCACCGTCGACCATCTCACCGAGACCTACCGCGCGCACTACAGGTCGCTGCTCGGCCTCGCCGCCCTGCTCCTGGACGACACCGCGTCCTGCGAGGACGTCGTGCAGGAGGCCTTCATCCGCGTGCACTCCGCGCGCAAGCGGGTGCGCGACCCCGAGAAGACCCTCGCCTATCTGCGCCAGACCGTCGTGAACCTCTCCCGGTCCGCGCTGCGCCGCCGCATCCTCGGCCTGAAGCTGCTCACCAAGCCGATGCCCGACATGGCGAGCGCCGAGGAGGGCGCGTACGACCAGCTGGAGCGCGACGAGCTGATCAAGGCCATGCGCAACCTCCAGCGCCGCCAGCGCGAGGTCCTCGTCCTGCGGTACTTCGCCGACATGACCGAGGCCCAGGTCGCCGAGACCCTCGGCATATCCCTCGGCTCGGTCAAGGCGTACGGCTCGCGGGGCATCGCCGCCCTACGGGTCGCCATGGAGGCCCCGGCATGACGTACAAGGGGCGCACGAGGAACGGCGCTGCGCGCGGCACCACGCGCGAACGACAGAACGTGAACGTGAACGTGTACGAAGAAGAGCGACGCACCGCCCGCGGCCGCGGAATCGGCGTCCTGGGCCTGCTCGCGAGCGGCGGTCCCGGCCGGTCTGCCGCGTCAGCCGGGTCCGCGGGGCCCGGTGTGGTCCTGGACCTGGTGGCGGGGACGGGCCCGTCCGGCGCGGACGGTGCCTCCGGGGGCGGTGGGGGCCCGAAGGGCTCTGAAGGGGGCCCGAAGGGCTCGGTGGACGGTCCGGCGGGCAAGGACTCGGCGGGCGGTCCGGCGAACAAGGGGCCGACGGGCAAGGGCCCGGCTAGCAAGGGCCCCGTTGGCAAGCAGGCCGAGGGACCAGGCGGGTCCGGCAGTCCGGGTTCCGGCGGCTCGGGTGGCGGCTCCCGCGGGGGCGGCTCCGGCAAGGGTCCCTTCGGAGGGGGTCCGTCCGGTGACGGCGCGGCCGGTGACGGCGACGAGCCCGGGGGCCTCGACCCCGACGAACTGGCGCTGCGGCGCCTGCTCAAGGACACCGTCGGCGGGATCACACCGGGCGACGCCGCCCTGGACAGGCTGCGGCACGCGGTGCCCGCGCGCCGCGCCCGCAAGCGCCAGGCCGTCGTCGGTGTGGCCGCCGCCGCGCTCCTCGTCGGCACGGCCATCCCCGCCCTGGTGCACGTCACCAACTCCGGCGGCGACTCCGACGCCCGCCCCTCCATCGTGGGCGCGGGCAGCGACCAGCCGAGCCGGGAGGACTCCGGCGGCGCCGCCGACCGCGACCGGCGCGAGCAGGAGTCCGTGAGCGACAAGCCCAAGGACAAGAAGGAAAAGAAGGAAGAAAAGGGCAAGAAGGAGAAGGAGAAGGGCGGCAAGGACAGGGGCGACAAGCCCGACGGTGCCACCGGCGGCCACGAACCGAACTCCGAGGACACCGCCGCCGCCTCCTCACCGGCCTGCGCCGCCGCCCAGCTCAGCGCCGTCGGCACCACCGGGCCCGTCGAGGCCGACGGCAAGGTGTACGGCACGTTCCGCATCTCCAACGTCTCCGGCGACAGCTGCACCGTGAGCAGCGCGGGCACCGTAGCCGCCGCGGCCCAGGGCGCCACCGAGCCGGGCAACGTCAACGTCGTCGACCACACGGCGGGCGACGCCGCGGTCGGCCTGCCCGACCCGGCGCAGGAGTCGAGCTCGCTCGTCCTGAAGGCCGGGGCGGCCTACGAGGTGCGGTTCGCCTGGGTGCCTTCGGCCACCTGTCCGTCCGAGGGCGGCGACCCCTCGCCGAACCCGTCGCCCAGTGACGGCGGCACCACGGGCGGGAGCACCGGCGGCTCCGAGACCGGCGACCCGGGCGGCGCGACACCCCAGCTGGTCCGCACGGACGACGGCACGGTCGACGGCAGCGTCGCGGTGTCCCTCACGGCGGACCCGGGGTCGCCCTCGGTGAGCACGACGGTCGGCAACGCGTGTTCCGGGACGGTGTACAAGACCGGGGTGCTCGCGGCGCAGTAGCCCCACGCGGTCCGCGGGCGCGTCGGCCCCGGTGCGTCAGCCCGGGCCGGGCGCCGCCTCCACCGTCGTACAGGAGTCCGCCGCGGTGTCGGGGGCCGGGTCGGCGTCCGGGTCCGGCAGCAGGCCGAGCGCCGAGTCCCGCGCGAACTCCCGCTCGCGCCGGAACAGACGGAACCACATGAAGAGCACGAACCCGGCGAAGACGAACCACTCACCGGTGTAGCCCAGGTTCTGGAACGCCTTCATGTCCAGGCCGCTGTCCTCGGGCGCCGACGCCGGTACGGGCCGCAGGCCCGCCCCGCTCCTGTCGCCCTCGTCGAGCGTGATCCACGCGTCGTACACGTCGTCCGGGACCAGGTTCACCAGGGACGCCGCGCTGATCATGCCGACCTGTCCCGAGGGCAGCCCGCCCGCCCTGGACACGCCGTCGGAGCTGAGGCTCTCCGACGCCTGTAGGGCGCCGGTCACCTCGACCTCGCCCCGCGGGGCCGCCGGTGCCTTGCTCGCGTCGGCGGTGCCCGGCAGCCAGCCCCGGACCACCGGCAGGGACCTGCCGTCGCCCGTGTCCAGGAGCGTGAGCACATAGAACCCGCGCTTGTCGTCCAACTCCCGGTCCGGTACGAGGAGTTGCTTGCCCCACCGCCCGGTGGCCGCCGCCGTCTCGCCCGACGTCCTCTTGTCCACGGGGAGCAGTGAGGTCAGCGGGCGGGCCGCGCCCGTGTCCGCGGTGGCGTGCTGCTTGGCGTCCTCGTGGTCCTGTACGCGGTCCTCGAAGCGGCTCAGCTGCCAGGAGCCCATGAACAGGCACACGGGGATCGACAGCGCGACGAAGAGGTTGATCCCCCACCAGCGTGGGGTCAGCAGGAACCGGTACACCCCTCCACGGTACGGGGCGCGACGCGAGGGGCCCTCGCGGGGGGCGCCCCGGACCCCGCTCCGCACACGCCGGTGGGGCTGATTTTCAGCCCGTCCGGCGTTTGAGGACCGGGGGTCCAGGGGGCGGAGCCCCTTGGTCACGGGAAAGGGGCGGGACCGGGGCGCCCCCGCGAGGACCTACCCCAGATGCCGCCGCGCGAAGTCGAGCTCCAGGCCCACCTGCTTGATCCGCTCGTCCACGACCAGTGACCCGTGCCCCGCCTCGTAGCGGTACACCTCGTGCACGGCGCCCCGCGCCGCGAGCCGGTCCACGTAGTTCTCGACCTGCCGGATCGGGCAGCGCGGGTCGTTCACCCCGGCGGAGATGTAGAGCGGGGCCTTCACGGCGTCCACGTACGTCAGCGGGGACGAGGCCGCGAAGCGCTCGGGGACCTCTTCGGGCGTACCCCCGAAGAGGGTGCGGTCGAGGGCCTTGAGGGCCTCCATCTCGTCGTGGTACGCCGTCACGTAGTCCGCGACGGGCACGGCGGACAGACCGAGGGCCCAGGCGTCGGGCTGGGTGCCGAGGCCGAGGAGCGTGAGGTAGCCGCCCCAGGAGCCGCCGGACAGGACGAGGCGGGCCGGGTCGGCGAGGCCCGACGACACGGCCCACTCGCGCACGGCCGCGATGTCCTCCAGCTCGATGAGGCCGACGCGGTGCTTGAGGGCGTCCGTCCACTCCCGGCCGTACCCGGTGGAGCCGCGGTAGTTGACCCGGACCACGGCGTACCCGTGGTCGACCCAGGCGGCGGGTCCCGCCGTGAAGGCGTCGCTGTCGTGCCAGGTCGGGCCGCCGTGCACCTCGAACACGGTGGGCAGCGGTCCCCTCGACCCCACGGGCTTCTGCACGAGGGCGTGGATGCGGCCGCCGGGACCCTCGACCCACACGTCCTCGACCGGCACCGAGCGGGGCGCCTTCATGCCGGGCGGGTCGAGGACGACCTGGCCGGAGGTGGAGCGCAGGACCGGCGGCTCGGCGGCCGACGACCACATGTACTCCACGGTGCCGTCGGGGCGGGCGGTGGCGCCGGAGACGGAGCCGCGCGGGGTCGGTACGGGGGTCAGCTCGCGGGTGGCGAAGTCGTACCGCCACAGGTCGCCGCGGGCCTCGAAGCCGTGCGCGACGAGCAGCGCGGAGCCGTCCGGATACCACTCGGCGGAGACGTCGCCCGGCAGGTCGAGCGCCAGGTCGCTCTCCTCGCCCGTGGCCACGTCCCACACCATCGGCTCCCAGCGGCCGCGGCGCTGGTGGCCCACCAGGAGGCGGGTGTCGCCGTCCACCGGGGCGAAGCCGAGCACCTCAAGGCCCAGGTCGACGGTGCCGCCCTTGCTGTCGTCGAGGTCGGCGACCGTCGAGCCGTCGGTGCGCAGGACGCGCAGCGCGGCGTGCATCGCGTCGCCGTGCTCGGTGTGCTCGACGGCGATCAGGGTGCCGTCGTGCGACAGGTCGCCGACGCCGGCGGACTCGCGGTGGCGGTAGATCTCGGCGGGTGCCTCCCCGGGGGCCGCGTCCGCGCGCACGACGTGGATCGTCGAACCGTCCTCGTCGGTGGACCGGCCCACCGCCACCGTGCGCCCGTCGCGGCCGATGGCGAGGCCCGCCGGGTACGAGGGGGCGAGCCCCGGGACCGCGGGCTCGTCCGTGCCGCTGCCGTCGAAGGGCTGGCGCAGCCAGACGCCGAACTCGTCGCCGTCGGTGTCATCGAACCACCAGATCCAGCGGCCGTCCGGGGACAGCACGCCGTCCGTCGTGCCGTTCGGCCGGTCCGTGACCTGGCGCTGCTCGCCCGTCGCGCGGTCCCACGCGTACAGCTCGTACGTCCCCGTGGCGTTCGACACGAACAGGGAACGGTCCGGGGCGTCCTCCGCCCAGTCCGGCAGGGAGACGCGCGGGGCACGGAAGCGCTTCTCCCAGTCGGGCATCGATCCTTCGGTCCGCTCCGGTCCTGCGTGCGGCTGCTTACCCGTCTCACTCATGGCCCCATAGTGCCTGCAACCGGAGCCGAGCCGCCGACGGGGCTTTCGGACCTGTGGACAACCGAGCCGCGCCCTCAGCCGGAGCGCGGCCGCAGCCATGCCTCCCTCGGCGGCGTCGGGAACTCGCCCAGCTTCGTGTAGGACCATGCCCGCAGCACCTCGTGCGCGGACTTCGTGCCCGGCGGTACCGCGGCGGTGACGACGTCGTCGGTGTGCCGGGACAGCAGGAGGTCCCGCAGGCGGGTGGCGACGCCCCCGCGGCGGTACTCCGGAAGCACCATCAGCTCCGTGAGGACGAACAACCGCCCCGACCCGGCGGGGACGACCAGGTCGGCGGGCAGCAGGTCGCGGAAGGCGTCCGCGAGCGCGCCGCCCCGCTCGGGCCTGAAGCCGTACAGGCAACCGGCGAGCACGGAACCCGAGTTGGCGGTCACCATGTCGAAGTCCGACTCCTGCACATGCCGTTCGAACCGCTCGAGGAACGCCTCGCGGCCCCCGCCCTCCGGCTCGTGGCACGTCACGTACAGGTGCGCCATCGCCTCCCGCTGCTGCTCGGCCTGCCACCGGGTCAGCCGTCGCAAGAACACCTCAGCCATCCACGCCTCCCCCTCCGCGCCCGTGCCGCACCGTCCCGCCCACCGCGTCGGGTCCGTGCCGGGTGCACCTGGACTCCGCATGGTGACACCGCGGGAGCGCTCACGGAACTGCGCGCGTACGACGATCACACCCGGCGCCGACTTCGCCCGCGTCAGGCGCGGGTACCGACTTCGCCCGCGTCAGGTGTGAGAACCGCCTCCGCCCGCGTCAGATGCGGGTGCGCAGCACGGTCCCCCGCCGCTCGAACTCCATGAGGGCCTCGACCCGGCCGGCCGGCTCGGGGCCGAGCGCCCGCTCCAGGACCCACAGGGCGCCGTCGATCCCGGAACTCACCCCGCCCGCGCACACCAGGTCCCCGTCGTCGACCACGCGGGCGTCGCGCACGTCGGCGCCCTGTGCGCGCAGGTGGTCCTTCGCGCGGTGGTGCGTGGTGCACGGGCGGCCGCCGACGACACCGGCCGCGTGCAGCACCACCACACCCGTGCAGACACCGAGCAGGGTGAGGCCGGGGCGGGCCGCCTCCCGCAGGGCCCGGGTCAGGCGGCCCGCGGCGATCTCCGCCCAGACGCCCGGGCCGTTCCTGTCCCCGAAGCCGCCGCCCGGCACCACGAGGACGTCGGCCGAGCGGGGGTCCCAGGCGGCGGCGCCGGTCACCCGCGTACCGAAGCGGCCGGTGCAGCCGCCCGGACCGCCGCTGGTGACCAGCTTCGTCTCGACCCGCTGCCCCACCGTGCGCGCGGCGCCGAAGACCTCCAGGGGGCCGGCGAAGTCCAGCTCCTCGACGCCGTCGAAGACGACGATGTGCACCCGCAGCGGCCGCCCGCGCGTGCGCTCCCGGGACCCCGGCTGCGCGTGCGCCCGCGCCACCCCCGTGCCCCATGAAACTGCCGCACCGCCCGCACCCGCGGCGGCAGCCGACCTCAGCACCCCTCTGCGGTCCATGTCCGGCCCTCCTCGCTCCTCGGCAACGCCCGTCGTGACGCGGACAGTTGGTCGGGCGAGGGCGGGTCCTGGTTCCCGTGCGCCGAAAGAGCGGGTGCGCCCACCGCGCTCCGGCCGAGGGGGCGGGGGGTCCTACTGGCCGGACGTCTTGGAGCCGCCGGACAAGGTGTGGGCGACCAGGGCGTTGGCGTGCCCGTGGCCCAGGCCGTGCTCGGACTTCAGCCAGGCCACGAGCTCCATGTGCTTGCTCAGCTCCGACGCCCGGATGAGCGCCTCCCACTCCGCGACGGGACGCCCGTACTTCTTCTCGATCGAAGGAAAGTAGCTGGCGGGACCCTTCACAGCGGCAGTGGACATCTCGACACCCTCCCGTTCTCACGGTCTCGGCCCCGGCGGCCTCGACGTACGGAAGACCACCGGGGCCGCCGGAACTGATCGCCGAACCCGTGTGACGTGAGCCATAGACGCCTTGCGAGGGTGCCGCTGTGGGAGAGCACCCCCGCAAGAGCCGTACGTCAGGTGGCGTTCAGGGCCACCGTGGGGTGCAGCCGCGCGGCCCGCGCCGCCGGGTAGAGGCCCGCGAGGACGCCGATGAGCAGCGTCGCCGCGAAGCCGGCGGCCACGGACCAGGGCGGGACCACGGCGGTCCAGCCCTGGGCGAGGGCGAAGCCGAACGTCGCCGCCGCGCCGAGCACGGCCCCCGCCGCGCCGCCGAGCGCCGACAGCAGCAGCGACTCCGTCAGGAACTGCACCCGGACCGCGTTCCTGGTCGCGCCGATGGCGCGGCGCAGGCCGATCTCCTGGCGGCGCTCCAGGACCGAGACGACCATGGTGTTGGCCACGCCGACACCGCCGACCAGGAGCGCCACCGCGCCGAGCCCGAGCATCAGGGAGGTCAGGCCCTTGTCGGTCGCCGCCTTCGCCGCGAGCGCGTCCGAGGGTCTCGAGACCTTCACCGAGCCCTCGGCGCCGGGGCTCACCGTGCGGGCGAGCACGGCGCGGACGTCCTCGACGGCGGCGTCCGCGGACCGCTCGAAGACCATCGAGGGGTGGCCGTCGAAGCCGAAGTACGTCCGGGCCGCGGGGAAGCCGACCATCGCCACCCGGTCCAGGGTGGGCACCAGCTCCACGGGCGCGAGGATGCCGACCACGACGACGTACTCGTCGTCCAACATGATCTTCTCGCCGGGCCCGGTGACGCCGAGCCGCTGTGCGGCGATCGAGCCGAGGACCGTGACCGGCAGGTGCTCGTTGGCCCTGTCGAGCCAGGTCCCCTCGGCCACCCGGGCGCCGAGGGCCGCGAGCAGGTCCGTGCGGGCCGCCTGGGTGGTGACGCCCGCCGTCCGCTCCTCGGGCACCACGTCGCTGCGCCGTACCTTCGCGTCCACGTTGCCCGTCGCCGTCGCGTGCCGCACGGGGCCGATGCGCTCGACCATCGCCACCGCCGACTTCGGCAGCTTCAGGCTCCCGCCCAGCGGGTCCTGGCCCGCCTCCACGGTCAGGAGGTTGGTGCCGAGGCGGTCGAGCCGGGCCATCAGGTCCGCCTTGCTCGACTGCGACAGGCCCACCACGGCCACCATCGTGGCGATCCCGATGGCGATCCCGAGCGCGGACAGGACGACCCGGGCCCGGCGGGCGCGCAGCCCGACCGCGCCCAGCCCGAGCAGGTCGCGGGGCGAGAGCCTGGCGGGCTCCAGGCGTGTGCTGCTCCTGCCGCTCATCGCGCACTCCCCTCCCGCGTAGGGCTCTGCGACCGCGTACGGGGCTCCGCCTGCGTACCGGAGTCGGACGCGATCCGGCCGTCCCTGAAGCGCACCCGCCGCGGCAGCGCGTCCGCGATCTCGGTGTCGTGGGTGATCACGCAGACCGTGGTGCCCGCCGCGTTCAGCTCGCGGAGCAGTTCCATGACGACCTCGCCGGACGCCGTGTCCAGGGCGCCGGTCGGCTCGTCGGCAAGGAGCAGGTCCGGCTCGCCGACCAGCGCGCGGGCGATGGCGACGCGCTGCTTCTCGCCGCCGGACAGCTCGGCGGGCCGGTGGCCGACGCGGTGGCCGAGGCGGACCCGCTCCAGGGCGGCGCGGGCACGGGCCCCGCGCTCCCTGCGGGGGACGCCCGCGTACAGGAGGCCGTCCGCGACGTTGTCCAGGGCGTCGCGGCCCGCCGCCAGGTGGAAGTGCTGGAACACGAAGCCGATGTGGCGTGCGCGCAGCGCGGAGAGCCGGGCGTCCGGCATCCGCCCCACGTCGTACCCGGCCACGCGGACCGTTCCCGTCGTGGGCGCGTCGAGCGTGCCGATGACGTTGAGCACCGTCGACTTCCCCGACCCGGAGGGCCCGACGATCGCGAGGAGCTCACCCGCACCCACGGTGAGGCTCACCCCGCGCAGGGCGTGCACGCCCCCGGCGTACGACTTGGTGACGTCCCGCAGCTCGACGACGGGGACGGGGGCCCCGGGGCCCCTGGCGGGCGCGGGGAGCGTCATTCCTTCGCCACCCCGACCTTCATCCCCGCCCGGATCCGCGGACCGCTCACCTCGATGTGGCCGTCGGCCGTCATCCCCGTCCGCACCCGCACCATCCGGGACCCGCCCTCCTCGACGAGCTGCAAGCCGTAGCCGCCGTCCGTGCCGCGCAGCGCGACGACCGCCTCCACCGGCACCGCGAGCACGTCCTCGCGGCTCTCGCTGACGAACCGCACGCTCGCCGTGGCCGCGGCGTTCCCACCGGACACCGCGGCGGCCCCGCCGTGCAGGTCCACCTCGACCGTGATGCCGTCCCCCGCCGGGGCCTGCGAGCCCTCCTCGTCCTCGGGGCGCACCGTCCCCGTGACCCGGCCCCGCCGGGTCGTGCCGTCGGGCAGGGTCACCTCGACCTTGGTGCCCCGCGCGGTCAGCGAGGCGTCGGCCTGGTCGAGTTCGGCGCGTACGACGGGCCGCGTCGAGGCCACCGTGAGGACGGCGGTGTCCGGGCCCACCTGGTCGGCGAGCGCCGCGTCCGCGCGCACGACGGTGACCCGCGCGGGCTGGAAGACGACGTGGCCCTTGCCGACCCTGCCGGTCGGCGTCCGGTTCAGGGACCTCTGCCACCGCTCGACGGCGGCCTCCGTGGCCCGGTCGAAGCGCGGGTCGACGTACAGGCCCCTGCCGAAGCCGAGCGCGACGAGGTTGCGCTCCAGTTCCAGGACGTCGCTGCCGCGGTCGCCGACCTTCATCTCGCGAAACGCGGGCACGGGGCCGTAGAGCAGGGTGACGGGCTTGTCGTCCAGTTCGTAGAGCGCCTGGCCGCGGGCGACCGTGGCGCCCTGCCGGGCCGCGACCGTCACCGTGCCGGGCACCGCCGACTTCACCGGGCGGCGCCGCGCGAAGTCGAGCTTCCCGTCGACCGTCCTGGACTGCACGAGGTCGGTCCGCGCGATGGTGGCGGTGGCGGGCGGCAGCTCGCCGCGGCCGTCCCGCGCGCCTTCGCCGCCCCCGCCGTACGCGAGGGCGCAGACGCCGAGCGCGACGACGGCCGCCGTGGCGCCGCCGAGGAGGAAACCAGTACGGCGCCTCATCTACTGCATCCCGTCCAGGCCTTCGAGCAGCTTGCTGCGGCACGCCTCGCGGGCCTGCTTGTAGGCGGGCGACGACGGGTCGAGCGCCGGGTCGCCGGGGCTCGGGTCGCCGCCGGGGATGACGTTGCCGCCGGACATCGTGGGGTTGGTGAACTTGGACACGCCGTTCTCGCGCATGCACTTGGCGTGCGCGAGCATGGACTCGTAGTCCTTCTGCGCGTCGCGCTTCGGCTCCAGGTTCAGGGCCTTCTCCATCTCCGGGAAGCAGACGCCGTCCTTGCCGCCCTTGTACTCCTCGCCGCCGCCCTTCGGGTCGACGACCTCGTCGATCTTGGGCCAGTCCAGATAGCCGCTCAGGCGCGGATCGGGGAAGTCCTTCACCCCCGCCTTGGTCCGCATGCAGCGCACGTACGTCAACTGCGCGTCGTAGAAGGCGCTCTTGCCCCCGGCGGCGGCGCCCGACGAGTCCTTCCCGGCACCGTCGGCACCCGCCGTGCCGCCGCTGCCCTTCGCGGTCGGCTCCTCGGGTACGGACGCCACGTCGTCGCCCTTGCCGTCCCCGCCCGAACCGGAGTCGTCCCCGCCGCCGCACGCCACGGAGAACGCGAGCAGGGGAGCGGCGACGGCCGCGGCGAGGCGGAGCCGTGCGGCGCCCCCGCGGGCGCCGCGGGACGGGGTGTGGTCACTCATGCGCAGATCGCTCATGCGGATCACCGTCGGCCTCCCACATGGTGACTGCTCCATGGCCGCATGATGAGCGCGTAACAATTGGCGAGACGGCCCCCGATATCTCCCCGCATCTCCCCGCACGTCTCTGAACAGGGCAAACCCTCGCGCATAATCGGCGCCATGGCCCATGTGCTGCTGATCGAGGACGACGTGTCCGTGCGCGACGGCATGGAACTGGTGCTGCGCAGGCACGGCTACGACGTCGACACGGCCGCCTCCGGGGAGCACGCCCTCGCGCTGCTCGACTCCGCCGCGGGCGCGGGCGTGGAACTCGCCGTGCTCGACCTGATGCTGCCCGGCATCGACGGCTTCGAGGTCTGCCGCAGGCTGCGCGCCGCCGGATCGGCCCTGCCGGTGATCATGCTGACCGCGCGCGGCGACGACGGCGACATCGTGCGGGGCCTGGAGGCGGGCGCCGACGACTACGTGGTCAAGCCGGTGACCGCGCCCGTCCTGGAGGCCAGGATCCGGGCGGCGCTGCGGCGGGCCGAACCGGTGCGCTCGGCCCGCGGCGAGGACCACGCGGGCCTGGTCATCGACCGGGCGGGCCTCACCGTCAACAAGCGCGGCGTCCCGATCGCCCTGCCGCCCACCGAACTGCGCCTGCTGCTCGAACTGTCCGCGTCCCCCGCCCATGTCTTCAGCCGCGAACAGCTCCTGCGGTCGGTGTGGGAGCAGGGCTTCCTCGGCGACTCCCGGCTGGTGGACGCGGCGGTCGGCAGGCTCCGCGCCAAGATCGAGGACGTACCGGCGCGACCGCGCTACATCCAGACGGTACGGGGCTTCGGGTACCGCTTCGGGCCGGTGTGAACATGCCCCGTGCACGCCCGCGCGGCCTCGGCGGCCTGCGCACCCGGCTCGTCGTCGCCTTCGTGCTCGTCGCCCTGGTCAGCGCCGTCACCGCGACCGCGCTCGCCTACCGCGAGTCCCGTACCGCCGTGCTCCAGCGCAAGCAGGACGCGGTGCGCTCGGACTTCAGGAACCGGGTGGAGCAGGCCGCCGCGGACTTCGACGTGCCCGCGGACGAGGTCGCCCTCACGCGCTTCGCGGGCATCGTCGCGGACGGGCTCGGCGGCGAGGACACGGTCGTCGTCGCCACCTACCGCTCGCGCACCGCGTCCTCCGACACCTCCGCCGGCCGCTCGTGGATCACCCCCGCGCTGCGGGAGGCGGTGCGCACCCGCAACCGCATGAGCTTCCAGCGGGTGGACCGGCACGGCAGGCCCTGCCTGGTCGTCGGCACGCCCGTCACCTTCGACGGCGCGGCGCCCTCCGGCCTCGACGTCTACGCCGTCACCTCGCTGCGCGCCGAGAGCGAGGACACCGCCGGGGTGCTCGACGCGGTGCGCGACGGCATCGTGCCCGTGGTGCTGCTCGCCGCCGTCCTCGCGCTCCTCGCCGCCGGTACGGTGCTGCGTCCCGTACGCGAACTGGGACGGGCGACGCGGCGGCACGCCGCCGGTGACCTCAGCTCCCGGGTCCGGGTGCGCGGCCGGGACGAACTCGGCGACCTGGCGCGGGACTTCAACGAGACGGCGGACGCACTCCAGGCCTCCGTCGCCGAGCTGCGCGAGCAGGACGCACGGGCGAAGCGCTTCGTCGCCGACGTCTCGCACGAGCTGCGCACCCCGCTGACCGCGATGACGATGGTCGCCACCGTCCTCGACGAGGACGCGGGCGCGCTGCCCCCGGACGCCGCGCGCGCCGCGCGCACGGTCAGCGCCGAGACGGCCAGGCTCGCCCGGCTCGTGGACGACCTGATGGAGATGTCCCGCTTCGACTCGGGCGCGGCCCGGCTCAACCTCACCGCCACCGACCTCGCCGAGGCCGTCCGCGCCACCCTCTCCCTGCGGGCCCTCACCGACCGCGTGCGCACCGCACTCCCGGACGGCGTACGGGCCCTGGTCGACCGGCGCCGCGTCGACGTGATCGTCGCCAACCTCGTCGGCAACGCGCTGCGCCACGGCGCCGCACCCGTCACCCTGACCCTGGCCGCCGACCCGGCGGGCGACTGGATCACGGTCGAGGTCGCCGACCACGGCCCCGGCCTGCCACCCGAGGCCCTCACCCATGTCTTCGACCGCTTCTACAAGGCGGACACCGCACGCGCCCGCTCGGAGGGCAGCGGGCTCGGCACCGCCATCGCCCTGGAGAACGCCCGGCTGCACGGCGGCACCATCGAGGCGGCCAACAGGCCGGGCGGCGGCGCGGTGTTCACGCTGCGGCTGCCGTGGCGGCACGTCGACGAGGGGACCCGATGAGAGCGTCGCACCCTGCCCGCGGGACGCTCCCCGCGGTCCGCGCCACCAGCCGCGGGACGCTCCCCGCGGTCCGCGCCACCAGCCGCCGGGTTATCCCCGCGGTCCTCGCCGCCGTGCTCCTGTCCGGCTGCGGGGTGCGCCCCACCGGTGTCCTGGACGGCGGTACGGCGGCGAGCGGCCTGACGAAGGGGCTCCGCCTGTACTTCGTCTCGCAGACGGGCCGGCTGGAAGCCGTCTCGCGGCCCGACCTGCCCGCGTACAAGGTCACCGACCCGGCAGGCGTCATCAAACTGCTCGGCAGCGGTCCGACGGCGGCGGAGCGGGCCGCCGGGCTGACCTCCCTGGTGGGGGACGGCGACTACGAGACCGGGTACGAGGCCGACGTCGACGGCGACGGCGCGGTCACCGTCCGCGTCCCACAGTTCGAACTCGACGACTCCTCGGTGGGGGACAGGAACCTGAAGGGTCAGCTCGTGTGCAGCATCGCGCGGGCACGCGCCGTGGCCGACCGCGCCGGCACGGCGGAGACCGACGACATCCGGGTGACGGTGCGCCCGCGGGAGGGCAGGCCGGGGACGCACGTGTGCTCGGACTTCCTGAAGTGACAGCCGTGGCGGTGACAGCCGTGGCGGGGGCCCGGGATCAGGTGGTGACGAGCGTGACCTCGGTGGCCTTGATGCCGACGTGGACGGGGGTGCCGTCGGCGATGGCGAGTTCGGCCGCGGCCTGCGGGGTGATCTCCGCGACGAGGTCGGGGCCCTCGTCGACGACGACCAGGACGCGCAACCGGCTGCCGACCGCGGTGATCTCGCGGACCGTGCCCGGCCAGACGTTGCGGGGGCTGCCCTCCGGGCGGGTCCGGTGCAGCGACACCGCCTCCGGGGCGATGATCGCGAGCGCTCGTGTGCCCGTGCCGAGCGGTTCGGCGACGACGAGGTGCCCGCCGTCGGCGAGGCGCAGGGTGCCGTCCGCGGCGGTGGTGCCCGCCAGGGCGTTGCGGCCCAGCATGCGGGCCACCCAGGGGGAGCGGGGGTGGCGGGTGACCTCGGCGGGCGGTGCGTCCTGGAGGGTGCGGCCGTCCTCGAGGACGAGCACGCGGTCGGCGAGCGAGACGGCCTCCACCGGGTCGTGGGTGACGATCAGACAGACCCCGCCGAAGCCCGACAGATGGCCGCGCAGGGTGTGCCGGACATGGGCGCGGGTGGTCTGGTCGAGGGCGGCGAGGGGTTCGTCGAGGAGCAGGAGGCGGGGGCTCGGGGCCAGCGCGCGGGCCAGGGCGACGCGTTGCGCCTGGCCGCCGGAGAGCTGTCCCGGCCTGCGGTGCGCGAGGTGGCCGACGCCGAGCCGGTCGAGCCAGGCCTGCGCGGTGCGGCGGGCGGCGGCGCGCGGGACGCCCTGGACGCGCAGTCCGTAGGCCGTGTTGGACAGGGCGCTGAGGTGCGGGAAGAGCGCGCCGTCCTGCGGGACCCAGGCGACGCCACGCCGGTGCGGGGGCAGCGCGGTGACGTCCGTGTCGCCGAGGCGCAGGGTGGCGTGAGCCCGTGGGGTGAGGCCGAGCAGGGCCCGCAGCAGGGTGGTCTTGCCCGCGCCGTTGGGTCCGACGACGGCGATGGTGGTGCCGGGGCCGGCGTCCAGGGTGAGCCGGTTGAAGCCGCTCACGTCCGCGTGCAGGGGCCAGCGCTCGGGCGGGGCGTCGGAGGGGACCGGTTCGGAGGGGGCCGGTTCGGAGGGGGTCGGTTCGGGGGCGGGGTCCGCGGCCGTGTCGGCGGTTTCGGGGCCCGGGGCTGGGCTCGGGTCCGGGCTCCGGCCTGCCGGTCGGCTGCCGCGGGTGCGGGCCGTGCGCCCCGTACGCCCGGTGGCGCCCCCGGTCCAGCGACCGCGCAGCGCGATGAGGACGGCCATGGCGATGACGAGGAGCAGCAGGGACACGGAGGTCGCGGCCTCGGGCTGGTCCTGGAGGAGCAGGTACACCTGGAGCGGCAGCGTCTGCGTGGTGCCCGGCAGGTTGCCCGCGAAGGTGATGGTGGCCCCGAACTCGCCGAGGGCCCGCGCCCAGGTGAGGGCGGCTCCGGCGGCGAGCCCGGGCGCGACCATCGGCAGGGTGACGGTGAGGAACACCCGTACCGGTGACGCTCCGAGGGACGCGGCGGTCTCCTCGTACGAGGGCCGCAGCCCGGCGAGTGCGCCCTCCAGGCTGATCACCAGGAACGGCATGGCCACGAAGGACGCGGCGAGGACGGCGCCGGAGGTGTGGAAGGGCAGCACGATCCCGAAGGTGTCCTCGAGCCACGGCCCGAGCAGCCCGCGCCGCCCGAACCCGAGCAGCAGCGCGACACCGCCGACGGTGGGCGGAAGCACCATGGGCAGCAGGACGAGGGACCGTACGAGGACCTTGCCGGGGAAGTCGACGCGGGCGAGGACCCAGGCCAGCGGCACCCCGAGGACCAGGGACAGGCCGAGCGCCCAGAAGGACACGTACAGCGAGAGCTTCAGGGCCTCGGTGACGCCGGGGCTCGTCAGATGGGTGCCGAGGTCGCCCCAGCGGGTGCGGGACAGGATGCCGACGAGCGGCAGCAGCAGGAACGCGACCGCGAGCAGTGCGGGCACGGCCAGGGCCACGGGGGTGCGGGTTCTCCCGGGGCTCCGGGCGCGCAGGCTTCTCATCGCGGAAACTATGCCTTCTGGAAGCCCGCGTCCCGCAGGAGCTTCTGCGCGGCGGGGCCGCTCAGCCACTTGACGAAGTCGGCGGCCGCCCCGGAGTGCTCGCTCGTCCTGAGGGTCGCTGCCGGGTAGGAGGCGAGGGCGTTCTGCGCGTCGGGGATGTCGACGCCCTCGGCCTTGCCGTCGGCGGCGGTGACGTCGGTCTTGTAGACGATGCCCGCGTCCGCCTCGCCGAGTTCTACCTTGCTGAGCACGGCGCGTACGTTCGGCTCCTGCGAAACCGGCTCGACGTCGACCTTCTGGGCGTCGAGGACCTGCTTGCTGTACCGCCCCACGGGCACCTCGGGGGCGGCGAGCACGACCTTGAGGCCGCTCCTGGAGAGGTCCTTCAGCGTCCTCACGCCCTCCGGGTTGCCCTTGCCGGTGGCGATGACGAGCCGGTTCCTGGCGATCACCACGGGCGTACCGGTGTCGTCCCGCAGCCCGTCCATGGTCTTGGTGTCGGCGGTGACCAGGGCGTCGGCGGGGGCGCCCTGGCGGACCTTCGCGGCGAGCTCCTGCGACCCCTCGAAGGAGAACTTCACCTCGGTGCCGGGGTGCTCCTTCTCGTACGCGGCGCCCGCGGTCCTGAAGACGTCGGTGAGGGAGGCGGCGGCGAGGACGGTCAGCGTGGCCTTCCCGCCGTCCTTCCTACCGCTGTCGCCGCTGTCGCCGCTGTCGCCGCCGTCGTCGTTGCCGCAGGCGGCGAGCGGTACGAGGACGGCGGCGGTGACGAGGGCGGCGGCGAGGCGGCGGCGGGTGGACGTCTGCGGCACGGCGGAACTCCTTGGGACGCGGGAAGCCGGTGTACGGGTTCGGGGGCGGGCGCGCGCCGCACCGGGTCAGGCGCGGTCGATGTGCACGCTGGTCGACTTCACGCGGGCGGTGGCCCGCATGCCGACCTCGAGGCCGAGCTCCTCGACGGCCTCCCGGGTGAGCAGGGAGACGAGGCGGTGGGGTCCCGCCTGGATCTCGACCTGCGCGGCCACGTCGCCGAGCTTCACGGCGGTGACGATGCCCGGGAACGCGTTGCGGGCCGAGGTGTACGAGGCATCCTCCTCACCGGCGCCGCCCTGGCCGACCTCGACGGAGAAGGCGGCCAGGGCCCGCCCCTCGATGAGACGCCGCCCGCTCTCGTCCCGATGCGTGGCAACACGCCCCGCGTCGGCCCACCGCCGCGCGGTATCCGGACTGACACCCAGGAGCCGCGCGGCCTGCCCGATCGTATAGGACTGCATGTGCGTCACCGTAGGGGTCTGTGCCTGGCATATACAACTCTTGGGAGGTATTGCCATGGCAGGTGCAAGGTTCCTGGAGGAAGGTCCTAGGGGGGCTGAGGCGGCGCGGCAGGACGGCTCGGCAAAGCGGGTCTCGGGATGGCTCGGGTCACAGGTGCAGCATGTGCAGCAACTCCGTGCTCCGTACGCCGGTGTCCACCGGCGTACGGTCCTCGCCGGGCCGCATCCACCCCACCCTCTCCGCCGCGGCGACCCGTGAGGCCTTGAGGGCCGCCTCGTACGCCGCCACGGCGCGCTCGATCCCACCGTCGTGGACCCGCCCCATACCGGCGGCCTGCGCCGCCGAAGCCGCCGCGTTCCGCACGCACCACCCGGCCCCACCGAGCCAGATCGTCTGGTTCGCCGATCCCGCAAGGGCCCCGCCCCTCCCCCGCAATCGCTTGCCGTCGTGGCCGGAGGCCCATAACCTCCATCTGATGGGTCGTCAGATACAGTCGGGCGCCGTCAGACGCAGTCAGACGCAGTCTCGGATGCGGGCCGGTGCGGCCGGCCGGTGGTGAGGGGTTCGGTGTGAGCGGCATGGAGAGTGGCACCAGGGACATCCCCAAGGTCATCAGCGTCGACGACCACGTCATCGAGCCCGCGCACCTCTTCGATACGTGGCTCCCCGCCAAGTACCGCGACCGGGGCCCCAAACCCTTCACCGCCGGGATCGGCGACCTCGCGTACATCGGCGGCAAGTACCGCTTCACCACCGACCCCGAGGGGCAGGTGACGGACTGGTGGCGGTACGAGGACGAGATCTTCCCGTACAAACGCATCATCGCCGCCGTCGGCTTCTCGCGGGACGAGATGACCCTCGACGGCATCACCCGCGAGCAGATGCGGCGCGGCTGCTGGGACCCCGGGGCCCGGCTCGCGGACATGGACATGAACCACGTCGAGGCCTCGCTCTGCTTCCCGACCTTCCCCCGCTTCTGCGGCCAGACCTTCGCCGAGGCCAAGGACAAGGAGGTGGGGCTCGCGTGTGTGCGCGCGTACAACGACTGGATGGTCGAGGAGTGGTGCGGGGACAGCGGCGGGCGGCTGATCCCGCTGTGCCTCATTCCGCTGTGGGACGTGCCGTTGGCGGTCGGGGAGATCCGGCGGAACGCCGCCCGCGGCGTCCGCGCCGTCACCTTCAGCGAGATCCCGACCCACCTGGGCTTGCCCTCGATCCACTCCGGCCACTGGGACCCGTTCTTCGCGGCCTGCGAGGAGACGGGCACCGTCGTGAACATGCACATCGGCTCGTCGTCGCAGATGCCGGCCGCCTCACCGGACGCACCCCCCGCCGTGCAGGCCTCGCTGTCGTTCAACAACGCGATGGCCTCGATGATGGACTTCCTCTTCTCCGGGGTGCTCGTGAAGTTCCCCCGCCTCAAACTCGCCTACAGCGAGGGGCAGATGGGCTGGATCCCGTACGCCCTGGAGCGCGCCGACGACGTCTGGGAGGAGCACCGCGCGTGGGGCGGGGTCAAGGACCTGGTCCCGGAGCCGCCGTCGACGTACTACTACCGGCAGATCTTCTGCTGCTTCTTCCGCGACAAGCACGGCATCGAGTCGATCGAGACCGTGGGCGTCGACAACGCGACCTTCGAGACCGACTACCCCCATGTCGACTCCACCTGGCCGCACACCAAGGAGGTGGCGGCCGACCACGTGGGCCACCTGCCCGAGGACGTGGCCTACAAGCTGCTGCGTGGAAACGCGATTCGTATGCTGGACCTGCCGTTCGACAAGGACCGGACGGCCGTGACCGCGGCCACCGGCTGAAGCCGGGCGCCGGGTCCGGGTGCGTGCGGAGCGGGGCGGAGAGGCGAGTGCGGGATGAGGAGCGCGGTGGCGGAACTCGGGGAGGGCCTTGCCACTCTCGGACGGCGGTACGTGCGTGACGCCCCCGGCACCTTCGGCAAGGCCTGGCTCGCCACCCGCCACCTCAACCCCTGGCTGCGGGACCACCCGCGCCGCCGGGTGGTCGAGTCGCTCTTCGGGGCCAGGTTCGCCGTCGACACCCAGGACCTCATCCAGCGCTACGTCTACCTCTTCGGGGTCTGGGAGCCGCATCTGACGCGCTGGCTCCAGGGGCGGCTGCGCCCGGGCGACGTGTTCGTGGACGTCGGCGCGAACATCGGCTACCTGAGCGTCCTCGGGGCCCGACTGGTCGGTGACGAGGGCCGCGTGGTCGCCATCGAGGCCTCGCCGGAGTTCCACCGGCACGTGCTGGTCCACCGCGACCTGAACGGCTGCGACAACATCCGCGCGGTGAACGCCGCCGTCTCGGACACCCGCAGGAAGCTCACCTTCGTCCTCGCCAGCGCCCACAACATGGGCGCCAACAGCGTCGTACCGTGGGAAGGGCCGGTGGCGTCCCGCTTCGAGACCGAGGCGCTGCCCCTGCCCGAGCTCCTGGAACCGGACGAGATCGCGCGCGCCCGGGTGATCAAGGTGGACGTCGAGGGCGCGGAGGGAAGCGTCGTACGGGGCCTGGCCCCGGTCCTCGACCGGCTGCGCCCCGACGCCGAGATCGCCGTGGAGGTCACCCCCGACCGGATGGCCCGGCTCGGCGACTCGGCCGACGAACTCCTGGCGACGATGCGCGCGCACGGATTCCACCCGTACCGCCTGCTCAACGACTACGCGCCGGGCAGCTATCCGGCAGCCGTCCGGCACGCCGGGAGCGGCCCCGTCCGGTGGCGCGGGCCCGTGCGCGAGGAGAGCGACCTGATCTTCTCGCGCGTGGACGCCGACGTACTCGACTGAGGGACCGGAGGGTGGCGCGGGTGCGGTACCGGGGGGCTCGGGAGCGGTACCGACGGGTGGCTCAGGCGGCGTCGACGGCGGCCGCGGGCTCCGGGTAGCGCCACCCGAAGCGCGAGAGCGCCCGCGCCCGCGCCTCCACCACCGCCATCCTCGCGTCCCGCTCCACGGTGTCGGTGTGCGCGGGCTGACCCGTGACCTGGCCCTCCCACTTGCGGTAGAGCAACCCGGCCTCGGACGTGAACCAGCCGCGGGCCACCGAGCCGAGGGCGAGGAGGAGGCCGGTGTCCTCCGACGCGGGCAGCGCCATCCAGCCCCCGAGGCCCACGAGGAGATCACGGCGGACGAAGAGCGTCGCCGGGTGGACCGGGGCACGGAAGCCGTTCGCCTTCCAGGACGCAAGGACGGCACCGCGCTCGATCGGGCCGTGCTCGGGGTCGCCGGGGAAACCCGCCGTGGTCCCGTCGGGCAGCAGGTCGAGGGCGCGCGAGGTCGCCCAGCCGATGGCGCTGTCGGCTTCGAGCGCCGCGAGGTCGCGGGCGAGCGCCCCGGGCGTGAGCCGGTCGTCGGCGTCCAGGACCTTCACGTACTCGCCGTCGGCGTGGGCGAGCGCCATGGTGCGGGCCATGCCCGGGCCGCCCGCGCGCCCCTGGAGGAAGGTCACCCGCGCGTCGTCCGGCACCCGGGGCGCGACCTGGTCGCCCTCGCCGTCCTCCCGGATCAGCCAGTGCCACTCCCAGTCCCCGGGGAGTTCCTGGGCGCGGAGCGAGGCGTACGCGTCCGGCAGGAAGCGGGCGGACGGGCCGTGCACGGCGGTGACGACGACGACGCGCCGGCGCGGGGCACGCACGTGTTCACCACCTGTCCAGGCGGGTGGTGAACACCAGCTCCATGCGGTCGCCCGGCAGCTTGATGTCGGACAGTTCGACGACGCGGTCGGCGGTGTCGTACGCGAGCTTGCGCAGGACGAGGACCGGCATGCCAGGCGGGAGTCCCAGTTCTGACGCTTCCGCGGGGGTCGGCGGGCGGGCCGTGACGTGCTCCTCGAAGCGGTCGACCTCGATGCCGAGCGTGTGCAGCTGGTTCTGGGTGCCGCCGGGCCACGGCTCGTTCGCGTCGTCCAGGAGGTCGGGGTTGGCGGCGACGACATCGCGGACGAGATACGAGGTGACCAGGGTCAGCGGCGTCGTCTCGGCGGCGTACCGCGTCCGGTAGGAGCGTTCCACCAGCGCGGTGCCCTCGTCCACGCCGAAGGCCGCGGCGAGGTCCTCGTCCGCCTTGGTCTCGCGGTACGAGGCGTGGAAGACGAGGTCCTCCGTCTCCAGGCCGGTGTCGTGCTCGGTGGCTCCCGTGTCCGCGCGCTCCTCGCGGGAAGCGCGGGCGCGGTCCTTCTCCCACTGGTGGCGCAGGTTCGACCGGACGGCCCGCGTCCTGTTCCCTGCCTGGTCCGCGGTCCGCTCGTACGCCTCAGTCATCGATGTCCACCCGTTCGGTCGTTCGGCGGCTTTCACCTTACGACGCGGGCTGCGGAAAGTGCCCGCGGAAGTTTCCGTGTACGGGGAAACGGTCTTTTTCGGCAGGTGGGCGGCCGGGTGCGGCGGCGGAAAGAGTGCACTGCGAAATGGTCCATTGCAAGGAGTGCAATGGTGCTGACCGCCGGACGGCGTGAGCAGAGAAGAACCCGATCGCTGGCGACGGGGGATGCACCAGCGATCGGGCTGTACCCAACCGTAACAAGCCTGTTCGCGCTAGGGGAGTCAACAGCCCGGAGTTGGCGATTTGTGACCGGGATCACGCAGCGTGAGCGGCGTCCGGGACCGTCATTCGGCACACGGCGGCGCGTACGGGAGGCGGGGCAGGTATTCCCGCCATTCCGCCCGTGTCAGAACGCCGCGGGTCGTCGAGCAAATGCGGCGGATCGCCGCTTCGGTGTTCAAGTTCCAGAGCCGGACGGTATCGCTGCCGCTGGACACTCCGAGCATGTGACTTTGCGGATTGAACGACAGGAAACCGCCGGTCCTGGCGTTCGGGCTCATCGACTGGCCGATGGGGGAGGCCTTGACGGGGTGGGCGACGTCCCAGAGCCGGACCGTGTTGTCGTTGCTGCCGCTCGCCAGGGTGCGCCCGTCCTCGCTGAACGTCAGCGACACGATCGCGTCGGTGTGTCCCTTCAGGGACGCGACCAGGCGGTCCGCCGCGAGGGGGTCGGACAGGTCCCAGAGCCGGACCGTGCCGTCGTCGCTGCCCGTGGCAAGGGTGCGGCCGTCGGGACCGTAGGTGAGCGTGTTGATGGGGCCGAGGTGACCGGTGAGCGGCTCGCCGAGCCCACCCGCCCGGCTCGGGTCCTGCACGTTCCACAGCCGTACGGTGCCGTCCGCGCTGCCGCTGGCCAGCGTCCGCCCGTCGGAGCCGAAGGCGAAGGAGTTGACGTACCCCTTGTGGCCGGTGAGGGGCGCACCGAGCCTGCGGGGGCGGGCGGGGTCCCGGACGTTCCACAGCGCGATGGTGCGGTCGTCGTAGGGAGTCGCCAGGGTGCGCCCGTCGGGGCTGAAGGCCAGCGCCGCCGCGAACCGCGTCCGCAGCTGGACGGGCGGCCCGTAGGGGACCGGCCGGGCCGGGTCGGAGACGTTCCAGAGCTGCACCGCCCGGTTGCCGATGAGCACCGCCAGCGTGCGCCCGTCGGGGGAGAACAGCAGCGCCCGCACGTCGCCCTCGCCCGGCCGGAACGGGGTGCCGAGCGCCCGCGGGCGGTTGGGGCGCTGCACGTTCCACAGCCTGATCCGGTGGTCGCGGGCGGCCGTGGCGAGCACCTCGCCGTCGGGCCGGAAGGCGCCGTCGGTGCCGATCATGTCCCCCTCGGGGAGCGACCACAGGCGGACCTTGTTGTCGCCGTTCCCGGTGGCGAGGGTCCGCCCGTCGGGGCTGAAGCCGATGGCGTACATCTCGCCACGACCGCCCGCGAGCGGCTCGCCGACCTGTGAGGGGTGCGCCGGGTCGCTGACGTTCCACAGGCTCGCGGTGCTGTCCGCGCTCCCGGCCGCGAGCATGTCGCCCCCAGGGTTGAACGCCACCGACCACAGCGGTCCGGTGTGTCCGGTGAGCGGCGCGCCGAGTGCCTTCGCGCGGCGCGGCTCCGCGACGTCCCAGAGCCGGATGGTGCGGTCCACGCCGCCGCTCGCGAGGGTGCGGCCGTCGGGGCTGAACGCGACGGAGTGCACCGTGCCGGTGTGGCCGGTGAGGACCTTTCCGAGGGGGGTGGGGCGGCGGGGCGCGGACCGGCGCTCGGCTGTCCGCGGTGCCGGACCGTCCGTACGCCACATCCTGATCGTGCCGTCGTCGCCCCCCGCGGCCAGGGTCCCGCCGTCGGGGCTGAACGCCACGGAGCGCACGGCGGCGGTGTGTCCGCCCAGCGTCGCGAGCGGCTTCGGGCGCGCCCGGTCCGCCACGTTCCACACCCGGACCTCGCGGTCGTCGTGGGCGGAGGCGAGGGTGCGCCCGTCAGGGCTGAAGGCGAGCAGGTAGATGGTGCCACCGCGGCCGGGGACCGGCGTCCCGAGCGGGCGGGGGTGCCGGGGGTCCCGCACGTCCCACATCCTGATCGTGCCGTCGTCCGACGCGCTGGCGAGGGTGTCGCCGTCCGGGCTGAAGACCGCGGTGCTCACCCAGCTCCGGTGGCCCGTGAGGGGCTCGCCGAGGGGCTCGGGCCTGGCCGCGTCCGACACGTCCCACAGGCGTACGGTCCGGTCGTAGCTCGCGGTGGCGAGGAGCCGTCCGTCCGGGCTGAACGAGGTCAGGTAGACGGCGCCGGTGTGCCCGAGCAGGGGCGTGGCAAGCGGCGCGTTCACGATGGAGATCAGACGGTTCTTCGTGCCCTCGTCGTGCGGCCGCAGCCGGTGCGCGACCAGGCCGAGCCGGGCGGACAGCGAGGAGTCGGAGTCCTGGGCGCGGTCGGCCTCGGTGGCGACCTGGGCGAACACCGCGTCGTTGCGCTCGGACACCGCGTCGTTGCGCTGCTGCGAGGCGACGACCGCCGACACCACGGCCACCATCGCCAGGGCCACCAGGGCCGCCACCGCGCCCCGGCTGATCCAGCGCATGCGCCTGCGGAGCCCGGCCGACGCCGCGAGGAACTCCGCCGCGCCCCGCGTCAGGAACGTGGTGTCGGCGGACTCCGCCCAGGTGCGCGCCTGTTCCAGACGGGAACCCCGGTAGAGCAGGGCGGCGTCGCGCCCGGAGTCCTCCCAGGCCCTGCCGTCCTCCTCCAGGCGCTGGCGCAGGAGGTTGTCGTTGCGGTCCTCGTCGATCCAGTCGCGCAGCCGGGGCCAGGCGTGCAGGAGCGCCTCGTGCGTGATCTCCACGGTGTCCGCGTCGAGCGTGACGAGCCGGGCGCGCACCAGCGCCTCCAGCGACTCCTCCGTCTTGTCCGGGTCCGTCGACTCCTCGGCCAACTGGCGCCGGGCCCCCCGCCTGCGGGTGGCCTGAGTGTCCTCGCCGAGCCTGACGAGGCGCAGCAGCAGCGCCCGCGCGGCCGTGCGCGCCGCCGGGTCGAGACCGCACCAGGCCCGCTCGGCGGTGGCCGCGACCGCCCCCTGGATGCCGCCCGCCGCCCGGTAGCCGGCCAGGGTGAGCCGCCCGGCCTTGCGCCGCTGCCAGGTGGCGAGCAGGGCGTGCGAGAGCAGGGGCAACACCCCCGCGTCGTGCGCCCCGCGGGGCCCGTCGGTGCTCACTTCCCGGACGATCAGCTCCGCGAGGCCCGGCTCCAGTTCGAGCCCCACGGCCTTGGCGGGGCCGGTCACCGCGTTGCGCAGCTCCGTGGTGGTCAGCGGCCCGAGCACCATGTGCCGGTGCTGGAGGGCGTCGGCCAGCTCGGGGTACCTGAGGCACTCCTCGTAGAAGTCGGCGCGTATCCCGAGGACGACGAGGGCGGGGGCGCGGTCGCCGGAGCCGGGTTTTGTTGCCGCGGCGTGCAGCAACTGCACGAAGGCGCGCCGGTCGGCTTCGTCGGAGCAGAGGGTGAAGGCCTCTTCGAACTGGTCGACGATGATGACCGCCTGGGCGTCGGGGGACGCCTCGCGCTTCGCCCAGGCGGTGATGGATTCGTGTACGGCGCGGAGGTGCTCGGGGGTGCCGGGGGGTGCGGTGCCTGCGGTGCGTGCGTTGCCTGCGGTGAGGGCGGTGAGTTCGGGTATTCGGCGGGTGAGCTCGGCGAGAGGGGTGCTGCCTGGGACGAGCTGCGCTACGGCACGGTGGGGTCCTTCTCCGCCCGGAATGTCCTCATGGTTGGGGGTGCTGGGAGCACTTGGGGCACTCGGGGCACTGGGAGAGCTGGAGGCGTTGGGAGCGCTCGGGGTGCTGGGGGCGCTCGGGGTGCTGGGGGCGCTCGGGGCGTTGGGAGTGCTCGGGGCGTTGGGAGAGCTGAAGGAACTGGGAGTGCTCGGGGCGCGGGGAGAGCTGACGGCGCCGAGCGCGCCGTTCCGCAGCGCGGGCACGAGACCGGCGCTGAGGAGGGACGACTTGCCCGCGCCCGACGCGCCGACGAGCACGACGAGGCCACCGGTCCTCTCCGCCGTACGGAGCTGCGCGACGAGTGCGTCCGTGCTCCGGTCGCGTCCGAAGAACCACTGGGCGTCCTGCGACCGGTAGGAGGCGAGCCCGCGGTAGGGGCAGACGCTGGGAGCGGCGACAGCGGTGTCACCGGCGGCGGGATCGGAGACGGCGCGCTCCCACAGCCGCTGCCACTGGGCGAGGTCGTACAGCCCCGTGGCCACCGGGGCGGACCGCTTGCGCCTGGCCTCGGGGATGAGGACGTGCAGTACGGCGGCGAGCGCGGCGAACTGGGCGGGCACGTTGTTGGCGCGCCGCCAGTCGCTGATCCGCTGCGCGGAGACCCGCACGGGCCGCCCGCGCTCGTCGACGCGCTGCAACTGGACGACCGCTTCGGCCACGCGCTTGAGGGGCGGGTTACCGGCCTCCTGGTACAGCAGCGCGAGACGTTCCGCGAAGGCCGTGCGTGCCTCCGAATCGGAACTCAAGGCCTCCACCCCTTACTTCCGCCGCACCTGGACATCCGGACCGGAAAACTCACTTTATACGGCTGACCTGCGGCTACGTCGTCCGGACGGCACCGGAAGCTCCTCACGGATGCCGAGAACTGGCAGGATCTCGGCAGTAGCGAACCCACCACGCGGCGTCAGGGCAGGCCACCAGCTCGGCGCCCGGAGAGGCGACTCATGGCGCTGCGGCTTCCTGGCTGGTTTCCGCCGGAGTCACGAAGTGGTGGTGAGGGTCGCAGACCCTGACTCGCTCCGATCCGCGTCCTCACGACGCGGGCCGACGCCGTCCGCGCCGATGGGTACCGGTCCCCACGAGGGGAGGGACCGGTGCCGTGACGACGCGGTACGTGCAGGGCATCCAGAGCGGCGTGCGGTCACCGTCCGAGGGGACGGCGACCGCACGCCGCTCAGTGCGTGAGCGGCGAGCCGCGGCTCGCAGGAGCCCCGCTGTCAACACCCTGGTCCTGCCCTTCCTCCGGTACGACTCCTCCGTGTACGACGTCCCCGTACGGAAGATGCCCGCGTACGCAAGACGCATCCGTACGCAAGACGCATCCGCAGGGACAAGACGCGTCCGCAGAGACAAGACGCATCCGCAGGGAACAGACGTTCGCCCAGAACACGCGTTCGGGCACGTTCGAACGGAACACGCACCCATGAGGCGTCCCGTCCGTCCGTCCGTGCCCGCTCCGACAGCACACCGTGATGAGACCGAGAACTGCGGGAAAGAGGTCACGAGACACTGAGGGAGGCCGCACATGGCACAGGACCGGATCAAGCTGGCCGCGGTACTCGCTGCGGCGGAGGACGCCGCGCCGGGGGCGTCTCTCGACGTGGTGGCGCGCAACCTGCGCGACCGCTTCGGTGCGCGGTACGTCTCGTTCCTGTTCGTGGACATCGTCGGCCGGCAGATGGTGCGGGTCAGCGAGGAGGGCGAGGCGATGCGCGACGGCCAAGTCGAGCAGATCCCGCTGGCGGGCAGTGACTACGACGAGGTCCTGCGCGCGCAGGAGCTGCTCCACCGCCCGGCGGGTCCGCGGGGCCACCATGTGATCGCTCCGGTCACGAACCGGGGCGACACCATCGGCGTCCTGGAACTGTTCCTCCCCGAGGTCACACGGGACATCCTGGAGCAGGTGGCGGAGACCGGGCACGCCCTGGCGTACATCGTGGTGACCGACCGCCGCTTCACCGACCTCTACTTCTGGGGCCAGCGCACCATCCCGGTGAGCCTGGCGGCGGAGATCCAGCGGCAGCTGCTGCCGTCGGCGCCCTCCTGCGAGGCGGCGGAGTTCACTCTCGCCGCGGCGCTGCTGCCCGCCAACGACATCGCGGGGGACACGTACGACTACGCGCTCGACCACGACACCCTGCACCTGTCGATCACCGACGCGATGGGCCATGACGTGGATGCGGCGCTGATGGCCACGCTCCTGGTCAACGCTTCCCGGGGGGCCCGGCGTACGGGGCGCGACCTGGCCGCACAGGCACACCTGACCCACCAGGCCCTCCTGAAGCACGGCCGCAACACGCACGCCACCGGCCAGCTGCTGCGCATCGCGCTCGACGGCAGTAGCGCGCAGCTGGTCAACGCCGGCCATCCGAGACCCATGCGGCTGCGCGCGGGCGCCGTCGAAGAGGTACCTGTGAGGCCGAACCTGCCCTTCGGCGTCCCCGCGCCCACCCCGCACCGCGTCGAAGACCTCGACCTGCGCCCCGGCGACCGCATCTTCCTCTACACCGACGGCATACGGGAACGCCAGGCCCAGCACGTCGACCTGCACGCCCTGATCCGCGACACCGCCAAGGAACACCCCCGCGAAGTCGTCCGCACCCTGACCGCCGCCATCGCCGAAGCCTGCGACGGCCGCATGGCAGACGACGCCACCCTCATGTGCCTGGACTGGTACGGCCCCCACCCTGCGGGGCGCCACTCCAGTTCGGGGGCCAATGTCTGATTGGGCGGGGATGCGTGACGGGGGGACTGGAGTTTGGCTTGCTCGGGGGGCCGGACCGCTTGGGGACTTGGACCGCTCGGGGGTCCGGCTCGCTCCGGAGCGGTAACCATGCGGGCACACGCACACGAAACAGGTGAGGCACTTACCAAAAACGGTAGGTGCCTCACCTGTTATCTCAGCTGTCGGGGTGGCGGGATTTGAACCCACGACCTCTTCGTCCCGAACGAAGCGCGCTGCCAAGCTGCGCCACACCCCGATGTCGTTGTTCCGACGGCCCTGCTGCGCAGGTCGCGGCGACATCGATTACTTTAGCGGACCGGCGCGCTGAGACGAAATCCGGTTTCGCGGGGGTTCGGGCGGGCGAAGGTTCGGGGGTTCGGGCGGGCAGGGGCTCGGGTGTGCGGGGCTCAGGTGTGGGCCGGGTGTTCCGTGAGGGTGAGGAGGGTGGCCTCCGGGGGGCAGGCGAAGCGGATCGGGGTGTAGCGGCTCGTGCCGCAGCCCGCGGAGACGTGGAGGTAGGAGGTGTTCCCGCCGGACTCGTGCGTCGACAGGCCCTTCACGCGGTCGGTGTCCAGGTCGCAGTTGGTGACCAGCGCGCCGTAGAAGGGGATGCACAGCTGCCCGCCGTGGGTGTGGCCCGCCAGGATCAGCGGGTAGCCGTCCGCCGTGAAGGCGTCCAGGCTGCGCAGGTACGGCGCGTGCACGACGCCGACGGAGAAGTCCGCCGCGGCGACCGGACCGCCCGCCACCTCCGCGTACCGGTCCCGCTTGATGTGCGGGTCGTCCAAGCCGGTCAGCGCGATCTCGTAGCCGTCGATCTTCAGGGCACCCCGGGTGTTCGTGAGGTTGGCCCAGCCCGCCGAGTCGAAGCCCTCCCGCAGGTCCTCCCACGGGTTGTGGACGGCGCCCACTACGGGCTTGTTGCCGTTCAGGCCGTGACGGCCCTGCGCCTTCTCGAACAAGTAGCGCACGGGGTTGCGCAGCGTCGGGCCGTAGTAGTCGTTCGAGCCGAAGACGTACGCCCCGGGGAACTGCATCAGCGGACCCAGCGCGTCCAGGACCTCCGGGACGCCCTCGGGGTCCGAGAGGTTGTCACCCGTGTTGATCACGAAGTCGGGGCGCAGGCCCGCCAGCGAACGCAGCCAGCGCTGCTTCTTGCGCTGGCCGGACACCATGTGGATGTCGGAGACCTGGAGCACGCGCAGTGGGCGCATCCCCCGTGGCAGAACCGGGACCGTCACCCGCCTGAGCCGGAAGAGGCGGGACTCGATGCCCACCGAGTAGGCGATACCGGCCGCGGCCGTCGCCGTGATTCCCAGAGGTACTGCGTATCGCGCGCGCATACGACCATCGTGTCAGATGACCCACACCGGGAGCGCCGGGGTGCCATCGGCCTCCGCCCGGGCCCCGGGTGCCCGCGCCCCGCGAAAACAGCGGGCACCCCGCCCCGCCCACCTGCCACAATTGCGGCATGACCACGCTCAAGTCGAAGCTCAAGGAAGACCTCACCGCGGCGATCAGGGAGCGCGATGAGCTGCGCTCCTCGACGCTCCGGCTGACGCTCACCGCCATCTCCAAGGAGGAGGTCGCGGGCACCTCCGCCCGCGAGCTCTCCGACGACGAGGTGCAGAAGGTGATCACCCGCGAGGCGAAGAAGCGCCGCGAGGCGGCCGAGGCCTTCGCTCAGGGCGGCCGCGCCGAGCAGGCCGCGCGCGAGAAGGCGGAGGGCGAGGTGCTCGCCGCGTACCTGCCGCAGCAGCTCGGGGACGACGAGCTGGAGCAGATCGTCGCCGCCGCCGTCGCCGAGGCGAAGGGCGCCGGCGCCGAGGGTCCCCGCGCCATGGGCCAGGTCATGAAGATCGTGAACCCGAAGGTGGCCGGCCGGGCGGAGGGCGGCCGAGTGGCCGCCACGGTGAAGAAGCTGCTCGCCCAGGGCTGAGCAGCGACCGGCTGTTGTCTTGGGCTCAGCAGCGAGCGGCCGTGCTCTTCTGCTGAGCAGCAAGCAACTGTGCTTTTTTGCTGAGCAGCAAGCGGCTGTGCTCCTTTGCCGAGCAGCACGCGGCCGTGCTCTTTTCTCGTAGGGCATCCGCGTGCGCGCCTCGTAGGGCATCCACGTGCGTATCCGTGTACGTGGGTGGGGCGCCCCCAAGGCCTGAGGCCAAGTACCTCAGGCCCAACAGAGGGGGCGCCCCATTCGCGTATCCAGGCGGATCGCGCTACCGGTCGTCGGCCTCAGCCGCGACCCTCAGTCCCGCCGCCCACCGAAACCCCCGTCACCGTCACCATCACCATCCCCATCACTGTCCCCGTCCCCGTCCCCGGGCTTACCGTCACCGCCCCCATCGCTCCCCCCGTCACCATCACTCCCGCCACCGCCACCATCACCATCACCGTGGTCCCGACCCTGATCCCGATCCCGATCCCGGTCCCCGTCCCCATCCTTGCCGCCAGGGATGTGAACGGTGTCGAACTCGGGATCGGGCTTGCCCTCCAGCGCGCCGCTCATGGCGTCGCGCCAGATCGGGCCCGGGACCTCGCCGCCGAAGACCTTCGCGTAGGGGCGGCCGCCGATGTTGATGCCGACCATGCGGCGCTCGTGGGCCGGGTCGCCGACCCAGACCGCGCCGGACATGTTCGGGGTGTAGCCCGCGAACCAGGCGGCGTAGCGGTAGTCGGTCGTACCCGTCTTGCCCGCGCTGTCGCGGGAGCCGAGGCCCGCCTGCCTGCCGGTGCCGTCCTCGACCACGCCCTTGAGGAGGGTGTTGACGGTGTCGGCGGTCCGCTCCGACATGGCCCGTGTGCAGGTGGTCTTCGGCACCGGGAGTGCCTTGCCGCCGAGCGTGCGGATCGACTCGATGGCGATCGGCGTGCAGTACTTGCCGCGTGCGGCGAACGTGGCGTACGCGCTCGCCATCGTCAGCGGCGACACCTCCTGGGTGCCGAGGGCGATCGACGGCGCCTGGTCCATCGGCTTGCCGTTGGCGCGCTGGACGCCCATCTTGGCGGCCATCTTCGTCACCGGGCAGATGCCGATGTCGCCGATCATCTCCACGAAGTAGGTGTTGACCGACTTCGCGGTTGCCTCCCCCATGCGGTACGGGCCGACCTCGGTCTCGTTCTCGTTCGTCAGCTTCTGCTTGCCGAAGTTCCGCCAGGTCTTGCCGTCACAGGCGGCGACCCGCGCGGGGTAGGGCATCTCGTACGGGGAGTCGTACCGCTTGCCCGGCGACATCCCGCGCTCCAGGGCCGCCGCGGCCACGATCGGCTTGAACGTCGATCCGGGCTGGTAGCCCGCACCGCCGCCCATCGAGTCGTCGACCGAGAGGTTGATCTCCGTCTCGTTCTTGTTGTAGCCGAACGGGCGGGACTGGCCCATGCCGAGGATCTTGCCGCTGCCGGGCTCGACGATGGTGGCTGCGGTGGCCACGTCGTCGGTCTGGTAGACGTGGTCCTTGATCGAGGCCTGCACGGAGGACTGGGTCTGCGGGTCGAGCGTCGTCCTGATCTTCAGGCCGCCGCGGTTCCACAGCTTGGCGCGGTCCTCCTTGGTCTTGCCGAAGACCGGGTCGTTGAGGAAGACCTTCTCGACGTACTTGCAGAAGAACCCGGCGCCCTTCACGGCCGTGATGCAGCCGTTCTTGGGGCGGCTCACCTTCAGGCCGAGCCCGGTCCTCTTGGCCTCGTCGGCCTCGCGCTGCGAGATGTCGTGCGTCTCGGCCATGCGCTGGAGTACGACGTTGCGGCGCTGCCTGGCCTCCGACTCGTCGTTGACCGGGTCGTACCGGCTCGGGGACTGCACGATGCCGGCGAGGAGGGCGGCCTCCTGGAGCTCCAGGTCGTCGGCGTGCTTGGAGAAGTACCGCTGGGACGCCGCCTCGACGCCGTACGCCTGCTGACCGAAGTACGTGATGTTCAGGTAGTTCTTCAGGATGCGCTTCTTGCCGAGCTCCTCCTCGACCTGGATCGCGTACTTCAGCTCACGGATCTTGCGGCCGAGCGTCTGCTGCGTGGCCTGCGCGACCTTGTCCGGGTCGTCTCCCGCCTCCTCCACGAAGACGTTCTTCACGTACTGCTGCGTGAGCGTCGAGGCGCCCTGCGAGACGCCGCCGCTCTGCGCGTTCTGGTTCACGGCGCGCAGGATGCCCTTGAGGTCCACCGCGCCGTGCTCGTAGAAGCGCGAGTCCTCGATCGCGACGATCGCCTTCTGCATGTACGGAGAGATGCGGTTCAGCGGGACCACCGTGCGGTCGCGTGAGTACACCGTGGCCAGTGCGCCGCCCGCCGAGTCCATGATCGTGGTGCGCTGGCTGAGGGGCGGCTGCTTCAGATTGGCCGGAATCTCGTCGAAGCTGTCGACCGAGCCCTTGGCCGCGAGTCCGATGACGCCCGCAGCGGGCAGCGCGATGCCGGCCAGTACCGCACCCGCGAGCACGCTCACGCCCAGGAACTTGGCGGCCTGCTGAGCGGGTGAGAGGCCGCCGCCCGATCGCTTGTTTGCCATGGGGGCAGCCTACGTTCTGATTCGCCGGACACGCGTGTATGCCTTGGCCTAAGCTGCACCCAACTGTCACAGCAGTGCGGCCCCGCAACAAGCCCCGAGCCACCCCCCAATTCGGCCGGTTTCCAGCGGATCCCCGGAATTCTTGTCCGGATCCGCCTCGTACGCCTCCTCGCGTCCGCTGTGACCCAACTGAAACGCCCGCATTTGCCGGGTCGGTGACGTATGTCGCCCGCTCACTCCGTCGGGTGATCTGCCGCTTACGCATAGTCCGTTCGGGCCATTCAAGATTGGGCCCGAAGGGGGTGTTGCGCTGTGCCCACCTTCCGTAACGTCCTCAACTGGCAGCGGTGAATATGCCGCTGCCGCCGTGGGGGAGCCTCGATTCGGGAGAGGACGGCGCCGGTATGGGCTGGGTAACCGACTGGAGTGCGCAGGCCGCCTGCCGCACTACCGATCCGGACGAACTGTTCGTACAAGGAGCAGCGCAGAACAGGGCCAAGGCAGTGTGCACCGGTTGCCCGGTGCGCACGGAGTGCCTGGCCGACGCGCTGGACAATCGCGTCGAGTTCGGCGTGTGGGGTGGCATGACAGAGCGGGAGCGGCGTGCGCTGCTGCGCAGGCGCCCCACCGTCACCTCGTGGCGCAGGCTGCTCGAGACAGCACGTTCCGAGTACGAGCGTGGGACGGGCCTGCTGCCCGTCGACCTGGACGACGAGGAGACCTACGAGAGCTACGCAGCAGTGGGCTGAGAAGCCTTGGGCCCAGAAGCCATGGGCTGAGGCAGTCTTGGGCCGAGGCAGTCCTGGGCTGAGCAGCCTGGCTGAGCCCACCTCACATCACGCCGCCGAGTACCGGGGCGAGTAACCGGTACGAGACTGCGTACGAGTACGAGTACGGCTTACGAGTACGAGTACGGCTTACGAGTACGGCTGAGGTCACGTGGACGCGAGCTGGTCGCCGATGGCGCGCAGCCCGTCGAGGTCGTGCACATCGCCAGGCAGCGCGGCCACCTCCGCCACCGCCACCTCGGGGTGCAGCGCCGTGAAGCGGTCCCGCGTGTGCCGCTCACGGGCGAGCAGCCGCATGCGCTCCGCGTGCAGCCGCAGCAACCCCGCCGTCAACTGCTCCACGGACGCGGAGCCGGAGCCGGAGGACGTACTCGGGTCGGAGTCGGAGCCGGTGCCGGTCTGCTCGGTCGAAGGTGAACTGCCCGCGGCCGCAGGGGAGTCGGAAGCGTCAGGGGAGTCGGAAGCCTCAGGGGAGCCGGAAGCCTCGGACTCCGAGGAGTCACGCAGACCAACATTCCCGCCCTCCTGATCCACAATGCCGGACGCCTCAAGATTTTCCGCCGCGGCAAGAGCACGCTCGGCCGAGAGCTCCGCCGCCCCGCTGCCGTGCACCCGGTTGAGGACCAGGCCGGCCAGCGGCATGTCGTCCGCCGCGAGGCGCTCCACGAAGTACGCCGCTTCCCGCAGCGCGTCCCGCTCCGGCGACGCCACCACGAGGAACGCCGTACCCGGCGCCTGCAACAGCCGGTACGTCGCGTCCGCGCGCTTGCGGAAGCCGCCGAACATGGTGTCCATCGCGGCCACGAACGTCTGCACGTCCCGCAGCAGCTGGCCCCCGAGCAGCTTGCCGAGGGCCCCCGTCATCATCGACATCCCGGCGTTCAGGAACTTCATCCCGGCCCGGCCGCCCATCTTCGCCGGGGCCATCAGGAGCCGGATCAGCTTGCCGTCGAGGAAGGAGCCGAGCCGCTTCGGGGCGTCCAGGAAGTCGAGGGCGCTGCGTGACGGCGGTGTGTCGACCACGATCAGGTCCCACTCGTCGCGGGAGCGCAGCTGCCCCAGCTTCTCCATCGCCATGTACTCCTGCGTGCCCGCGAAGCCCGCGGAGAGCGACTGGTAGAAGGGGTTGGACAGGATGGCCCCGGCCCGCTCCTTGTCCGCGTGCGCCTCGACGATCTCGTCGAAGGTGCGCTTCATGTCGAGCATCATGGCGTGCAGTTCGCCGCCGCCGTGGACGTCCTTCACCCGCCGCGGCACGTTGTCCAGCGAGTCGATGCCCATGGACTGCGCCAGCCTGCGCGCCGGGTCGATCGTCAGGACCACCACCGTGCGGCCCCGCTCGGCGGCGCGCAGCCCGAGCGCGGCCGCCGTGGTCGTCTTGCCGACGCCCCCCGAACCGCAGCACACCACGATGCGGGTCTTCGGATCGTCGAGCAGCGCGTCGACGTCGAGCGGGTCACGTGCCGGATCGAGGCTCATGCGTTCCCAGCTTCCACGGTTCCTGGTGTGTACGCCGTTCCCCCGGATGTGCGCTCGCCGGGCCCGGACGTCATGCGACCCCCTGCGTCCGCAGTTCCGCCGCCAGCTCGTACAGACCCGCCAGGTCCATCCCCTCGGCGAGGAGCGGCAGTTCGTGCGGGGGCAGGCCGTGCCCGGCCAGGACGGCCCGCTGGGCGGCCTCCAGGGCGTGCCGCTCGGCGTACTCCGCGGCCTGCGCGAGGAGGGGGTCCACGAGGCGCCCCGCGGCGCCACGCGCCCCGCCGAGGCCCGCGGCCGCCAGGGTCTTCGCGATGGCCGTGCGCGGTGTCCCGCCGAGGCCGAGGTCCAGCTCGGCCTCGGCGAGCAGCGCGGGCCGCACCATGTTCACGATGACGCGGCCCACCGGCAGCTGCGCGGCCCGCAGCTCGGCGATGCCGTCCACCGTCTCCTGGACCGGCATCTCCTCCAGGAGGGTCACGAGGTGCACGCTCGTCTCCGGAGACTTCAGCACCCGCATGACGGCCTGCGCCTGATTGTGTATCGGCCCGATCTTGGCGAGCCCCGCGACCTCGTCGTTCACGTTGAGGAAGCGGGTGATGCGGCCGGTCGGCGGGGCGTCCATGACCACGCGGTCGTACGCGTAACGCCCCTGCCTGTCCTTGCGGCGCACCGCCTCGCAGGCCTTGCCGGTCAGCAGGACGTCGCGCAGGCCGGGCGCGATCGTGGTCGCGAAGTCGACGGCACCGAGCTTCTTCAGGGCGCGGCCCGCGCCGCCCAGTTTGTAGAACATCTGGAGGTAGTCGAGCAGGGCCAGTTCGGGGTCGATGGCCAGGGCGTACACCTCCCCGCCCCCCGGAGCGACGGCGATCTTCCGCTCCTCGTAGGGCAGCGCCTCTGTCTCGAAGAGCTGCGCGATGCCCTGCCTGCCCTCGACCTCGACGAGGAGGGTGCGCTTTCCCTCGGTCGCGAGGGCGAGCGCGAGGGCTGCGGCGACCGTGGTCTTGCCGGTACCGCCCTTGCCACTGACGACCTGGAGCCTGCTCACGTATTCGAGCCTAACCAGTCGCCCGGCGGGCTACGCATGTGGATGCCCCGCGGGACCGGTTCCGAGCCCCGCGCGAGGCCCTGCCCGGCAGGCATTACCCTCGCCGTATGACCAAGTGGGAATACGCAACCGTGCCGCTGCTCGTCCATGCCACGAAGCAGATCCTGGACACCTGGGGCGAGGACGGCTGGGAGCTCGTCCAGGTCGTCCCCGGACCGAACAACCCCGAGCAGCTCGTGGCCTACCTGAAGCGGGAGAAGCAGGCGTGAGCGGCGTGGTCGAGGCCCGCATCGCCGAGCTCGGCCTGACCCTGCCCGCGGTCGTGCCGCCGCTCGCGGCCTACCGGCCCGCCGTCCAGTCGGGCGTGTACGTGTACACGGCCGGGCAGCTGCCCATGGTGGACGGCAAGCTGCCGGTCACCGGCAAGGTCGGCGCGGAGGTCACCCCCGAGGAGGCCAAGGACCTGGCCCGCACGTGCGCCCTGAACGCGCTCGCCGCGGTCAAGTCCGTCGCCGGGGAGCTCGACCGCATCGCGCGCGTGGTGAAGGTCGTCGGCTTCGTCGCCTCGGCCTCCGACTTCACGGCCCAGCCCACCGTCATCAACGGCGCCAGCGAACTCCTCGGCGAGGTCCTCGGCGACAAGGGCGTGCACGCCCGCAGCGCGGTCGGCGTGGCGGTCCTTCCCCTGGACGCCCCCGTGGAGGTCGAGATCCAGGTGGAGCTGCTTCCCGAGTAGCCGGTCCCCGTCCGCCCCCGGGCCGCTACCTCCGCCGTTCCCGCCGCGGCCACGGCCCTGGTGCCGGGCACCCGGGACGACGTACACCACAACAGCGGCCCCTCGAACATCCGCACCTCACCGGATAGCCTCCGCCCATGGCGAATGGGCAGTGGTACCCCCCGGAGTGGCCCGACCGCGTCCGCGCCCTCGCGGCGGGCGAGCTGACGCCCGCCACGCCGCGCCGGGCGGCCACGGTCATGCTCCTCCGGGACACCGGAGCCCCCGGGACGACGGGCCCCGGCGGGACCGACGCAGCCCCCGGGACCACGGGACCCCCCAGTATCACCGGAGCCCCCGAAACCACCGGAGCCCCCGAAACCTCGGGAACCCCCGGCCCGCAGGTCCACATGCTGCGCCGGCGTACGTCGATGCCCTTCGCCGGCGGCGCGTACGCCTACCCCGGCGGCGGTGTGGACCCCCGGGACGACGACCACCACGTCCGCTGGGCGGGCCCGCCGCGTGCCGCCTGGGCGACCCGCCTCGGCCTGGACGGGGCCGCCGCCCAGGCCGTGGTGTGCGCGGCCGTGCGGGAGACGTTCGAAGAGGCGGGCGTGCTGCTCGCGGGACCGACCCCGGACACCGTCGTCGCCGACACCACCGGTGACGACTGGGAGAAGGACCGCGTGGCCCTGGTCGCCCGCGACCTCTCCTTCGCCGAGTTCCTCGACCGCCGTGGCCTGGTCCTGCGCAGCGACCTCCTGGGCGCGTGGGCCCGCTGGATCACCCCGGAGTTCGAGCCGCGCCGCTACGACACCTTCTTCTTCGTCGCGGCCCTCCCGGAGGGTCAGCGCACCCGCAACGCCTCCACGGAGGCCGAGAGCACCGTCTGGATCAGCCCCCGGCGGGCCGCCGAGCGCTACGACCGCGGCGAACTCCTGATGATGCCGCCGACCATCGCCACGCTCCGCCAGCTCTCCGGCTGCGCCACGGCCGCGGCCGCCCTCGCCGCCGCCCCGGACCGCGACCTGGCCCCGGTCCTCGCGCGGGCCCGGATCGCGGACGGCGAACTGGTCCTGTCCTGGCCCGGCCACGAGGAGTTCACGAAACACGTCCCGACGGGCGACACCGCATGAGCCCCCGCCGCCGGTCCCGCACGTCCCACCGCCGGTCCCGCACGTGCTGCCACCGGTCCCGCACGCCCACCCGGCGGGGCCGAGCGCCCCACTGCCGGGCCCGAGCGCCCCACCGCCCGCCTCGCCGGCAGCCCCCGCACCCGCACCCGACGGGAGTCACCCCCGTATGACCGAAGCAGCCGCCCTCCCCGGCCAGCCGCGCGGCGGCGTCCTCGGTGGCCCCGCCACCGAACGTGCCGTCAACGTCCTCGCCCCCAACCCCTCCGCGATGACCCTCGACGGCACCAACACCTGGATCGTCGCGGAACCGGACTCCGACCTCGCGGTCGTCATCGACCCCGGCCCGCTCGACGAGGGCCACCTCGCGCGGGTCGTCGCCACGGCGGCGGAGGCGGGGCGGCGGATCGGCCTCACCCTGCTCACCCACGGCCACCCCGACCACGCCGAGGGCGCGGTCCGGTTCGCGGAGCTGACGGGCAGCGAGGTCCGTGCCCTCGACCCGGCGCTGCGCCTCGGCGACGAGGGCCTGGGGGCGGGCGACGTGATCACCACGGGCGGCCTGGAGCTGCGCGTCGTACCCACGCCCGGACACACGTCGGACTCCCTCTGCTTCCATCTGCCCGCCGACGGCGCCGTGCTGACGGGCGACACGATCCTCGGCCGCGGCACGACGATGGTGGCCCACCCCGACGGACGTCTCGGCGACTACCTGGACTCGCTGCGGCGCCTGCGCTCCCTGACGGTCGACGACGGCGTGCACACGGTGCTGCCGGGCCACGGCCCGGTCCTGGAGGACGCCCAGGGCGCCGTGGAGTTCTATCTGGCGCACCGCGCGCACCGCCTCGCGCAGGTGGAGACGGCCGTCGAGAACGGGTACGTGACGTCGGGCGAGGTCGTCGCGCACGTGTACGCGGACGTGGACCGGACCCTGTGGCCCGCCGCGGAACTGTCGGTGCGGGCACAGCTGGACTACCTGGTCGAGCACGGCCTGATCCAGCGCCCGGGCACACCCTGATGCCGTGAACGGCTCGTGGCGCGGAGCCCACCGTGAAGGGGGTTCCGCGCCACAGGGGTCCGCGGGGGCCGCCTACTGGGTCAGCGCGAGCGCTTGGCGAGGCGCTCCACGTCGAGCAGGATCACCGCGCGCGCCTCAAGGCGCAGCCACCCGCGGCCCGCGAAGTCGGCCAGTGCCTTGTTGACCGTCTCGCGGGAGGCGCCGACCAGCTGGGCCAGCTCCTCCTGGGTGAGGTCGTGCACCACGTGGATGCCCTCCTCGGACTGCACGCCGAAGCGGCGGGACAGGTCGAGCAGGGCGCGGGCCACACGTCCCGGGACGTCGGAGAACACGAGGTCCGACATCTGGTCGTTGGTCTTGCGCAGGCGCCGGGCGACGGCGCGCAGCAGGGCGGCGGCCACCTCCGGGCGGGCGTTGAGCCAGGGCTGGAGGTCGCCGTGGCCGAGGCCGAGCAGCTTGACCTCGGTGAGGGCGGAGGCCGTGGCCGTACGCGGGCCGGGGTCGAACAGCGAGAGCTCGCCGATCAGCTCGCCGGGGCCGAGCACCGCGAGCATGTTCTCGCGGCCGTCCGGGGACGTCCGGTGGAGCTTCACCTTGCCCTCGGTGACCACGTACAGGCGGTCTCCGGGGTCGCCCTCGTGGAAAAGCGCGTCTCCGCGCGCGAGGGTCACCTCACTCATGGAGGCGCGGAGCTCCGCGGCCTGCTCGTCATCGAGCGCCGCGAAGAGCGGGGCGCGCCGCAGAACGTCGTCCACGAGTTCTCTCCTTGTCGACCTGCATCAGGGGACCGTGCCCCCAGTTTGCCGGACGGTTCAAACAGTGTGATCAGTCACTCAAGTCTGCCGCACTTGTGACGGGGGCAATGCGGAAGGGGGCCAATTGGGGGCCGATCCGGGGGACCGGCGACGGATACGGACGTCCGCGCGTACGTCGGACATCTGCTCCCTGCCCCGTGAGAGCACAGGCTACGGCGGCGAGGGCCAAGGTTGTGCACATGGATTCCGCTGTGGGCGAACACGTCGACGTTACCGCAGGGAAACGGACAAAGCGGGCGTCGCGCGGGGCGTGCAGCGGAGGCGTGTGCCCGCGCGCGCTCCCCCGCCCGGCCGGCCGAGGTGCCGGTGGCGGGACTCCTCGCGGGTTCGCGCGGGGGCCTCGCAGGTTTGCGCGGGGGCTGCGACGCGGTGACAACCGGGCATCTCCGCCGTCCATGTCAGTGAAGGACCGTACGCTGGCGACATGGCGAAAGAAGGCGTGTCAGAGGGTTCCGGGGACGGAGGCGTGACGGTGCCGAAGAGGACGTCCGGGGCGGCGGGCAAGGGCGGCAAGGCGAGCCCCGCGAAGGGCGCCCCGAAGGGTGCCGCCGCCGCCGAGAAGGCCGCCGCCGCCCCCGCGAGGAAGCCGCCCAAGCCCCCGCAGTCGCGCACGGCCCTGGTGCGGCAGGCCCGGCGCATCAACCGCGAGCTGGCCGAGGTGTACTCGTACGCGCATCCCGAGCTGGACTTCGAGAACCCCTTCCAGCTCCTGGTCGCCACGGTCCTGTCGGCCCAGACCACGGACCTGAGGGTGAACCAGACCACGCCCGCCCTCTTCGCCGCGTATCCGACCCCCGAGGACCTAGCCGCCGCCAACCCCGAGGAGATCGAGGAGCTGATCCGCCCGACCGGCTTCTTCCGCGCCAAGACGAAGTCGATCATGGGTCTCTCGGTCGCGCTGCGCGACGAGTTCGGCGGTGAGGTCCCGGGCCGTCTGGAGGACCTGGTCAAGCTGCCCGGCGTGGGCCGCAAGACCGCCTTCGTCGTCCTCGGGAACGCCTTCGGGGTCCCCGGCATCACCGTGGACACCCACTTCGGCCGTCTCGTGCGCCGCTGGAAGTGGACCGAGCAGACCGACCCCGACAAGGTCGAGGCCGAGGTCGGCACGCTCTTCCCGAAGAGCGAGTGGACGATGCTCTCGCACCGCGTGATCTTCCACGGCCGCCGCATCTGCCACTCCCGCAAGCCCGCCTGCGGCGCCTGCCCCATCGCCCCCCTCTGCCCGTCGTACGGAGAGGGCGAGACGGACCCCGAGAAGGCCAAGAAGCTCCTGAAGTACGAGATGGGCGGCATGCCGGGCCAGCGGCTCAAGCCCCCGCCGGACTACCCCGGCAAGGCGGCGCCACCGCTGGGCGCCGCCGGGTGAGCCTGCGGACGGCCGCCCGCCGCGACGAGGAAGCAGAGGAACCATCCGCGATCCCCGGGGCGTTGTGCCGAGAGGGACGGGGGTGCCGATGACGCGAGCGAGCGGCATGCACACAGGCGACAGCGACACGGACACGAGCGGCGGCCCCGGCGACCCGCGGGAGGGTGACGGTGGCTTGCCTGAGGGCCACGGGGGTTCGCCTGAGGGCCACGGCGGCTCGCCGGACGGCCACGGCGGCCCTGTAGGCCCGCAGGGGGGTCACGGTGGCCGCGCGAGTGTGCGGGGCGATCACGGCGGACCGCGGGGCCAGGACGGCAGGCCCAGCGGGTCCGGCGGCCCCGGCAGTCCCGGCGGCCCCGGCAGCTCCGAGCCGGACGGCGAGCGTGCCCGTGACCACACCCGCCGGGACGACCACCACGCGCTGACCGCCCAGGGCCTCCTCACCGCCGAGGGGCTGCCCGACTGGCTGACCCCCGTGGTGCGCGCGGTCGAGACCGTGCGGCCGCACCAGCTCAGCCGTTTCCTGCCGCCGAAGAACGGCGGCGGTCGCCAGTCCGCGGTCCTCGTCCTCTTCGGAGAGGGCGTCAAGGGACCCGAGCTGCTCCTCATGGAGCGGGCGAGCTCGCTCCGCTCGCACGCGGGCCAGCCCTCGTTCCCCGGCGGCGCCCTGGACCCCGAGGACGGCGACCCGCGCGGGGAGGGCCCGCTGCGGGCCGCGCTGCGCGAGGCCGAGGAGGAGACCGGCCTCGACCCGAGCGGCGTCCAGCTCTTCGGGATGCTGCCGAGCCTGTTCATCCCGGTGAGTGACTTCGTGGTGACGCCGGTCATCGGCTGGTGGCGGGCGCCGAGCCCCGTCGGCGTCGTCGACCCCGCCGAGACGGCCCGTGTCTTCACGGTGCCCGTGGCCGATCTCACGGACCCCGCCAACCGCGCGACGACGGTGCATCCGAGCGGTCACAGAGGCGCGGCGTTCCTCGTCGAATCCGCCCTGGTCTGGGGTTTCACGGCCGGAATCATCGACAGGCTGCTGCACTACGCGGGCTGGGAGCGCCCCTGGGACCGGGACCGCCAGGTCCCGCTCGACTGGGGCTCATGACAAGGTTGCGGGGACCGGGGCCCGGGACGGCTCCCCCGTCCCGCGGGACGGTCGTGCCGTCCCGCTCCCCACGGCAGACGCGAGGCGAGGCGAGTCGGGCAATGATGCGAGGCGAGGACTGAATTCCGTGAACCTGCTGGACATCCTGCTGCTGCTCGCCGCCGTATGGTTCGCGATCGTCGGCTACCGCCAGGGTTTCGTCGTCGGCATCCTCTCGGTGACCGGCTTCCTCGGCGGCGGCCTCGTCGCGGTGTATCTCCTGCCGGTGGTCTGGGACGCCTTCACCGACGAGGGCGCCGAGGTCAGCACCGGCGCGGCCGTGGCCGCCGTGATCGTCGTCATCGTCTGCGCCTCCGTCGGCCAGGCCTTCACCACCCACCTCGGCAACAAACTGCGCCGGTACATCACCTGGCAGCCCGCCAGGGCCCTGGACGCCACGGGCGGCGCGATGGTCAACGTCGTCGCCATGCTGCTCGTCGCCTGGCTGATCGGCTCTCTCCTCGCGGGTACGACGCTGCCCACGCTCGGCAAGGAGGTCCGCAACTCCAAGGTGCTGCTCGGCGTCGACCGCGCCCTGCCCGGCCAGGCCGACACCTGGTTCACGGACTTCTCCTCGGTCCTCGCGCGCAACGGCTTCCCGCAGGTCTTCAGCCCGTTCTCGAACGAGCCCATCAAGGACGTCGAGCCGCCGGACCCCAAGCTCGTGGGCAGCGAGGTCGCCGCCACCGCCAAGCGCTCCATCGTGAAGGTCAGCGGCGACGCGCACAGCTGCGGCAAGGCCCTCGAAGGCACCGGCTTCGTGTTCGCCCCGCGCCGTGTGATGACGAACGCGCACGTGGTCGGAGGCGTCGACGAACCCAAGGTGCAGATAGGCGGCGAGGCCGAGAAGTACGACGCCAAGGTCGTGCTCTACGACTGGAAGCGCGACATCGCCGTCCTCGACGTACCCACACTGCGCGCCCCGGCCTTGCGGTTCACGTCCGCGGACGCGGAGAGCGGCAACAGCGCGATCGTGGCGGGCTTCCCCGAGGACGGCCCCTACGACGTGCGTTCCGCGCGCGTACGCGGCCGCATCACGGCGAAGGGCCCGGACATCTACCACCGGGGCACGGTCCGCCGCGATGTGTACTCGCTGTACGCCACGGTCCGGCAGGGCAACTCCGGCGGCCCGCTGCTCACCCCGCGGGGCGAGGTCTACGGCGTGGTGTTCGCCAAGTCCCTCGACGACCCCGACACCGGGTACGCGCTGACGGCGGACGAGGTGCGTACGGACATCGAGCGCGGCCGCACCGCCAACCAGGAGGTCGACAGCCAGGGGTGTGCCCTCTAGAGCCGCCTGCGGGGGAACGTCCGGGGTGCCTGGAGCCGCGTGCCTGGGGACGTCCGGGGTGCCTGGAGCCGCCTGCCGGGGGGCATCCGGGGCGCCGGGCGTCGGGTCAGTCGCGCGTGTGGCGCAGCCGGGCGGACATCCAGCGGGCCCTGCGGCGCAGGATGCGCGGGATGCCGATGACTTGAACGGAAGCCGCCATATCGGGGTGTCCCGAATCCCGCGGACCGCCCTTGTCGTGGTTCACCACGGCGGCGGTGCGGCGCTTGCGTGCTACGTCACTGTAGTCGTGCGTCCAGCCCATACCCCGACGTGTGCCCGCGCCCCAAGGTCAGTAACCTCGCCCGCGGGCCCCAATTGGCCTATGCGGAGGGCAATTGGCGTTCGTGGGACAGCAGTTCCCCGCGCGTTCGCGGACGGTTCCGCCACTGGCTCCCGGCGGCCCGGTCTCACCGGTCCGGCTCGGGGTCCTTCAGCCACGAGACCAGCTCGGAGGAGAACGCCACCGGGTCCTCCTCGTGCGGGAAGTGCCCGAGCCCGTCGAACAGCCGCCAGCGGTAGGGCGCTTCGACGTACTCGCCGGACCCGGCCGCGCTGCGCGTACGCATCACCGGGTCGAGGGAGCCGTGCAGATGCAGCGTCGGCACCCGCACGGGACGCTTCATGCGCCGGTTGAACTGGATGCCGTCGGGCCGCGCGAGGGACCGCACCATCCAGCGGTAGGGCTCGACCGCGCAGTGCGCCGTCGAGGGGATGCACATGGCACGGCGGTACGTCTCCACCGCCTCGTCGTCCGGCAGGCTCGGCCCCGACCAGTCCCGTACGAGCCTGCCCACCAGGGCACCGTCGTCGGCGACCAGCTGCCGCTCGGGCAGCCACGGCCGCTGGAAGCCCCACACGTACGAACCGGCCGTCGTCTGCCGGTGGTCCCGCAGCATCGCCGAGCGCCAGCGCCGCGGATGCGGCATCGAGGAGACGGCGAGGCGGCGCACCAGCTTGGGCCGCATCACCGCCGCCGTCCAGGCGAGGTAGCCGCCCAGGTCGTGGCCGACGAGCGCGGCGTCGGGCTCGCCCAGGGAGCGGACGACGCCGGTGATGTCCAGGGCGAGGTTGGCCGGATCGTAGCCACGCGGGGTCCGGTCGCTGCCGCCCACGCCCCGCAGGTCCATCGCCACCGCGCGGAAGCCCGCGTCGGCGAGTGCCACGAGCTGGTGCCGCCACGTCCACCAGAACTGCGGGAAGCCGTGCAGGAGCAGCACCAGCGGGCCGTCACCGAGCTCGGCGATGTGGAAGCGCGCGCCGTTGGCGGCGACGTCCCGGTGCGTCCAGGGGCCCTCGATCCGTACGGTCGAAGGGACCGGGGAGGCCCCCGCGGGGAACGCCGACGGGGTGCGGGCGGTCAAGGGGGACACCGCCGTGGTCTTGCCCGAGGGCGTGGCTTGCTCCGTCATGAAGTCGAGCGTGCCACAGCGCTGCCCCGCTCACCCGCCTCGAGCTCCACGGTCACCGTCGGGGGGACGGCGCGCGGGTGCGGCTTGGCGTGCGCGAGGACGGCGGCGGTCTCCTTGGCGGCGGCCGCGGCCTTCTGCGGGCCCTTGCCCCTGGCCGCCTTCTTGGCGAAGATCACACCGATCAGTGCGAGCACCCCCGCCACCAGGACGTTCGCGGCGAAGGACAGCACGAAGCAGATCGCGAGGTTCCAGCCGCTCCAGGTGCGGATGCCGTACGCCAGGGCGAAGCTCAGCATCGGCAGCGAGAAGATGAGGACGGCGGTCGCCGCGATGAACGCGGCGCTGCCGATCGCACCGCGCTTGACGTCCTGCGTCAGCTGGGCCTTGACCAGCGCGATCTCGTCGTGCACCAGCTCCGACATCTCTTTGCTCGCCGCCGAGACGAGCTGGCCGAGGCTGCGTTCGGTGCCGACGGGACCGTCGGGTGAGCTCATCGCTTGCTCCTCATTCCTCTGCTTCGGGTCGTGTCCGGGTCGTGTTCCCGGTGTGTCCCCAGTAGTGCGCCCGGTCGTGTGTCCGGCCGTGTTCCTGGTCAGATCATGCCGGACCGTGGCCCGCGTCGCTCGGTCCGGCCATCTCTCGCGCACGTCGGCGGTGCTCGTCCGCCTTCTTCTGGTAGATGTCCGCCATGCGCAGGTGGTAGGCCGGATCGTCCTGTTCGTAGATGTCGGGGACGCCGCTGAGGTCGTCGTCGCGCTCCTCGTCCTCCCACAGCTTGCGGTACTTCACGTCGCGTACCTTCAGCAGGATCGCGGAGAGCACGGCCGCTGTCAGGGAGCCCACCAGCACGGCGGCCTTGATCTCGTCGGTGAGCACCGGGTCGTCGCTGAAGGCGAGCTCCCCGATGAGCAGGGACACCGTGAACCCGATCCCGGCGAGCGAGGCGACCGCGAAGACGTCCGGCCAGGCCAGATCCTCGTTCAGCTCGGCCTTGGTGAAGCGGGCGGCGAGCCAGGTGCCGCCGAAGATGCCGATGACCTTGCCGACGACGAGACCGAGGACCACGCCGAGCGTCTCCGGCTTGGCGAAGACGTCCCCGAGCACCCCGCCGGAAACAGCGACACCGGCGCTGAACAGCGCGAAGAGCGGGACGGCGAGGCCCGCCGAGAGGGGGCGCACCAGGTGCTCGATGTGCTCGCCGGGGGAGTGCGGCTCGCCCTCCTCCTTGTGGCAGCGCAGCATCAGGCCCATGGCCACACCGGCGATGGTGGCGTGCACGCCGCTGTTGTACATCAGGCCCCAGACGACCAGGGCCAGCGGCACGTACACGTACCAGCCGCGTACGCCCTTGCGCAGCAGCAGCCAGAAGACCGCGAGGCCGATGACCGCGCCACCGAGCGCCGCGAAGTTCAGGTCGCTGGTGAAGAAGATCGCGATGATCAGGATGGCGAAGAGGTCGTCGACGACGGCGAGCGTCAGCAGGAAGGCGCGCAGCGCCGACGGCAGCGAGGTGCCGATGACGGCGAGGACCGCGAGGGCGAAGGCGATGTCGGTCGCCGTCGGCACCGCCCAGCCGGCGGCGGAACCGCCGCCCGCGACGTTGACCAGCGTGTAGACGAGCGCGGGCGCGGCCATGCCGCAGAGCGCGGCGATCACCGGCAGCGCCGCGGCCTTGGGGTCGCGCAGGTCCCCGGCGACCAGTTCGCGCTTGAGCTCGATGCCGGCGACGAAGAAGAACACCGCGAGCAGTCCGTCGGCGGCCCAGTGCTGCACGGACAGGTTCAGACCGAGCGATCCGGGCCCGACGTGGAAGTCCCTGACGCTCTCGTAGCTCTCCTTGAGCGGGGTGTTCGCCCAGATCAGCGCGGCGATCGCGGCCAGCAGGAGGAGTACGCCGCCCACGGTCTCGGTACGCAGCGCCTCGGCGACGAAATTGCGCTCGGGCAGGGAGAGACGGCCGAGGAACTTGCGGGTGGTGCGGGCGGGCGCGGCCACGGGATCGACCTCCGGTCGGTAGGCAGGGCAGAGCACTCGCCGACCAGACTTCCCGGCACACCTTGGTACTGCTTGTCCGTACTCCTTGCGGGTACTTCTTGTCGCGTTGTTGACGTTGATTCTTAGCGTACCTAATCGTGATGCCGGACGTATGTGGAGTAAGTGCCCCAAACGGCACTCTAGACACAAAAGAGGCACCCGGCGCGGGTGGCGCCGGGTGCCTCTGTGACTCTCTGGCCCGTCGGGGAGCTGGCTCCGTCGGGGGCCAGCCGGTTCCTGGGGGGAGCCGGTCCCGGTTCTTGGGGGAGCCGGTCCCCAGGGGTGGGGCCGGCCCTCCGGAGGGGCTAGTCCTCGCTGGGGGCGGCCGGGAGCTTGGTCTGGATCAGGTCCATCACGGACGAGTCCGTCAGCGTGGTCACGTCACCGAGCTGGCGGTTCTCCGCGACGTCCCGCAGCAGTCGCCGCATGATCTTCCCGGACCGGGTCTTCGGCAGCTCTGCCACGGGCAGGATCCGCTTGGGCTTGGCGATGGGCCCGAGAGTCGTCCCCACGTGGTCGCGCAGCTGGCCCACCAGCTGCGCGTCGTCCGCGTCGGCCGTGCCCCGCAGGATCACGAACGCGACGATGGCCTGCCCGGTGGTCTCGTCCGCGGCACCGACGACCGCGGCCTCGGCGACGGACGGGTGGGACACGAGCGCCGACTCGACCTCGGTGGTGGAGATGTTGTGCCCGGAGACGAGCATGACGTCGTCGACCCGGCCGAGCAGCCAGATGTCCCCGTCGTCGTCCTTCTTCGCGCCGTCCCCGGCGAAGTACCTGCCCTCGAAGCGCGACCAGTAGGTGTCGATGAACCGCTGGTCGTCACCCCAGATGGTGCGCAGCATGGACGGCCACGGCTCGGTGAGCACCAGATAGCCGCCGCCACCGTCCGGCACCTCGTTCGCCTCGTCGTCCACGACGGTGGCCGCGATCCCGGGCAGCGCGCGCTGCGCGGAGCCCGGCTTGGTCTCGGTCACACCGGGCAGCGGCGAGATCATCATCGCGCCGGTCTCGGTCTGCCACCAGGTGTCCACGATCGGGCAGGTGTCGCCGCCGATGTGCTTGCGGTACCAGACCCACGCCTCGGGGTTGATCGGCTCGCCCACCGACCCGAGCACCCGCAGGCTGCTGAGGTCGAACTTGGCGGGGATGTCGTCGCCCCACTTCATGAACGTACGGATCGCCGTGGGCGCCGTGTACAGGATCGTGACCCCGTACTTCTGCACGATCTCCCAGAACCGGCCCTGGTGCGGGGTGTCCGGGGTGCCCTCGTAGATCACCTGGGTCGCGCCGTTCGAGAGCGGTCCGTAGGTGATGTACGAGTGTCCCGTCACCCAGCCGATGTCGGCCGTGCACCAGTAGACGTCGGTCTCCGGCTTGAGGTCGAAGACGGCGTGGTGGGTGTACGACGCCTGCGTCAGATAGCCGCCGGAGGTGTGCAGGATGCCCTTGGGCTTGCCCGTCGTCCCCGAGGTGTAGAGGACGAACAGCGGCTGCTCGGCCTCGAACGCCTCGGGCGTGTGCTCCGCCGACTGCTTGCCGACCACGTCGTGCCACCACAGGTCGCGGCCCTCGGTCCAGGCCACGTCCTGCTCGGTGCGCCGGACGACGAGGACCTTGCCGACGCCCTGCGTGCCCTCGCGGCTCAGGGCCTCGTCGACCGCGGGCTTGAGCGCGGACGGCTTGCCCCGGCGGTAGCCCCCGTCGGCCGTGATGACGAGCTTGGCGTCGGCGTCCTTGATGCGCGCGGCGATGGCGTCGGCGGAGAAGCCGCCGAAGACCACCGAGTGCGCGGCGCCGATACGGGCGCACGCCAGCATGGCCACGACCGCCTCGGGGATCATCGGCAGATAGACCGCGACCCGGTCGCCCGCGCCCACGCCGAGGTCGGTGAGCGCGTTGGCCGCGCGGCTGACCTCGTCCTTCAGCTCGGCGTAGGTGATGGCCCTGCTGTCCCCGGGCTCACCCTCGAAGTGGATGGCCACCCGGTCTCCGTGGCCCGCCTCGACATGGCGGTCCACGCAGTTGTACGCGACGTTGAGACGGCCGTCCTTGAACCATTTCGCGAACGGCGGGTTCGACCAGTCGAGCGTCTCTGTCGGTTCGGTGGCCCAGGTCAGCCGGCGGGCCTGCGTCGCCCAGAAGCCGAGCCTGTCAGCCTTGGCCTGTGCATACGCCTCCGCCGTGACATTGGCGTGCGCCGCCAGGTCGGCCGGCGGCGCGAACCTGCGGTCCTCCTTGAGCAGGTTGGCCAGGCTTTCGTTGCTCACGACATCTCCCTTTCCCAGGGTGTCCGTTGTGTCCCAGGCCACAGCTCATCAGACACCCGGCCCCGGTGACAAGGGCTTGCCGGAAATTGGTTTAGACCTCTACCGCCCGGGCGGGGGTGACCTGGCTGAACACCTCGTCAGGCGCCTGCCCAGCGGGGGCCGTCCCACCCCCTCGGCCGCCGTGGCCGCCGTGGCCGCCGTCCGTGCCGTCGGACAGGAGATACGCCTGCGCCTCGCCCACGTGGAAGTACATCCCGTGCAGCTCCAGCGTCCCTTCGGCAAGCCGCTTCGCCACGACCTCGTACGCCTTTAGATGCTCCAGCTGTTGGACGACGTTGGTGAGGCAGAGCTGTTCGACGGCGTCGGCGGGGGCCCTGCCCGCGAGGCGCGGCCAGGGCCTGCTGGGCGCGGCTTCCGGTGCCGGGGGTGTGGCTTCCGCTCCTGGGGGCGCGGCTTCCGTCCGCAGGGGTGCGGCTTCCGGCCTGGCGGGTGTGGCTTCCGGCCTGGGGGGTGCCGTCTCCGGGTCGAGGGGTGCCGCCCCCGGCCTGGGGGGTGTGGCCTCCGGTCCGGGGGTGGGCGTGGTGCCACGTGCGGGGGTGGGCGTGGTGCCACGTGCGGGGGTGGGCTCGCCGGACGCGGTGGGTGGTGCGGGGGGCGCGGTGGGGCTCGCGGCCGTCGGGGGGCGCCCGGCCGTCGTGGAGTTCGCGGCCGTCGTGGGGCTCGCGGCAGAGTCGGGGCCTGTGCTCGCGAGGCCCTGCTCGGCCATCCGCGCCAGGCTGGGCAGCCCGTGCCGGAGCCACCTCTTGAGGGGCGTCTGCGCGCCGGTCGGCGGCGTGGTGAGCAGGGCCTGCATCGCGCCGCAGCCCGAATGCCCGCACACGGTGATGGACTTGACCTGGAGCAGGTCCACCGCGTACTCGATCGCGGCCGCCACCGAGTCGTCTCCGCTCTCGGCGCCGGGCAGCGGCACGAGGTTGCCCACGTTCCGTACGACGAACAGGTCGCCGGGACCGCTCGACGTGATCATCGATGTGACCACACGGGAGTCGGCGCAGGTGAGGAAGAGCTGCACGGGGTGCTGGCCCTCGCGCGCGAGTCGGGCCAGCTCCCCGCGCACGCGCGGCGCGGTGTGCCGCTGGAACGCACTGATGCCCTTGACCAGTTGATGCTGCTCCGGTCGCTCGGAACTCGGGCTCTCCTGGGGGCTCTCGCTCTCGCTGTCGCACTGGTGGTTGCGCCAGGGAGTCCACGGGCGGCAGCCGCACTGGGACGTGGCGGCGGGCTCGGCGATGCGCTGTCCACCGCGGCCGGTGACTTCGGCGCTGCCGCCCTGCGCGGCATGGGCGTCCAGCCAGCTGTGCAGCGACTCGTACGCCGCGTGGTCCATGAAGGAACCGTCGAGCTCCACGACGGCGTGCGCCCGCGGCGGCACGTGGTGCAGACAGCGGCTGAGCCGGGGCACCGCGAGGAACGTCAACTGTCCGCGTACGTGTACGTGGTGCACGCCCTCGGAGTCCTCCTCGCAGGTGATGCGGGTGCGGGCGAGGCGGTGCAGGGCGACGGACACGGCGACGGCGATGCCGATGGCCACGCCTTCCAGGACCCCGAACACGACCACGCCGAGGATGGTGGCGGCGTAGACGAGGAACTCCCGGTGCCTGCTGACCGTACGGATGTGGTTCAGGCTGACCATCTGGATGCCGACGGCCATGACGAGGGCGGCGAGCGCGGCGAGCGGGATCAGCTCCAGGACGGGCACGAGGAGCAGACAGGCCACCACCACCCAAACGCCGTGCAGCATCGTGGAGTTCCTGCTGACGGCACCGGCCCGGACGTTCGCCACGCTGCGCACCGCCACCCCGGCGATCGGCAGCCCGCCGAGTGCCCCTGACGCCATGTTCGCCGCGCCCTGGCCGAGCAGTTCGCGGTCCAGGTCGGCGCGGCCGGGGCGGCCCTCCGCGCTGGTGCGCTGAGCGGTGAGCTTGTCGATGGCGACCGCGCCGAGCAGCGACTGGACGCTGCACACCAGTGTCGTGGCGAGCACCGCCGCCACCAGGCCGAGAGCGGGGCCCTCGGGCAGTCCGGCAAGGGCGTGGCTGCGCCAGGACGGCAGATCCACCTTCTCCACGGCGAGCGCGGTGAGGCCGGTGAGGCCGGTGGCGGCGGTGACGGCGACGAGCGGTGCGGGGACGACGCGTGCCATCCGCCCGGCACGGCCGGGGATCCGCGGCCACAGGAGCAGGGCCACCAGGGTCAGGGCGCTGATCGACACGGCCGCCGGATGCAGGTCGGCCAACTGGGCGGGGAGCGCGCCGAGGTTGGCGATCACGGAGCTCTGCGGAGTGCCGCCGAGGACGATGTGCAGCTGGGCGACGGCGATGGTGACGCCGATGCCGGCGAGCATGCCGTGGACGACGGCCGGGCTCACGGCGAGCGCCGAGCGTGCCACGCGCAGACAGCCGAGGCCGATCTGGGCGAGGCCCGCGAGGACGGTGATGGCGCAGGTGGTCCGCCATCCGAACCGCTGGATGAGGTCGGCGGTGACGACCGTGAGGCCTGCGGCGGGGCCGCTGACCTGGAGCGGGGAGCCACCGAGACGACCGACGACGAGGCCGCCGACGGCGGCGGCGACCAAGCCCGCCTGGAGCGGGGCGCCGGTGGCGAGGGCGATGCCCAGGGACAGCGGCAGCGCGATCAGGAAGACGGCGAGGGACGCGGAGACGTCGGCGCCGGCGATGCGGAACTTCTTGCGCGGCGGTGGCGCGTGCGGCTGCTCGGCGTCGGGGTCATGAGCCGGGTCGGTGGCGCTGGTGGGGACGCAGGCAGACATGTTTCCCGTCTCCTCCGGGGCGGCGCGGTCGCGGAACGAGGGGTCCTCCGGCGGTTGCCGGGGGGCGGGTCGCGGCCGTGGGGCACGGCGTTGCAGCGGCGGGATGCCTCAACTCTCAGTAAACGAATCGTAATGCAGAGTAAAGGACGTACATGGATTTTAGTAGCAAATGGGTCAGGTGATCACTCCAAGGAGTGATTAAAAATACTGCTCGGCTTGTCGTAATAAATCTTTAAAGGCCCCGTGCGAAGTTGCTGACGTTCTGTCCCGACTTGTACGGAAGAAGGTGGGCGGAAGATGGCCGCCACTCCAAGGACCTCAGCCGCCCAGGGCCGTACCGGCGCGCGGGCGCGACGGGCGCGGCGGGCGGGCGCGGGCCTGGTCGTGCTCGCGGTCGGCGCGGCGGCGCTGGCCGGTTGCGCGGACGACAAGTCCGGCGCGGAGTCAGGCGCGCACGGCGCGAAGAAGCCCGCGGGCGCTCCGGCGCCCAAGACCGCGGTGCGGCTGATCGGGGACGGTTCGACCGCGTTCACCGGGCAGCAGCCGAGGCTGCCCCGTCCTGAGCGGCTGAGACCGGGCCAGAAGCCACCGCAGTTCGTGGTCTTCTCCTGGGACGGCGCCGGTGAGGACAGCCAGAAGCTGTTCTCCCACTTCCGCAAGGTCGCCAAGCGGAACAACACGACGATGACGTACTTCCTCAGCGGCGTGTACCTGCTCCCCGAGAGCAAGCGCAAGCTCTACAAGCCGCCCCAGCACCTGGCCGGCGCCTCGGACATCGGCTTCAACGACCGCCGGGGGATCAAGGACACCGTGGAGCAGCTCCGCGGCGCCTGGCTAGAGGGCAACGAGATCGGTACCCACTTCAACGGCCACTTCTGCGGCGCGGGCCGCGGCGTCGGCGAGTGGTCGGTCGCGGACTGGAAGAGCGAGATCCGCCAGGCCAAGTCCTTCGTCAAGGCGTGGAAGACCAACACGGGCCGCCGCAGTGCGCAGCCGCTTCCCTTCGACTACGACAGGGAGCTGATCGGCGCCCGCACCCCCTGCCTCGAAGGGCGCACCAACTTCATGCGCGCGGCCCGCCAACTCGGTTTCCGCTACGACACCAGCGGGGTGAACAACCAGGTCTGGCCCAAGAAGAAGCGCGGCCTCTGGGACCTGTCCATGCAGCTCGTCCCGGTCCCGGGGCGTGGCTTCGAGACGCTCACCATGGACTACAACTTCATGGTCAACCAGTCCGGTTCGACCTCACAGGGCGACCCGGACAAGCACGAGTACTGGGGCGACCAGATGCGTGACGGTCTGCTCAAGGGCTTCAAGCGCGCCTACAACGGCAACCGTGCTCCCCTCATCATCGGCAACCACTTCGAGTCGTGGAACGGCGGTACGTACATGCGTGCCATCGAGGAGACCATCGAGCGCGTCTGCACCAAGCGCGAGGTGCGCTGTGTCTCCTTCCGGCAGCTCGCCGACTGGCTGGACGCACAGGACCCGCAGGTCCTCGCCAGGCTGACCAAGCTCGGCGTGGGCAAGGCCCCCAAGGAGGGCTGGCGCGCCTACCTCTCCGCCAGGCCCGCCCCCGCGCCCAAGGGAGTCCCGGGCGCGGAGCCGGCCAAGCGGTGAGCCGATCGGACCCGGCCAAGCGGTGGGCCGGGCGGGCCCGGCCGGGTGCCGCCCGTGGTGGCTAGGCCGTCGCCGGTGCGTGCTCGCGCAGGACGAAGGCGGGGTCGACCTGGGCGGCCAGGTCGGCTCCGGTCCGCTCGTTGCCCCAGCTCTGGGCGTTCTTCAGGTGGAAGTGGACCATCTGGCGGGTGTAGCGCTCCCAGTCGCGGTGCTCGTACGTGGCGTCGGCCGCCTCGTGGAGCTTGGTCAGGGCGAGGCGGTTGGGTTCCTCCAGGAGGTCGAACCGGGGCGGACGGCCCTTCTCCATGGAGCGCACCCAGTCGGAGTGCCCGACGGTCACCAGGAGGTCGTCGCCGACCTGCTCGCGCAGGAAGTCGAGGTCGTCCTGGCCCTGCACCTTGTTGCCGACGACCTTGAGGTCGACGCCGAAGTCGTGTGCGTAGTCCTTGTACTGGCGATAGACGGAGACTCCTTTCCTGGTCGGCTCTGCGACGAGGAACGTCATGTCGAAGCGGGTGAACATCCCGGAGGCGAAGGAGTCCGAGCCCGCGGTCATGTCGACCACCGCGTACTCGTCGCGGCCGTCGACCAGGTGGTTCAGGAGCAGTTCGACCGCTCCGGTCTTGGAGTGGTAGCAGGCGACACCGAGGTCGGCTTCGGTGAAAGGCCCGGTGACCATCAAACGCACGGTGCCGCCGTCGAGTTCCACCGCCCGCGCACACGTTTCGTACACCGGGTTGTCCTCGCGGATCCGCAGCAGCCGCGAGCCCGCGCCGGGCGGCGTGGTCTTGATCATCGTGTCGGCGCCGGTGATGCGCGGGTTGGTGCCGCGCAGATAGTCCTTGATCAACGGCAGCCTGCCGCCCATGGCGGGCAGCTGGGCGGACTGCTCGTCGTCGAGGCCGAGGGCGGCGCCCAGGTGCTGGTTGATGTCGGCGTCCACCGCGACGACGGGTGCCCCGGTGGCGGCGAGGTGTCGGATGAAGAGCGAGGACAGCGTGGTCTTGCCGCTGCCGCCCTTCCCCACGAAAGCGATCTTCATGTTCATGTAGCGTAGTCGCGTGATCTTGCGCGAGGGCCCGCGTTAGCCGCCGGAGGCCCGGTTCGCGTGAAGAAGACCACTCCTTCGTGGCGGTCGCGGCCGTGGTGCGTAGGGTCGTACTCATGAGTACGAATGCCGATCCGTTGGTTGCCCTCGGCGCGCTGCCCGGTGTGCCCGACGCCGTGGACTCCGTGCGCAAGGCCGTCGACCGGGTCTACGGCCACCGGGTGATGCGGCGGCGAAGCACCGAGGTCACCTCCGAGGCGGCGCTGCGCGGCGCTCGGGGTTCCGCGGCGCTGTCCGGCGCCGATTGGGCCCTGGAGGAGGTGCGCAGGCGCAGTGACTTCGGCGGCGAGGGCGACGTCCGCGTCATGGGCGCCGCGCTGCGGCTGAGTGCGGAGGCGGGGCAGCTCCTGTCCATCTGGCGGCAGTCACCGCTGCGCGTCCTCGCCCGGCTGCATCTCGTCGCCGCGTCCGACTCCGACGAGGCGGCGGGCCGTCCGCGGCTCGCCGGTGAGCCGGTGCGGGAGCCGTTGATCGAGCTGGCCCTGCCGGACGCCGATGAGGTGGCGGGGCGCCTCGAAGGGCTCGCGCGGCTGGTGATCGCGGGCAGTGCGGCGCCGGCCCTGGTGACGGCGGCCGTGGTGCACGGCGAGCTGGCGGCCCTGCGGCCCTTCGGGTCGTGCAACGGCCTGGTCGCCCGTGCCGCCGAACGCATCGTCCTGGTGGGCAGCGGCCTGGACCCGAAGTCCATCTGTCCGGCCGAGGCGGGCCACGCGGAGCTGGGGCGGGCGGCCTATGTGGGCGCCCTCGAAGGATATGTGTCCGGGACTCCGGAGGGCATGGCCGCCTGGATCACGCACTGCGGTAAGGCGGTCGAACTGGGTGCCAGGGAGTCGACCGCGGTGTGCGAGGCGCTGCAACGCGGGGCGGCCTGAGGCGCTGCAACGTGGCGCTCCCTGAGGCGCTGCACCGTGGGGCTGCCTGACGCGACAACGCGGCTGCCTGCGGCGATCACGCGGGGCTGCCTGTGCGATCACCCCGAACAGGGTTGCGGCGGTACGAGGACTCGTACCGCCGCTGGCACGTTCACCGGGTTACCAAGCGTCCTCGAATGTTTGCCCATCAGGTCGGGAACTTTGCCCGTCACCTGGTGCGGCTGGCCCGTAATCGACGGGTCGACGTCGCGTGGGTGCTCGGTGACCGTGCTTCGGTCCGTGGGGCCAATCATTGCGGATAAAGGTGATCCTCTCGGATGTCCTTGGTCTCGCGGGCCGTTGACTCCTTTGTACTCCTGTCCTGGAGCGAGCGAAAGCCCTGGCGGGACTTCTTTACTTTTATGTTCAAACGGGTACGTATCGGGCGTCGGGACGATGGTGGAGCGGGCCGAGGCCTACGTACGCCACCTCGTCGGGGCTCACTGCTGGACGCCCCGGACCTGGGCAGCCCTCAGCCCGCGGTGGCGGCGCGGCGGCGGCTGGCGAACCACACGATGCCCGCGGTGGCCGCCGCGGCGCCGACGGCGGCCGCCGCGACCAGCGCGGGACGGGGCGGTGCGTGCAGCCGCTGCTTGAGCCGCACGGGGCGGTGGAAGTCGAGGATCGGCCAGTCGCGCGCGAGGGCCTCGCGGCGCAGCGCCCGGTCCGGGTTGACGGCGTGCGGACGGCCCACGGATTCCAGCATGGGCACGTCCGTGGCGGAGTCGCTGTAGGCGAAGCAGCGCTCCAGGTCGTACCCCTCCGACTCGGCGAGTTCCCGGACGGCCTCCGCCTTGGTCGGGCCGTACGCGTAGTACTCCACCTCTCCCGTGAAGCAGCCGTCGTCGCCGACGACCATGCGGGTGGCCACGACCCGGTCCGCGCCCAGGAGTTCGCCGATCGGCTCGACCACCTCGGCGCCCGATGTGGAGACGATGACGACGTCGCGCCCCGCGGTGTGGTGTTCCTCGATGAGCGAGGCGGCCTCGTCGTAGATGATGGGGTCGATCAGGTCGTGCAGCGTCTCCGCGACGATCTCCTTGACCTGCTCGACGTTCCACCCCCGGCACAGCGAGGACAGGTACGAGCGCATTCGCTCCATCTGGTCGTGGTCGGCGCCTCCGGCCAGGAACACGAACTGGGCATATGCGGTGCGCAGTACCGCCCTGCGGTTGATCAGGCCGCCCTGGTAGAACGACTTGCTGAAGGTGAGCGTGCTCGACTTCGCAATGACCGTCTTGTCCAGGTCGAAGAAGGCGGCCGTGCGGGGCAGGGAGTGGTTTTCCACGAGGTCGAGCATAGGCGCCCACCATTCGGCGTAAGCTGAGGCGCGTGGGTTTGCCTGAGAAGGCTCTCGGGTACACCATGGAAGTCACGGATCGTTCGCGACCGTGCTAACCCGGTCTGGCTCCTCCCCCCCCGAGTCGGACCGTGGGGACGACCCCCGCTCTCCCCCCCGGCGGGGGTCGTCGCATGTCCGGATGGGTTTTCACCCTCCTTTCCTGATCTTTTCCGATCGTCTGCGTCCTTGTCGCGCCTCGGTGGCGCCGATGTCGCGCGCTCATGATTCGTCACTGTGCGTGTTCGTTGGGCTGCGCTCTGGAAGGCGTTCGGGTCGTCACCGGTATGGGTGAAGGAGATATCCACAACCGGCCCGATCTCCACAGTTATTGACCAAGATCCACACGATTTCCGGGATCGCCCCACGCTGGATTCCGTTCGTGAAGTTCATGGCCGGATTCCGCTGGCCGGTCTTCGCGTACGCGATCCGGATGCGCACAACCGCGCATTCGAAGGGACTCGCAGCGAGAGGGGGCCGGAAGATCGTGAGTGAAGTCATTGCGTGCGACACACCGCCGTCGTCCGGGGAACAGGCGGGCGGACCGCTGATCGTCACGGAGGACGTGGACCTGCTGGACGACCTGCTGCGGCTGTGCGCGGCGGCGGGAGCACGGCCGGAGGTGCACCACGGTGTGCCCGAGCGCAGGGGCGGCTGGGAGTCCGCGCCGCTCGTGCTTGTCGGGGACGACGCGGCGGACCGGGTCCGTGGGGCCGCCCGGCGGCGCGGGGTCGTGCTCGTCAGCCGGGATCAGGACGACCCGGGGGTGTGGCGGCGCGCCGTGGAGATCGGCGCGGACGACGTCCTCGTCCTTCCCGACGGCGAACAGTGGCTCGTGGACCGCATCGCCGACGTCGCCGAAGGCGCCGGGACGCCCGCCCTGACCATCGGCGTCATCGGCGGCCGCGGCGGCGCCGGGGCCTCCACGCTGGCGTGCGCCCTCGCCGTCACGGCGGCGCGGGCGGGGCGGCGCACCATGCTGGTCGACGCCGACCCTATTGGAGTACGCGCAGGTTCCCCCGGCCCTGCCTGACGCCTCGTAGCCGCATTTCAGCAGGCAGATGGCACTCTCACCCCCGTTCACTCGATGGTGTGGGATCTCAGCAGTAGCTCGCGGATTCCATGAGTTGTCTCCGTAATCTGCGGCCTTGTGTCGGATTCGGAAAGTCGCGTGCTCACCCTCGTACGCCCCGCCCCAGACTCGTCTGCGGAGGTGGACGCCGCCGCGGTGTCGGTCGACAGCGGGCTGGCGGACGTGGTCACGCTCCGACGCCGGCGGCAGGCGAGGGTGTCCGAGCAGGACGAAGAGAGCTTCTTCATCGACACGCTCTCCGAGTACCAGTGGGCCCGGGACTCCGCCGGCCTGGCGATGTCGACGCTGGATACTCTGATCAAGCCCGTGATCGAGGTCTGCGACTACTACGGCACGGTGCCCTGGAAGCTCACGCCGAGGCAGGTCGACAAGTACTTCGCCGGGCCGGGCAAGCGGGCGCACTCGACGCTGCGGCAGAAGATCAACCGGATCGACGGGTACTTCGCGTTCCTCGAACAGCGGTACGCGGGCGAGATCATGCGGCGTTTCGGGGCGAGCGTTGAGTCCCCGATCGATCCGTTCAACCGTCCCAAGCACCGCGGCGACTTCGGCCTGCGCATCCCGCCGTCGCAGACGGCGCTGAAGGAGTTCTTCGCCCGCTGGCGCGAGGACCTGGCGAACCACCGGAAATACCTGGTGGCCTGCCGCGACTACGTGATGACGAAGATCGCCTACCTGTCCGGGGTCCGGGCGGCCGAGCTCTGCGGCGTCTGCATCGGAGACGTCCACTGGGAGCACGGGCAGTGGGGCCGCTTCCTGGTCCACGGCAAGGCCGCCCGCGGCTCCGGCCCCCGGCAGCGGGAGGCATACCTCTTCCAGGAGGGCCGCGATCTTCTGTGGTGGTACGTCGAGGGTGCGACATGAAGTCGCTCAACATCAGTGGAGGAATCAAGAGGTAGATGACTCCCCGGCCAAGTAGTCACGCGGCCGGTTCCCTAAGTCGGGTGCGGTCCTGGTAACGGGGTCGTGCTAAGCCGACTGACACGAAGCCCAAGGGGCTGCGGGCCATTCGCAGCCAACAGGCACGGGAAAGCTCAAGTGGGTGAACGTAAGTGAACCTCCGATGAGGCTTCGTCATACCAAGGTCGCGCAATGGCATTTATTCGGCGGCTGAAGGGCCTGGCGTTGGAAAGCGCAAGGTGGCCACCTGCCCCTTCTTGCAGGTGGCTTGACTACCACTGGCCCCGGAGTATAGGAGGCACCCTCCTTGAGCGCATCTGAGCGGAGCGGAACATGGAAATCCCGTACGGGTCCGGCCTTGCGGCCGGTAGACCGAAGGTAACGACGGTGAACTCCTGTGCGGGGAAGGATGACCCAAGAAGCGAATGCTGCCAGGGCGAAAGCCCACGGGAAAGCGCAGGCTGCGGAGCCTCATCCGCTGCGTATAACCGGGCAGATACCGACCTGGATGGCCGGGCCCGAAAGGGAGCCCACGTGGGTCAGGTGGATCTTTGAAGAGGCGAAGCGAGACGTCAGCACCGAAGTGCAAATTAGACGCGGCAACGGCAAGGGAAGCAGTAATCGTGACCCTCGATCGTGAGTCAGCGAATGGAGCTTCGGACGTCTCCGATGCGCAGTACTGGCACAGCGTCAACTGGCCAGTAGCAGAGGGGCACGTACGACGTCTTCGGCAGAGAATCTTCAAGGCTACGCAGGATGGCGACCTCAAAAGGGTTCGCAATCTTCAGCGACTGATGCTCAAGTCTCACTCGAACACGCTCGTCAGCGTAAAGAGGGTGACGATGCAGAGCGTCGGACGACGAACAGCTGGAATCGATGGCGAGAAAGCTCTCAATCCGTCCGCCCGAGGGCGCGTGGCGAGGGAGCTGGCTTCCGTCTCGGCCTCGAAATCCAAGCCTGTTCGCCGGGTGTATATCCCTAAAGCGAATGGAACGATGAGGCCGCTCGGTATCCCTGTTATCAGGGACCGAGCCCAGCAGGCAAGGGTGAAGAATGCCCTAGAGCCTGAATGGGAAGCGCGCTTTGAAGGGGCCAGCTACGGCTTTCGGCCTGGACGTGGATGCCACGATGCGATCGAGAAGATCTTCCGGTCCGTCTCGACCCGCAAGTCGCGGAAACCCTGGGTGCTGGACGCTGACCTCGCGAGCGCGTTTGATCGAATCGACCATGAGCATCTGCTAGGGACGTTGGGCTGCTTCCCCGCCAGGGACGCGATCCAGCGATGGTTGAAGGCCGGCGTGATGGACAGGGGGCGATTCGCACCCACTGAGGAGGGAACTCCCCAGGGCGGTGTGATCAGTCCGCTACTACTGAACGTCGCGCTGCACGGCATGGAGGAGGCTTTGGGGCGTCGGGCAGGAATGCACCGTATGACGCTCCAGAAGTTCCCTCGCCCGGTGCGGTACGCGGACGACTTCGTAGTGTTTTGTCACTCGGAGGAGGAAGCGGAGAATGTGAAGCTCGCGCTGTCCGAATGGCTGACGCCGAGAGGGCTTACCTTCAACGAGCAGAAGACCCGGGTGGTCAAGCTCGAAGACGGATTCGACTTCTTGGGGTTCAACGTTCGGAAGTACGACGGCAAGCTGATCATCAAACCGAGCCGGGACTCCATCCGCAGGATCAAGCGGGAGATGAACACAAGGGTCAAGGCCCTTCGGGGAGCTCCCGTCGAACAGGTTGTCAGAAGCCTGAACCCCCTGATCAAGGGATGGGCCACCTACTACAGAGGAGTTGTCTCCACGGAGACCTTCGCCTCACTCGACCACCATGTATGGCGGTTGACGTGGAAGTGGGCTCGATGGCGCCACCCCAAGAAGTCCAAGGCATGGATCGTGGACCGCTACTGGGGGAAGTTCCATCCCCAGCGGAACGACCGCTGGGTATTCGGCGACAAGGACACGAACAGATACCTGTACAAGTTCGCTTGGACCAGGATCGTGAGGCACATCCCTGTGAAGGGGACAGCATCGAAGGATGATGGCAGCCTCTCGGAGTACTGGGCCAGCCGCACACAGAAGCGCAAGCACCCACAGGCAGACGGCCCCAATGTCTACCTGGCTGCGCGACAGAAGGGGCTATGCCCTCTGTGCGGTTTGGACTTGATCGCGGGGGCGGGCTACGAGCCGGACGACGTGCGCGAATGGGCACGCTGGTTCGACGCTAAAGCCCGAACCCTCAACAGGCATCACGTCGTATACCGAAGCCGAGGTGGATCGGATGACCGCTCGAACTTGGTCCTCATCCACACGGAATGCCACCGCCAGCTTCATGCTCGCGATGGCGGTCCGAACCCGGAGAGGAATACCTGCATGTAGGCCCTGGGGATCTGCTTGAGCCGTGTGCGTCGACGAGGCGCACGCACGGTTCTGAGGGGGGCCTCGCCTTGAGAGGGGCGGGGCCTACCCGACAGATCCGCGGCGAGTTCGGCGACGACGCGGACCACCCGCGGGCCCCGCTCTGGCCCTCGGAGCGCAAGCCGAAGGCGGTCGCCGCGCTGAACCTCCCGATCGCCCCGGCGATCATCCCCTCGACGTTCCGCAAGCACCTGCACGACGCGGCGGCCGCCTACCTGACCGGCCCGGTCACCGACCTCCACCCGCACCTCCTGCGTCATGCCTGCGCGACTCACAACTACGAGCGTGGGATGAGCCTTTGGGAGGTTCAGAAGGTCCTCGGTCACGACTGGGCAACCACGACACTTCGGTACATGGCGACCGCCCAAGCCGATCCCGAACATGCGAATCTGGCCGCCAGCACCGAGGCGGCTCAGCGACTGGTGATGGACAAGGGGAACCTGCGGTGAAGTGGAATCTGCGGATGGTGGCCGCACAGCGCGACCTATGGAGGCCCACCGAGGTGCTGGCCGCGTTCACGGAGGTCGGGTTCACCCCGTCGCTCAGCAAGGTCGCGGCGATGTGGGGCGGCACCCCGATCTCCGTCCGCCTGGACGACCTGGACAAGATCTGTGCGGCCCTGAACTGCACGCCCGGCGACCTGTTGCAGGCCGAGCCTTTGGACGCGGCCCTGGCGCCACCGGAGCACGGGCAGAAGGCCGTTGGCGCCGAGGAGGCGAGGCCGGGACCGGTGCGGCCGACCCCGCGCACAGGCCGGCGGGGCGGTCCGCGTTCGCTCCCGCCGAACTGAGCCGCCATGGGGTGGACACCGCGCGGTTCCCGGCAGTGTCAGGCGTGCTTCGGCTGGGGGACGCTGGACTCCCGGCGGTTTTGCTGGGGCTGCGAGAAGTGGCGGAAGAAGTACCTTGAGCTGGGCCTTTGCGGCCGTTGCCGTCACGAGGACTACCCCGGCCCTGACGGGATCTGCCGTCCGTGTCTCCAGGCGGTCCGGCTCGACGACGATGTCGAGTGGGTCATGGCTCCGGAGGTCGCCAAGCCGCGTGACCGTCAGCTCGTGCTGATCTTCCGGCGGTTCGCGGTGACCAACGCGCTGCCGTTGAGGAAGGCGGCCAAGGGCGGCAGGCGCGAGCTGAACCGGTGGAAGCTGAAGTGGGATGCCCGGGGCGCGGTCGACCGCGACGACGCGGCGGTGCTGCCGCCGGCCGTCCGCGGCCAGCAGGCCCTGTTCGTGATGAAGCGGGCGGAGATGTCGATCGACACCGTCCGCAGCATCCTCGCCCGACCCCTGGACGGCTACGAGAAGGCCGCCGCCGAGGCCGCTGTGTTCGCCGGCGAGTACGGCCTGAGCGACGCGTGGACCCGCCAGGTCGCGGAGATGATCCGTCTGGCGATGGCCATCCGGGACGCCGACGGGCACGACCTGGTGCCCGAGGAAGTCCTCGATGAGCTACCGCGCTACTGGACCCCGGTCGGGAAGATCCTTACGCGGGCCGGGATGCTCCAGCCCCGGCAGGCGCCGGCGCCGCCGAGGCGGAGGCGGCCCCCGAAATCCGGATACGTCCCCGTCCCGCCGCCTCCGCTGCCGCCGTCCCCACGGTCCTGCCGGGACTGCGACGCATGGATGACCGGCGTCCACAAGCGCCGCTGCCATGCCTGCCAGACCTGGCACGGCAAGCACAAGAACCGGCCCCTGGGCCAGTGCGAACGCTGCCACCGTGAGGGCCTGCCGCTGAAGGCCGGCCACTGCCGCGGCTGCTGCCTCCACGTGAACATCAACGGGCTGGCCGCCGAGAAGGAGCCGTTCACCCAGCTGTGGTTGGCGGACCCGTTCTCCGTCGGCCTGCGGGTCCTGCGCGGCCAGCTCGGCTACGAGCTGTCGAGCAAGCATCCCTACCGGGACCGGCAGGTCGCCGAGCGGCGGGCCGCCCGCATCCCTCTCGTTCCACAGCCCGCCTTCCCGGGCCAGGAACCGCTGTTCACGATGCGCAGGGACTGGACGCCGCTGCTGGACATCAACCGGCGCCACGAGAGGCTTCCGGAGCTGACCGAGCCCGCACAGCAGCTGGCCGACGAGTTCGTGGCGATGATGCGTGACCAGCAGTGGGACCTGGACCAGCGGGTTGCCCACCTGCGGCCCCTGGTCATCCTGCTGTCCTGGCTTGGCGCCGATGCCCCCATCAGAGAGGCCGACGTGGTCGAGCTCTCCCGCCAGGACGTGAACCTGTCCGCAAGCCGGGTCTGCCAGTTCCTCAAGTCCCGCAACATGCTCGTCGAAGATCCCACGCTTCACCGGGACCGGGACTACGAGTGGGTCGAGCAGACCCTGGCCGGGCTGCCGGAGCAGATCGCCACGGAAGTACGGGCCTGGGTCACTGTCCTGCGCGGGCGGGGGCGACGCGAGCACGAGCCCCGCAGCTACTACAACATCCGCAGCTACTTCTCGGCCTTCAAGACGACGCTGGAGAGCTGGATCGCCGACGGCGTCACCAGCCTGCGGGAGATCACCAACGACGACATCAAGAAGGCCGTCGGCGCCCGCCAGGGCAACCCGGCCCGCTCTCTCCACGTCGCGCTCCGCAGCCTGTTCCAGGCGCTGAAGCAGGAACAGTTGATCTTCCGGAACCCCACCCGGGGCGTTGTCGTCGGCGGCGTCCAGACCCTTCCGCCAGCCCTCCCCTCCGACGTCCTGGCCGGACTACTGGACCGCTCGAACAGCGGAGCCGGACGACTCGCGCTGGCCCTGATCGCCGTCCATGCCCTGTCCCCTCACGAGGTCAGGCACCTGCTGACGGCTGACCTCGACCTCTCCAAGGGGCACCTCGTCGTCCGGCGCGGCCTGCGACGCCACACCATCCACCTCGAAGAGTTCTCTCAGACCATCGCCATGGAGTGGCTGAGCGAACGGCACCGCCGCTGGCCTGGCTCCACCAACCCCTATCTGCTGGTCAGCCAGCGGAGCGCTATGCACTCCGAGCACCCGCCGGTCACCAGGACCATGCTCAAGCGGACCTTCCGCGAGCTGAACGCCTCGATGTCCCAGCTCCGGCAGGACCGCATCCTCCACGAAGCCCGCAAGTCTGCCGACCCTCTCCGTCTCATGCGGCTGTTCGGCATCAGCGACACCACCGCCATGCGCTACATTTCCGCCGCCCACCCCGAGAAGACCGCCAAACTCCCTCGTTGATCGCGCCGTCCCAGGCAACGGGGCATGCTCTACGGGCGGCGGGCCAGCAAGTGGGCGTCGAGGAAGCCCCGTTCGGAGGCCGGGTCGTGGAGCAACCGAGCCACCGTGACGAGTCCGGCCCTGGCCAGCAACTCGGCAAACTGCTCCGTCGGCCAGCTATAGGCGGGCACGACCTTGTGGTCGAAGCGGACCGGCTCCGGTCCCTCGGTCCCGAAGAAGGACACCAGGAGCAGGCCCCCTGGTGCCAGGACACGCACCTGCTCGGCGAGCAGCGCGGGCAATTCCTCAGGCGGGGTATGGATCATCGAGTAGTGGGCCAGCACTCCGCCGAGCGCGCCGTCCTCGACCGGCAGGGCCTCCATTCGTGCTTCGTCGAACCGCAGCGCCGACTGGGCCCGCCGGGCGTGGGCGACCATAGCCGGGGAGAGGTCGAGCCCGAAGGCGTCCAGCCCCAAGTCGTGCAGCAGGGCCGTCAGATGACCGGGCCCGCACCCGACGTCGGCTACCCGCAGGTTCCCCGTCCCACGCACGAGCTCGGCGAAGGTGCCGATCATGTTCCGCGCGAACGGCTGCGTCTCCAACCGATTAGCGAACATCGACGCATACAGCTCGACGACCCCGTCATAGGCCGCCCTGGTCTCCTCCTGGTGTTCCAACACGGGAAGGGAAACTACACCCGCACCGTTCGCAGCGGTTCTCCGGCCCCATACCGACCCTTCCCCTCCGGACTGAGCGTCCCGTCACCTGATCACGGGACAACCCGCACGGGGGTCGGCTCCCAACAGGCGATCCCCACGCAGGTTCCAGCCTCAGCACGTCCAGGAATCCGCGAACCCGCGCGCTTCGCTCGGCGGCGGACTCGACGTGCTGCTCGGCGGGGAGAGCGCCGAGGGCCTGCGCTGGCCCGCGTTCGCGCGGTCGCGGGGCCGGGTCGGCGGCGGCGCCCTGGAAGAGTCGCTGCCCTCGCTGCACGACCTGCGGGTCCTCAGCTGGGACCGCGGCGACACCGTGACCATCGCGCCGGAGGCCGTGCGGGCCGTCCTGGCAGCCGCCCGCAGGCGCGGCGGGGTGGTGGTCGTCGACCTGCCCCGCCGGGTGGACGAAGTGGTCGCCGAGTCCCTGGCACAGCTGGACCTCGGCCTGCTCCTGGTGCCCGCGGAACTGCGCGCGGTGGCAGGGGCGCGCCGGGTCGCGTCGGCAGCGGGCATGGTCCTGCGGGATCTGCGGGTCGTCGCCACCCCGGGCCCCGACCCGTTCGCGGACGACAAACTGGACGCGGACGAGACGGCCCGGCTGCTCGGCCTCCCGCTCGCCGGTGTCCTGCCCTGGGAGCACGGCCTGCGGGCCGCCCGGAGCGGCGGAAGGCCCCCGGGAGGCGCGGCGCGCGGGCCGCTCGCCCGATTCTGCACGGCCTTCTGGGAGCGGCTGCCGACCGGGGTAGGTGAGGGCGCGTGAGCGCGGTGGTGGGCGCCCGGATGCTGGACGGCGTGCGGCAGTGGCTCGCGGCCAACGGCACCGAGCCGACGCCGGCCCGGGTCGCCGAGGCCCTGCGGGCACAAGGGCGCGTCCTCGGGGACGCCGAAGTCCTCGGGGCGGCGGAGCAGTTGCGTTCGGAGCTGGTGGGTGCCGGGCCCCTGGAGCCGCTCCTTGAGGACCCGGCGGTGACCGACGTGCTGGTGTCCGCTCCTGACCGCGTCTGGGTGGACCGCGGCCGCGGCCTCGAGCTCACCGGCGTCGCCTTCCGGGACGCCCCCGCGGTCCGGCGCCTCGCCCAGAGGCTCGCGACCGTGGCGGGACGGCGCCTCGACGACGCCCGGCCCTGGGTCGACGCCCGCCTCCCCGACGGCACCCGCCTGCACGCGGTGCTGCCACCGGTCGCCGTCGGCTCGGCGTACCTGTCCCTGCGGGTCGTGCGGCCCCGCGCCTTCACGCTCGCCGAGCTGATCGCCGCGGGCACGGTGCCGCCCGGCGGCGACCGGATGCTCAACCGACTGCTCGACGCCCGCCTCTCCTACCTCGTCAGCGGCGGCACGGGCAGCGGCAAGACCACACTGCTGTCCACCCTGCTCGGCCTCGTCGGGCAGCGGGAGCGCATCGTCCTGGCCGAGGACTCCGCCGAACTGCGTCCCGACCACCCGCACGTGGTGCGCCTGGAGGCCCGGCCGCCCAACCAGGAAGGCATGGGCGCGGTGGGCCTCGACGACCTGGTGCGCCAGGCACTGCGGATGCGCCCCGACCGGCTGGTGGTGGGCGAGGTGCGGGGCCCCGAGGTGGTGCATCTGCTGGCCGCTCTGAACACGGGCCACGACGGTTGCGGCACGGTGCACGCGAACGCCGCCGCCGACGTACCGGCCCGTCTGGAGGCGCTGGGCACGGCCGCCGGTCTCGACCGCGCCGCGCTGCACAGCCAGATGGCGGCCGCCCTGTCCGTGGTCCTCCACCTCGTCCGTGACCCGGCGGGCCGACGCCGCCTGGCGGAGGTGCAGGTCCTCGAGCGCGGCCCCTCGGGCCTGGTGACGACCGTGCCGGCGCTGCGCTGGGGCGCGCGTGGCTTCGTCCGTGAACGCGGCTGGCCACGGCTGAGCGCACTGCTCGCGCGGCGCGGCGGCCGGAGCGACCCGGGCCGGGACGGCACCGGTCGGCAGGAGCACGAGACGCGGGACGAGCCTGGGGAGGAGGCGTGAGCGTGGCGACGGCGTGCGGAGCGGCCCTGTGCGCGGGCGGATCGGTATGGCTTCTGGGCGGTCGGATGCGGGCGGTGCGCGGGACGCGGCGGGCACGGTCGGTGCTCTCGACGGTCGACGCGACACAAACGCCCTGGTGGCAGCGGTGGAGCGCGCGGGTGCGCGGGCGTCTTGGCCATGAGGTGTGGCTCCTGCCGGGCGGGGTCCTGACCGGGCTCCTGGGCGAGTCACTGCTGCCCTTGGTCGCGGCGGTGGTCGGCGTGCCGCTCGCCGGCCGGGTGCGCGGGGAGCGGCAGGCGCGCCGTGAGCGGGAGCGGAGGTCCCGTGCGGTGATCGCCTTGTGCGGGGTGCTCGCCGGCGAGGTGCGGGCGGGTCGGCAGCCCGCGCAGGCGCTCCAGTCGGCCGCGGAGACCGGCGTGGCGGTCGAGCGGGGACTCGGCGGCGCGCACACCGGCGTACTCGCGGCGGCGCGGTTCGGCGGTGACGTCCCGGGCGCCCTGCGGGAGGCCGCCCGGGAGCCGGGTGCCGAAGGTCTGGTCGGGCTAGCGGCGTGCTGGCGGGTGGCCGTCGACCGGGGCGCCGGGCTCGCGGCGGGCCTGGAACGGCTGGAAGGGGCGCTCCGCGCGGAACGGGACCAGGAGGCCGACCTGCGCGCCCAGTTGGCGGGCGCCCGCTCGACGGCGCTGATGCTCGCGGGTCTGCCTGCCTTCGGCCTGCTGATGGGCGCTGCCCTCGGGGCCGAACCCCTGCGGGTGCTGCTGCACACGGGACCGGGACTGGCCTGCCTGCTCGTGGGCGGACTGCTCGAAGGCGCGGGCGCGTGGTGGGCGCTGCGGATCGTGCGGAGGGCGGAGGGGCGATGAGGCAGGAGGTGATGGTTGCGATCGGTTCGCTGGGTCCGGGTGCGTTGGGTTCAGCCGTTTTGGGTGCGGGTGGCTGGGCCGGGTCGCCCGGGGAGTTCGGGGCCGCCGGGCTGGTTGGTCCGGCAGGTTCGTTCGGCCCGGTCATGGCGGCTGGACCGGTCGCTGTGGCCGGGGCGTCCGGGGAGTCCGGGGGCGGAGAAGTTGTCCACAGCCTGGGGATGGTCGTGTGGTCGGTGGCGGCGGTGGTGTGGCTGGTGCTGACGATGGCGGCGGCTCGGCGGGAGCGGGCCGCGGGGCGGCGGGCGGCGGCGCTCCTCGGTACTGCTGGGCGAAAGCGCGGGCGGCCGGAGTGGCCGTGGCGGCGCGGCCTCCGGCGGAGGGACGCCGGGGTTGGGGAAGGGCCGTGGTCTGCGGGCGGCGGGAGCGCGGTGTCCGGGCAGCGGGAGCTGACGCGGCGGCGAGAGCTTATGCGCAGATGGTTGGCGGTCGCCGGGGTGGTGGGTGCCGGGTGGGCGCTGGTCGGAGGAGTCACGGGGTGCGGGGTCGGGGTCGTCGCCGGGTGCGGTGTGTGGAGGCTGCGGACGGGCGGCGACCGGAAGGAGGCCTTCGACGCGGCACGTGCGGCACGGCAACTGCCGCTCGCAGCAGACCTGCTGGCGTCCTGCGTGACCGCGGGGGCGGGACCCGTCACGGCGGCCCGGGCAGTCGGTGAGTCCCTCGGGGGGCCTGTGGGGGACCGGCTCGCGTCGGGAGCGGCACAGGTGCGGCTCGGAGGTACCCCCGCGGAGGCCTGGCGCCAGGTGGGTGAGATCCCGGGAGCGGAAGCACTGGCCCGACTCCTTGAGCGCACCGCCGATTCGGGGGCGCCCGCGGCCGCCCCCGTGGCCCGGCTCGCGGCCGATTGCAGAGCCGAACAGGGGCGGGCCGCGACCGCCAGGGCCCGCCGGGCCGCGGTGCTGATGACGGCACCGGTGGGGCTGTGCTTCCTGCCCGCGTTCATCGCGGTCGGGGTGGTGCCGGTGGTGATCGGACTGGCGGGAGGCCTGATGGCCGGGAAGTGAGACCGCCGGGCGGGCGAGATGTCGTACGGGCGAAATGTCGTACGGGCGGCAGGACAAGGCGGGGCGACCGCGCTCACCCGGCCCATCCGGCGCACCGACCCCACCCGGCGCACTCGGAGCACTGAGCGCACCCGGAGGACCGGAGCCCGGAAAAAGCCTGGTGCGACCTCACAGAACCAAGAAACAAGCGCGGACAACCGACGAAAAAGCCATGGGGGTTGACATGTGGAAGCAGCGGTATGCGCGGGAGCTGTCTCGGCGGTATGTGGCACGGATGGCGCGATGGTTGCGCTGGGAGCGGCCGGTACGGGCGTCGGTGTCGGGGGCGGAGCGGGCGCCATGGACGGGGCGACGGCGGCATGGCCTCGTGGGGGATTCCGGGATGGTGACGTCCGAGTACGCCATGGGGATCATCGCGACCGTCGCGTTCGCCGGGCTGCTCTTGAAGGTCGTGACGAGCGGACCGGTGAAGGGCGCGCTGCAAGCGGTGGTGACGGGGGCGCTCGATGCCCAGTTCTGAGGGGTGCCGCGCCCGGCGTGACGGCGGGTACGTGACGGCGGAGACGGCGGTGGTGCTGCCGACGCTGGTGCTCTTCACGATGGCCCTCGTGTGGGCGCTCCTGGCCGCGTCCGCACAGATCCAGTGTGTGGACGCGGCCAGGGCGGGGGCCCGCGCGATGGCCCGCCAGGACCCGCAGGGCACAGCGGTCGCCGTGGCCCGGCAGGCGGCTCCGCGCGGCGCGAGCGTGGCGGTGCGCAGGGACGGCGACCTGGTCCGGGTGGAGGTAGCGGCACGCATGCCGGGCCCGAAGGCGCTGGGGCTCGCCCTGCGGCTGCGGGCGGAGGCGGTGGCCATGGCTGAGGAGACCGTGGCGGTGGGGACTGTGGGGGTGGGGACGTGAACAGGGGGCGAGCGGAGGGGTCGGGAGCGGCCCGGGAGCGTGTGGCTGTTCCGGGCAGAGAGCGGGGGCGGGGGCGGGACCGGGGGTCTGCGACGGTGTGGGCCGTGGTGGGCATAACGGTGTTGTGTGTGGTCGCCGGGTCCGTGCTGGCAATGGGGCAGGCGACGGTGGCCCGCCACCGGGCGGGAGGCGCGGCCGACTTGGCGGCGCTGGCGGCGGCGGACCACTGGGCAGGTGGGCAGGCGGACGCATGCACGAAGGCTGGGAGGGTCGCGCGGGCGCAGGACACGCGGGTCGTGCGGTGCGTGCTGGTGGGGGAGGTGTCGGACGTCACGGCGGCGGCGGAGTTGGGGCCGTTCGAGGTGCAGGTGAGGTCACGGGCGGGCCCTGCGGCCCCAGTACCCGGCCCGCCACTCCCAGCCCGTCCGGCGTTTGAGGACGAGGCCGAAGGCCGACAGGGGGCAAGGGGCGAAGCCCCATGAGAGCGGCAGCGCGACCACCGGCAGGCAGGAGAGGACCCAAAGCGCCACGGAGCGCCGCAGGCGGTCGGGCCTCAGGCACGAGGACAGGCGCGGGACGGGCGGCGCCTGGGCAGGCTGGAAGGCGGCGGCCGGGCAGGCCGGAAGGCGCCCAGGTAGGCCGGAGGGGGGCCGGGGGGAGGCTCAGTCGGTGGGGGCGGATGCGAGGAGGGTGGTGAGGAGGCGCACGGCGCCGCGCTTGTGCAGGGGCTCGTTGCCGTTGCCGCACTTGGGGGACTGGATGCAGGAGGGACACCCGGCCTCGCACTCGCAGGAGGCGATGGCCTGGAGGGTGGCGGTGAGCCAGCTGCGGGCGGTGTGGAAGGCACGCTCGGCGAAGCCGGCGCCGCCGGGGTGGCCGTCGTACACGAAGACCGTCGGCAGCAGGGTGTCCGGGTGCAGCGGTACGGACACGCCGCCGATGTCCCACCGGTCGCAGGTGGCGAAGAGGGGCAGCATGCCGATCGAGGCGTGTTCGGCGGCGTGCAGGGCGCCGCCGAGGATCTCGGGGTTGACGCGGGCGGCGTCGAGCTGGTCCTCGGTGACCGTCCACCACACGGCGCGGGTGCGCAGGGTCCGGGGCGGCAGGTCGAGCTTGGTCTCGCCGAGGACCTCGCCGGTGATGAGCTTGCGGCGCAGGAAGGAGACGACCTGGTTGGTGACCTCGACGGAGCCGTAGCAGAGGCGGCCGGGACCCCACGGGACCTCGATGTCGGTGTCGAGGACGGAGATGGCGGTGGTGTCGCGGGCGGTGGTCGAGTAGGGCGGGGCGGCCTCCTCGACCAGGGCGGCGGAGTCGTCGAGGTCCAGCTTCCGGACGAGATACGTACGCCCCTGGTGGAGGTGGACGGCGCCCTCGTGGACGGCCGTGTGGGCGGCGGAGGCGTCGACGGTGCCGAGGAGCCTGCCGGTGCCCTCCTCGACGACCTGTACGGGGCGCCCGCCCTCGCCGCGGATGTCCGTGAGGTCGGCGGCCCGCTCGCGGCGGGTCCAGTGCCAGGCCTTCGTGCGGCGCCGCAGCAGCTTCGCGGCCTCCAGCTGCGGAAGCAGCTCCGCGGTGGCCGGGCCGAAGAGTTTCATGTCGTCCTCGGTGAGGGGGAGTTCCGCGGCGGCGGCGCAGAGGTGGGGCGCGAGGACGTACGGGTTGTCGGGGTCGAGGACGGTCGACTCGACGGGCTGGTCGAAGAGGGCCTCGGGGTGGTGGACGAGATAGGTGTCGAGCGGGTCGTCCCGGGCGACGAGGACCGCGAGCGCCCCCTGGCCGGAGCGTCCGGCGCGGCCTGCCTGCTGCCAGAGGGAGGCGCGGGTGCCGGGGTAGCCGGCGATGAGGACGGCGTCGAGGCCCGACACGTCGACGCCGAGTTCGAGGGCGGTGGTGGCGGCGAGGCCGAGGAGTTCGCCGGAGTGCAGGGCGCGTTCCAGGGCGCGGCGCTCCTCGGGGAGGTAACCGCCCCGGTAGGCCGCGACACGCCGGGCCAGGGAGCGGTCGACCGCGGCGAGGCGCTCCTGGGCGATGACGGCGATCAGTTCGGCGCCGCGCCGGGACCGTACGAAGGCGACGGAGCGCACGCCCTGGACGGCGAGGTCGGTCAGCAGGTCGGCGGTCTCGGCGGTGGCGGTGCGGCGGACCGGGGCGCCCTTCTCGCCGTGCAGCTCGGTGAGCGGGGGCTCCCAGAGGGCGAAGACGACCTCGCCGCGCGGTGAGGCGTCGTCGGCGACCTCGGTGACGGGCAATCCGGTGAGGCGCTCGGCGGCGACGGCCGGGTCGGCGGCCGTGGCGGAGGCGAGCAGGAAGACGGGCTCGGAGCCGTAGCGGGCGCACAAGCGGCGCAGGCGTCGAAGGACTTGGGCGACGTGGGAGCCGAAGACACCGCGGTAGGTGTGGCACTCGTCGATGACGACGTAGCGCAGCGCGCGCAGGAAGGAGGCCCAGCGGGGGTGGGACGGGAGGATCCCGCGGTGCAGCATGTCCGGATTGGTCAGGACGTAGTTGGCGTACTGGCGTACCCACTCGCGTTCCTCGACGGGCGTGTCGCCGTCGTACACCGCGGGCCGTACGGCCTTGCCGAGCGGTGCGGCGAGGGCACGGACCGCGCGGCGCTGGTCGGCCGCCAGGGCCTTGGTGGGGGCCAGGTACAGGGCGGTGGCGCCACGGCCGTTGGCGGCCTCGGAGCCGTCGAGCAGGGCCGACAGGACGGGGGTGAGATAGGCGAGCGACTTGCCGGACGCGGTGCCGGTGGCGACGACGACGGATTCGCCGTCCAGCGCGTGTTCGGCGGCGCGCGCCTGGTGGGCCCACGGATGCTCGATTCCGGCCGTCCGCACGGCGGCGACCACTTCCGTTCGGATGCGATCGGGCCAGACCGCATAACGAGCCGCACGTGGGGGCAGGTGCTCCGTATGAGTGATGCGTGCAGCTCGGCTCGGCCCCGTGGTCAGCCGGTCGAGGACCGTCTGCGGGGAGACGCGGGCCGGGGTGTCCACAGGGGGTCCTCCGGCAGGGGAAAAGTCGGCCATCGGCACCGAGTGTGTCACTGGCGGGATGGACAATGGTCGTAAGGCGTCGTGCACGCCTGCCGGTAAGTGATTGAATGCCATCGCGGCTGGCGATCCGTCCCGGGGGCGTGGGCCGAGGTGTCCCGAGGGGCGACCGCTCGATAGCAAGGTGCTGGAGGATCCGTGGATCTGTCTCTGTCGACCCGTACCGTCGGCGATCGTACGGTCGTCGAGGTCGGTGGCGAAATCGATGTATATACCGCGCCCAAGCTGCGCGAGCAGTTGGTCGAGTTGGTGAACGACGGCAGTTTCCATCTGGTCGTCGACATGGAGCGCGTGGACTTCCTCGACTCCACCGGACTCGGCGTACTGGTCGGTGGCCTGAAGCGCGTGCGGGCCCATGAGGGCTCGCTGCGCCTGGTGTGCAACCAGGAACGCATTCTCAAGATCTTCCGTATCACCGGCCTGACCAAGGTGTTCCCGATCCACACCTCGGTCGAGGAAGCCGTCGCGGCCACCGACTGAGCCGGTGCCCGGCTGCGGCCGGACGTCCCGGGCCTGGCCCCGGGGTTCCGGACCGTGGCCCGGAGTGGCAGTACGGCAGGGGGTCGGGCCGGATTCCGGCCTGGCCCCCTGACAGCACGCGCGTATGTCCGAGGGGGATGCATGGCCACCGTTGAACTCCGCTTCAGCGCGCTGCCCGAGCACGTCCGGACCGCCCGTCTGGTGGCGGCCGCGGTGGCGCGCAGGGCCGGGGTGGACGAGGCCGTCCTCGACGAGGTCAGGCTCGCCGTCGGCGAGGCCTGTTCCCGAGCGGTCGGTCTGCATCAGGCCGCCGATGTCCCCGCGCCGGTGCGGGTTGCTCTCGTCGAGGAGGAGAAGCAGTTCTCCATCGAGGTCGGGGACGAGGCTCCGCGTACGGTGCCCGGTGAGCGGGCTCCCGGTGCGGGCCCCGGTCGGGGTGAGGAGCCCGAGGCCGAGGGTGAGGACGAGATGGGTCTTGCGGTCATCAGTGGGCTTGTGGACGACGTGGAAGTGACCGCCGGGGAGAACGGTGGGTCCATTCGGATGACCTGGCCCACGGCGTCCTAGGCCGCGCCGTGCCCTTGGCCTTGGTGCCCTGGGCCCCGTGCTTGGGTCGCACCGTGCCTTGAGGCCCTCGATCCCCCGCGTCCCCGGGTCGTGGCTCACGCCTGCCGCCCCTGAGCTCGTCCGTGCGGGCTGTTTCCTGCCCGCTGCCCGTCCGCCCGTCCCTGCCCGTCCAGGGGCCCCGGACGGGCTTCTCTCATGGGCTCCGCCCCTTGCCCCCGTTGTCGGCCTTCGGCCTCGTCCTCAAACGCCGGACGGGCTGGGATATGCCGCCGGCTGGAACCGCACGCCACCGCGCAGGAGCCGCTACCGCCCGCCACCGCGAAGGGCGGCCACCCCGCACCCACCCCCCGTTCAGCGCAACCCACACGGCCATTTTTTATCTTGTCGTATCAGCGCGGTTCATGCCGGGAGGCAATTCCGATCACGGCGGATCGGGGTGAGGGGGTGGCGTCAATGGTTTTGAGGCGTTACCGCTTTCGGGGGCAAAGTTTGGGCGCGATCATTTGCGGACACGCACTCCCGAGCCAATTCCGTTTGCGGCACCCTGTTTTGATCAGGTCCGGCTCCCTACAATCCGTCCACATCTTGAGCTCAGCCCAAGCGTCAAGGAGGACGAATGGCGGGGCTTTCTACCCCTCATCAGCTCGACCACCCCTCAACCCTCGCAGCCGCGTCACTGACCGACGACAATCGGTTGATCGTAGTGGTCATCGCGGCCGTCGCGGTCGCCGCACTCGTACTCGCCTGGGTCCTGGTCCGCCAGGTCCTCGCGGCCGGCGAGGGCAGCGACAGCATGAAGAAGATCGCGGCGGCGATCCAGGAAGGCGCGAATGCCTATCTGGGACGACAGTTGCGCACCCTCGGCGTATTCGCCGTCGTGGTGTTCTTCCTGCTCCTGCTGCTGCCCGCGGACGACTGGAATCAGCGGGCAGGGCGTTCGATCTTCTTCTTGATCGGCGCGCTGTTCTCGGCGACCACCGGCTATATCGGCATGTGGCTCGCCGTACGCAGCAATGTGCGCGTGGCAGCCGCCGCGCGGGAAGCGACACCGGCGGAAGGTGAGCCGGAAAAGGATCTCACCGCGGTATCGCACAAAGCTATGAAGATCGCTTTCCGTACGGGCGGCGTCGTCGGCATGTTCACGGTGGGGCTCGGCCTGCTCGGCGCCTCCTGTGTGGTGCTCGTGTACGCGGCCGACGCACCGAAGGTCCTGGAGGGCTTCGGCCTCGGGGCCGCTTTGATCGCCATGTTCATGCGTGTCGGAGGCGGCATCTTCACCAAGGCCGCCGACGTCGGCGCCGACCTGGTCGGCAAGGTCGAGCAGGGCATTCCGGAGGACGATCCGCGTAATGCCGCGACCATCGCCGACAACGTGGGCGACAACGTCGGCGACTGCGCAGGGATGGCCGCCGACCTCTTCGAGTCGTACGCCGTCACGCTCGTCGCCGCGCTGATCCTCGGGAAGGCGGCGTTCGGCGACGCCGGTCTCGCCTTCCCGCTGATCGTCCCGGCCATCGGTGTGATCACCGCCATGATCGGGATCTACGCGGTCGCGCCCCGGCGCTCCGACCGCAGCGGCATGACGGCCATCAACCGCGGCTTCTTCATCTCCGCGGCGATCTCGCTCGTGCTCGTCGCCACGGCCGTCCTGCTGTACCTCCCGTCGTCGTACGCCGACCTGGAAGGCGTCACGGACGCGGCGATCGCGGCCAAGGACGGCGACCCGCGGGTCCTCGCGATCGTGGCCGTCGCCATCGGCATCGTCATGGCGGCCCTGATCCAGCAGCTGACCGGGTACTTCACCGAGACCAACCGGCGTCCCGTCAGGGACATCGGCAAGACCTCGCTGACGGGACCGGCCACGGTGGTGCTCGCGGGCATCTCGATCGGCCTGGAATCGGCGGTCTACACCGCGCTGCTGATCGGGCTCGGCGTGTACGGGGCGTTCCTGCTCGGCGGTACGTCGATCATGCTCGCGCTGTTCGCGGTCGCCCTCGCCGGCACCGGGCTCCTCACCACCGTCGGTGTCATCGTCGCCATGGACACCTTCGGCCCGGTCTCCGACAACGCCCAGGGCATCGCCGAGATGTCCGGCGACGTCCAGGGCGCGGGCGCGCAGGTCCTCACCGACCTGGACGCCGTCGGCAACACCACCAAGGCCATCACCAAGGGCATCGCCATCGCCACAGCCGTGCTCGCGGCCTCGGCGCTCTTCGGGTCGTACCGCGACGCGATCGCCGAGGCGGCGGACGAAGTCGGCCAGAAACTCGGCGACGGCGCACCGATGAACCTGGTCATGGACATCTCGCAGCCCAACAACCTGGTGGGCCTGATCCTCGGTGCCGCGGTCGTCTTCCTCTTCTCGGGGCTCGCGATCAACGCGGTGTCGCGGTCGGCGGGAGCCGTGGTCTACGAAGTGCGGCGGCAGTTCCGTGAGCGCCCCGGAATCATGGACTACACGGAGAAGCCGGAGTACGGGCGCGTCGTCGACATCTGCACGAAGGACGCGTTGCGCGAGCTGACCACGCCGGGTCTGCTCGCCGTGCTCACGCCGATCGCGGTCGGCTTCTCGCTCGGCGTCGGCGCGCTCGGCTCGTTCCTCGCGGGCGCGATCGGCACCGGCACGCTGATGGCGGTGTTCCTCGCCAACTCCGGTGGCGCGTGGGACAACGCCAAGAAGCTCGTCGAGGACGGCCACCACGGCGGCAAGGGCAGCGAGGCCCATGCCGCGACGGTGATCGGTGACACGGTCGGCGACCCGTTCAAGGACACCGCGGGCCCGGCCATCAACCCGCTCCTGAAGGTCATGAACTTGGTGGCCCTGCTCATCGCGCCCGCGGTAGTCAAGTTCAGCTACGGCGAGGACAAGAGCGTGGGCATGCGCGTCCTGATCGCCGTGCTGTCCATCGCGGTCATCGTCGGGGCGGTGTACGTGTCCAAGCGGCGCGGGATCGCCGTCGGTGACGAGGGCAACTCGGGGAAGGTCGCCAAGTCGGCCGATCCGGCGGTGGTTTCGTGACGTAGGCCACGGACAGGGAGGGAGGCCGCGACGGCCTCCGGAGGCCGGTTCGGGCACCCGCCCGGACCGGCCTCACCCGTCCACCCCGTGAGTTCCCGTCAGGCTCGGGGAGTCCCCGCCCGGTGAGTTCCCGTCAGGTCCCGTGAGTATCCGTCAGGCCCCGTGAGCGCCCGTCAGTCTCTGCGCGTCCTGCCCCCTCCGTCACCGCCGTCCCCAGCCGCCTCCGTGAGCCTTCTCTCGCCCTGCGCTGCTTGATGCAAATGGCTTCAATAGTGGAGGTAACCCACCCCTGGCATGCGGTTGTCCCCCAGTTGGCGTGTAAGTTCCGGGGCCGAGAGCCATGGAAGGGACCAATCCGGTGAACAAGAAGCTCGCGGCCGCACTGTCCGGCGGTGCGGTACTGGTACTGGCGCTGTCGGGATGCAGCAGTGACGACGACGGTGACAAGAAGCTCGACGACTGGGCCAAGAAGGTCTGCGACACGGCCGTGGGGCCCCAGTCGAAGAAGATCGCCGAGGCCAACGCGGCCATCAAGAGGCAGACCGCCGACAACAGTTCGCCCGACGAGGTCAAGAAGACCGACTCCAAGGCGTTCGGGGACATCTCCAGTGCGTACGCCCAGCGCAGTGCCGCCCTCAAGAAGGCGGGTGCCCCGCCGACCGACGACGGCGAGAAGAAGCTGAACGACGCCGTGCAGGAACTCGACGGCCTCTCCAAGTCGTACGCCGACCTGAAGTCGCAGACCGACAAGCTCGACACCAAGGACCAGTCGGCCTTCGCGGACGACCTCGCGAAGATCGCCGAGGAACTGGGCAAGCTCAGCAAGAGCGAGAACACCGCGCAGAAGAAGCTGGAGGCGGGCGAGGTCGGCAAGGCCATGCGCGAGCAGGACAGCTGCAAGAGTTCCGCGCCGTCGGCAGGGGCCAAGAGCTGAGTCCCGTCGGCCGCCGGTGCACGGCGGCCGGACCCCGGAGCTGACGCCGCCGTCGGGCGGAGCCGCCCCCGGTGCCCTGTGGCGCCGGGGGCGCCGTCGTGGGTGCCGGGGTCACAATTGGGGGGTGAGTAACGCCAGCATGCCCCCGCCCCTGCCCTCGCCCGACCGCGCCGATGTGACCGCACGGCTGCGGGAGGCCTTCCTCGCCGCCGACTTCACCGCCGACGGGCTGCTCGACCTGCTCGGGGCGCCCGCCTACGCCGCGCTGGCCCGAAGCGAGACGGTGCCCGCCCTCCGGGCCACCCGGGGCGACGGCGCGCTGGCGTCGCTCGTACGGCTGTTCCTGCTTCAGGAGAGCGTCCCGCACGCGCGCGTGGCCGACGTCCTGCCGGTCGACGCCCTCCTGGAGAGCGGCTGGCTCGTGGCGGGCGGGGCGCTCGGGGCCGCTGGTGCGGGCGGTGCGGTGGGTGCGGGGGGTGCGCGCGGCACCGGCGGTGGCGGCGGGCTCAGGGCGACCATGGACGTACGGCCCTACGGCGGACCGGAGGGCGAGGACTGGTTCATCGTGTCCGACCTCGGGTGCGCGGTCGGCGGTGCCGGCGGCATCGGCAGCCGGGACGAGGGGGTCGTCCTCGGCGTCGGCGGCGCGTCCACGACGCTCTCCGGGATCACGGTGCGTACGCCCGTCGCGAGCGCCCTCGACATCGGCACCGGATCCGGCATCCAGGCGCTGCACGCCTCCCGGCACGCCACCCGTGTCACCGCCACCGACCTCAACCCCCGTGCCCTGCACTGCACCCGGCTCACTCTCGCGCTGTCGGGCGTGCCGGATGCGGACCTGCGGCAGGGCTCCCTGTACGAGCCGGTGGCCGACGCCACGTACGACCTGATCGTGTCCAACCCGCCGTTCGTCATCTCCCCCGGGGCCCGGCTGACGTACCGGGACGGCGGGATGGGCGGGGACGATCTGTGCCGCTCGCTCGTTCAGGAGGCGGGGACACGGCTGAACGAAGGGGGGTACGCGCAGTTCCTCGCCAACTGGCAGCACGTGGAGGGAGAGGAGTGGACCGAGCGGCTCCGCTCCTGGGTGCCGCGCGACTGTGACGCGTGGATCGTGCAGCGCGAGGTGCAGGACGTCACGCAGTACGCCGAGCTGTGGCTCAGGGACGCCGGGGACCACCGCACCGACCCGGCCGAGTACGCGGCGCGGTACGACGCCTGGCTCGACGAGTTCGAGGCCCGCAGGACCCGGGGTGTCGGCTTCGGCTGGATCACCCTGCGCAAGACCGGCGCCGCCGAGCCGTCCGTGACCGTCGAGGAGTGGCCGCACCCCGTCGAGCAGCCGCTCGGCGAGACCGTGCGCGCGTTCTTCGAGCGGCAGGACTACCTCCGGGCTAACGACGACGCCGCGCTGCTCGCCGCGCACTTCACACTCGCCGCCGAAGTGGTGCAGGAGCAGGTCGGCCTGCCGGGCGCCGAGGACCCGGAGCACGTCGTGCTGCGCCAGCACCGCGGCATGCGGCGGGCCACCAAGGTGGACACCGTGGGCGCGGGCTTCGCGGGCGTCTGCGACGGCTCGCTGAGCGCCGGCCGGATCCTGGACGCCATCGCCCAGCTGATGGGCGAGGACCCGGTCCTGCTGCGCGACCGCACCCCGGCCCAGATCCGGCTCCTGGTGGAGCAGGGGTTCCTGGAGCCGGTGGGGCGGTAGGGGCTGACGGGGGTGGTGGGAGCGGCGGGGCTGGCGGGGGCGGCGGGGGCGAGTCCCCTCCCGGGGGCGGCGGTGGCGAGCCCCCTCCGCCCGGGGGCGGCGGTGGCGAGCCCCCTCCGCGTCGCGCCCTCCCCGCGCAGGGTGCGCCTCCCCTCGCTGGAGGGAGAAACCGGCCGCTCCTGGAGGGAATCCAGCCAATATGGGTCTTCCGCGCCGCCCCTCGTTCACCCGGATTTCGTGCTTCCGCCGCCCGGGCGTGCCAGCCTCCGCAGCCGGGGCGCCCGACAGGGGCCACGTACGGACGGCACGGGAGGCCAGGGCATGGAGAGCGGACCAGCGATCTTCGCCGGAACGGTGTTCGCGCTGTTCGGAGCCGGGCTGCTGCTCTGGACGGGCACCCGGGTCGCCCACCGCGCCCCCGTCGCCCACGGTGTGCACTCGGCGGCGGCGGCGACCCTCGCGACCTTGGCGGGATCCGGCGCCCTCGCCCTCGCGGTGTGGTGCTTCACACGGCTGTGAGGCCCGGCGGGTGGGCAGTACAAAGGTATAGCGGTACGAAGATGTGGCAGCGCAAAGGTGCAGCGGCACGCAACGCGTAGCAGCACGGAACGCGTAGCAGCACAGAACGTACAGCAGTACGGAACGCCGTCCCGGCCACGTCGGAAGCCCGTCCGGCGATCGTGGACGAGCGCGCGGCGCGATGCGCGGCACGCTGCGCCGGCGGTGCGGCACGCTGGACCGGCGGTACGGAAAAAAAGTCCCGCACCCGCGCCGCTCGAGGCCCCGGGGCCAGCCCGTGCGGCAGGAATGGCGGTAGTCGGGTTACCGTTCGAGTGGCCGTTGCGGGCTTTTCCCGTTTGACACGGGGGCGGGATGTACCGTCACACTCCGCAGCGTCAGCGCAACCGCAAGCGCAGTCACGGCGCCCCACCGGGCGTCGGTACGGCACTGCCGAAGCACCGCAGCACTGCCACCGAGCGTCGACCGGAGAGAAGAGCGAAGTTGTCCCCGACCAGCGAGACCGCACCTGGCGGCCGCCGACTCGTCATTGTCGAGTCGCCCGCCAAGGCGAAGACGATCAAGGGCTATCTCGGCCCCGGATACGTAGTCGAGGCGAGCGTCGGGCACATCCGTGACCTCCCCAACGGCGCCGCCGAGGTCCCCGAGAAGTACACGGGTGAGGTCCGCCGTCTCGGCGTGGACGTCGAGCACGACTTCCAGCCGATCTATGTCGTCAACGCCGACAAGAAGGCGCAGGTCAAGAAGCTCAAGGACCTCCTGAAGGACTCCGACGAACTCTTCCTCGCCACCGATGAGGACCGCGAGGGCGAAGCCATCGCGTGGCACCTCCTCGAGGTCCTGAAGCCCAAGGTCCCGGTCAAGCGCATGGTGTTCCACGAGATCACCAAGGACGCCATCCAGGGCGCCGTGCGCAACCCGCGCGAGCTCAACAAGCGCATGGTCGACGCCCAGGAGACCCGCCGCATCCTGGACCGCCTGTACGGCTACGAAGTCTCGCCGGTGCTGTGGAAGAAGGTCATGCCACGGCTCTCCGCGGGCCGTGTGCAGTCCGTGGCGACCCGCCTCGTCGTCGAGCGGGAGCGCGAGCGCATCGCCTTCCGCTCCGCCGAGTACTGGGACCTCACCGGCACCTTCGGCACCGGCCGCCCCGGTGACTCCAGCGACCCCTCGCAGCTCGTCGCCCGTCTCACCACGGTCGACGGCAAGCGCGTCGCACAGGGCCGCGACTTCGACTCCGTCGGGCAGCTCAAGAGCCAGAACACCCTGCACCTGGACGAGGCCAACGCCCGCGCTCTCGCCGCGGCCCTGGAGAACACCGACTTCTCCGTACGCTCCGTCGAGTCCAAGCCGTACCGCCGCTCGCCGTACGCGCCCTTCCGTACGACGACGATGCAGCAGGAGGCCTCGCGCAAGCTGGGCTTCGGCGCCAAGGCGACCATGCAGGTGGCCCAGAAGCTGTACGAGAACGGCTTCATCACCTATATGCGTACGGACTCCACGACCCTGTCGGACACGGCGGTGGCCGCGGCCCGCGCGCAGGTCACCCAGCTCTACGGCAGCGACTACCTGCCCGAGCGGCCCCGTACGTACGCGGGCAAGGTCAAGAACGCGCAGGAGGCGCACGAAGCGATCCGGCCCTCCGGCGACCGCTTCCGTACGCCCGCGGAGACCGGCCTCACCGGTGACCAGTTCCGGCTCTACGAGCTGATCTGGAAGCGGACCGTCGCCTCCCAGATGAAGGACGCGACCGGCAACTCGGTCACGGTCAAGATCGGCGGCCGGGCCGCCGACGGTCGTGACGCCGAGTTCAGCGCGTCCGGCAAGACCATCACCTTCCACGGCTTCCTCAAGGCCTACGTAGAGGGTGCCGACGACCCGAACGCGGAGCTCGACGACCGCGAGCGCAGGCTGCCGCAGGTCGGCGAGGGCGACGCGCTGTCCGCCGAGGAGATGTCGGTCGACGGCCACGCGACCAAGCCGCCGGCCCGCTACACCGAGGCCTCGCTGGTCAAGGAGCTGGAGGAGCGGGAGATCGGCCGTCCTTCGACGTACGCGTCGATCATCGGCACCATCCTCGACCGCGGCTACGTCTTCAAGAAGGGCACGGCCCTCGTGCCGTCCTTCCTCTCCTTCGCCGTGGTCAACCTCCTGGAGAAGCACTTCGGGCGGCTCGTCGACTACGACTTCACCGCCAGGATGGAGGACGACCTCGACCGCATCGCGCGCGGCGAGGCGCAGGCCGTGCCGTGGCTGCGGAGGTTCTACTTCGGCGAGGGCGAGCCCTCCGGAGGCGCCGCCGACGCCGGGAACGGCGACGGCGACCACCTGGGCGGCCTGAAGGAACTCGTCACCGACCTGGGCGCCATCGACGCCCGCGAGGTGTCGTCGTTCCCCGTGGCCGACGGCATCGTGCTGCGCGTCGGGCGCTACGGCCCCTACATCGAGCGCGGCGAGCGCGACACGGACGGCCACCAGCGCGCCGACATCCCGGACGACCTGGCGCCGGACGAGCTCACCGTCGAGTACGCGGAGGAACTGCTCGCCAAGCCCAGCGGCGACTTCGCGCTCGGCACGGACCCCGAGACCGGCCGCGAGATCATCGCCAAGGACGGCCGGTACGGCCCGTACGTCACCGAGGTGCTCCCCGAGGGCACCCCGAAGACCGGCAAGAACGCCATCAAGCCGCGCACGGCCTCGCTCTTCAAGTCCATGTCCCTGGACACGGTGACCCTGGCGGACGCCCTGAAGCTGATGTCGCTGCCGCGTGTCGTCGGCACGGACGCCGAGGGCGTGGAGATCACCGCGCAGAACGGCCGCTACGGCCCGTATCTGAAGAAGGGCACCGACTCGCGCTCCCTGGAGACCGAGGAGCAGCTCTTCGACATCACGCTCGACGAGGCCCTGGAGATCTACTCCAAGCCGAAGCAGCGCGGCCGTGCCGCCGCGAAGCCGCCGCTGAAGGAGCTGGGCGAGGACCCGGTCAGCGCGAAGCCCGTCGTCGTCAAGGACGGCCGCTTCGGCCCGTACGTGACGGACGGCGAGACGAACGCGACGCTGCGGTCCGGCGACAGCGTCGAGGAGATCACTCCGGAGCGCGGCTTCGAGCTGCTCGCCGAGAAGCGGGCCAAGGGCCCCGCGAAGAAGACCGCCAAGAAGGCGCCCGCCAAGAAAGCACCGGCCAAGAAGACGGCCGCCAAGAAGACCGCGGCCAAGAAGACGACGGCCAAGAAGACGACGGCTTCGACCGCGGCCAAGAAGACCACTGCCAAGAAGACCACCGCCAAGAAGGCGGCAGCTTCGAAGGCGGCGGCTGAGGACTGAGCACGGAGGACTGAGCGCTGCGGCCGGGGGCCGGGAGTGTGATCCGCCGCGTCGGGCCCGGGAACGGGTTCCGGCGCGGCGGGCGTGTGTCCGTGCGGGCCCGCAGGATCGAAGCGGGGACACGGGGATCCGGGCGGGCCCCGCAGGGAGGCGAAGCGTCCAGATAGGCTGGACGGATGACGCGTGCAGAGCAGCCAACCGCCACGTCCCTGGGCCACGACAACGCCTTGCTCGCAGACTCCCGCGAGCGTGCCGTGCGCTCCTTGCTGCGCGTGCCGCAGCTGAGGAAGTTGTGGAGCGCGCACCTCGTAGGCAGCGTCGGCGACGCCCTCGCGCTGCTCGTCCTGGTGATGCTCGCGCTGCAAGCGGCCATCACGGAGGGCGGGTTCGGCGACGGCTACCGAGGGGTCGCCATCGCCGTGACCGCCGTCTTCGGAGCGCGCGTTCTCGCCACCCTCCTCTTCGGAGCGGTACTGCTCGGCCCGCTGACCTCCCTCACCTCGCCCGGCGGCCCCCTGGACCGCCGCTGGACCATGGTGGGCGCGGACGGTGTGCGCGCCGCGCTGCTGATCTGCGCGCCCCTGTGGATCGACTGGACGCCGGACAACGCGCTCGCCCTGCTGCTCGTCACCGCCTTCGTGACCGGCGTCGCCGAGCGCTTCTGGACGGTCGCCAGGGAGAGCGCGGCCCCCGCCCTGCTGCCCGCCCCGCCCCTGGAGGGCGCCACGGTGCGCCCGCTGCCCGACCACATGGACGCGCTGCGGCGCCTTTCGCTGCGCACCGGGTTCGTGGCGCTGCCGCTCGCCGCCGTCGTGCTCGTCGCGGTCAGCCTCGTCGGGATCCTGCTCGGCTCCGGCATCGACTGGTTCGCCCAGCACCAGGCCGGACTCGCGTCGTTCCTCGCGGCCGGACTGTTCGCCGCGTCCCTGTCGATCGTGTACGCCATCAAGCTTCCCGGCAGGAACACGCCCCGCGCGCGCAGCCCCCTGGAGGGCCTGCGCAGGCCGCGTACCGGCAGCGGCACCGACAAGGGCCGCACCGGTGCCATCCCGCTGCTCGTGGCCGCCTGCGCCGCCGTCGCCGCAGCGATCGCCGCCGCCGTCGCGGTCGCCGTGCTGCACGCCAAGGACCTCCAGGGCGGCCCCGTCACGTACGGCCTGTTCGTGTTCGCGTTGACCGGTGGCACCGTCGCCGGGATCCGTACGGCGCCCGTCCTCCTGACGTCGCTGTCGCGCCGCAGGCTGCTCGCGCTCGCCATCACCGTCACCGGTGTCGCGCTGCTCACCGCCGGACTCGTGCCCGACGTGACGACGGTCCTGCTGATACTGGGCGTCGCCGGTGTGGCCGCAGGCGTCGCCGCCAACGTCGGGCACGCCCTGCTCGACCAGGAGGTCGAGGACTACCGGCGGGCCCGCGCCGCCGAGCACCTCCAGGCGGTCGTCAGGCTCTGCGTGGCGCTGACCGCGCTCGTCGCGCCGCTGCTCGCCGCCGTCATCGGGCCGCACCGGATGGTCAACGGCAAGTTCGTCTTCGACCACGGCGGCGCGTCCTTCACGCTGATGCTGGTCGGCGCGCTGCTCCTGCCGGTGGCCGCGCTGGTCCTCGCCAAGGCCGACGACCGGCAGGGCGTGCCGCTCCGGCACGACCTGCGGGACGCCCTGCGCGGCGGCGACGACCCGGTGCAGACGCCCGCCACCGCAGGTTTCTTCATCGCCCTGGAGGGTGGCGACGGCGCGGGCAAGTCCACGCAGGCGGAAGCGCTCGCGGAGTGGATCCGCGCCAAGGGCCACGAAGTCGTCGTCACGCGCGAGCCGGGCGCCACGCCCGTCGGCAAGCGGCTGCGGTCGATCCTGCTCGACGTGTCGTCGGCCGGCCTCTCGCACCGCGCGGAGGCCCTGCTGTACGCCGCCGACCGCGCGGAGCACGTCGACACGGTCGTACGGCCCGCCCTCGCGCGCGGTGCCGTGGTGATCTCCGACCGGTACATCGACTCGTCCGTCGCCTACCAGGGCGCGGGCCGCGACCTGTCGCCGACCGAGGTCGCCCGCATCAATCGGTGGGCCACCGGAGGCCTGGTCCCGCACCTCACCGTCCTGCTCGACGTGGCCCCCGAGGCGGCCCGTGAGCGCTTCACCGAGGCGCCCGACCGCCTGGAGTCGGAGCCCGCCGAGTTCCACGCGCGCGTGCGCTCCGGCTTCCTCACCCTGGCCGCCGCCGACCCCGGCCGCTATCTGGTCGTCGACGGCACCCAGGAGCCGGAAGCCGTCACGACGGTCGTCCGGCACCGTCTCGATGTCGTACTGCCCCTCTCCGAAGCCGAGGTGAAGGCCCAGGAGGAGGCACGCAGGGCGGCCGAGGAGGAAGCGCGCCGGCGCGCGGAGGAAGAGGCCGCGCGCAAGGCCGAGGAGGAGCGCCTGGAGCGTGAGCGCCAGGAGCAGCTCGCCAAGCTCCGCGCCGAGGAGGAGGAGCGCAAGCGGCGCGAGCTGGAGGAGGCCCAGCGCCGCGAGGCCGAACGCCAGGCCGAGGAGGCCCGGCTGCGCGCCGAGGAGGCACGTCGCAAGGCCGAGGAGGAGCGCGCCCGGGTCCTCGCCGAGGAGCAGGCCCGCGCCGCCGAGGAGGAGCGGCGCCGCCTCGCCGCCGAGGAGGAGGCCCGGCTGCGCGCCGAGGCCGAGGCCCGCCGCCTGGAGAAGCAGCGCAGGGCGGAGGAGGCGCTGCGGCGTGCCGAGGAGGCTCGGCTGCTCGCGGAGTCGGCTGCGGCGGGGGCCGCGAGTGTGGCGAACTCCGGTTCGGGGGGTGCGGGGACCTCCGGTTCGGGTGCCGGTGGGGTCTCCGGTGGGGGGACCTTCGGTTCGGGTGCGGTGCGCTCGGGCGGGGCTGGTTCGGGGGGGTCTGCGGCGGGTGGGCCTGCGGCAGGTGGGTCCGCCGCAGGCGGGAGCACGTCCGGGGCGGCTGCCGCGGGTGCGCCCGCCGGGAGCGTGCCTGCCGGGAGCGCGCCTGCGGGGAGCGCGCCGGTGTCCGACGCACCGGCCGCCAACGCACCGGCCGCCAACGCACCGGCTGCCAAGGCGCCGGTGTCCGACGCGCCCGTGCCGGCCGCGCCCGGGGCGCCCTCCGCGCCCGTCGCGGACGGTACCGCTGAGGGCGTGGGCGGGCCGACGTCGCCCGACAACGAGGCGACCCTGAACACGCCGATGGTGAAGCTGCCGCAGGTTCCGGGTGCCGCGGACGAGACGGCTGTGCTGCCGCAGATTCCGGGGGCCGCGGACGAGACGGCCGTGCTGCCGCAGATCACCGAGGACGGCGCGGCGGACGAGACGGCGGAGCTGCCGCAGGCGACGGTGCCCGGTGCCGCCGACGACACGACGGTCCTGCGGGTCGTGAAGGACGAGCCCGCCGACCGCCGGGCCGGTCAGCACGACGCGCCCGCCGCGCCGAGTGCTGCGCCGCGTGCGCCGAGTGCCGCGCCGGGAGAACGTGCCGAGAGCGTGGCGGACAAGGTGCCGCCGGGCTACTTCCGCGACGAGCGGCCGGGACCCGACGACCGTACGCGGGAACTGCCGCAGCTCGACGAGGAGGGCAGGCCGCGGCGGCCGCGCCCCGACTGGGCGGAGGAGACCCCGCTCGACGACCTGCCGTCCCTCGCGGACGAACTGCTCGGCTCGCCCGAGGACGACGAGCCGGACGAGGGCGGGGGCCGGGGCCGCCGGGGACGGGGGCGCTGAGGCGCCACGGCCTCGCTGGGTTGCCGCGGTTCCGCTGGGAAGCCGCGGTTCCGCTGGGAAGCCGCGGCTCCGCTGGGAAGCCGCGGCTCCGCTGGGAAGCCGCGGGCGCGCTCGGACACCACGGCCGCGCGGGGAGACCACGGCCGCCGTGCGTGAAACCGGTGCGGCCCATGCGGCGATGCAGCCAAGAGGCCTGCTCAGCGCCGCTTTAGCGCCGATGTGGGCGGCGTTGTCAGTGGGGTGCCCCACAATGAATTCCGACAGTGCGAACAGAGCGGTACGTGCGCCGAGGGGTGGCGTGCGTCGGTAGGGCAAAGGCGGTGACCCATGCCGGTGTGGGACGACCTGGTGGGCCAGGAGAAGGTGAGCGCGCAGCTCGGCGCCGCCGCCCGTGACGCCGACGCCCTGGTCACCGCCGTCGCGGCGGCGGGCCCGCTGCCCGAGTCGTCGAAGATGACGCACGCCTGGCTGTTCACGGGTCCGCCCGGCTCCGGCCGCGCCGACGCGGCCCGTGCCTTCGCCGCGGCGTTGCAGTGCGTGAGCCCGGACCGCGCGCTCGGCGGGGAGCCCGGCTGCGGATTCTGCGACGGCTGCCACACGAGCCTGATCGGCACCCACGCGGATGTGGAGATCATCCGTACGGACCTGCTGTCGATCGGCGTCAAGGAGACCAGGGAGCTGGTCCGCCGCGCCCAGCTCTCCCCGGCGGGCGGCCGCTGGCAGGTCATCGTCCTGGAGGACGCGGACCGCCTCACGGAAGGCGCGGGGAACGTCCTCCTGAAGGCGGTGGAGGAGCCGGCCCCCCGCACGGTCTGGCTGCTCTGCGCGCCCTCGCTGGAGGACGTGCTGCCCACGATCCGCTCGCGCTGCCGCCATCTGACGCTGCGCACCCCGTCCGTGGACGCAGTCGCCGACATGCTCGTCCGGCGTGACGGCATCGAGCCGCCCGCCGCGGCGGCCGCCGCCCGCGCCACGCAGGGGCACATCGGCCGCGCCCGCCGGCTCGCGACCGACGAGCGCGCGCGGGAGCGCAGAGCCGCCGTGCTCAAGCTGCCGCTGCGCGTGGGGGAGATCGGCGGCTGTCTGAAGGCCGCGCAGGAGCTGATCGACACGGCGGCGGAGGAGGCCAAGCAGGCCGCCGAGGACGTGGACGTCAAGGAGACGGAGGACCTCAAGACGGCCCTCGGCGCGGCCCAGGGCGGCCGGATGCCCCGGGGCACGGCGGGCGCGATGAAGGATCTGGAGGACAAGCAGAAGCGCCGCAGAACGCGTACGCAGCGCGACAGCCTCGACCTCGCCCTCATCGACCTGACCGGCGTCTACCGCGACGTCCTTGCCCTCCAGTTGGGTTCCCGCGTCCCGCTGGCGAACACGGAGGTGCAGGACATGCTGGAGCGCCTGGCGCGGGGTACGTCACCCGAGGCCACACTGCGCCGCATAGAGGCGATCGGTGCGTGCCGCACGGCGCTGGACCGCAATGTGGCGCCGCTGCTGGCGGTGGAGGCGATGACGGTGGCGCTGCGCGCAGGCTGAAGGGTGGCCGGGTGACCAGAGGCCCGACACGACGTAGGCAACGGGCGCAGCGGGAGCATGGGCTCTCCAGATCCCCGGTGTCAACGCTGCTGACGGACTGACGGACTGACGGACTGACGGACCGACGGACCGACGGCGCTGACGGACTGACGGCGCTGACGGCGCTGACGGCGTTGACAAACTGACGGATTGACCAGGTCACCCATACGAGTACACAAAGCGACCCGGCAACTCCACAGAGTTAGTCTCGCGAGATGGAAACCTCCTTCCCGCGAGTCCACCCGCGAGCCCACGCTCCCGCGCGACGGCTTCGTAGGGGCTGTCTGTTCCTGCTGGCGGCGGGGCTGATCATGTCCGGCTGCTCGTCGGCGAGTTCGTCGTCGGATGTCGCGATGGCCGAGCTGCCCCGTGCCACTCCGAAGGAACTCGTGTCGTACTACGACCAGAAGCTGCGGTGGCGCGAGTGCGGCGTATCCGGCTTCCAGTGCGCGACGATGAAGGCACCCCTGGATTACGGCAAGCCGGGGGCGGGCGACGTGAAGCTGGCGGTGTCGCGCAAGCGGGCGACGGGAAAGCCGCGTGGCGGCGACGCGGTGGGGGCCGGTGCGCGGGGTGGGGGCGCCACGAAGGCAGGTGTCCGGGACGGGAAGGCAGGCAAGCAGAGGCTGGGCTCGCTCCTGGTGAACCCCGGCGGCCCGGGCGGCTCGGCGATCGGCTACCTCCAGGCGTACGCGGCGCTCGGCTACCCGGAAGCGGTCAGGGCGCGGTACGACATGGTGGCGATCGACCCGCGCGGAGTCGCCCGCAGCGAGCCGGTGACGTGCATGAACGACCGGCAGATGGACGCGTACACGCAGACGGACATCACGCCGGACGACCGGCGTGAGACGGACCGTCTTGCCGAGTCGTACAGAGAGTTCGCGAAGGGCTGCGCGCAGCGGTCGGGGAAGCTGCTCGGGCACGTCTCCACGGTGGAGACCGCCCGCGACATGGACATCCTGCGGGCGGCGCTCGGCGACGAGAAGCTGACATATGTCGGGGCGTCTTACGGCACGTTCCTGGGGGCGACGTACGCGGGTCTGTTCCCCGAACGCGTGGGCCGCCTGGTGCTGGACGGCGCCATGGACCCCTCCCTCACCTCCCGTGAGATGAACCGGGAGCAGACGGAGGGCTTCGAGACGGCGTTCCAGTCGTTCGCGCGGGACTGCGTACGGGAGCGGGACTGCCCGCTCGGGACGAAGAGCGCGGCGGACGCGGGCAAGCGCCTGAAGAAGTTCTTCACGACCCTGGACCGCGCTCCCGTCCCGGCGGGCGACGGCCCGGGCGGCAGCGGCCGCAAGCTGGGCGAGGCGCTGGCCACGACGGGTGTGATCGCGGCCATGTACGACGAGGCGGCCTGGCCGGAGCTGCGCGACGCGCTCACGTCCGCCATGAGGACCAAGGACGGTTCGGCCCTGCTGGCCCTCTCCGACAGCTACTACGAGCGCGACGGCGACGGGACGTACTCCAACCTGATGTTCGCCAACGCCGCAGTGAACTGCCTCGACCTGCCGCCGTCCTTCTCCTCGCCCGACGAGGTGCGCAAGTCGCTGCCCGACTTCGAGAAGGCGTCCCCGGTCTTCGGTGAGGGCCTGGCCTGGTCGGCTCTGAACTGCACGTACTGGCCCACGAAGGCCACCGGCAAGCCGGAGCGGATCGAGGCGAAGGGCGCCGCCCCGATCATCGTCACCGGCACGACCCGCGACCCGGCCACCCCCTACCGCTGGGCCCAGGCCCTCGCGTCCCAGCTCTCCTCGGGCCGCCTCCTCACCTACGAGGGCGACGGCCACACCGCCTACGGACGCGGCAGCGACTGCGTCGACGCGACGATCAACACGTACCTCCTGGAGGGCCGCGCCCCCAAGACCGACAAACGCTGCAAATAACCCCAGCTCACAGCCCCACCCACCCCCGCCACCACCCACCGCCCGGTCCCCCCGGGGGCTGGTACGGAGCACCCTCGGAAACTGTGTAGACTTGGCGACGTTGCTGATCGCGCCATAGGTGCGGACGGCGTGCCGCCTTAGCTCAGATGGCCAGAGCAACGCACTCGTAATGCGTAGGTCTCGGGTTCGAATCCCGAAGGCGGCTCGGATTAACCCCAGGACTCACTCGCCGTGACCTGGGGTTTTTTCATGTTGTGGTCATGGCGGGGTGCTCGGCCGCAGCGGCGTGGAGGGGCTTGCGTGAGCGATGCGTGAGCGGATGGGCCCGGAAGAGGTGCACGGCTGAGCGCTGCAATTCATGATCTGGCATTTGCCTCAAACCGCGCGACGCAGTGCCATCAGCGGCTTAGGGTGGCGAAGCTCGGTACTCGGAACGCAGAGAGGTGAAGACGGGGTGGCGCGCTGCAACTGTGGGTAGGAGGTTGGCAGGAGTGACACCTTTTGTCGGGCCTGTGGTGTGCGCACATCTTCGGCCAGCTCGCTGTGTAGAACTCTCAGCCGAAGCGCCGAGCTGACCTTCGAAGCCTTGGCTGCCGAGCACCGTAGGGGCTGGCCGTCGAGTGAAGTGACTCACGCCGAGGAGAATCTTCGGGCCCTCTATCGGGCTCATGGTGACCGGGTGGCGATCCATCCGTTCGCGAGCGATGAGGAACGCTCGAACGGAGCGGACTGGGAGTGGTGGTTTCACTCTGGTGCCGTGGGGTTCGGCATGCGTGTTCAAGCGAAGCGTGCCAACCGAAACGGCGGATACGACCTACGATATCGACCCGATGGCGACAGGCATCAGAATGATCTTTTGATCGAGAACGCCATGAACGCAGGTTGCATTCCAGCCTATGTCTTCTACAACCACCTCAACTGGCCACAGAGACGACCAGGCGAGCCATGGTTGGGCTGCGACCATAGCACCTTCAATGAGGGGCAGCTGGGATGCACCATAGCGTCAGCCCTGGTTGTAAAGCAGACGCTTCGCGGAGCGCGCGCGAGTTCGCGATACGTGAAGGATCGCAGTCGCCCTTGGAACCGCATCCTTTGCGATGGGAGTGAATCAAGGGCGCCAAGCCTAGAAATTGCTTACGGGAGGGTGCTGAGTCTGCACCAGACGGCTCTTGCGGAGCTTGAGGGGGAGACGGAGCTCTCGGAAAACTTTCGGGTAGTGGCTAGAACTCCGATCCGGCTGGCCAACCCAGAGGAGCCGGGCCGGGTTGGTCGTCATCAGCACGATGGCGAGGATGACCGCGGGCGCGTCGAGCACGAGACGACACGTGGTGCAGCGCCGCTCAGTCCAACTGAACGTGCCCTTCGCGGGCAACTACGGGAAATGGCAGACCGTCCGGTGGGCCGGCTTCCGCAACGCGTACGAGCCATGGCCCATGGCGCTGAAGGGGAACCGGCCGACGAGCGAGTTGCCGGTGCGGTGCTAGTAAATCTTGGCTCGGCTGAGACCTGAGGTGCACCCGGGGCCGCGAGCGGCAGGCCATCCCGGAGAAGCTGACGTTACCGAGAGCCCTGTTTCTTGGGCTTCTTCAAGTCGCCCTTCTTCTTGCCCTTGGCCCGGTCTTTCGCTTTGGCCTTTGCCTTCTTGGCGGCCTTCGCCGCCTTACGGGCGGCCTGCTCGGCCTCGGTCCGACGCTGGAGGGGGACCAGCTTGGCCGTGGCCTCGGCAGCGCTCTTCCCGACGTGAGGCAGGACGCTCTGGTAGATGTCCCGCGTGATCCGGGTGTCGCTGCGGCCGAGGGTGTCGGAGACGATTTTGACGTCGATGCTGGCGGCGAGCATGAGTGTGGCAGCTCCGTGCCGGAGGTCGTGTAGGCGGATCGGAGGGAGGCCGGAGGCGGCGACGAGCCGTTCGAAGAGGTCGGTGACCTTGCCGGGGTGGAGCCAGGAGCCGTCGGCCTGGGTGAGACGAGTCCGGTATCGACCCCGGCTGTCGCCCACTCCTCGCGGTCCGCGTACTGCTGCTTGCGATGGCGTTCCAGAACCTCGACGGTGTCGTCGTCGAGAGCCACGATGCGGAAGCCGCTGCCGGTCTTGGGATCAGACGACTCGACTTCCCAGCCGTCCTGGACGAGCTGGGAGGAGACGGTGAGGGAGTGAGTGTCGAGGTTCGTCTCCGCCGGCTGCTTCGAGTTCCGGCCGAAGTGGTTCCATCACCTCGGTCTGCCGCTCACTGCCGATCGTCAGGTCTCGGTCCTTCACTGCCGCTCGAAGCAGGCCGCGCGAGGCGTGGCCAGCGTCGTGGTACGCCACGAGCGTCAGCTTCCACCTCCCTGCCGCACGTGCCAGCAGACCCGGGACGGCGTCGAGCCACGGCTTGACCGAAGGCCCGTAGTGCGCGAGCAGCCGTTGCCTACACCCTGCGGGGATCTCTCCGAGCGTCCGCTTCGTCATCAGCTCAGCTCGATCCCGTCCGAGACGAGCTCATCCGTCAGGGCCGGGAACTCGCCCAGCACCTCTGCGACGAGGGCCTGCACCTTGTCGACCTCGGCGCCGGGGCGGAGAGGCGGACGAGGATGCGCCAGGGTTCGTCCAGACGCTGGCGGTGGTGCTGACCAGGTGCACTTCCGCGTGCCCGACGGTGGTCTCGTGCAGGCGGTGGGCCAGGCGCTGTGCGGCGATGTTGTAGAGCTTGCCGACGTGGCAGACGGGGTTCTTGCCGTTGGCGCCCTCCAGGTTCATCGGCCGCAGCGGCGTGAGCAGCCCGTTGACTCGGTTGCCGCGCCCGACGACGCCCTCGTCCCCCGACTCGATCGAGCTGCCGGTGTAGGTCAGGTACAGCTCGTCCTTCTCCCCGGGACGTCGCGGGCGTTGAGCCGGAAACGCGCCTGGGTGCCCGGGAGCCGGAGGCTGGCCAGCCGGTGGCACTCGGCGAGGACGGTCTCCTTGTTGCGGATGTGATCGGCCCGTCTGGCCACGTGCAGCGACTTCTGCGGCACCCACAGGACGATGTCGGCCTCGTCGCCGTCCCAGAAACCCATGAGCTTGACGTCGGATCCGCACCACGCGTGGGAGAGGGCGAACTCGCTCTCGCCGGAGAAGTGGTTCACCAGGTCGCGGACGAACGACTCGAAGGCGTTTTCGGGGGCCCAGCCGGTCCCCAGCGACGTGGGAGTGGTCGAGTGACAGTGGCCGCCGCACGGTGCCCGCTCTGCGTGACGCGCTCATGGACTACAAGCAGCTCACGCCCCTGCTGGGGCTCCCACCCGACGACGAACCGCCGACCCTGGCGGGCTTGCGGGACGTAGTGAGGGAAGCCCTCGACGCCTACCAGGTGTCTCAGTACGGCTTGGCGACGCGACGGCTTCCTCTCGTCCTCGCCGACGCACTCGCGGCCTCCCGTTCGTATTCAGGGCGTGAAGGGGAGGAGGCCCATGCCGAACTCGCCCTGGCCTACAACGGTGCGGCCATGGTGCTGGGCAAGGTCGGGGAGTCGGAACTGGCGTGGATCGCCGCCGACCGCGGCTTGGCGGCAGCGCAACGGAGCGGCCAGAGCACGGTGACAGGCTCGCTCTTCCGCGCGGTCACGCACTGCCTGATGGCCACTGGCCGCTTCACCGCGGCGATCCAGCTGGTGAACGACGCGGCGGCCATCATGCAGCCTGGCCTGGGCAGCGCGAACGACGAATACCTCTCGGTCTACGGCACGCTCTTCCTCGCCGGCGCCATGGCGGCCGCCCGAGCGGAGGACTGTGCGACCACTCAGACCTTCCTCAGCGAAGCGGATGAGGTCGCACAACGACTGGGTGCCGACGCGAACCACCTCTGGACGGCCTTCGGCCCGACCAACGTGGCCATCCACTGCGTCGCGACCGCAGGAGAACTCGGCGACATCCAGATCGCCGCAGACCTCGGGCAGCGCATCGACACCAGCGGCTTGCCTGTAGAACGGCGCGTGAGGCACAGCCTGGAAGTCGCCCGAGCCCTCAGCGCCTGGAACCGGACCGACGAGGCCCTGGCCACGCTGCTGGACGCCGAGCTAGCCGCACCCGAGCAGGTGCGCCACCACTACCTGAGCCGCGAACTGGTCATCGGCTGGATCCGCGGCACCCGAGGCCACCCGTCCCAGCCAATGGCCGACCTGGCTCGTCGGCTCGGCGTGGTCGGCGGTTAGAGTCCGTTCCGTGACCGAGAACGAGCACGAAGCGAAGATGGCCCACCCACGCATGGCCGCCGGCGCGCTCTTCTTCGACGACGCCGACAGGGTCCTGCTCGTCGAGCCGTCGTACAAGGATTACCGCGACATCCCTGGTGGCTACGTCGAGAACGGCGAGTCGCCGCTGCAAGCGTGCGTGCGCGAAGTCCATGAGGAACTGGGCATCAAGCCCGCCATCGGGCGGCTGCTCGTCGTGGACTGGGCGCCGAACCCGGGAGAGGGAGACAAGGTTCTCTATCTTTTCGACGGGGGCCTTCTCACGGTAGATGAGTGCCAGCGCATCGAGCTTCGGGTTGAAGAGCTCCGCGGGTACGCGTTCCACCACCTGGGAGAGTTGGCGGCACTCACCATCCCCCGACTGGTGCGCCGCATCACCGCTGGTGTTCAGGCGCGCGCCAACGGTGTGACCTCCTATTTGGAGCACGGAACGTCGGCGGAGGCGGCTCGATAAGGCGGGAACACCACCCGCATGTGCGCAGCCGCGACACGGACGGGCGGTCTGCGTCTCCCACGCCAAAGTTGCGATGCTCACGGCTAATGGTGGTCGAGATGCGCCTGCTGTGCGCCTGTGGCCAGCATCCTGGCGACAGCTATGCCAGGCGCTCATCGGCCTCTGACCTTGTTGCGGCGCTCGATCTAGCCCGCGTAACTGTTGCGGCGTCTTACCGGCGGCGGTGGCGGGGCAGTCCCTGGAGATGAGTCCGGCGGTCGCCTACTAGCCGGAGTTCGCGAATGCGATCCCTATTGGGGATATGGATATGCGGGTCAGACCTCAAAAGGGGCGATGGCTATCCCGGCCATCGATAGTGGGTGTGTTGAGCCCCATCTCTCAAGGGTGTTGGTGATCTATTCGATGGGCTCATCTCCTCGGCTAGACAAGGAAGTTGGAAACATCGACTGGCCCTTCCTTCCGTGATGCCGTAAGGTGACAAGCTCCGCGGGAAGCTTTTGTATACAAGATCGACGGGGAGTCAGGATGGGGCGCACATCGGTGGAGCTGTTCGCCGGCGGGGGCGGCCTCGCGCAAGCCGCAGCGAGAGCTGGCTTCCGTCCTCTGCTCATGAACGAGTTCGCGAGCCGTGCGTGCGAGTCGCTCGAGTCCAATACACTCCACGGGCATCCCGTGGCGTACGAGGTCCAGCGGTTCGAGGTGGGCGACATGTTGCCCATCCCTGGCACGGACGACCCCATCCCCTTGGTTGCAGGGCCGATCCAGAAGCTGGACATGGAGTACCTCCAGGGTCAGGGGGTCGACCTCCTGGCAGGTGGCCCTCCTTGCCAGCCGTTCAGCCTCGGCGGCAACTCAAAGGGCGACGAAGATAAGCGCGACATGTTCCCGGAGATGTTTCGTGCGATCCGCGCGATCCGACCAAAGGCCGTTATCTGCGAGAACGTACTAGGGCTCCTCCGGGACTCATTTAGGCCGTATTTTGACTACATCAAGCGGGAACTTGAACTCCCTTTCGTTGAGCGTAAAGATGGCGCCAGTTGGCAAGAACATAACGCTGCGCTAAAGAGGCAGCTAAGAACTGGAAACACGCCAGAATCTGAACGCTATAGGGTTATCGTAACCCGCGTAAACGCGGCGGATTACGGTGTTCCTCAGATTCGAGAGCGAGTGATCATCGTTGCTTTTCGGTCTGATCTAAATGTCGATATTGAGGCGTTTAAGCAATCTATCAAGCCGCGTTATTCTGAGACTGCGCTCATCGCATCTTTCCAGAATGGGACGTATTGGGGACGGCATCCGACCGTGCCACAACATGTCAAGAAGCAAGTAATGGAACGCGTCGCCCCACCGCTTCCATTCGATGATGACGAGGCGAGCCTGGAGGATTCCCTGCCGTGGCGCACTTTGAGGGATGCGTTGCAGGGAATCAGGGAAGGGGAGGGGCCGCTCCCTTACGTTCCCATGAATAAGCTGGACCGGAAAACAACGCACGGCGGATTCGTAGATCACATCGGGTGGCCTGATGGACAGATCTACGCTGGTCACACCCCTAATGATCTAGACCGTCCTGCCAAGACCGTAAAAGCAGGAGTGCATGGCGTCGCTGGCGGTGAATTGGTGATGTACCTCGACCGCCGCAAGAAGGTACCAAAGGAACTCGGGAGCTACCGGCGGCTGCACAGGTACATGACCGTTCGTGAAGTTGCCCGTGTGATGACATTCCCGGACGATTGGGTTTTGAAAGGCCCTCGCGGGGAAAAGATGCGACAACTGGGGAATGCGGTTCCTGTCATGTTGGGGGAAGTATTCACCACAGCGGTCTCCCAGGCACTGGATCTCGCTGAGGATAGCCATGGATAGGAACTCCAGGAACACGCAGAGCCGGTGGAAGAATCAACTTCCCCGAGAGCTTGCGTGGAAGCGGAACGAGGAGGCCACTCCTCACGAAGAACAGGACCGCGCGGCGGGAGGTCGACAACGGCGCTTTGTGGACTTGGGGAATAACGGCCGCGCACGAGCTTCGATTCGTTTGACGGTACGGGCCAACAATCGTCGAATCCGCGCGACTCTACGCTGGTCTGACCAAGGGAAGACGAGGGAGCGTTACCTCGGTGAGGTAAGCCACTCCACTCGGGATGAGAATTTGGTGGAAGCCTGGCGTATGGCTCGCGAAGCAGGTCACCTCGCTGAACCGGAGAGGGATCATGCCCCCCACCCGACAACGAGTTCCTGGGCAACGTCGAAAGCAACCCGCGCGGTGATGCAGGGTAACCGCGGTAGAGACACCAAGCCAGAGCTGCTGCTGAGGTCGCTCCTCCACCGCCGCGGCCTGAGGTATCGAGTGAACGCGCGCCCGATCGCGGACCTTCGACGTACCGCAGACATTCTCTTTCCCACAGAGCGCGTCGCGGTCTTCGTCGATGGATGTTTTTGGCATGGGTGCCCAGAACACCACAGACCGTCGACCAGGAACGCCGGGTTCTGGCAGGACAAGATCGATGGCAACAGGCAGCGAGACTCCGAAACCACCACCATCCTCAGCAGGAACGGTTGGACTGTGGTGCGCGTGTGGGAGCACGAGGACGTTGCGGAGGCTTGCGAACGCGTCGCCTGTGCCGTCGCGGAGCGGCGCGTGTCAGCCGCGCACCGCGGCGGCTGAGGAGCGGGCGCCGCGGTACGAACACCGTTGACCTGGCACAACACGCGTCCCCCACACAGCATTCCCAGAACGTCAAGTGCACTGTCAGTGACGTCCCGTAGCATCTCCTCCAAACGCGGGACGCTGACGTACGGCGCGGCCATCGGGGCCGTGCCCAGACGAAGGCCGCTCTCGCGCTGGTGTCATTTGAACCGAGCTGCGAGGAGAGACAAGACTTGAAGATCACTCCGTCCGCGCGAGTGCTGCGCATGCTGGGGGAGATTGAGTTCGATGAGTGGCAATGTATCGCCGAACTCACCGACAACGCCTTCGACGACTTCGCTGAGATCCTCCGTGCTGGCCAACCCTGGGCCGGCGGGTACAAGGTGAGTGTCTCGTTGCCGAGTAACTCGATAAAATCCTCTGATGCACAGGTCATCGTCTCGGATAACGGCCGCGGCATGAGTTACGAGACCTTGGAACGATCTGTTCGAGCTGGATGGTCAAGCAACAACCAGTTCGACAAGCTCGGACTGTTCGGCATGGGATTCAACGTCGCGACGGCCCGACTTGGCCGCCGTACGCGGGTCTTGACTACTCGTCAAGGTGATACGCAGTGGATCGGTGTTGAGATTGATCTTGACCGGATTGGCGATGACTTCGAAGCCGAGGACATCACCCTTCCGAAGAACGATCCAAATGAGCACGGAACGCGGGTTGAGATCAGTCGCCTCAACGATCGGCGCGCTGACTGGCTCCGTCGGAACGCCACCAACCTTCGAAACACGTTGGGGCGGACCTACTCCTGGATTCTGGACAACAGGCCCTTCGAGCTCTGGGTACAGGGGGTCAGGGTCCTGCCTCGGCGGCATTGCCGATGGGGTGACGATCGCTACGTCACGTACGGAAGCGGCGTGAACGCCGAGAGGATTCCCGCCTACATCCCCATCGACGAGAAACTGGCGGATGCGGAGGCGTGCCTGGATTGTGGACATTGGCAGACCCCCGGGAAAGAGGCATGCGAGCAGTGTGAAGGGGATCGACTCTCCCGGCGTGAACGCAGAATCCATGGCTGGCTTGGTGTTCAGCGCCATTTGGACAAGCGCGAATTCGGGATCGACTTCCTCCGGAATGGTCGCAAGATCCTTCAATGGGATAAGCAGCTGTTCACTTGGCATAACCCAGATGCTCCGTTCGGGGCGGAAGAGCCAGAATATCCGATCGAGCTCGCCAACCAGGGTGGCCGACTGATTGGCGAGATCCATCTTGATCACGTTCCGGTGACCTACCAGAAGGATGCCTTCGAGTACAGCGACCGGAGTTGGCGTTCGGCAGTGGAGCTCCTTCGAGGCGCGGGTCCACTTCAGCCAAAGCGGGCGAAGCAGCTGGAGTATCCGGAGAACGCCAGTGCGCTGGGTCGGCTCTTCAAGGGATTCCGGCGGAACCAGGTAGGAATTCGTTGTCTGATTCCTGGAGATGGCTCGAAACCAATTCACGCGGAGACAAGGCGATGGGCTGGCTTGTTTCACGCCGGCGATCCTGACTATCAGTCCGACCAGCGTTGGTGGGATGCTGTCGCCTATCACGAGGAGCGCAACAAACAGGGGAAGCACGAACAGATCAAGCACAGCTCTCCTGAGCAGGCTGATGAGCAGGCAGTGCTCGATGCGCTTGGCTTCTCGTCTCCCACGCTTGAAATCTCGGGTGAGACGGAAGATTCTGCGAGCGAAGGGGAGTCAGATAGTGATTCCACCTCTCAGTCCGGGTCGGCTGAAGAGCAGGAAATCAAAGAAACAAAGCAGGAGCGCATCGCGCGCTACATGCGATCTTCCGTCGTTCTTCCGGAGCTGACCCGTGAGTTCGGGCAGTCTCAGCTGGGATTCCTGGCCGTGGAAGCGCGACGCATGATGGCGGACGAGCTCGTGGATGATGACGGCCGTCCTATGCCGGTGCTGCTGCTGCAAGGAGCTGGAAGCACGGCAACGGCATTCATTGACCTTGAGCAGGAGATCTTCAAAACCTACGGTACTGAACCTGCGGATCTGATCCTTTCGGAACTTGCGGCACTACTCAAGGTGCGTGCCGATAGCTCGTTGAGTCCTTCTCAGATCATTGCGATCTTGAGGCGTTCCTCTCTGCCGGATAGCGCGTTGAGTCTCGATTCGGTCAGGGCGGACTCGCGCGAACTGCTGAACGAGATCAGGGGGCGCATGTGTGGCGCTGTAGATCTGGGGGACCCGAATGTTGCGTACCAGCATCTTGACACGGACGAATACACGGCGACCGAAAGTGAAATGATCGCGAGGGGGCTCATCACTAAGACCAGCGACTTGGGAAAGGATGGAGAATTCCTCCTCTATGCGCCGCCGTTGTTTCTGCCTAAGGTCCTGGAGTCGGAACCCGAGCTATTCATGGACGGAAAGGTGTTTCGTGGCCCTTACGAGACGGTTTCCTCGCCGTCCGCTCGCCGTCTCAGCCTCGCCCGGGTCACGGGGTACCTCTCAGATGTTGCCATGCTCGTTAGTCTCAACGGCGGGATCGGAGCAAGCCAGTTGAAGCGAACTCGCATTAGCGTTCAACTTTTGAGCGACGAAATGGCAGGGGAGGAGGGGTGAGCGAGGAAGGGTTTCTGTCTGTAGGCGCCTTGCTCGCCGGTGGACCCTACGGACTCCCGCATGCTCTTGAACGCACCCTCTGGTATCTGGGTTTCAATGACGTTCGTGTAGTCGACGGCAGCGGGGATGAAGGCGCAGATCTTCTGGCCGTACGTGACCGCGAGCAATGGGTCTTTCAATGCAAGTGGAAGAGCCGGGGGACGATTGACCGGAGCGGAATCGATGATGCTGAACGCGCGCGCACTCGTTATCGCGCAGACAGGACCGTTCTGGTCACGAACACCGGTCTGAACAGAACAGCCGAGGCTCGCAGGCAAGCTTTGGCTAGCGTTGGCGTCAACATCGCGGTATGGAATGGCCCCACTCTGATCAGCATCTGGGATCGCATGCCCGATTTTGCGCCCAGTCGGTATGATCCACGGGACTATCAGCGCACCGCGATCGAGGCGATCGAGAAAGATCTTTGGGGAAGCGGTCGTGCCCTGCTGGTCCTAGCTACCGGGCTCGGCAAGACGGTTGTTGGAGGGGAGGTGATCCGTCGCTTCTTGGCGAATCATCCAACCGCCAAGGTCTTGGTGGTCGCCCACATGAAGGATCTGGTCGAACAGCTGGAACGGGCCTTGTGGCGCCACTTGGACAAGGACACGCCCACGCGGCTGCTCACGGGTGACGCGCGGCCGGCCGCGCACGACGGCGTTCTGGTCGGAACCGTCGAGTCGGTTCTTGGCGCCGTACAAACGGGCTACCGTCCAGACCTCATCATGATCGATGAGACGCACCACGTAGGCGAGAGCGGAAGGTTTGCACAGCTGCTGGATCTGTGTGGTGATGCGTTGACCTTTGGCGTAACAGCGACACCTTGGCGTGGGGACAAGTTCGACATCACCGACCGCTTCGGACCTGCGAGCTTCACGATGAGCATCGCGGAGGGGATGTCAGCTGGCTATCTCTCCGCTGTCGATTACCGCCTGTTCGTGGACAACATCGACTGGGCTGTGGTCAAGGAGGCGAGTGAACACGGTTACTCCATCAAGGAGTTGAACAGGTCGCTCTTTCTTCCGCAGCGGGATGAAGAGATCATTGATCGCTTCCGCGAAGCTTGGCGGGCTACCTCAGATCCGCGTGCGATCCTCTTCTGCCAGACGATCGAACACGCAGAGCGTATGGCCTCGCTGCTGGCTGCTGCGGACTCCGCCTGGAGGAATGCTTCATTCCTCCACAGCGGGATTCCACGTCAGCGCCGTCAGATCCTGCTCAACGAGTTCAGGTTGGGCAGGGTGCCGATTATTACGTGCGTAGATGTGTTCAATGAGGGTGTGGACGTACCCGATGTGAACCTCATCGGCTTCCTGCGAGTGACCCACAGTCGGCGCATCTTCGTTCAACAGCTCGGCCGCGGTCTTCGGCTGAGTCCGGGAAAGCGGTCGCTGAAGGTCCTCGACTTCGTTACCGACATTCGGCGGGTCGCTGCGACATTGAACCTACGGCGGTCACTTGAAACCGAGGAGACGGAGAGTCTGAGGCTTCGTTCTTCCCAAGGCTCGCGGATTGAGTTCAATGACGAGACCGTAGGGACCCTCCTCGACCATTGGGTTAAGGACGCGGCAAGCCTGGAGACAGCAGCCGACGAAGTTAAGTTGCAATTTCCGCCACGCGGGGGGATCCACTGATGACCAATGATATCCCGAAGGAAATCAAGGAAAGCGTGAGTCGGCGAGTTTATGCGCAGGCGCATGCCAGGGACTGGACCCGGTTGCCGGCTGCTGAGCGATCATTGATCTATGACCAGTGGGTCGATGCCCCTGACGTCGGTGGGAAGTTGATCCAGTACAGGGGGACGCCGTCTCGAGTCAGGCACTGGCTCAAGGATGGACCGATGAAGGAGTACGCCAGAGCGATCTATGGTGTTGGGACGTATGCCTCCTACGTACCGGATCCTTCGGCCGGGGTCGTCGCCGTGATCGAGAAGGCGCTGGGAGAGGGATGGGCCCCGGTCCCTGGGACTCAGAGGACCAAGCCGCTTCGTATCACCGTATCGAGTGGTGAGGAGGAGAAGAATTTCGCATGGGCCGATGACTCAAAGCAGCTAAAGCACCTGGTTTGGGCGGCCCTCCGTGCCGAGGCTAATGGTGTTCCAAATCCGTGGATTCTGTGCTTGGTGGAGATGTTCGAGGCGCCGATTCCCGCAGAGGAGAAGGCCGAGCACATCCGAATTGGCGAGCGGGCTGGCCTCCTAGTCAAACATGTGAGTCTGGGGTGACGAAGCATGGCTGAGAGTGACGGTTGGGACAGTGAAGTTTGGTCCCTGCTCAATGAACGTGAACGAGACATTCTTGCGCGACGCCACAGCGGGCAATCGCTTTCAACCATCGGTGCTGTGCATCGAGTGACGAGGGAGAGGGCACGTCAGATCCTCCTGAAAGCCGATCAGGAATGTGCCCAGTTGGCCGATATGTTCGGGGGCTCCTGGCGGGAGCGTGTGCATGGGCGGTTGAAGTCCCGCCCAGCGGTTCCGGACGCCGAACTCGCTGATGAGATTGGTGATTTCAGGGGCGGGGTGTTGCGCAGCTCTCTGCTCCGAGCGATGGGGCTGACTCACCCCAGCAGCTGGGCCGGCGAGCTCGTGGAACTGTGGACTTCCAACAAGGAGGCACTGGGGGAGCTCATTCAGAAGCTGCTGGCGCAGGCTCCATACCACCCAGGTGAACTCGAGGAACTCGCGCTGGCGTTGGGGATTCCGGGAGGTTCTCCTCTTGAGCAGATCTTGACTCACTCGCGAAGCCCTCTCGTCCGCTCCCAGGATGGAGCATGGCTCCGCCGCAATGCCCGTCATCGCGATGCCGCGTACCTATGGCTATCAAAGCAGGGCGAGCCCCGCAGGGTGGAAGATATTCGCGGGGCCATCCGAGCTAAGAGTGATGCCGCGGTACGTGAAGGGCTTCGACGCGACGAACGATTCATACTGCTCAGGGCCGAGCGTGTATGGGCGCTGGTGGAATGGCCTCTCCCTCAAGGGAGTCATCACGCGAATGCCTTGGATGCCGTAATTGAGGTGGTGACCGAACACGGGCCCATCACGCGGAAGGCGCTATTCGCGGAGGTTACCCAACGCTACCCGGTTAGTCCTGCGCGCCTATCGCAGTGCCTGATCAGTAGCCAGCTTGGTCGCACGCCAGAAGATTTGATTGATCTTTCTGAGCGGGGTGCGAAACCAATGGAGGAAAAGGAGCCTCGTAGACCAGGGAACATGGCTGTTGATCCCTCGGGGCATGTAATTGGGGTCAGGCTATCCGTTGACAAGGAGATCCTGCGCGGGAGCGGTCTTATTGTCCACTCATGGCTCACTTGGCGCTTGGGTCTACGTCTTGCGCCAATGACCAAGACTTTCACGTTCGATGATGGTGTGGGCGAGCTTAGGGTGAGTCGCAATACCAGCGCGGCGCAGTTGTCTAGCATGAGGCAAAGAGTCTTGTCATTGGGTATGGGGTTCGGCTGTCATTTTGTTACCCTTCTTCGCCTCGACGCCTCAACAGTCTCAATTCGTCATGTATGTGAAGAATGGGCATGTCCGGCGGCTACTCCTGTCGATTGATCAGTGTGTGCGGCTGAGCCGCATCATTCGTCATGGTCGGCTGGATAGCCAATCTTTGAAAGATCGAGCCATCTTTCAAAGTGGGTTCGCTTAGAAAATTTCTCAAGTATAAGCGCCGCGAGTCGATTAGACTCGATTATAGAGGGAGCCTCAATCGCCAGGAATTCAGATCGCTCGGGATCCACATAAAAGCTACATCCGGTAGCTGAGAGCAATGGCTTGAGCCAGTGGGCGCGCTCCTCATCCAAGGCAGCGAATACTACAGGCTGACGCGCCCATGGGTTTTGGGTGGCATGCCCCCTGCAGCTTGCTACCGGAACGCCGCCTATAGTTGAAAGTGCGTGTGTGAGACCAGAAACCCCGAGGTCCAAACCGTCTAGCGGGGACACGTATTCATCCGGGTCTTCCGGTAGCTCCGTGATGTGTTTAACCAGTTCCCCGTAGAGATTTCCCTCCAGTGAGTCGCCCACTTCGCCGGACTCAAGGAGTTTTGAGATCTGCTCGAAAAGTAGAAGGGAACTGGAGAGGGTGTCGGTGACGCTAATGTATTTCTGTTCGGTCGAGACAACGGCGAGTGCATCCTGCGGCGAGACCCCTAGGATCATCCAGACGTCCTGAAAGAAGCCGATGCCTTCATCCTCTGGTATTTCATGCTCGGAGGGCACCCAGAATGCGGCCTCTTGGGGAATTTCTGACGAATTGCCCGAATTGCCCCGCAAGATCATCCTGTCTCCCCGTTCCACAGTCACGTCAACGGTTTAATGCTGCCGGTAGTGCCTCTTTCTGGCAAGGACGGGCAGCCCGGTCGGGTATTAGAATTGGCCACCTACGTCTCTCGTTGGATTATTTGGCCTGGCTCTTGGAGTGCTCGCCGACGGGCCGCAGGGAGGCGCGGATGCGAAGGCGTGTTGGCCAAGAGGCGTTCCGTGCACGGCTGTTTCGAGAGCAGGGCGAAGTGTGCGCCTTCGCGGGCCCAACGTCGGCCGACGCTCTGGAAGCGGCTCACCTCTACAGCTACGCCGAGAGTGGCGAGCACCACGAGTACGGCGGACTGCTCCTGCGCAGTGACATCCACAGGCTCTTCGATCTCGGCCATATCGCGGTGGACGTGGCCTCCGGGCGGTGCAGCTGCGACCTGAACATCGGGTCTGGCTTGATGCCCATTGGCTCGGCAAGCGCCCGCGACGATCTACCGCCTACCCCACGATAGTGCGCCTCCTTCGGGTCCGGGCCAGCCAGGCCCAGCGGGTGAGGGCGCCGACGACGAGAGAGGCGAGGATGGCACCCTAGTCGATGACGTGAGGGAGGCCGGGGAAGAAGGCGAAGAACGCGAGCGAGGCTGCGGCGCCGATGGCGAAGGCGATGATGCCGGCGCGGCGGTGCTTCGCTTCCTGGACGGGGTCCTGGGACGAGGCCTCGGGGGTCATGTGCGGCTCACTTGGTGATGTGGTGGCACTGGCTGACTCGCCGCACACCGTTGACATAGAGGTGAGCGCACGCCTTGCCGTAGTGGGGGAGCTTCTGCGGGGCGTTGTTCCGCATCGGGTCGATCTTGCACTCCGTGTGGGTCCTGCCCCTGGAGGTGCGATACGTCCTGTTGCTGGTGTCCGCGTACGTGAAGTCGATGCGCCAGTTGCAGAAGCCGCTGTTCAGAGCGCCGACGAAACCGCAGTCGACGCCGGCGTTCTGGTAGGTGATGCTCTTGCCGTCGCTGCGGATGATGTGGGTAAACACGCAGCCTGTCGGGACCTTCATGGTGACGCCTCCGACTTGGTAATCGAAGGTGGCGACGGGAGTGGTACCGATGGCGGTGGCGTGTGCGGCTGATGGAGATAAGACGGCGAGTGCCGCCGTCGTAACAAGAGTTGCGATGGTTCGGGCTGTGAAGAGCATGGCCATGAGCGGCTCCCTTTTCGACGGTGTGTGCCGAGATCGGGAACTCCAGGCGCTGACTCGAGGTTCTGCGTCGAAGAGCAGCCCACCACGATGAGTGATCAGCAGACTGGTGGGCTGACCAGCTGCGATCATCTGCTCCGGCGCCGACTCCATGCGTGAGCGATGCGTGAGCGGACGGGGAAGCACGTGTTGGATCACGCGGCACGGGCGGATGGGACACCACGCTTCTGGCCAGGTACGACAGGACCTGGCGGGCAGTCACGGCACCACCCGTCACGATCTTGTAGGCCCTCGTAATGCGTAGGTCTCGGGTTCGAATCCCGAAGGCGGCTCTCTTGAACCCCAGGTCGGATCCAATCTGGCCTGGGGTTTTGTCGTTCGGTGGGAGGGGCGGCGGTGAGGGGAGCGGGCCGTGCGGGACGGGATCAGGTGCCGGTGCGGCGGGGGGAGCGGCGGTGCACATGGGCGGTCGCGGCCTTCCGTAGTGCCGTATGGGTGTCCCTTGTGCGCTCCCGCCCGACTGTCAGGGCGGTTTCGACGTGCTCGGCGAAGCGGCCTTCCGTGGCTTGGCCGACGTCGATGTGACTCAGCTCTACCGCTGCCCAGAGCGCTGCCGAAGCAGCTTCGACGAGCTGCGGATCGGCCGTGACGAGGCTGAGCCTGTCGAAGGCGTTGGTGATCTCGGACCGGGCTCGAAAGCGAGTGGCGCGTGTCTCCCGGGTGTCCTGTTCGCCGTCCCGAATGTCGGCGATCAGAAGCCAATGCGCCTCCCGGTACGTCATCACCGCGCTGAGCAGCTGTTGAACGGCCTCGGCGATCTGCTGTCGCTGCTGTTCCCTGCGCGCCCGACGATCGGTCAGGATTTGCGTGGCGCTCGCCAGCGCCACGCCGCCGAGTGTGCCCAGTACGGCAATGACGGTCCCCCACATGCGTCCCCCTGAATCTCCACGGGCTTCAGTTCCAGACGCAGTCTGGACGCAACCACGCCCATTGACACGGGCGATAGAGATATCGAACCGGGGCCAAGGGCGGGGCAGGTAGGTGGCCTGGCGGAAGGGCTCGGGCAGTGTGCTCAGGGGGTCACGGCCGCACAGCGGTCGGCTCGGCCGGCCTCCACCCCCGGCGGGGCCGGTCGGCCGTCAAGGGGTGGGGCGCGACCCGGCATCTGCCCGGGCCGCGCCCCACCCGTCTGCCCGGGGGGCCACGCGGGCTGTGCCCCGTCAGGGGCGCGAGGAACTGCGCGCTCAGCGTGCGACAAGCCGCAGGCGCGTTTGCTGGGCAGCTGCGCAGGCGCGTCTGCGGGTGTTTGTGGGCTGGTCACGCAGTTCCCCGCGCCCCTAAAACCCCGGCGGGTGTGCCCCCTCAAGGGCGTAAGGAACTGCGTGATGGTCGGGCGCAGTGGAGCCGCAGGTTGTGGGTTTGCCGGAGTGGCAACAAGGGTGGGGGGTGGGGGCGGTCCCGTGGAGACTGGGGGAGGTGGCCCGGGTGGGCTGCGGGGGAGGGGACCATGCGCGCACTTGACGTCACGCACCGGCTGGTGGAGCTGCCCGGCAGCCCGGGGGTCGAGATCCACGCGGTGGAGCAGGGCAGCGGCCCCCTGGTGCTCCTGGTGCACGGCTTCCCCGAGACCTGGTACTCCTGGCGAAGCCAACTCCCGGCGCTCGCGGCAGCCGGCCACCGCGCCGTGGCGATCGACGTACGCGGATACGGCCGCTCGTCGAAGCCCGAGGACACCGCCGCGTACGGCATGCTCGCCCACGTCGCCGACAACGTGGGCGTGGTGCGGGCCCTCGGCGAGGACACCGCCGTCGTGGTGGGCCACGACTGGGGCTCCCCCATCGCCGCGAACTCCGCCCTCCTGCGCCCCGACGTCTTCCGCGCGGCCGCCCTGATGAGCGTGCCGTACGCCCCCCGCGGCGGCCCCCGCCCCACCGACGCGTTCGCCGCCATCCCCGGCGACGAGGAGTTCTACGTCAGCTACTTCCAGGAGCCCGGCCGCGCCGAGGCCGAGATGGAACCGGACGTACGCGCCTGGCTCGCGGGCTTCTACGCGGCGCTGTCCGGCGACACCATGCCGCCCCCCGACGCCCCCGCCCTGCACTTCGTGCCCAAGGGCGGCCGGATGTCCGACCGCATGCCCCGCGACGGACGCCGCCCGCAGTGGCTCTCCGAGGCGGACCTGGACGCGTACGCCGCCGAGTTCGAGCGCGGCGGCATGCGCGGCCCGCTCGCCAGGTACCGCAACATGGACCGCGACTGGGCCGACCTCGCCGCCTGGGACGGCGCCCCCCTCACCTGCCCTTCCCTGTTCGTCGCGGGCGACCTCGACCCGTCCCTGACGTGGCTCTCCGCCGCCCTCGACGCCTACCCCGCGACCCTCCCCGGCCTGCTCTCCTCGCACATACTCAAGGGCTGTGGCCACTGGGTGCAGCAGGAGCGGGCCGAGGAGGTCAACGAGATCCTGGTGGACTGGCTGCGGCAGGTCGGCTGACTGCCGCCGCGCCCGCCGGTTACCTCCCCGCCGGTTACCTCCACACCCGTCGGCTACATCCACACCCCGCCGAGGAACGGGTAGGCGTCGGTGAGCCTGGTCGCGCCCTGGACCAGTTTGCCCGCGCTGACGATCACGAACTCGTCGCCCTTGACGAGGAAGAAGTGCATCTCGTCGTCGAAGGGCGCGGAGGTGACGGTGTCCAGGCCGGTCAGGAAGTCGACGGGCGCGTGCTCCAGGCGGAACTCCCCGGCGTGGTTGCCCCGCGGGTCGAGCAGCGTGGCCCCCTCGTCGTAGAAGAGCGCGATCTTCTCGCCCTTGGTGTCGGCGGTGGTCGCCGCCCTGATCGGCCGGGGCTCGCTCTCGTCCGTGAGCAGCGAGAGCGAGGTGCGGCTCGCCGAGCGCTCCGAGAACTCCACCAGGCCGTCGTGGATCACCGCGGCGTGCGTGTTGCTGCTGCCCCTGCGGGCGTTCAGGACGTCCTCCTTGCGGGAGAAGCCCGTGGGCAGCTGCGGGAACTGCTCAGTGATCTTCTTGGGGCCCGACTCGATGCCGAGCCGCGGCGAGAAGCGGATGAACTCGTCCCCGCGGAAGCCGTCGAAGCGCAGATACGGCGCCCTCGGGTCGGGCACCGTCTTCGCCATCGTCTCGAACACACCGCCGCCCGCGTCCAGGATGCCCTTGAGCGCCGACGTGATCACGTTCCCCGGCGTCGCCAGGGTGCCCGGCGACACCACCCGTGCCGTCAGCGCGTCGAACGCCTTCGACTCACCCCGGTCCTCCACCCGCTCCAGCGCCCACACCTGCGTGCCCCGGTCGTCCTCCACCTCGGGCTCCGCCTGCTCCAGCTCGGCGTTCGCCTCCAAGCGGTCACCGCGCACCGCCAAGTGCTTGCCGCTGTGCACGTTCACCCACACGAAGCGGTCCTCGAGTATGTGCTCGGGCCGCCACAACTGCGTGAGCAGCAGGTCCTCCCGGGACTCCGGCGGGCACTGCTGCACCGCCGCGCCCGCCCTGCCCCTGTTCACCAAGATGTCCATGCGCAGGGTGCTGTGGACGTTCTGGAGCGTCCACGCACCCTCCCTCGCGCTGTGCGGCTTCACGTGCCAGAACTGCCGGTGCCGCTCCGTGCCCTCGGCGTGCAGCTCCTCCAGCACGACCTTCGCACCCTGCTTCGCCCCTCCTCCCGGCTGCACCCCCGCGTACAGTCCGCTCGCCTCGTTCTTGATGAGGTAGATGCCCTCAGACAGTGCCGCCACGGTCGACCTCCCGGAACGTCGGGTCGGGCACGCACCCTGCGGTGCGCTGCGGCTCAGCCTAGGAGGGGCGCCCTGATTCCGATACGGCCCTGTTTCGGCCGCTATTGCCCTGTCAACTACGGTGTCCCGCCTAGGAGAGCTGCCAGTCGCTCCCGTACCGCTCCGCCTTGCGGCACAGCCAGGAGTTCATCTCGCTCTCCTCCAGCGGCGTCGCCGGACGCAGGTCCTCCACCTTGATCGTCGCCACGAAGTGCGTGAAGCGGACCCTCCTGAGGTCGCCGTCCTCCGACAGCACCTTCCCCGGACCGTAGATGTCCGTCCCCGCGTGCCCCACGTACGCACCCCGCCCGAACTGCTGCCCAGCCGTCTCCATCGTGCCACCTCTCGCTGTGTGTGCGGTTCTCGTCACACTGTGCGGTCGGCGTCGCTACGCTCACCAGTAGGCGCGGGGTGACAACTGTTCTTGCACGTGAGGAGCTTGCCGGTGGCCATTGAGGACAATCCCGAGTCCCGACTTCGGTACGGGGAGGAGCTGCGCTCGCGGCGGGAGGGGGCGGGTTTCACCCAGGAGGAGCTGAGTGTGCGGGCGATCATGTCCCGTACGCACATCGCCCACATCGAGGCCGGCAGGCGGCGACCTACGGTCGAGGATGCGCAGCGTTTGGATGATGTTCTGGGTGCGGGGGGTGTGTTGGTCCGGTTCCTCCCGGCCAGGGGAGAGGGGCTTGCTCCCGAGCGGTTCGCAGAGGCACTGGAGTTGGAGCAGCGAGCTACGGTGATCCGTACGTATGCTCCGAAGCTCGTCCCCGGCCTCCTTCAGACGAAGGCGTACGCGCACGAAATCTTCCGGTCATGGTTTCCCCCGAAATCCCCGGAGGAACGTGACGCGCTGCTGGGCACACGGCTGGCGCGGGCCCAGGTCTTCGATGACTGCAAGTCTCCCGTGGCGTGGTACCTGCTGGACGAAGCTGTACTTCGCAGGCCCGTCGGGGGAGCTGAGGTGATGTGCCCGCAGCTCCGGCACATTGCAAACCTGGGGGAACGCGGGCGAATCAGGGTGCACGTGCTGCCGTTCGCGGTGGGCCCGCACGTCCTGTTGGACGGCTTCGTCACGCTGATGTGGTTCAACGAGCTGCCTCCGGTGGCGTACGTGGAGGGACTGAACACCGGCAGGGTGCTGGAGGACCCGGCCGTGGTGCGTAACTGCCAGACCCGCTTCGAGCACGCGTTGGGCGACGCGTTGTCGCACCAAGGATCGCTTGCGCTGATCAAGACGGTGGCGGACGATTACGAGCATGCTGAGCAATCGTGAGCGGCAGAACAGCCTCCCGGACGCCTCGATCCTGGGGGCGTGGCGCAAGTCGACGTACAGCGCTGGCGACGGTGCGGACTGCCTCGAAGTCAACGACGCTCACCGGGAGGGCGGGGTCCCCGTGCGGGACAGCAAGAACCCCCACGGCCCCGCCGTACTCTTCGGCGCCCCCGCCTGGCACGCCTTCCTGGCCTACCTGTCCAGGTAGGCCAGAACAGCCAGCACCCTCCGGTTCGCGGACTCCGACGGCGGCAGCCCCAGTTTCATGAAGATGTTGCCGACATGCTTGGCCACCGCCTTCTCGGTGATGAACAGGGCCTCCGCGATGCCCGCGTTGGACCGGCCCTGCGCCAGGCACTCGAGCACCTCGCGCTCGCGCGGGGTCAGGGAGGCGAGGGGCTCGTCGCGGGACTTGCCGGTGACGAGCTTGGACACCACCTCGGGGTCCATCGCCGTACCGCCGCCCGCCACACGCGCGATCGTGGCGATGAACTCCGCCCCGTCGGACACGCGTTCCTTCAGGACGTAGCCGATGCCCTCGGAGCCGGTGGCCAGCAACTCGTGTGCGTACAGGGGCTCCACGTACTGGGACAGGAGCAGCACCGGAAGGCCGGGAACCCGGGTACGGGCGGACACGGCGGCGCGCAGCCCCTCGTCGCTGAACGAGGGCGGCAGGCGGACGTCGACCACGGCGACGTCGGGGCGCAGGGTAAGGAGCGCTTCGAGGAGGAGGGGGCCGGTGTCGACGGCCGCGAGGACCTCGTGGCCGAAGGCTTCGAGGAGCCGGGTGACGCCGTCCCTCAGGAGGAAGTGGTCTTCGGCGAGGACAACGCGCACGGCAGCTCCATGGTCATCAGGGTCGGGCCGCCCGGCGGGCTGTTCACGGCGAGGACGCCGTCGAAGTGGGCGAGGCGCCGCTCCACGCCCCGCAGACCCGTCCCGGCGGACACGTCCGCGCCGCCCCGCCCGTCGTCCGCGACGGACACCCGCAGCGAACCGGCCTCGTACCGCAGGTCGATCCAGCACCGCTCGGCCCCGGAGTGCTTCGCGGCGTTGGTGACGAGCTCGGAGACGGCGAAGTACACGGCGGACTCCACGGGCGGCTCGGGGCGGGCCGGGAGTTCGACGACGACCTCGGTGCGCAGCGGGCTGACCATCGCCAGGGAGCGTACGGCATCGGCGATCCCGCGGTCCGCGAGTATCGGCGGGTGGATGCCCTTGACCAGGTCGCGAAGCTCCTTGAGGGCGGCGGTGGAGGATTGCCGGGCCTCGACGAGGAGGTCACGGACGGCCTCCGGGTCGGTGGAGAGCAGGTGCTCGGCGGCGTTCAGGGTCATGCCCATCGCGACCAGGCGGGCCTGCGCGCCGTCGTGCAGGTCGCGTTCGATGCGGCGGATCTCCGACATCTGGGTGTCGACGGCGTCGGAGCGGGTCGTCCGCAGGTGCTCGACGCGGGCAGCGAGCAGCTCGGATTCGGCGGGGGCGAGGAGGGCACGGAGGTAGCGGGCGTGCAGGAGCAGGGTGCGGCGCGGAGCCCAGAGGACGGCCAGGGGCAGGCACAGGGCGCCGAGCGCGCCCGCGAGTGCCGCCGTGGCGGGGTCGCCGACCGGGACGAAGAGGAACCACAGGCCGTCCCACCGGCCGGGCTGCTCCGTGCCCACCGCGGCCGTCCACAGACCCCACAGGCCGGTGAGGGCGAGCAGCGCGGGGCCCGCGGCGATCGCGCCGCCCGCGAACCCGTCCACGTGCACCCAGCGCCAGTCCCGGTGCACCTGGTTGCCCTTGTCGAGGAGCTGGGCGCGCAGGGCCTTGCCCCGTGCGGCGCCCGCGGCGGGCAGCTCCGCGTACACCGCGGGGATGTCGACGCCCGACCACCGCGCGGCCAGCGCCCGCTGCCGGTCCGCCAGGGCCCGCACCCTGCGCTCCGTACCCGGAAGGAGCTTCGCGCCGAGCGGGCCGCGCAGCACCGAGGACACCATGACGCACCACAGCGACAGGCAGAACGCGCGGTGGGCGAGGCCCCACAGGGTCAGGGTGCGGCGGAACGCGGTGAAGCCGCTCGTGACGGCGGCTCTCGCGGGTACTGCTCCAACAGCTCTGTCGGCTTGTCGTGTGCTCTTCATGCCGTCATTATCGAAAGCCGCACCTCCGCGGGGCAGTGGAGAAAACTCCCCTCTTGGCGTCGACCTCCGCACCGGCGCCGCGCTCGGTCCCAAGACCCCGGGCGCGTAACCCAGCACCGAGATCCCGGGCCGCACGGGCAGGCACGCGCCGGCATGCGGGCGCACCACGCGGCGCCGGCGCGTCCCACGGCCACCGCCGGTACCAGCCGCTTCACGCCCCGGCGGTGGCCGCCACGTCAGCCGATTCCGGCGAGCCAGTCCCGCACCGCCGCGTTGAACTCCTCGGGCCGCTCCACGTTCGGCAGGTGCGCCGCCCGCTCGACGACGCACAGCCACGCGTCGGGCAGCGCCTCGGACAGCGCCCGCGCGCCCGCCACCGGCGTGTACGTGTCGTCCCTGCCCACGACCACCAGGACCGGCACCCGCACATCCGCCAACCCGGCCTCGTAGTCCGGGCGTTCGGCACGCGCCCGCAGCGCCGCCGCCGCGCCCCGCGGCGACGACGCCAGCATCATCCGCCGCACCCGCTCGGTGGCCTCCTCGTTGTACGAGGCCACCATCTTGTGCAGGACCTCGTCCGTGTACCCCCGCATGCCCTCGGCCAGGAGCCGGTCCGCGAGTTCGTTGCGGGCCACCTTGCCCTCGGGCGTCTCGGCACCCGCCGAGGTGTCGGACAGCAGCAGACCCGCCATCCAGTGCGGGAAGCGCGCGTACGCGTCGAGGACGATCTGGCCGCCCATCGACACGCCGCCCACCACGCACCGCTCCACGCCCAGACGGTCGAGGAGCGCCTCCAGGTCCCGCGCGAAGTCCCCGAAGTCGGCGATGGGCGGCGCCTCCTCCACCGCCGAATCGCCGTAGCCGCGCAGATCGAACGTGATCACACGGCGTTCGGCGGCGAACCCGGCGACCTGCGCGTCCCAGGCCGACCGGTTGAAGGGGTGGCCGTGCACGAGCACCAGGGGGATGCGGGAAGCACGGCCGTGGGTGCCGTGCTCGTCGCGGTCGCCGTGCTTGTCGTGCTCGGCGTGCTTGTCGTGCTCGGCGTGCTCGGCCTGCTCGGCGTGGTGGTCGTGGTCGTCGTAGGCGAGCTGGACTCCGTTGCTGAGGTGCATGGTTGGCATGCGCCCAGACTAGGCGGGCGCCTCGCCGTACCCGCGGGCGAGGAGTTCCCGCAGCGCCGCCGTGACCTGCTTCGGCGCCTCCTCCGCCATGAAGTGTCCGTACGGCACCGTCCGGTGCGTGAGGTGCGGGGCCCACCGGCGCCACAGCGCCTCCGCGTCGAAGCCGAGCGCGGCGCCCCAGTCCTGCTGGAGGACCGTGACCGGCATCCGCAGGGCGTTCCCCGCGCCGCGGTCCGCCGCGTCGTGCTCCACGTCCGCGTACGCCGACGCGCGGTAGTCCGCGACGATCGACGGCACCGCCTCGCGGCACGCCCGCAGATACGCGGACCGCACCCGCGCCGGTATCGCCTCCGGGGAGGTCGCCCACAGGTCCAGGAAGTGGCCGAAGAACGCGTCCGGGTCCGCGGAGATCATCCGCTCCGGCAGGCCGGGCGGCTGCGCCATCAGGAACAGGTGGAAGCCGACCGCGGCGGTGGTGCCCCGCATGACCTCCCACATGTCCAGGGTCGGCAGGACGTCGAGTGACATCAGGTGTGTCACGGCGTCCGGGTGGTCGAGGCCCGCCCGGATCGCGACCAGCGCACCCCGGTCGTGCCCCGCGAGCGCGAACCGCTCGTGGCCGAGGGCCCGCGCGAGCGCCACCACGTCCGCGGCCATCGTCCGCTTGGCGTACGTCAGCCCGTCCGCCGCCTCCTCCGGCTTGTCGCTCGCCCCGTAACCGCGCAGGTCCGGGCAGATCACATGGTGGTCGGCCGCGAGGTCCGCCGCGACGTGCCGCCACATGAGGTGCGTCTGCGGGAAGCCGTGCAGGAGCACCACGGGGGTGGCTTCCGGGTCGCCTCCGACGGCCGCGTTCAGCTGGATGCCGCCGCCGGTGCCGCCGCCGGTGCGGTCGCCGGTGCGGTTGCCGGTGCTGTCGCTCCTGCCGTCTCCTGCGCCGTTTGCCGATCCGACGGTCACGCGGCGGTAGGCGAAACCTTCGATACGGGGTTCGTGCTGACCGTGCTGTTCGTGCTGGTCAAGCTGTTCGTGCTGTGTCATGGCCCCAGCCTGCGCGGCGCGGATCAGCAACGGATCAGTACGGCGGACTCGGGGGGTACGTTGAGGGGGTGCCGGAGGTGGACGAGGACCCGCGGGGCGCCGGGCCCCTGACGTTCGAGGTGCTCGGGCCGCTCGTCGCGCGCGACGCCGAGGGGCGGGCCCTCGACCTCAAGGGCCCGCGGCACCGGGCCGTCCTCGCCCGGCTCCTGCTGGCCCGCCGCCGCACCGTCCCGGTCGCCCGCCTCGTCGACGACTTCTGGGCGGACCCGCCGCCCTCCGCCGTCGGCGCGATCCGTACCTTCGTCGGCGACCTCCGCAAGGCCCTCGAACCCGACCGCCCCCGGCGCGCCCCCGCCCGGCTCCTGGTGACCTCGGGACCGGGCTACGCGCTGCTCGCGGGGGACACGGCGGTGGACGCGTGGCGGTTCGACGCGGCGGTGGGGGAGGCGGGGCGGCTGCTGTACGGCGGGGGCGGGGGTCCCGGAGGTGCCTGCGCCCGTACCTCTGCTGGTACCGCCGTCGGTACCTCTGCTGGTACCGCCGTCGGTACCTCTGCTGGTACCGCGGTCGGTAGCTCCGCTAGTACTTCCATCGGTACCGGTGCTGGTGCCTCCATCGGTACCGGTACTGGTGCCGCCGCCGACGCGGCCCTCGCGCTGCTCGACGGCGCGCTCGCGCTGTGGCGGGGGCCCGCGTACGCCGAGTGGGCGGAGCAGGACTGGGCTCGTGCCGAGACCGTGCGCCTCGACGGCCTTCGGCTGCTCGCCGTGGAACGCCGCGCCACCGCGGCCCTCGCCCTCGACCGCCCCGAGGAAGCCGTCCTCGACCTGGAACCGCACGTCGAGCGGCACCCCTCCCGCGAGGACGCCTGGGCGCTCCTCGCCACCGCCCTGCACCGCGCGGGGCGAAGGGGCGACGCCCTCGCCGTACTGCGCAGGGCCCGCGAACGGCTGGCGCGGGAGCTGGGGATGGAGCCGGGGGGTGGGTTGCGGCGGGCGGAGGGGGAGATTCTGGCGTCCGGGAGCGGGTCCGCGTCCGGGTTCCCGTCCGCGGCCGGTTCCAGTTCCGCGCCCGCCGCCGGTTCCGCGTCCGCTCCCGTGAGCGGTGGCGGAGCGGAGGCGTCACCGCGCGGGGACGTCGCCGTGGGCCGGGGGCGCGAACTGTTCGGCCGGGAGCGGGAGTCCGCCGATCTGGACGCCGCCGCCCGCGCCGCCGTACGGGACTGGCGGTTCACCCTCGCGCTGGTCGTCGGGGACGCGGGGGCGGGCAAGACCGCCCTCGTGCGGGACCTCGCGGGACGGCTCGCCGACGCGGGCTGGACCACGGCGTGGGGGCGGGCGTCGGAGCAGGGCGGGGCGCCTGCCGGGTGGCCTTGGGGGGAGGCACCGGGAGACCTGGAAGCCGTGGGGGGCCCGGACCGTACCGGCCTCGGTGGGGACGGGAGCCGGTTCCGGCGGTACCGGTGGGCGGGGGAGGAGATCGTGCGGGTCGCCGACCGCGGACGGCCACTGCTCCTCGTACTCGACGATCTGCACTGGGCCGACACGGAGACCCTCGAACTGCTCGCCGCCCTCGCGCAGACGCCGGTCGAGCGCGCCGTGCTCGTCGTGGCGACGTACCGCGACACCGACACCGACGCCGGTGACGGCGTGCGCGAGGTACTCGGGCGGCTCGCCCGCGCCGAACCCGTGCGCGTACGGGTCGGGCCGCTGCCCGAGGACGCCGTGGGCGACCTGGTCCTGGCCGTCTCCGGGCGCCCGGTCGAGCCCGCCGCCGTCCGCACCGTGCACCGCCGCAGCGGCGGCAACCCCTTCTTCGTACGCGAGATCGCCCGCCTGTACGCCACCGAAGGCCCCGCCGCGCTCGACCGCGTCCCCGACGGCGTACGGGACGTCGTCCGGCGCCGGACCGGGGCGCTGCCGCCGCGCGCCCGCGCCGTGCTGCGGCAGGCCGCCGTGCTCGGGCCCGACGTCGACCTGGAGGTCCTGAGCCAGCTCGTCGGGGACGAGGACGCGGTGCTTGAGGCGGTCGACGCGGGTCTGGGGGCTGGGCTGCTTGTGGAGGTCGGGGTGGGGGTGGGGATGGGTGCGGGGGCGGACTGGGGTGCAGGAGCGGGTGCGGTCTCGGGGGCGGACTTGGGTGCGGGAGCGGGTGCGGGTGCGGTCTCGGGCGCGTACGGGGGTGTCGGCGCGGGTGTGGGGTCGGACGCGGGTTCGGGGGCAGGGGCGGGTTCGGGGACGGGGACGGGTGCGGACACGGCGGCCGGGCGGGTCGAGTTCGCGCACGCGCTCGTGCGCGAGGCGCTGTACCGCGGCCTGACCGGGCCCCGCCGCGCCCGGTTGCACACCGCCGCCGGTGAGATCGTCGAACGGCTGCGGCCCGGCGCCGTCGAGGCCGTCGCCCACCACTACGTCGCCGCGGGCACCCGCCAAGTCGCCTCTCGCGCCGCCGACTTCGCCACCCGGGCGGCACGGCGCGCCGAGACCGCGTTCGCCCCGCACCGGGCGGCCCGGCTCTGGCGCGCGGCCCTGGACGCGTACGACCGTGCGGGTCCGCCGGGGCGGCTGCCCGCCGTCGGCCCCGGGGGTCCCGGGGGCGCCGGGGGACCCGGTGGCCGGACGCGGCTCGGGATCGTCATGGGGCTCGTCCGCAACCTCGCCGTCACCGGCAACCTCGCCGAGGCCCGCAGGTACCGCGCCGACGCACTGGTCGACGCCGAGGCCACCGGCGACCCCGAACTGACCGCCCGCGTCATCGGCGCCTTCGACGTACCCGGCATCTGGGCCCGCAACGACGACGAGGCCCTCTCCCGCCGCATCGTCACCGCCGCCCTGCGCACCCTCGACGCCCTCCCGGACGACGGGACCCGCGCGCGCCGCGCCACGCGGTGCCGGTTGCTGAGCACCATCGCCATGGAGACCCGGGGCACCCGCACCGGCATCGGCGCCGCCGCGGCACGGGAGGCCGAGGTGCTCGCCCGGGCCTTGGAGGAGGACGGGTTCCCCGTGGACGGCGGGTCCTCGGGGGAAGGCGGGGAGGGTGCGGGCGGTGTGGGTGCGGGTGAGGGTGGCGCGGGGCCGGGGAGGGGCAGCGCGGGCGCGGGTGAGGGTGGCCCGGGCGAGGGCGGCGCGGGCGCGGGCAGGGGTGGCGCAGGGCCGGGCGAGGGCGGCCCGGGCCCGGGCGAGGGCGCCGCGGGTGCGGGCGAGGGCGGCCCGGGTGCGGGCGAGGGTGGCGCGGGCCCGGGGGAGGGCGCCGCGCTGCTCGCCTTCGCCCTGAACGGGCGTTTCCTGCACACCTTCCACCGCCCCGGCCTCGCCCCCGAACGCGCCCGCATCGGGGCGGAACTCACCTCCCTCGCCGCCCGCCACGGCCTCGTCGCCTTCGAGGTGCTCGGGCACCTGATGCTGCTCCAGTCGCACGCGGCGCTCGCGGACTTCGCCGCCGCCGACCGGGCCGCCGCCACCGCCGACCGCCTCGCCGAGCGGCACGGGCTGCCCCTGGTGGGCGTCTTCACCGACTGGTACGCGGCGCTGCGTGCCGCCGTGGCCGGGCGGGCCGCGGAGGCCGAGGCCGGGTACCGGGCGGCGGCGCGGCGAATGCGGGGTTCGGGGATGACCGGGATGACGGGCATGCCCGGGATGGTCGGCACGACCGGGATGGTCGGCACGACCGGGGCGCCGGGTGCTACCGGGGTGCCAAGTGTGACCGGGGTGCCGGGTGCGAGCGGTGTGGCGGGCGCGGGCCCCGAGGGCGGGCTCCTGGAACTGGCGCTGCTGTGCCTGCGGGTGCAGGGCGGGGACGCGGAAGCCGAAGGAGACGGCGCCGAAGTGGGGAGCGGACCCCTGCCCGGGGACCAGCTGCTCGAAGCCCGGCTGTGTCTGCGCGCACGCGCAACCCTGCGGTCCCCAGCGGCCACCCCCGACGACCTGGAGGCCCGCTACCGGGAACTGCTGCCCGCGTGCGGCGAGCTGGGCGGCGCGGGCAGCGGGGTGCTAACCCTCGAACCGGTGGCCCGGTACGCGGGACGGCTCGCGGAAGCCCTCGGCCGCCCCGCCGCCGCGGCCGCGCACCACCGGCAGGCCGACGCCCTCGCCGACCGGGCCCGCGCACCCCACTGGCGGGACCCGGATGCGAGGATGCGCCGGTGACCCCTGTGACGTACATCCGGTTCGAGTCCCCCGAGTTGCACGAACGCGGGCTCCGCCCCGGTGTGTTCTTCCTGGTGAACCGGCTCGCCCGGGAAGGCAGGCTCACCGCGGAGCAGGAGCGGTTCCGGCGCGCCACCAACGACTGGTACGACACCGCGTACACCACGCCCTCGCACGTGGACCCCACCGTCTACGACGCCGAGGTGAACCCGGGCGCGGTGGCCTGGTTCAAGTCCTCCGCCACCCACCTCATCGAGCGCGTCCCCGGCTACCTCGACATCCTCGCCGCCCACGGCGTCCCGTGCCGCACGGTCCACTCCGCCGACCCGGGCCGCGTCGTCTACGAGGACGACGTACAGATCGTCGTCGTACCGCACGACCGCAAGCCGTAGGGCACGCGCCCGGCCCCCGGCCAGTTGTGTGATTCCTGTCAGGGCGTCTCCGCGGCGGCCGTGGACCACGGCGGTCCACTTATGCTCGGGCGCATGTGCGCATGTGTCCTGGTCGCGGAGGACGACGAGAAACAGGCCGACCTCATCCGCCGCTATCTGGAGCGCGAGGGGCACACGGTCGGCGTCGTCCACGACGGCCGTGCCGCCCTGGAGCAGGTGCGGCGGCACGAGCCCGACCTGCTGATCCTCGATGTGATGATGCCGGAGATCGACGGCCTCGGGGTGACCCGCGTGCTGCGCGCGGGCCCCCGTCCCGGGGAGTTCCCTGCCGCCGGGGCCCCTGGGGGCCCTCCCGGTACGAGCACGCTGCCCATCCTCATGCTCACCGCCCGCTCCACCGAGGACGACCTCCTCCTCGGGCTCGACCTGGGCGCCGACGACTACCTCACCAAGCCCTACAGCCCCCGGGAGCTCATGGCCCGCGTACGCACCCTGCTGCGGCGGGCCGGCGGCGGCGTCCACCAGCCGCAGCAGCCGCCGCCGGACCCGGACGCCCGGGTGCTGCGGGCCGGTGGCCTCGTCGTGGACGAGCGGCGGCACGAGGTGACCGTGGACGGGCGCGGTGTCGAGTGCACGCCCGGCGAGTTCGAACTCCTCGCGGTGATGGCCGCGGAGCCGGAGCGGGTGTTCACCCGGCCGCAGCTCCTGGACCGCATCCACGGCTCCTCGGGGTACATATCCGCGCGCACCGTCGATGTGCACGTCCTGAACCTGCGCAAGAAGATCGAGGCCAATCCGCGCAGTCCGCGCCGCCTCGTGACGGTCTTCGGGGTGGGGTACAAGTTGGTGGCGCCGGCTGAGGGGGAGGGGTCCGCCGGGGCGGAGGGGTCCGCCGGGGCGGAGGGGTCCGCCGGGGTGGAGCGGTCTTCTGGGGTGGAGCGGTCCGCCGGGGTGGAACCGTCCTCCGGGGCGGAGCGGGCCTCCGGTGGGGAGCGGTCCTCCGGTGGGGCGGCTCGTCGTGGGGCGTGAGGGGCGGTCCCGTAGCGGGGGAGGGGTTGGTGTCGAGGCCGGGGCTGATGTCGGTGCCGGTGCCGGGGCCGGGGCGTCGCGTGGTCGCGTACCCGTACGCAAGAGTCTCCTGACCCGGCTGCTCGTCGTCTCCGTCCTCGTCTCCGTCATGTCGATCGCCGCCACCGCCTGGCTCGCGGCGCAGACCACGTCCGGCGCGATCCGGCAGGAGCAGGGGCAGGTCCTCGCCGACGACGCCCGCATCTACGACAAGCTCCTCGACCTCGCGGCGACCCGCCCCAGCTGGCGCGGCGCCGACCGGGCCGTGCGCGACCTCGCCGCAGGGACCGGCCGCCGGATCGCCCTCACCACCCAGGACCGCAAGGTCATCGCCGACTCCGCGGGACCGGCGCCGAAGCACGGCGCCCGGCTCCCGGCGCGCGCCTCCGCCGTCGTGGACCCGCTCGCCGTCGACTCGACCCTGGCGGCGGCGAGTTCGCGTACGGCGCGATCCGGCGCGGGCGGGTCGGGTACGGGCGGGTCCGGCGCGGAGGGCGGGCTCGGCACCGGCACGGGCAGCGACGCCGTCGACCGCATCGACCCGCGTGCCGTCGGCCCCTTCCGGCTGACCGCGTCCGAACGCAAGGGGCTGCGGCAGATCACGGACAAGGCTGTCAGCTGTCTGCGGGAGCGCGGCGTCGACGCGAAGGCCGTGGAGGGCCCGAACGGCCGCCCGTACATCACGTCCCCCGACGACTCCGAGGTCCAGTTCACCGAGTACGGCTGCGGCCCCGGGTACGTGGGCGGGCTCACCCCCACCGAACGCAGGGCCCTCGACAAGGTCAACAAGCTCGCCGAGGCGTGCATGCGCCGCAAGGGGGCCGAGCCCGTGAAGCTCGGCCTCACCGTCAGCCGCGACGGCGCCCCCCGCCTCTACCAGGCGTACGTCCCGCCGAGCGCGCCCCAGCCGATCCCGGCGGCCACCCCGCGAGAAGAGGTGCCGAAGGGCGAACCGGCGATGGATGAACCGGCGATGGGCGAACCGGCGATGGGCGAACCGGCGATGGGCGAACCGTCGATGGGCGAACCGTCGAAGGAGGGGGCCGCGAAGAAGGAGGCGGCCGCGCGGGAACAAGCCGCGAGGGAGGGAGCCGTGCGGAACGGGGCGGCGAAGGACGAAGCTACGAAGGACGAAGCCGCGAAGGACGGCGGGGTCTACTCGTCGCGCCTCGACGAAGGGGCCCGCAGCGCGGAGGACGTACGCCGCCAGGAGCAGACCGACGCCGCGCAGGCCGTCGCCGCCAACTGCGTGGACAGCGCCCGCCGCGAACAGCTCGGCCCGTACGTGTCGTCGCCCGCGCTCCTGTTCATCACCAGCCCCGACGGCTCCCGCCCCTCCGAGAGCGGCTTCCAGCTGTCCGGCGCCAACACCGCGCGCCTGGTGGGGCTAGCCGCCGCGGTCCTCGCCGTCACCGTCGCCGCCACCGCGTTCGCGGCGACCCGGCTGACCAGGCCGTTGCGCGCGCTGACCATGGCGACGCAGCGGATGAAGACCGGCGAGGCGACCGAGCCGGTGCCCGCGCGCTCGGCCGGTGAGATCAGCCAGCTCGCCGCCGCCTTCAACGACATGGCCGCGCACCGCAGGGCGCTCGAGGAGCAGCGCAAGGCGATGGTCAGCGACGTCGCGCACGAGCTGCGGACGCCGCTGTCCAACATCCGCGGCTGGCTCGAGGCCGCGGAGGACGGGGTCGTCGCCACCGATCCCGAACTCGTCACCTCGCTCCTGGAGGAGGCCCTGCTCCTCCAGCACATCGTCAACGACCTCCAGGACCTCGCGGCGGCCGACGCCGGTACGCTGCGGCTGCACCGGGAACCGGTGTGCGCCGTGGACCTCGCCGAACAGGTCGTCGCCGCCCACCAGGCGCGCGCCGACGCCGCCGGGGTACGGCTCACCGCCGTCGCGGACGGTGACCCGTGGCTGACGGCGGACCCCCTGCGGCTGCGCCAGGCCATCGGCAACCTCGTCTCCAACGCCATCCGGCACACCCCGGCGGGCGGCGAGGTGACGGTCCTGTGCCGGCCGGTGGACGGATCGTCGGTGGTCATCGAGGTCGCGGACACCGGTACCGGCATCTCCGCCGAGGACCTCCCGCACGTCTTCGACCGCTTCTGGCGGGCCGACAAGTCCCGCACCCGCGCCACCGGAGGCAGCGGCCTGGGCCTGGCCATCGTCCGCAACCTCGTCCAGGCCCACGGCGGCACGGTCCAGGCCGACAGCACCCTGGGCAAGGGCACGACGTTCACGGTCACGCTGCCGGTGACGTAGGGGGCTGGGCTGCTGCGATCCAGCCCGTCCGGCGTTTGAGGAAGAGCGCGTGAGCGCGATGTGGGGTGCGTGGCGCGGCGGCGGTGTTCTGCGGGCGGGCGAAGGTTTCAGCCCGTCCGGCGTTTGAGGACGAGCGCGCAGCGCGAACCGCCACGCCCACCCGGGCGCCGGGGGGCATCCGCTCAAGGCCAGGGGCCAGCTTGGCCGGACCCGGCCACGGCGGCGACACTCCCCCGAGCCACGCGTATGAACGCGAGCACCGGCGGGGCCAGGTCCGATGTAGTGATCACATCAGGCCACGCCAACAGATCGCTAACATGTGGCCAACGGTCGTCCGGCCGGCGCGCATGGCCGGAACAGAGCGGTCCGGTGCGAAGGGGGAGTGGGGCGCGCATGACGGACGAGCTCCGCTTCGGGCTCCTCGGCGTGCCCGCGCTCTACGGGCCCGACGGCGAGGCGCACCCCGTACGCAGTCCCAAGGGGCGGGCCCTGCTCGCCGCGCTGCTCCTGGAACCCGACCGGGTGGTCTCCGCGGCCGCCCTGAAGGAAGCCCTCTGGGCCGAGGGCCCGCCCGCGTCCGCGCACGCTTCCCTACAGAACCATGTGACCCGGCTGCGCCGACTGCTCGACGACCCCGCGCGGCTGCACGCCGTACCGCCCGGCTACCGCCTGCGGGTGGACGACGGCGAGCTCGACGTACGCGTCTTCGAGCGCCACTGCGCGCGGGCGCGCGCCGCGCACGCCGAGCGCGAATGGGCCACCGTCGAGCGGGCGGCGGGCGCCGCCCTCGCGCTGTGGCGCGGCACCCCGCTGTCCGGCCTGCCCACGGCCGCCACCGGGCACGCACTCGTACAGCGCCTCGAAGAGGCCCGGTTGCTGCTTCTGGAGTGCCGCTTCGACGCACTCCTCTGCGCAGCGGCGGACCCCGACGGCGACCCCTCCTCCGTGTCCGTCGAACTCGGGGCACTCACCCCGGAACTGACGTCCCTCGTGGCCGAGCACCCGCTCCGCGAGAACTTCCACCGCCACCTGATGCTCGTCCTGCACCGCACCGGCCGCCAGGCCGAGGCCCTCGCCGTCCACCGCGCACTCCGCCGCCGCCTGGTCGACGAACTCGGCGTGGAGCCGGGGGAGGCGGTGCGGGAGGCCCACGGGGAGGTCCTGCGCGGGGGCGCGGGTGCGGGCGCGGGCGCGAGCGGGGGTGTGAGCGGAGGCGTGGGCGCGGGTGCAGGTCTGGGCGGGGCATTCTCCGTACCGGACAAGTCCGTCGCGCACGGCGCCTCACCCCCGGCTTCGGCCCCGGCTTCGGCCTCGACTCCGACCCCGGCTCCGGCCCCGGCTCCGACTTCGGCCCCGACCCCGGCTCCGGCCCCGGCTCCGACCTCGGCTCCGACTTCGGCCCCGACCCCGGCCCCGGACCCGGACCTGGCCCCGGACCCGGACCTGGCCCCGACGTCGGCCCCGACCCCGAGCCTGGCCGAAGGCAACACCGGACCGCCGCCCCCCGCGCCGGACAGCACCCCACGCCACATACCCGAGGGTCACCCGGCCCCCGCACCCCCCAGCCTCGCAGCCCCCGCACCCCCCAGCTCCCCGGGCGCCGTACCCGGCGGCACCCTGCACCCCGTACCCGGCGGCACCCTGCACCCCGTACCCGGCGGCACCCCGGACCCCGCACCCGCCCCGGACCCCGCACCCGCCCCGGCCCCCGTACCCGCCCCGGCCCCCGTACCCGGCAGCGCCCCGCCCCCGCCCCCCGCACCCCAAGCCACCGACAACACCCCCGCGCCCGCCAACCCACCGCACCCACCCCGCCCCGCCCAACTCCCGCCAAGGCCCCTGCACTTCACCGGGCGCACGGACGAGGTCCGGCGGCTCCGCGAGCTGTTCGGCGGGGCGGGCGCGGGGGCCGGAGGAGGGCGCGGTGGGGTGCCTGCCGTCGCCGTGCTCGCGGGGATGGCGGGGGTCGGCAAGAGCGCGCTCGCCGTGCACGCCGCGCACGAGCTGCGGGACGCCTTCCCCGACGGGCAGCTCTACCTCAACCTGCACGGCGCCACCTCCGCGCTCACCCCGGGACAGGCCCTCGCCGCGCTCCTGCGCGACCTCGGCGCCGGGGCGCGCCACACCCCCGACGACCCGCACGCGTCCGCCGCGCTGCTGCGTTCGCTGCTCGCCCCGACCCGTACCCTCCTGGTGCTCGACGACGCGGCCGGGGCCGCGCAGGTGCGGCCGCTGCTGCCCGGCGGCCCGGGCTGCGGCGTCATCGTGACCAGCCGCTCCCAGCTCACCGCGCTCGACGGCGCGGCCCGCTTCCCGCTGCGGCCGCTGTCCGACACCGACAGCGCCGCCCTGCTCCGCGCCGCGTCCGGCCGCACCGGCCTGGACGCGACGCACCCGCTGGTGGCCCTCGCGGGGCGGCTCCCGCTCGCCCTGCGCATCGTCGCCGCCCGCCTCGCCGCCCGCCGTGCCCTCACGCCGGACGCGCTCGCGCACCTCCTCGCGGACTGCGGCGGTCGCCTGCACCACCTGGAACACGACGACTTGAGCGTCCGCAGCTCACTCGACGTCGCGCTCACCTCGCTGCGCGAATCCGACCGCGCGGGCGACCGCGACGCCGCCCGCGCGCTGTGCGCCATCGGCGCCCTGGACCTGCCCGAGTACGGCGCCCCGCTGCTCGCGCACGTGCTGCGGCTGCCCCGCCCCCGTACCCAGGCCGCCCTCGACCGCCTGGTCGACGTCGCCCTCCTCGACGAGATCGCGTACGGCCGCTACGTACCCCACGACCTGGTCCGTGCCTTCGCCCGCGAACACGCGGCACCGCCCGCGGAGTCCGCCGACCGCTCGGCGCTGACCTGGTACGACACCATGGCGCGCCAGGCACTCCTGGCGATCGTGCCGGAGGGCAGGGACAGACAGGACCGCCTCGGCCCCGCGGGACCGGACCTGCCCCCGGCCCCTACGGAACCCCCGGTCCCTACGGAGGCCACGGAGGATCCGGACGCCCCGGGCGACTCGCCCGCCTCCGCCTTCGCCACCACCGACCAGGCCTTCGCCTGGGCCGACCAGGAGCTGCCGAACATCGTCGCGCTCACCGAGCGGCACCGGCACGACGCCACGGGCCTGGTGCCCGCCCTCGTCCGGCACCTGTTCCCCTACCTCCAGCGGCGCGGGCGGCTCACGGAGCTGGCCAGGCTCGGGGCCGTCGCCGTGGCGGCCGCCCGGCGCGCCGGGGACCGGCGGGCGCGGGCGCAGGCCCTGACGGACCTGGCGGGGCACCGGTTCATGGCGGGCCGCGCGAGCGAGGCCCTGACGCTGAACGACGAGGCCCTCGCCCTGTGGCGGTCCCTCGGCGACGTCTCCTGCGTACGCCGCGGCCTGAACCACCGGGGCCTCCTCCTGGAGGGCCTCGGCCGGCACGCCGAGTCCGCGGGCGCCCTCCGCCGGGCCCTCGGTCTCGCCCGCAGCCTCGACGACCCGCTGAGCGAGGCCACCACCTACAGCCACCTGGGCAACCTCTACGAGCACACCGACGCTCGCACCGCCATCGCCCACCACGAACGCAGCCTCGCGATCGGCGACCGCATCGGGAACCTGATCGTCCGGCAGTCCGCGCACTGCAACATCGGCTACGCCCACCTCACCCTCGGCGAACCCGCCGCCGCCCTCGCCCACTTCGAGAAGAGCCTGCGGCTGCACGGCGAGTACGCGGACTGGCACGGCGAGTCCCAGTCCCGCCTCGGCCTGGTCCGGGCCCTGCGCGGACTGGCGAGGCACGAGGACGCCGCCCGCGAGGGCACCGTCCTGTTGGACCGCGCCGAGCACCGCGGCGACACCCACATGGGCGGCCTCGCCCGCCATCAGCTCGGACTCCTGCTGCACACATGGGGCCGTACGCGGGAGGCGCACGCCCAGTGGGATGCGGCCCTGGCGGCCCTGGAGTCCCTGGACGGCGTGAGCGCCGAGGTCGTCGACGAGCTGAAGTCGCTGCTGGGTCCCCGTTCCTGACCGTCGGCCCCTAGTACTCCTAGGGGCCCTAGGAGTCCTAGGGGTCCTACGGCTCCTACGGGTCCTAGGGGGAGACCTCCGTCAGCCGTCCGCTCGCCACGTCGAGGACGAAGCCGCGCACGGAATCGGTGTACGGGACGAAGGGGCTGCGCGTGATCCTGCGGACGGACTGCCGCACGTCCTCCTCCAGGTCGGTGAACGTCTCCGCCGACCACGGGGGCCGCAGCCCCGTCTCCCCCTCCAGGCGCTGCTTGAAGTCGGCGTCGGTGAACGTGAGCATCCCGCAGTCGGTGTGATGGATGAGGATGATCTCGCGGGTGCCCAGGAGGTGCTGGCTGATCGCGAGGGAGCGGATACCGTCGTCCGTGACGACCCCGCCCGCGTTGCGGATGACATGGGCCTCGCCCTCGGCGAGACCGAGGACCCCGTACGGGTTCAGACGGGCGTCCATGCAGGCCACCACGGCCACCTGCCGGGACGGCGGCAGCGGCAGCGGACCCTTGAACGACCGCGCGTACTCGGCGTTGTTCCTGAGGTATTCGTCGGTCACTGACATGGCGTTCCTCGCCTTCCGAACCGCCTTCCGAACCGCCTGGCGTCAGCAACGTAGGCCCGCACGCGGGCTCGCGTAATCGAACAGGGCACATGTCCACACGCCTGCAACGCCCCGGCAACAGACGGCCGCCGTCTACGGCCGTACGGGCGCACGGCACCGGGCGTCGGACGCCGACACGGCTGCTATGGGGCGTCGGACGCCGGCACGGCTACTTGGCGTCGGCGTAGCACTCCACGACGGCCACCGTGAACGGGAACCGCACCGGCGTCTCGCCGAAGGCGATCCGCCCCGCGAGGTCCCCGGCCTCGCGCACCGCCGCCACGACGGCCTCCGCCTCCTCCTGCGGGCAGTGCACGATCACCTCGTCGTGCTGGAAGAAGACCAGTTCGGCACGCATCCCCGCGGTGGCCCTGCGCAGCGCGGCGAGCAGCAGCAGCGCCCAGTCGGCGGCGCTGCCCTGCACGACGAAGTTACGGGTGAAGCGGCCCCGGGCACGCGCGTCCGACGAGGCGTACCCGGGTGTGAACTCGTCCTGGGGCGCGGCGCTCCCGGCGGCGGGCGCCTCCTGCGGCAGACCCGCCTCCCCGTCGTCGTCGGCGCCGCTCCCGACGGCCGGGGGACTGGTCCGCCCCAGCCACGTCCGGACGAGCCGCCCCTCCTCGCCCGCCTTCGCCGCGTCGTCCACGTACGCGACGGCGAGGGGGAAGCGGCGGCGCAGCGCCGCCAGGTTCTTCAGGCCGTCACCGGAGGTCTGCCCGTACACCGCGCCGAGCAGCGCCAGTTTGGCGTGCTCGCGGTCACCGGCGAACGCGCGGTCGGACAGCCGGGTGTACAGGTCCTCTGCGCTGCCCGCGACATCCATCAGACCGCGGTCGCGGGAGATCGCGGCGAGGACGCGGGGCTCCATCTGGTCGGCGTCGGCGACGACGAGGCGCCATCCCGGGTCGGCGACCACGGCGCGCCGGATGACCTTGGGGATCTGGAGCGCGCCGCCGCCGTTGGTGGTCCAGCGCCCCGAGACGGTGCCGCCCGGTGTGAACTCGGCGCGGAAGCGGCCGTCGCGCACCCAGGCCTGGAGCCAGGACCAGCCGTGGGCGGTCCAGATGCGGTACAGCGTCTTGTACCGGAGCAGGGGCACGACCGCCGGGTGGTCGATCTCCTCCAGCTCCCACTTGCGCGTCGACTTGAGCCGGATGCCGGCGCGGGCGAACGCCTTCACCACGTCCGCGGGCAGGTCGGGGCGCACGCGGTGGCCGAACGCCGCGGACACCTCGTCCGCGAGCTCGGCGAGCCTGCGCGGCTCGCCACTGCCTCCGTAGCGGTCGCCGAGCAGTTCGTGCAGGACCTCCTTGTGGGTGTCGGCGCGCCAGGGCAGGCCCGCCGCGCTCATCTCGGCGGCCACGAGCATGCCCGCCGACTCGGCCGCCGTGAGCAGCTTCATGCGGCCCGGGTGGGTGGTGGCCCCGTGCCGGGTGAGCTGGTCCGCGTACACCTCGAGGAGGGCCTCCAGGGGGAGGTGGGACGCCGGGGAGGGATCGAAGAGGGAGTCCTGGGCGGTCGGGTCGGCGGCGCGGGGTGGCGGGTCCTGCGGTACGGGTCTTCGGTGCAGCCTGGCCCAGGCCGCCGCTGCGGAGCGGGGCTCGCCGTGGCGGCCCTCGTGGCCGAGGAGCAGTTGTTCGGCGGCCTCGATGTCGTAGCAGCGCTGTACGGGTACTCCCGCGGTGAGCAGCCGCGGGTACACGGCGGTCGTCGACCGCCACACCCACCTTGTCACCTCCGGGTGGTTGCGCACCGCCGTGACGAGGTCCGCCTCGCGGCGTACGTCGCCCACGGGCCGGCCCGAGCCGTCCACCGGCACCACGGCGGCGCCCCCGCCCGCCTCCTCCGCCACCACCCACCGTTCGCCGTCCATACCCCCGACGATCCCACCGCCCACTGACAACGCCCCAGCGCAACGCCTTCTCCCCCACCCACCCGCCCTCCCATCGCGCTCCGCGCTCGTCCTCAACCGCCGGACGGGCTCTTTTCCCCACCCGCCCGCCCCTTTCCCGCGCTGGCGCGCTTGTCCTCAATCGCCGGACGGGCTTTTCCCCACCCACCCGCCCTTTTTCCGCGCTGGCGCGCTTGTCCTCAAACGCCGGACAGGCTGGATACTTCGCCCCGGCGGCACGAACGCAGCCCACCCGGCGAAGCTCACAAGCCCTTCCGGCGAAGCTGGCAAGCCGTCCGGCGGAGCTCTCAGCCCGTCCGGGGAATCTGGCAAGCCGTCCGGCGGAGCTCTCAGCCCGTCCGGCGAAGCTCGCATGCCGTCGGGCGGAGCTCTCCGCCCTTCCGGCGAAGCTCGTAAGCCCGCCCGGCGGCGCTTTCAAGCCCACCCGGCGGAGATCTCAAGCCGGTCCGGCGAGACTCTCAAGCCGGTCCGGCGCGGCTCCAAGCCCGCCCGGTGAGGCTCCCAAGTCCGTCCGGCGAAGCTTCCAAGCCCGTCCGGCGTTTGAGGACGAGCGCGTCAGCGCGATCCCAGCCGGTCCGGCGTTTGAGGACGAGCGCGTCAGCGCGATCCCAGCCGGTCCGGCGTTTGAGGACGAGCGCGCAGCGCGATGGAAGGGCGGGTGGGTGGGGAAAAAGCCTGTCCGGCGTTTGAGGACGAGGCGCGGAGCGCCGATGGGGGCGGGGGTCCAGGGGGCGGCAGACCCATGGTTATCGGGAAGGGGCGGGGTTGGGGCGCCCCGCGAGGGCACGCCCAGGGCGTCCCGCAAGCGCACCCCCCACAGCCACCACCAGACACACCCCCACGCACACCCCCACCACCCCCCAGGGCACCACCACCCCCGCGAACGCGGAAAGCCGGGCAAGCCCCAGGCTCAACCCCCCGAGCCCCACCACCGCCACCCCGAGCCCAAGCACCGCCCCCACCCCCACAGCAAGCCCCGCCTCGACCCCCACCACAACCCGGATCTGCCCGGGGGACGCCCCCACGAGCCGCAACGAACGCAGCTCGGGCGCACGCACGGCCGCCGTCATGAACTGGGTGCTGACCAGCGAGATCGCCGTATAGGTGAGACAGATGCCGAGCAGCATGAGCAACCCGAGCCGGGTCTGCGCCCGCACACCGGGGTACTCGGCGGCCACCCACTCCCCGGCGGACCGCACCTCACCCCCGGTACCCGCCCGCAGCGCCGCCACGACGGCCGCACGGTCGGCACCCGCCCGCAGGGCCACGTCCACGCGGTCGAGCGGGGCGGCGGGGACGTTGCGGGACGTCACGTACGCCCCGTTGTCGCCGGCGCCGCGCGCGAGCACGGCAACGATCCGCAACCGCACCGGGCGCCCGTCCCCGAGCCGCACGTCCACCCGCTCGCCGACCCGGTGCCGCTCCCACTCCTCGTCGACGACGATGGAACGGTCGTCGAGCCGGCGCACATCACCGGCGACGACGGGCAGCCGCGTCACCGCCGCGAACGCCCGCGGATCGCTCACCGCGCGGGCCTTCGACCGCACGAGGGCGGTGCCGCCGTCCTCGCGTACGTAGACGGCGGTGGCCGCGGAGGCGGCGACCACGGCCCCCGGGACGCCCCCGGCGACCGGTCTCAACCTGTCACCGGTGACGACGAGATCCGCGGCGGTACGGGCCCGCGCCTCCTCGGCCCGGGCCCGCCCCACCGTGGCGGCGGACCCGAGCAGACACCCTGCGAGAGCCACGATGACGAGCACAGGAGCAGCGACCGCACTGGTGCGCCGCACGGCCCCGGTCATATTGCCCAGCGCAAGCCGGACAAGGGTGCCCGCCGCGCGCCCCCTGCTCCGGCGAGCACGCCCTCTACGGGCGACCTCCAGGGGTCCACGGTCGGCGCCCCGCAGGCGCATGGCGAGGGCGCCCGCGCCGCGCCCTATACCCCGGCGGGCACGCCCCCTGCGGGCACCCCCCAGGGATCCACGGTCGGCGCCGCGCAGACGCATGACGAGGGCACCCGCCTCACGCCCCCCGCTTCGGTGGGCACGCCCCCCACGGGCACCCCCCAGGGGCCCACGGCCGGCGCCCCGGAGGCGCACGGCGAGGGCACCCGCCCCGCGCCCCCCGCTCCGGCGAGCACGCGCACGCCCCCTGCGGGCAACCCCCAGGAGCCCACAGCCGGCACCCCAGAGGCACACGACGACCCGGTCCACGTACCGCACCGCCAAAGGCACGAGCGCCGCCGCCGCGGTGGCGAGCACCATCCCCTCCACCACATAGAACTTCCGCTTCATCAGCTCGGCGGGCGCGGCCCACAGCGTCCACACCAGCCACCCGCCCCCGCCCAGAAGCAGCGCCGCCCCCGCCACCCGGCGGGCGGGCGGCATGACCCCCGCGTCGAGCGAGGCGTCCCGCAGGGCCGCCACGGGACTGACGCGTCCCGCCCGGCGCGCCGCGCTCCAGGACCCGGCGAGCGCGACGACGACGCCGGTCCAGAAGGCGAGCTGGTAGGGCCACCACGTCCAGGCGGAGGCCGGGAATCCCTCGGCGACCGTGAACCACGCGGGCGCCACGCCCGCGTCCACCAGCACCCGGGCGAGCACGGGCGCGGCCCACGCCCCGCCCGCGCACCCGGCCGCCGAGGCCACCGCGCCCACCACGAGCGCCTCGCCGAGCACCCACCGCCGCACCTGGCCCCGGCTCGCCCCCGCCGCCCGGAGCAGCCCGAACTCGCGCCGCCGCAGGGCCACCACGAACGCGAACGTGGACGCGGTCACGAAGGCGGACACGAACGCGGCGACCCCGCCCGCCGTGCCGAGGAAGGAGTGCACGGCCACCAGGGCTTCCGCGTCCCGCCCGGTGGCGGGGTCGACGAGGCGCCGGTCGGAGCCGGTGAGGACGCGCGCCCCCGTGCCGGACGCGGCGACGACGGCACGGACGGCGGCCACGGGCGCGTCCACGCCCACCGCGTCGACCCCGGTCACCTCTCCGCCGGGCATGTCCGATCCCTTACTGTCTGTACGGATCTGCCCCAGGCGGTGAAGCTCGCGCAGCAATTCTTTGTCCACAGGGTGTGGATGAGCGAGCCGCTTCGTCACCCGGCCGACTCCGGGCCCCCGCCGCACCGCCACCGTCAGCGTGTCCTGCCCCGCCACCACCACCGGCGACCCCGCGAACCGCACCGGCGGGCGCACCGGCGGGTCCAGGCTCGCGGCGAGCCCCACCCCCATGGCCGCCATCAGGGTCACCCCGAGGGCGACGGCGACGAAGGCACCCAGAAACTGGGCCCACCGGGCCCGTAGCGACGCAAGAACCATGCTCCGAGCCAACCGTGCCGGGCCCCGGCGCTCACGACCACTGGCGGGCCGGTCGACGGTAGGGCCAGGCCTACCCTTAGGGGTATGGAATCGGTGATCGACAGGGCGTTCGCTGCGGCGTTCCACGGGCCGGACGCGGACGCCGGGCGCGCGGGCGGGGCCACGCACGGGCTCGACACCGGCGCGTCCCTGCTCGCCGCCGCCCCCGAGGCGGACGCCGAACTGGCGGCGAGGGGCGAGGAGTTGCTCCGCCGCGCCTGGGTGCGCGGCTGGCAGCCCGCCGACGTCCTGCGCCTGGTGCGGCGCGACCTCGACGAGCCCCACGTACGCCTGGCCGCGTCCCTGATCCAGGCCGAGAGCCGGGCGTACGCCCCCGAGCTGCTGCCCGCCCGCTGGCCCGCCCAGCTCGCCGCCCTCGACGCGTACGCGCCCTGGCGGGCCCCCGACCGGTTCGCCCACGCCACCGCCGTGCTCGCCCTCTACCGCCTGCTGCTCCGGCTGCCTCCGATCGAGCCCGTGGGGCCGGCGCCCGGCACCCCCGTACACCTGCCGCCACGGCACCCCGGCGACGAACCGCGCACCCTCACCCGCATCCGCGCCCTGCTCGCCAAGGCCGAGGCGACGGGCTACCCGGAAGAGGCGGAGGCGCTGACCGCCAAGGCGCAGGAGCTGATGGCCCGGTACAGCGTCGACGAGGCCGTGCTCGCCGCCCGGACGCACGCCGCCGGTGTGCCCGGCGCCTGCCGCATCGGCGTCGATGCCCCGTACGAGACGGCCAAGGCGATCCTCCTCGACGCCGTCGCCGACGCGAACCGCTGCCGCGCGGTCTGGAACGAGGCGTACTCCTTCTCCACCGTCGTCGGCTTCGAACCCGACCTCGAAGCGGTGGACCTCCTCCACACCTCCCTGCTCGTGCAGGGCACGGCGGCGATGACCAAGGCGGAGGCCGGTCAGCGCGCGGGCGGGCGCAAGCGCACCAAGGCGTTCCGGCAGGCCTTCCTGATGGCGTACGCGCAGCGGATGGGCGCCCGCCTGGAGGCGGCCGCGGCTCCCGTCACCCACTCCGGCGCCGACGGCGGCGCGCTGCTCCCGGTGCTCGCCGCCCGCGACGTCGCCGTCACCGACCGGACGGAGCGGATGTTCCCCGAGACGTCCACGACCCGGGTGCGCGGGGTGCGGGACGGCGAGGGCTGGGCGCAGGGCGCCGCCGCCGCGGACCGGGCACACATGGCGCACCGCGCGCGCGTGGAGGGCTGATGCGCATAGGTGAGCTCTCGGAGCGCACCGGCACCTCCCGCAGGCTGCTGCGCTACTACGAGGAGCAGGGCCTGATCGTCGCCGACAGGGCCGCCAACGGCTACCGGGAGTACGACGAGTTCTGTGTGGACCGGGTCCTCCAGATCCGCGGTCTCCTGGACGCGGGCCTGCCGACCCGGATCATCAAACAGATACTCCCGTGCCTGAACAAGCCCCGCACCATCCACTTCCCCGACGCCACCCCGGAGATGCTGGCCACCCTGGAGAGGGAGCTCGACCGCATGACGCACCGGGCCGAGTGCCTGCTGCGCAACAGGGACGCCATCGCGGAGTACTTGGACGCGGTACGGGTTACCCGGGACGTGGGAGGACGGGGAGGCCAGGGAGGCCAGGGCTGACGGACGGATCCCGTCATATGACATGCCCCATATGCCCGTAGTATCGCAAAATGACCTGGTGGCGAGCCCTGAAGCAGACGGGGCGTTCGGGTCTGGCCGTGGAGCGGCGGCGGCTCGAACCCCTGGTGGCGCTGCGCGGCGCGGCGGGCCTGGCGATCGTGATCGGCCTGAGCCTGACGCTGTTCGGCCCGGCGGTCGCGGCGAGCTCGGCCTTCGGCGCGTTCCAGGCGGCCATCGCGACCTTCCAGCGCAGCTGGCGCCCGCGCCCCGAACTGGCCCTGGCCTCCGGCACCAGCCTCGCCCTCTCCACCTTCCTCGGCTACCTCACCGGCAGCCACCTCCTGCTCTTTCTGGCCCTCCTGGCCCTGTGGACCTTCCTGGCGGGCCTGAGCTGGGCGGCGGGACCGACGATCGGCCTGATCGCCACCTCCAATGTGGCGATCATGCTGGTCACGATCACCCTGCCGACGTCCGTGGCCGCCGCGGCGGGGCACGCCGCGATGATGGTCGTGGGCGGCGCTCTCCAGGCGGCCCTGGTGATCGTGTTCCCGGTACGCCGCTGGGGCGCGCACCGCGACGCCCTCGCCGACGCGCTCGCCGCAGAGGCGGACTACGCCCGCAGGCTGCGCCACGACCCCGTGGCGCCCTTCGACCCGGTCCCGCTGATGACGGCCCGCGCCGCCGCGCACATCACGCCGCGCCAGGCCCGCACCCGCCCCGCAGAGCTCCACGGCGCCCGCGGCGTCGCCGAACGCATCCGCCCGGTGCTCGCCTCCCTGGCCGACCCGGCCCTCGGCGTCCCCGCGGACGGCCCCGAACGGGACCGGGTCCGCGAGCTCCTCGCCGCGACGGGCACCATCCTCGACGCCGCGGCCCGCGCCATCCGCCACGGCGACCCGGTGGACCTGCCACCGTCGGCGCTCGCCACCTTCCGCACCCCGGACCCGGGCACCGTCCTCACGGGCCCGCCCCAGCGAGCCGCCCGCCGCCTGGCCACGCTCCTGCGGGACGTGGTGGAGGTGGCGGGGGGAACGTCGGCGGACGAGACCCCGGCTCCCGCCGAGCCCGGGCAGCCGGCGAACGCGAACCTGGTCAGGCCCGGACTCACGGCCCTGGTCCCGGCCGCGCTCGGGGCCATGCGCCAGGAGCTGAAGCGGCGGCACACGGCGGTGACCCGCCACGCCCTGCGCGTGACGACGGTGGCGGTCGCGGGCTACGTCCTCGGAACGTACCTGCCGCTCGGCCACCCCTACTGGGCCCCCATGGCGTCGGTCATGGTCATGCGCCCCGACTTCTCCCAGACCTACACCCGCGCGGTGGGCCGCTTCGCCGGCACCCTGGTGGGCGTGACCCTGGCCACGGCCCTGGTCCAGCTGACGCACCCGGGCACCCACCTCTCCGCCGCGCTCGCGGTGACGTCGGCGGGCCTGATGTACCTCCTGATGCGTACGGGCCAGATCGCCGCCCAGGCCTGTGTGGCCGCGTACGTGGTCTTCCTCCTCGGCATGGGCGGTGAGCAGTGGACGCAGACGGTCCCCGAACGCGTCGTCCTGACCCTCATCGGCGGCCTCCTCGCCATGGCGGCGTACGCCTCGTACCCGGCGTGGGAGACCCCGCGGCTGCGCACGCGCCTGGCGGACTGGCTGACGGCGGAGGGCAGGTACGCGGCGGCCGTCGCCGACCACTACGCGGACCCGGCGGGCACGTCCTGCCCCGACGTCCGCGAGACGCTCCTCGCCACCCGCGACGCCCGGGCCGCCTGGCAGGAAGCCCTGACCAAGGCCGAGCACGAACCCGTACGCCACCGTGGCCTGTCGCGGGCGGCGGCCGCGGAGGCGGAGGACGCCCTGGCCCAGTTCGGCCGGGTCGCGATGCTCCTGGAGGCCCACCTCCCGGACCGCGGCACACCCCCCGTGCCCGCCGCGGCCGACCTCGCCACCGCCCTGCGCGCGGCCACCGAGCAGGGCGCGAAGGCCGTACGGGAGCGCCGTGTCCCGCACTGGGACGGCGTCCACGACGTCCTCACCGCCTGGGAGCCGCAGGACGCCCCCGCCCGGGTGGTCCGCCGGGGCGCCACCCTCCTCACCAAGGCCTTGACGGACCTCTCCGAGGCCCTGGACACGACACCACCCCCCATGCTGGTGGACGGCGGTGCGACGAACCTCCGCAAGGGCGACACTCCTCCCCCCACCTGAACGGCACCCGGCAGCCTGGACAGGAGGTGACCGGCGGACCTTGACCTCAAGTCCGCTTGAGGTCCCAGGATGAGCTGCATGAACACCGAAGCAGCAGACATCAAAGCCATCGAACAGGTGGTGGCCACCGTCGAGCGCACCCAGCGCGCCAAGGACGTGGAGGGTTTCCTCGCGCTGTTCCACCCCGACGCCCTCTGGACGACCGCCCACGGCAAGGTCCTCATCGGCTTCGACGCGATCGCCGATTTCACCCGCACCGTGCTGCCCACTGCGAGCTGGGACGGCGAGGTCACCTACAAGGCAGTGCACACGCAGTTCCTGCGCCCCGACGTGGCAGCCGTCAAGGTCCGCCAGGTCTACCACTCGCCAGAGGGCGATTCGGAAGGCGCTCCGCTCTACGTCATGACCAAGCAGGACGACGGGAGGTGGCTGCTGCACGTGGGCCAGAACACCGAAGTGCGAGCCGGTTAACCCCCGCACGGGCCGCACAAGGCACCGCACCGGGCCGCATGAGGCACCGAGACGCAAGGTGCACGGGCCGCAAGTGGCACGGAGCCGCAGACGCTGAACGCACGGGAGGGGTCGTGGCGGGATGACCGAGCGCAGCGTGCCAAGCAACACACTGACGGCGCGA